>CBKWJC010000035.1:0-65247 GCA_966674685.1 uncultured bacterium
CCTTCTGAACTCTCTGCCTCAATTCTACTCAACACAAACTTGGGTGGAACTAGGTACATCCTATAAGATTTAAGGTCGCACTGTCTTATGAGTTTTATGGTTCCAATATGAAATTTAAGATCGCACATAATCTGATCAAGCTCTGAAATCTCGGCGACTTATTTTAACAAAAACAAATCTCAAACAGGATCTAAGCATGAATAACTCCAACGAAACCGACATCCAATGCAGCCAAATTCTAAAAGGGCTAGATCAACTAGACAAGTATCTAGAGGAGCCTATAGCAAAAGATGCTTTAAATTTAGATGAAAACTTTTCAACCAACAAAAACAGAGAGCTTTTAAAACGATTGAGAATGAGCCTAATTCAATACAAAGAGCGTGGAAGAGACCTAGTCTATGTTGGATTTATGGGCCATTTTTCAACAGGAAAATCGAGCACTATCAATTCACTTCTTGATCTCGACAAACAATCAGAAGGTTATCGAAATATTGGGTTAAATCCTGTCGATAAAGCCATAACTCTAATTACGCATAGTAAAAACAATAGTTCGATACTTAATATAACCAAAGAGGGTTTGGTTGCTATCAAGTCTAGCAGTGTAGATAATGATTTTCTCCATAATGTAGTAATTGCTGATACACCTGGAACAGGCGATCCAGTTCTATTAGATGAGATTGCAAGAGACTTCTTGCCAATTTGTGATCTCATTATTTATTTCTTTTCATCTACTAATCCTCTAGACACTGCAGATCAACCATTCTTACAAGAAAAATTTTCAGAGTTGAATTTCATTCCGACCAAGTTTGTAGTAACAAGAGCAGATGAGTTTAGACTAGATAGCGAGTGTCAGCTCAATGAACAAAACTTTGACGATAGAAAAGCAGGCGAGTTTTTAGGCACTTTAGTCTATAGAATAAATCAGCTCTTCAAGGATTCAAATGCAGCAATATCTTCGGAAGATATTATATTGATTGATAATAGAGTCAATTTTAATATTGATTCACTAAAAACATACATATCTAAATTTGCAGATATAGAAGACATTTCAGGACAAATAAGAATCCACTCTCATAAAATACGATATTACCAAAGCAGCTCAATCACGCTACAAGGGTTTTTCTCTAATTTCATAAACAATAAGTTCATTTCTATATCCAATTTCGTGGAAAATGCCAAGAAAAATATTAAAAAATTCAATGATGAGATTCAAATCACGAACAACTCGTTAACGCAGTCTTGGTTTGACAGTTTAGGTGATATCCGAAACGTATGTAATAAAGTAATTAATTCTCTTCCAGATACTATAATTATCTCCAACAAAATATCCGACTTCAATAGCGACAAAAGAATGCAGAAAACCAACCTGCTAAAAAGTCAAATCAAATCTGAATCAAAAGAAAGCATAAAGTCATGGTCTGGTTTAGCCAAACAGGAAACGTTACGCATCCTTAATAGCCAACTATCACAGCTCAAGATAGATATAAATGAAGCAAAAATTCCTCAGATGCTTAAAGATCCATCTTGCTTACATCTCAGTTTATCTAATATCAAATTGGAAAGCTTCCTAAAGAAAGAAATGGATTCAAAAATCCCCCAGATGTTAGTATCTGAATCAAGGAAGATGCTGCATTCTGTATACATAGAAAAATTTAATGAGACGAGAAAAGAGTTGGGAAAAAGAATAAAATACCTTAAAGACGAGCTTCAGCAAAAACGCCCATCTTCTGCGTGCGAAGAAATAATAAATAAAGCAGAGATTGGATTATCAGAAGATTTTGATAAGTTTTTCAATATTATTTATATATACAGGAGCGGTGTCTTTTCTCTAAACGTTAAAGACGCAATTGCTAAGTTGGGGATGGAGATGAAGCTGGATGAGCTTGATAGCAAGCAAATTCCTGACGAACAAAAGTTGATCATCAAGCAAAATGCCAAAGAAAACATATTTCCTGATAAAGCTAAGGTTTTTAGTGACTTCAAACAGAGGACTACTGAACTAGACTCCACTTGCCTGCACTTACAACGAAGTTTCGATATTTTTTACAGTAAGGATATGGCGATGCCAGATATAGACTGGCCTGAAGAGGATTTAGATGCAATAATCTCAGAATTGGCAAGAGATGTAAGGAATGATGTAAGTTCATTCCAACAGTCTATTAATAATAAACTACAATCAAACGTAAGCTTGGCTCTTGAAAGATGGGAAATAGGTTTAAGAGCTGCAAAACGCAAAAGGCGTAATTATTTCATTACAGTTGCTTTGGTGACAGCGGTTTTGTATTTCGTTGCTTATTCAGGTTTTCTTCGCTTTCAAAATATTGATGTCTCAAGCAATGTATCAAGTACTATTTTTTGGGGAATTATTACAAGCATCGTGTTTGAATTCATCAGTTTTCTTGTTGCTCTAGCTCGTGACAGCTATCCCAGAGACATTAAAGTAACTGAGACTAAAATTCTTGAGGATTTCCGACAAACTTCTTTTGAAACCATCGAACAAGAAATTTCTTCTTTCAAGGATGAAGACAACGAAAAAGTAATAGTCTCCGCTGAACGTTTAAGCAACTTCTTGTATGATTCATGGCAAACTGCATTGGTCGTAAGGCCCCAAGAGTCTCACTTTACGTCTACAACTTCCTTATTTCAAGAATTCGTGGAATTAAACAATGGATATTCTAATTTACTAAATGACTATCATGATGCGATAGAAGCTTTGAAGGATAAAGCATCAAGCTATTTTGCTGAACCCGAGAAAAACATCAGTAAACTACGCGAAATTACTAATAGCTTAAAGCAAGAATCTGTTGATCCTTCTTTTGAGCTTTTAGCAGCAACTAAAAATATCCTACACGAGGTCAAACAGAAAATCGATGCTATCGAGTTTCTATAAGATGAAAAATTATTTATGTGGAGTTTCAGTGTGGTTTAATAAGATCGCAAATCTCGCAACTTGGGTTGAGTAGCGAACATAAGCTAACCTGGCAATTAAACCAGCATCTTGACCTGTGATTTGAACTCGTTTAAACGCAATGGAGGGACGAGATATTCTCGTCCCTCCATTGCTTCCCTCCATTGCTAGAAATGTACAATCTCTGAATGGTTAAAAGAACCAGCCGTAGCTGTGCAGGCCTTTGCCGAGCAGATTTACGCCTAAATAGCAAACCCAGACAACAATAAAGCCCGATGCTGCCAGAATTGCAGGCTTGCGACCTTGCCAGCCTTTGGTGATTCGAGCATGGAGATAAGCTGCAAAGACCAGCCAGGTAATCAGCGCCCAGGTTTCTTTTGGATCCCAGCTCCAGTAGGAACCCCAGGCTTCATTTGCCCAAACGGCTCCAGCAATGATGCCAATCGTCAACAGCGGGAAGCCCAAGCCAATGATGCGATAGCTGATGTTGTCCAGTGTATCCGCCAAGCTGAGACGCTGTGGTGACAACAGTTCAGCAGACGTAGCGGTGTTAGTCCGCTCGATCACTGCCGTACCGCCGCCATCCGTAAACGCCACTGGCTCAGCCACAGGTTCACCCTGACGCTTGAGCTGATAGCGCTGGCTGGTGGAGCGGAAGGAGCCTGTACCAACAGAGCTGCCTTTGAGTTCTACATCTTGACCACGGGTCACGATCAGAAATGCGATCGCAACCAAAGCCCCCACCATCAGCGCCGCATAGCTGAGCAGCATGACGCTTACGTGCATCATTAGCCAGTTAGACTTGAGCGCAGGCACCAGCGGTTCCGAGTGCTGCATGGCATCGGGTAGCGACAGCGCCGCAAAGGCCGTAATCGCCATCGTCACAGGAGCCGTTACAGCCCCAACCAGGCGACTCTGGCTCATCTGTTCCGCTAGCAGGTGCATAGCCGTGATGCCCCAGGCGACGAAGAATAGAGACTCGTAGAGATTGCTGAGTGGGAAATAACCCGCCTCAATCCAGCGAGCTGCCAATAGCGCCGCGATACACAAATTTGCGATCGCCATGCCAGCCGTACCGATTTGCGGTAGTGCTGGAATTCGGGGAAATGCGACCCCGCCCCAGTACACCAGCATCGTCACAAACAAAACGGCAAATGATGCGTTATCAAGCCAGCCCTGTAGCGTCACTAAATCCATGCCGGATCTCTCTGAATTACAGCTTTTGTAAATACCGTTACTTATTCTAAACGTTTCTCAGGCGTCATATCTCTGCGATCGCGATTTGCCGACTACTCCGAGAACCACGTTTTGTAGGATACTCGCCCATCCCGATCAATCATCAGATAGTTCCTCTTTTGCAGCTCACGCACAATGGCTTCTTTATCCGCGTCAGAAATGCCGCCTTGAAACTGAAACATCGCCCCAATGAAATTGAGTAGCGTCGTTTTCTTAGTCGGTTTCGATTTCAGCAACCGTTCGGCCACATACTCAATCGTATGAAAATCCTTGACCGCCGCTCTTCGGCTGTCTGGATTTTTCTCTTCCTCTTCTTTGCGAGCAAGCTGAATCAGAAACTGAGCCAAGCGGAACTTATCTCGGTAAGGCAGCTGTTCGCAAAGTGCCGCTATTTCGTCGTAATCCATGCTAAGCCTCAATTCTCTAGGGCGGTAACAAAAAGATTTAACTCAATAGATTACTGGAATGAAGGCGTTTGGAAATAGAATTTTTGGGACAGAAATCGCAGTGTGGCCACACTGCGATTTCTGTCCCAAAAGCCTGATAGCGAATGGCTGCAAATGTCTACTGTCTACTCCGGGGGCTGCTCCTCTGGCGTCTCCGCTGGTAACTCTTCGGGAGTGGGTTCAGTCGGTTCTGGATTGGGTAATGCGCCCGGACGTTCACCTTTTTTCAGTGAAACGTTGACATCGTAGCGAATGGTGCGGGGGTTCAAAATGGACGCCGTAACGCCAATCGCGTTAATTGAATTTGCGACCTCCTGGCTTTGAGACGGGAATGGCGGCAGCGGAATACCGTCCGTGTTGAAAAACCGATTCAAATCAACGTAAAAGTGACCATTATTCGAATCGGGACTGTCGAGCATCACCGTTTTATAGGGCTGGCTCTCGGCCAACGAGGGAGACGGCTGCGCCAGAATGCGCTGGGCGGCGGTGGGGCCAATCGCCAGAAAGACCTGATTGCCCTCTAGCCAGCCACGGGTCAGCGTCAATGCGCCAAAGGGAGAGACCCAGTTGACAACCGATTGACCATCCATTTCCGTTGGCTCCACCTGGAACCGATAGCGACTCGACAGCACTTCGTCTAATTTCTCAAATGTTTGTTCTGCCAACGCCCGATCGCTGGGCTGCACAATGATCACTGGCGCGACTGTCGCTAGGGGTTGCGTACTCGGATCGTCGGATTCCGGTGCAGCAATTGGCAACAGCGAGAGCGAAAACTCACCATCTGCCCAATCAAGTAAATCAGCCTCTAGATTAAGACCCGTGGTGGATTCGAAGGTAGTGCGGATACTTTCCGGATGCAGCGGAGTCAGTGGCCGACTCGCTGCACTGCGAGCATAGTCCTGCCAGAGCTGCTTCAGGTTGCTGCCCGATACCATCGCCAGTGTATCTGAGGGCAGTAGTTCCGGAATTTGTCCGACCGTATTCGTAACTTCGTAAGTAAACTCGCTGTCCTGCGGTAGCCAAGCAATGCCAGCAAACCGCACGCCATTCGACTTTAATCCGACCGAGATCGCTAACCCCTGGTTGTTTTGGAATGTAGACAGGCTTTCGGGGGAAACGGGCTGATTGGAATTCTGAGCCGCGATCGCAGTTGCGGCAGGTACATTCACATACAGCCGTGCAACTAGATCATCGGTTTGAATCTGGTTAAAGGCGTTGCGATATCCAGCAATTTGGGCGATGGACTCTTCGCCTTTGAACGTATCAATAGTGGCCTCAATTGCTTGCTGATCGGTCGTTAGCACCACATAGTTCGTGTCAAAAACGGCTGCTGAATAGGCCGTGGAATCTTCAGCGGTAAATTCTTGGACTTCAACCCCTTTGTATTCGCGGCTTGTGCTGTCCTTAGTTAGCTCTGAATTACCCAAAATCTCCTGTGCTTTGAGCGGATCAGCAATCGGCAGCACAATCACCAGCGGCTGAGAGTCATCCAGTTCCGCTAGATTCCCGTCACCAAAGTTCTCTGGAGCCGATGGTTCGTTGGTTGCAGAGTCCTCGGTTTCAGCATCTGCCGATTCGTCGTCTTCAGATCCCAGGTCAGGATTGGGAGCGGCTGCTTCGGGTGCAGCGTTCGGTGCAGTTCCCTCTGCGGCATCAGCCGTCGGCATGAACGCAATTGTCACTTCATCTCCAACCCACGGCTCAATGTCTTGCTCATAGTTCAAGCCATTGGCCGTCAAAATGCGATCGCGCAGGTTAGCTAAATTCTGATCGAATGAAGCTTGCGTCGCAGGCGTACCAAAAGAGCGGAGGGCTCTCCATTGCCCTTCGTCGGTCGAAATGGAAATCGCCATCAGCGCTTCATCGGGTACGACATTAGCTCCGGTTGGCAGATCCCCCGGCAGAACACCGCGACGGGTCAAGATCCAATAAGCTCCGGCTCCCACTCCGATTAAGAGAACAGCCGCGCCGAGGGTTATTAATAAAGGAGATTTTTTTACTGGCATGATTATGAAGCAGCTTCAGGAAGCAACAACGCAGAACTGCCCTGCTAATCTAGCAAAGATAACCGATTTCGGAACAAACTTTATCAACCTGCAAAATATAGCGCTAGCCAGTTTGAGTTGTGATTTAATACGAACGGCAGAACCGCTTTGCAGCGGTAGCCATCACATCGAAAGCCATGTACCTTAAATTGGACAGGAATCTCAATAATCGCCCCAATCCTTTAAACGCTGTTCATATAATTGAGGTGCTAAGTAGCTACACACAGATAAGTAGCTATATACAAATCAATGCATATCTAAAAACCGGGGGAGCTCCCCGGCGGGGCGCTCCCCCGGTTTTTAGATACGTTTATTTATGCCAACCTACTTATTCGTACTTAAAACCAGCCATTCCAAGTGACTTGGCCGCATCGCGGCGCAAACTCATCTTGTAGGTTTTGGTGCAAGCTGTGAGCCAATTGACTTTCCTGAGCCGTCGTTATCGAACCTGTAAGGACATTTGAATTATGTTGAAGCGTATTGCTACTCCACTTGCGATCGCAACCACAACCTGCGCTGTGCTACTCAGTTTGCCGAATGTCGCGCAAGCGGCTGATCTACGGTTTGTGGACTTAGAAGGAGACGACGCAGAAGGAGTGTTTACCCCTCTCGTTTCCCGCAGCCCAGGCATCTATGGCCTAGAAGCGCGAGGTGGCCGTTCTGGCAACCGCGATTGGGAAATTGGCGTGGGTGTTTGGACGAGTCAGCCCAATCCTGGTGGACCTCGCAATTTTAATGAGGCCAATTTTGACTGGTCAGCGCCAGATCTGCTCGATTTTGAGATGAGCTGGCTAGACGATATCGTTTCCGTCACCATTGGCAGTCAAACCGTGCAGTATGCGGCAGACTGGCTGATTGGCAACACGATCAAAATTTCAGCCGTTGGCGATGCTGTGTTTAACCTCGATACGATTGATGGTCAATTTTTGCCCGGTAGTATTGCAGGTATTCCCGGCAACGGAACGCTGCAAACCTCGTATATTACGGGCGATTTAGTCACCGATGGCTGGCTGTTAACGGGCACCATCGATATCGCGGGCGGTGGTGGTTCCCGCAATGAAGTCCTGATCACAATGGGCAACTTTGAACCTGATGTAGCCGTACCAGAACCCGCAGCGACCGTAGGGCTATTGGCAGTGGGTGGTGCGATCGCAACGGGCAGATTTATCCAGCGCAGAAAAGGTTAGAAATAGAACCCAAACGCTCACTACTTTGTGTATAGGAATCTAATTTAATGTTTGTGAAACGTTTGCTGAGCAAACGTTTCACAAACATTAAATTGTGGAGTTTCAACCGGACTTGATGTAACACCCTCTAAAGCCTTTGCACCCTCTACTCCCAATCAAACACGCTACATTTAAAACAGCCCTCATATTACTTTGCAAAAGCTTATGACCGTTTTCCAGCCCTCATTTCGCTATCCCACCACCCATCAGGACGATCAGGTAGATACCTATCATGGCGTAACCGTTGCCGATCCCTATCGCTGGTTGGAAGATCCCGATTCACCGGAAACCCGAACCTGGATCGAGGCCGAAAACAAGATTACGTTTGATTATCTAGAACAGTTACCCGCTCGCAAAACCATCCAGCAGCGGCTTCAGCAGCTTTGGAACTATGAGCGCTATGGTAATCCCTTTAAAGTTTGCGATCGCTATTTTTACTTCCGCAACAGCGGACTGCAAAATCAGAGTGTGCTGTATACCCTGCCAGATTTAGAGGCTGAACCACGGGTGCTGCTTGACCCTAATACCTTGTCTGAAGATGGCACGGTGGCGCTGTCGGGCTTGGCCATCAGTGAAGACAGTCAGTGGTTAGCGTATGGTCTGTCATCATCCGGTTCTGACTGGCAGGAGTGGAAAGTCCGCAATATCGAAACGGGTGACGATCTAGATGACCATTTGAAGTGGGTGAAGTTCTCTGGCGTCGCGTGGACACTGGATCACAAAGGTTTTTTCTACAGTCGCTACGATGAGCCGAATGAAGCGACTCAGTTTGAAGACATTAACTATTATCAAAAACTTTACTATCACCGTCTCGGCACAGATCAAAGTGAGGATGTCTTGGTCTACGAGCGACCGGATCAGAAAAACTGGATGTTTAATGCTGATGTCACAGAAAATGGTGACTATCTGATCATCTACGTGTCGCAGGGCACCGATCCGCGCAACCTGATCTTCTACAAAAACCTCAGCCAGCCCGATGCGGAAATCGTGGAGCTGATTCCAGAATTTGAAGCGCGGTTTTCTGTGATTGATAACGATGGTTCCCTATTCTGGTTTTCGACCGATTTGGATGCGCCAAAAGGTCGCGTAATTGGCATTGATGTCACTCGACCGGAGCGCGAAAACTGGATTGAACTGATTCCTGAATCGGAAGATACGCTCGAAGGCGTGAGCGTTCTGAATAATCAGTTTATTGTCTTCTATCTCAAAGATGCCTACACTCAGATCAAAATTTTTGAGCTAGACGGTACGTTTGTGCGCGATTTTTCGCTGCCGGGAATTGGCTCGGTCGGCGGCTTCAGCGGCAAGCGCTACGATACGGAGACGTTCTACAGCTTTACCGGATTCACCACCCCGACAACGATTTATCGCTACGACTTTACAACCGACACCAGCACCATCTTCCGCCAGCCCCAGATTGACTTTGACCCGGATGCGTTTGAAACCCAGCAGGTGTTCTACACCAGCAAAGACGGGACTCGGATTCCAATGTTCATCACCCACCGTAAGGGACTGGAACTGAATGGGAACAATCCCACCTATCTCTACGGCTACGGCGGATTCAATATCTCACTGTCGCCCACCTTCTCAGTCAGCAACCTAGTCTGGCTGGAAATGGGCGGCGTCTATGCGGTGCCGAATCTGCGGGGCGGTGGCGAATACGGCGAAGAGTGGCACCAAGCCGGTACAAAGCTGAATAAGCAAAATGTGTTTGACGACTTCATTTCAGCGGCTGAATGGTTGATTAACGAGGGTTACACCTGCCCTGAAAAGCTGGCGATTGGTGGCGGCAGTAACGGTGGTCTGCTGGTGGGAGCCTGCATGACGCAGCGACCTGATTTGTTTGCGGCAGCACTGCCCGCTGTAGGTGTACTGGATATGCTGCGGTTTCACCAGTTCACCATTGGCTGGGCTTGGACATCGGACTACGGTTCGCCGGACGACCCAGAGGAGTTTAAGGCACTCTATGCTTATTCGCCGCTGCACAATTTGAAGTCGGGCACAGAATATCCGGCCACGCTAATTACAACAGCGGATCATGACGATCGGGTGGTGCCTGCTCACAGCTTCAAGTTTGCGGCAGCGCTGCAAGCGGCTCATGCTGGGCAGAATCCGGTGCTGATTCGGATTGAAACGAAGGCGGGTCATGGTGCGGGAAAACCCACCGCGAAGATGATTGAAGAAGTTAGCGATCGCTGGGCGTTTGTTGCCGACAATTTGAAGATGTCAGTTAACTAACCTCTTGTAGGCTGGTATTGAGCTTGCAAAACCCAGCTTATTAAAGCGGTATTTCTTGCATAGGGCATGTTTAGCAGAAACAACTCCATGCAAGAAATGCGATCGCACTATAAATTGTGTTTACTATCAATCAATTAATTAATTAATTGAATGGAAACGATAGCAAGCAATATCTTGCAGTATCTTAACCACCTTCAAGATATCGAGTGCATTTCTGTATCATTTATGCACTAATCATCTAAAACAATATTCTATTGATGAGCTTGAGTTGTTTATTGCATCAATGGCTTGAATACTGCGATCGCAAACCACTATGACCAATAACTATAGCCAACAATTAATGGTGCGTTTGCTTAGCAGCAACGCACCCTACAAAATCTACGTATTTAGATGTCTAGCCTATTCAGGTTTACTATTCATGCGATAGTCAGCATCGCTCCAGCAGCGGGGCAGAGCTTCACCGGAGGGAAAAATGAGCGTTGATTTCTCAAATGACTGAGGCAATTGCTCAGCTTGTCCGCCTTGAATTTGACCCGTTATGGAATCCTGCACTGGATTAACGAGCTGTTCCACTTCATCAACTTTGACTAATTCGCCCGACTGTTTTTCTTTGAGCAGCATAATTTATTACGTTTCGTTCAACGGTCTGATCATAGAAAAATGCAGTGGTGGTGTAACCCTCCAGAGGAAGCACTTGGTGAGCGAGAGGCTCTATCCGACAGACGAACGCTGGCTTTTTCTTTGGACAGAACAATCTCCGGCAGGATAGATGTCAAAGAGCGGTGTTTTGCATAAGGTTGGGACACAAGCTAGCAATAGCTCATGTCGCAACTCACACCCAATACCCATGCAGCATCCCGCATTTGACATTACAGAAGTTTGGGAAGATCTGGCTTGGTCGCAAGATACCAAGATTATTTATCTGGTTTTGGATGGGCTGGGTGGTTTACCAAATCGGGAACAGGGCAAAACAGAGCTTCAGGTTGCCCATACGCCGCACCTCGATCAGCTCGCTCAGCAGTCTAGCTGTGGACTACTGGAAATTGTTGGCCCAGGCATCACTCCCGGCAGTGGGCCAGGACATCTAGCGCTGTTTGGATATGACCCACTCAAGTATCGGGTTGGGCGCGGCGTGCTATCTGCGCTGGGCATTGACTTTGACCTCCAGCCAGGTGATGTGGCAGCACGGATGAATTTCGCCACCATTGATCAAAACGGTAACGTCACCGATCGCAGAGCTGGACGCATTGCAACCGAACTGAATCAGCGGCTGTGTCAGAAAATCCGCGATCGCATTTCTCTCGACTTTGACGGTACATTTTTTGTCGAAACCGTCAGTGAACATCGGGCAGTTCTAGTTTTGCGCGGTGAGGGATTGGGCGATGAGCTGAACGATACTGACCCGCAGGTTACCGGGGTGCCGCCACGGACACCCGTGGCTGAAACCGACCGGGCGCAAAAGACTGTCAACTTGGTCGAGTCATTCTTGCAGCAGGTGAAAGAGGTGCTAGCCGATGAGCAGCCTGCCAACATGCTGCTGATGCGGGGCTTTGAGCGGTATGAGCCGCTGCCGTCTTTATCGGATCGGTTTGGCCTGAAGGGAGTGTGCATTGCCGACTATCCCATGTATCGCGGTGTCAGTCGGCTGATCGGCATGGATGTGGTGCCGCATCCGGGCGGGATAGAGCAGCGATTTGCCACACTGAAAAGGATTTACGGCAAGGATCACGACTTTTATTTTATCCACGTCAAGAAGTCGGATAGCGAAGGCGAAGATGCCGATTTTCCGGGCAAGGTAGAAGTCCTGGAGCATGTTGATCGGCTGCTGCCGGAAATTCTAGAATTGCAGCCCGACGTACTAGTCATCGCGGCTGACCATTCCACGCCCGCCACGCTAGGCGGCCATAGCTGGCACCCCGTCCCGTTTTTGATTCACTCCGACTCAGTGCGGCTGGATGCTGTTGACACGTTTGATGAATACGCCTGCAATCAAGGAGCGCTTGGCATACGACCAGGACTCCACCTGATGGGGTTAGCCCTGGCAAACGCCAGACGCTTACGCAAGTTCGGTGCTTAACTGCGTAGGTTGGGTTTCGCAAGCTCACCCCAACCTACATCTCAAAATTCAAAACAGTTCCCTATCCCTCTACAGCCCTCTACAGCCTCAAGCCCCTCTTACGTCTAACTCCTCACTCCTCTCGCCTCACTCTTTACTCCTCACTCCTCACCTCAAAACCGTCTGCACAATCTGATAAAACAACTGCACACCCGGCTGAATCAACGCATCGGGGAAATCGTAGTCCGAATTGTGCAACTGGGGCTGCTGTTCGCCGGAACCGAGACAAAATAGCGCTCCTGGATAGCGCTGGGTGAAGTGGCCAAAATCTTCTGACCAGCGAAATGGGGATTCGGGTTCAATCCAGTCGGCTTGGCAAGCTGCGATCGCAGTTTTCACAATCTCCACGGCGGCGGGATGATTTTCGGTGGCGGGAAAGGACTCGACCCATTCAATATTTACCTCTAGTTGATCAGCAGCGGCCAGTGCGATCGCAATTTGTTCAACGGCGGCTTTGAGCTTGTCCATATCGTCATTGCGATAGCTGCGTAGGGTGGCCATCACTTCGGCTGCACCGGGCGCAGTACCAAAGGCAATTTCGCCCAGTCGGGCATAAACCACAGTGGTCAATACAAAATCGGTTAAATCTGCTTGAAGTCGCTGCGGCAGGGCGGCGATTTCCTGCACGAGCTGCGCCATTGCCAGGGCTGGGCTGCGTCCATATTCGGGATAGGCGGCGTGGGAGGTTTTGCCCTGGAGCCGCACAATCACGCCCGTTGAGGCGGCGGTAAAGCTGCCGCAGCGGATCAGGACTTGTCCCAGGGGATAGCGCGGTAGATTGTGCAGGGCAAAGACGTAATTTGGCTGTAGAGCCTGAAATGCAGGACTGGCGATGACCTGAGCGGCTCCTTCCCCTGTTTCTTCGGCTGGTTGAAAGAGTAATACGACACATCCCCGCTCAATCGGCTGCTGGTGCAGCAGGGCCGCTAGCCCCGCCACGATTGTCATGTGGCCATCGTGACCACAGGCGTGGGCTGTCCCGATGACTTGGGAGCAATGTGCGATCGCGCCTGTTTCCTGAATCGGCAGAGCATCCATATCGGCTCGAATCAGCACCGTTGGCCCCGCCTGCTGACCCCGATAGAGAACGGCTAATCCATGACCAGCAAGATTTTGAATAACCTCATCGGGTTGATAGGCATCTACAAAGTTCAGCACGCGCTGAGCCGTCTGCTGCTCTTGCCCCGACCGTTCGGGATGCTGATGAATCTGCTGGCGAAACTGAATGAGCTGGTTGAGCAGATTTTGCTGGAGTAGCTGCATGAAAATAGACCAAGATCAGGCTGAACGTTGTTTAAGTAGCTGCATATAAATAAACGCATCTAAAAACCGGGGAGCGCCTCTCCGGGGCGCTCCCCGGTTTTTAGATGCATTTATTTATGCCAATTTACTTATCTGGGGATGAATTAGCTCTCTCAATCTGAGCGGCGCAGCACCAGCACTGGGCACGGTGCGAATCGCACGACCCGCTCGGCTACCGAACCCATAAAAAAGCGGCCTAATCCGGTGCGACCGTGGGACGGAATTACAATCAGGCTGATGTCATTTTCTTTAGCAAAATCAATAATTTCTGAACTGGGGTCGCCAATCGAAACGTGGAAATGCATCCCCTCATGTTTGGGATCATCAAATCGCTGTTTGAAGCGCTCTTGCACATGATTGATCCGGGATGCGTCGTCTACGGTGTTCCAGGTAATGCCGGGTTCACCGGGATAAAGCGGCGGTAAAACATGCATGATATAGAGCTGAGACGGGTTTTCTAGGTCGTCCAACGCTCGTTCCTGCGCCTCAAACGATTCCTCCGAAAAATCAATGGGCACCAAAACGCGATCGGTCGAAAACAAACTCATAGCATTACTCCAGAATTTTTAGTTACCAGAATTTTCAGTTATCAGAATTTAAAAGCTTAATTTAGGGATGACAGGTTACGTATTCACATCAGTCAACGAGTAGCTGCCCTAATCTCAATAAATGTAAAATTCCATACGCAAAATTTTAATTGGATATTCTAGATAAAACGCTTAATTCAATAGAATTTACAGATTGTCTGAAAAACTAGCCATAACTGCCCGTTTATTTCACTCACAGACTACAGCATCATGACAAAAAACGAGTTTATACCTGCCGAGGGATAGAGCAAATACGCATTTATGGTGTTGGCATCATAGACAAATTAAACATTGAACTGACTAGGATAGCTAAAGTTTTAAAGCATGAATCTTGCCTGCAAAGACTTCCATAAATCTTGTTAAACAAGCATTCTAGCTGAGCCTCTACACTCTATCGGAGCAGATCAATCAGCGGATTACCGGAGGTTAGATAATACTGCACACAGCCTTTTCTCTAAATTAAACGAAATTTTAGCGATGACAAAACTCTGCAAAATGTTGCGGAATAACATTGCTGTGTCCGAAACAGCGATACATTGGTTTACTAAAGTGGACACAGTATGAATAAGAAATCTATGAAAAGAATCTGGCTTTACATCTGCCTCTTTCTGCTGATTCCAACTGTCGCACTGGCACAGGAAGAGGCCACAGCGGGTGGTTTTATTGGCGGCCTTAATGCTGCCTTTTCTAGGTTTGTTGAAGCGATTTTTAGCGTTCTCTTTTTCAGTATTGGTGGATTTCCGCTCATTGTCTTGTGGCTGATTGGCGGTGCAGTTTTCTTTACGCTACGGATGGGATTCGTCAATATTCGAGCGTTCCGCCATGCCATTGATGTTGTTCGCGGCAGGTATGACGATCCCAATGAAGTGGGTGAAGTTTCGCACTTTCAGGCATTGTCAACCGCTCTATCTGCAACGGTTGGGCTAGGCAACATCGCTGGCGTTGCGATCGCAATTAGCATTGGTGGCCCCGGTGCAGCTCTGTGGATGACGCTGGGCGGCTTCTTCGGCATGAGCAGCAAGTTTGTGGAATGTACACTGGGTCAGAAGTATCGCATCACCAAACCCGATGGCACGGTATCCGGTGGCCCCATGCACTACCTCTCCAAGGGCTTGGCCGAGCAGGGACATCGAACCTTTGGTAAAGTGCTGGCGATTCTGTTTTCGTTTCTCGCCATCTGCGGTGCCTTTGGCGGCGCGAGTATGTTCCAGGCGAATCAATCTTACGGTGCGGTTTCCAGCGTGTTGCCCATACCGGGATGGCTGTACGGTGTGATTCTGGTCGCTCTCGTGGCGCTGGTGATCATTGGCGGCATTCAGCGGATTGGTATGGTGGCTGGCACCATCGTGCCGCTGATGTGCGTCATTTACGTGGCCGCTTCCCTGTGGATTTTGCTGGTCAACTTCACGGAAATCCCAACTGCGATCGCAACTATTTTCAGCAATGCATTCTCTCCGCAAGCCGTTGAAGGTGGCGTGATTGGGGTGATTGTGCAGGGACTGCGACGGTCTGCCTTCTCCAACGAAGCGGGGATTGGTTCGGCTGCGATCGCGCATTCTGCCGCCCGGACGGAAGAACCCGTTCGCGAAGGGATTGTCGCTCTGCTAGAGCCGTTTATCGACACAATTGTCGTCTGCAACATGACCGCTCTAGTTGTTGTCATCACCGGAGTTTACGCCGATCCTCAGTTTGCTGAACTCGGCGGCGCGGAGCTTACTTCTGCCGCATTTGGCACCGTAATTGGTTGGTTCCCCGTCGTCCTGGCCGTTTCCGTGTTCTTCTTTGCCTTCTCCACTATGATCTCCTGGGGATACTACGGTGAGCGCTCATGGGATTATCTATTCGGTGAAGGGAGCCTGATTGTCTACAAAATTCTGTTCTTACTGGCCATTTTCATTGGCTCAGTCGCCAATCCCACTGCTGTGATCGACTTCAGCGACGGGATGCTGCTGGCAATGGCCTTCCCAAATCTCTTGGGGGCCTACTTCCTGTCCAACCAGGTGGCGCTGGATTTGAAAAATTACATGCTGCGGCTGAAGCGGGGCGAACTGCTCACAGCCGAGCAGCGGCAGCTACAAGAAGTCGCTTAGTATACACGGTGACCCGCTGACAGAAGCAGGTTGTTTGGTTTGCACAGAAGATAGCTGAAACATTGACGTTACGTAGGGGCGAGTGGCCATTCGCCCCCCTTGGATGTGCAAAGATGAGAGAGATTGAAGAGTGTAAGAGTGTAAGAAAAACGTGCGTCAGTCCTAACTCAAGCAATCTGCCAAGTCTTGCTCAGGAGTTGAAATCAACTGGAGATTGTAGGTTTCGACCAGCAGCTTCATGACGTTGGGCGTCATGAATGCGGGCAGCGTGGGGCCGATGCGAATATTTTTGATGCCGAGATGGAGCAGCGTCAGCAAAACTGCGATCGCTTTTTGCTCGTACCAGGACAGAATTAGGGAGAGCGGTAGCTGATTCACGTCTACGTCAAAGGCATTGGCCAGAGCAGCGGCAATCTGAATCGCCGAATAGGTATCGTTACACTGACCGACATCCAGCAGCCGCGGAATGCCGCCGATGCTGCCCAAATCTTGGTCGAAGAAGCGGAACTTGCCGCAGCCCAGCGTGAGAATCACGCAGTCATCCGGCGCATTGGCTACTAAATCAGTGTAATAATTGCGGCCTGCCTTCGCGCCATCGCAGCCACCCACCAGGAAAAAGTGGCGAATCTGCCCCTGCTTCACGGCATCAATAATCTGATCTGCAATTTGCAAAACCGCATTATGAGCAAAACCCGTCATCACGGTACCTCGGTCTGCCATTTGAACAAAACCCGGTAGTTCTAACGCTTGCTGCACAATGGCCGACAAATCCTGTAGGCTGGCATGACGCAGTCCAGGGAAACCAACTGGGCCGAGCGTGTAGATGCGATCGCAATAGCTGTCTCGTGGCGGCATCAAGCAGTTGGTGGTCATCACAATTGGGCCAGGAAACTGCTCAAATTCTTGGGTTTGATTTTGCCAAGCGGTGCCGTAGTGGCCGTACAGATGAGGATAGGTCTGCTTTAGCTCTGGGTAGCCGTGGGCGGGCAGCAGTTCGCCATGCGTGTAGACGTTAATGCCTGTGCCGACGGTTTGTTGCAGCACCGCCAGCAGAGACAGCAGATCGTGACCTGAGACGAGAATTGCCTTGCCCGCTTGCCAACCCAAAGGAACGGTCGTGGGTTGAGGATGACCAAAGGTTTCGGTGTTGCCCCGATCCAGCAGCTCCATCGCTTTCAGATTAATGCGGCCAACCTCCAGAGCGCGACTAACCCAGTCCATCAGGGATTTATCGGTGGCATCCAGTTCAGCCAATACCTGATGACAGAAGCGATAGAGTTCGTCATCGTGCTGACCCAGTTCTGCGGCATGGAACGCATAAGCAGCCACACCTTTTAGGCCATACAGCACCGTCAGCTTCAGCGAGAAAACATCAACGTCTTTACCCGACTGGCTAATAAAAGCGAGTTCTAAATCGCGCCCTTGCTGGATGCGCTGTTCCAGAGCACTAGCTGGATAGAAGTTGCTAACAGGGGTTTCCACTTTTTCGCGGCCTAATGCCTGTAGCTGTAGCTTGAGGCTGTCGCGCAAAGCAATCGTATGATTCACAAAGGCCGAAAAGTTTTCTGGATCAAAGTTAACGTTAGTCAGCGTCGAAAACAGCATCTCGCAGGCAAATGCATCAGCATCGCGGGTATTGATACCAGCAGCTTTGGCCTGTAGAGCAATTTGGGCTAGTCCTCGCAGGCAGTGTACGAGCAGATCTTGCAGGGCATCGACTTCTGGGCTTTTACCACAGGCTCCCCACTGCTGACAGGCATCTCCACGGGTGGTTTGTTCACACTGATTACAGAACATGGTTGGCTCTCCATTCATTTGTCTCTAGCTTAGGGAGAGCGGAAGAGGAAAACCTTGACTTAAGTCAATAAGGAGAGAGTGAGGCGAAGAGGGGGTTGAGGCGGAAGAGGGCTGTAAAGGCTGTAGAGGAATGGGGGAGAGGGAGATGTTTTGAGTTTTGGGTGTTTAGTTTTGAATTATGGCTATTGTCAGTTGGGTTGAGATATTTAGGAAATTCAACGTTTAAACGTTGGAACGTTCCAACGTTTAAACGTTTTCAGAGTTCTCCAACGTCCTAACCAATGTGACTACTGCTATAACTCAGCACTTGGCTATACAAATAAAAACATCAATGTTTGGTTTTTGACCGGAATCGTGGGAGCAGAGCCTGTAGTTGTACCGAAATTTACGGACTGCTTGTTACCCTTATTCTCTGTAAAAACCGATGAAACACTTTTCTATTCTGATTTCGCTCTTGCGCGATCGCATTATTTTCCTGGATGAAATCCGACAGGAGCTAAAGCTAGAGCAAAAGATTATCTCCCTAACGATTGCAAGTGCAATCTTTCTGGCTGTATATGGCGCGATTCTGGGCGCATCGAGTAGCTGGCAGCAAATGATTGTTTCGGCAATCAAGCTGCCAGCGCTTTATTTAATAACGCTATTGATTTGCTTGCCGACGCTGTACTTTTTTGACATTCTGTTTGGCTCTAAGCTCAATTTTCGACAGTATTTAACTCTAAGCCTAACCAGCATTGCCGTAATTAGCGTTTTGCTGTTTAGCTTTGCGCCAATTACGCTGTTTTTTCTAATTTCAATTCATGAGTATAATTTCTTCTTGCTGCTGAATATTATTATTCTTGGCCTAACGGGGGTTGTGGGTTTAAGCATGTTCCACAACGGTATGTTGACATTAATAAAATCCGACGAAGATTCAGCCAAATCACGCTTTAATTTGTTAAAAGGATGGCTGGTTCTCTATGGTTTGGTTGGTAGCCAGTTGGCCTGGACGCTTCGCCCGTTCTTTGGAGCACCTAATGAACCCTTTCAGCTCTTTCGAGATATTGAAGGCAACTTTTACCAGCAAGTGATTCATATTATTTTCAAATTATTGTTGGGCTAATTTTCCAGCGGTCTCAAGTTTTTAGCTTGCGACTGAATAGTACCTTAATTAAAGTGCATTCAGGTATTTAGTTCATTTTTGATTCATCAACTGTCTTTTATTCTGATGATGCATGAATGATATTTTAGAACTTAAGCTCACTCAAGCAGATATTGAAAAGCTAACGGATTTAGATATTGGAGAAATATTCGTCGCGGGTACAATTCGTCCCTCTGTGTTTCGATCCCCGCGTCATTTGCTGGCACTGTGCGTTTCTGAACTCCTGAAGATCGGAGTGATATTTATGCTGTGCTTGGGTATGAGTTTGGTGATCGTGCGTAATATGGGTGATGTTGAGACTCGGATATTATTTCTAATTGCGATCGCACTTGCGCTTTTAATTGCAGCCATCTGGAATATCATTATTTGGCTGAAAGGTAAACAGTTACGAACATTACATCGGCTCTTGGATGAAGTAGATCGTCACAACGACATTATTCAGGCGCTGCAAATTATGGATGAACTGAACACAGTGCCAACAGCAAATCTCAACTTACCAAATCAAGAGGAAGTGGTCACAGCGCTGCGGGCAACTCGCGAGAGTTTAGCCTCTGGTCTGATGACGGAGCGGATTCTGCGAAAGCATCAGCGGTTTATGCAGCGACGGCAAGAGCTATTTACCAATATCGAAACCAACCTAGCAACATTACAATCGCTCAGCGTCAACCATCAGGCAGCAGAATATGCTCAGCTCTTAAATGAAGCACTGGCAATTGGGTTAACCGTTCATCAAGAGTTAAAACAGCGCTCATAGGTTAGGTTCATCTGCTGAATTTCTCGCTCCTAAGCATCAGGTTTTTAACAAAGCGTTTGTGTAGAATCGCTATGGTTATTTTATATCCGAAAAACAAATCCTCTATCACAGATCAGCCCTCAATATATGAATAGATTGGTTGTACCCGATTTACTTAAAACATCATTTCCTGTGCGGCTCAAACTTAACTTCAACAACTACAACTTAAAGCAGTGGTTGTTTACGCTAGCTCTAGGGACTGTTTGCGGCCTTAGCACGACGCTACCGACCACAGCAGCAGAGCGTTTGGGCTTTGAATATGGGCTGATTGTGCGCTCAATTGAGCTGGATTCTTTAGAAACGTTTGCTGAAACAGGTGAGGTGACTCGGGAATTAAAATCTTATTTCGATTTAGCTAATTTGAATGAGGCGCAACAGGAAGAGTTTCGTATAGCTCTACAACAATCTGTTGATCTAGATCCGGTGTTGATTTCACGCTTTTTTCATAGCAATATTGGCGACCAGATTCTGACTCAATTTTTGGGCGATTTAATCCGAACAGAGGCTGGACTAAATAGTAAGTACGCCATTCGTTCGGCCTTGGTTTTGGCGGCGAATGATGATGATGGCCTGTCTCTGCTTAATTTCTTGCGCTATCTACCTGTCAACATTCGACTCGACTTAGACAAGGTTTTAGAACTCAGCGATGCTCTGACTACGGTTGTAGAAGGGACGGAATATGCGATCGCAACCATGGATCAACTCTCTATATCAGAAGCTGTTGGTGATTCCGTAGTTGATTTTGCTGCTCTGCCCAACCCCAGTCAACTCGGCCCATTTCAAACAACTTACCAGCGCTGGACGCTAACCGATGAAAGCCGCGATCGCACGTTGTATGTGGACGTGTTTCAGCCCCAGCGGGCGCGATCTGAAAAAACACCTGTTGTCATAATCTCGCATGGCTTTGCTTCGAACCCAGAAGCATTTTGGAAACGAGCCGAGCATTTGGCATCCTATGGCTATTTGGTGGCGCTGCCGCAGCATCCGGGTAGCGATATTCTCCAGGCTGAGCGATTTCGTCAGGGACTATCTGACAATCTGTTTCGGGTCGAGGAGTTTGTTGATCGACCTCAAGATATTAGCTTTGTGCTAGACATGCTGGAGCAGCGGAGTGCTTCCGAGCTTAATGGGGTGCTGGATCTCAATAACGTCGGCGTGATCGGCCACTCGTTTGGTGGCTATACGGCACTGGCCGTGGCTGGAGCGGTACCGGATTTTGAGTTTTTGGCTCAGGAATGTGCAGTTCAATTTAGCTACATTAATATCTCCCGACTTTTGCAGTGTGAAGCGCTGAAGCTACCGCAGCAAACCTATAATTTTCGCGATCCGCGTGTGGCGGCGGTAATTGCGATGAATCCGGTCAACAGCAGTATTTTTGGGCCGGAGGGGCTGAGCCAAGTTGAAATTCCAGTTGCGATCGCAGCCGGAAGTTACGATCCAGCAACACCAGCAGTATTTGAACAGTTCCAAACATTTCCTTGGTTGGGTAGTTCAGAAAAGTATTTAGGACTGATTGAAGGTCAAGCCCATGTTGATTTCTCGCAAGTGGATGCAGGTGTTACTGACGCAATTAATTCTATTGATGGTTTGACGTTAGCGAGTCCGTTTATTATTGACTATTACGCGGATGCACTAACACTCATCTTTTTCGAAATTTATGTGGCTGAAAATCCTGAATATCGCGTATTTTTGGAATCTGATTATTCGGCCTACTTAAGCCAGGATCAGGAGTTCAAAATCTATGTAATCAGCGAAGAGTCAACTGATGAGTTGGAAGCTGCTATTGAGACGTTTAAGGATGAGTACGATATAGATTGAGTGCAACTAGACTATGGGAATTGATCTTACTTATCAACGAATCCAGCCTGATGAACTTATAGATTTACAGTTGCATCCTGAAAAGGCCGATGATTTTTTTGGATGGAACTTAGATCTAGATGATGACGAAGTTTTAGATCGCTATGTTGATGCGCTAGAATCTGACGATCGCTATTTTACACTTGATAAATGGTGGAGAGCAATTTACTTTCTATTGAACGGAGAGCTTTATGGCAACCTCGATCAAAACGATATGGATTCCCCCTTTCATGTTGTAATTAAGGGTGGAACAGCTATGGAAATAAACGCGAGTTTTGACCCTATTCGCTATTTCACGCCAAATGAGATTGTTGAGATTTCCGATGCATTGGGCAAAATCCCAACGGATCAAATACGTTCACGCCTTGATACTCTAGTATCGAATTTACAAGTAAATAGCTATTCGTCCCGCGATGTAGAGCAATGCAAGAAAGATTACGAGCAGCTACTGCTCGACCTCTATAATAAGCTGATATCCTTCTTTGCCGAAGCTGTCAAATACGACGAAGTTATATTAGTTTACTTCGAATGAAATTTGGCTAGCATGAATAAATTTCTACGAAACTATAAACTTCCTCTTTCTCAATCAGATAGATGGTTGGAGAGAGCAGTAGATGGAACATTTCTGCTTCTCTGTCTTTTGCTACTGCTGCCTTTTGGGGCTTGGGCATGGTTACCTGCAAAAATCCCGATTCAATGGGATGTATCAGGCATACCGATACAATGGGCTAATAAAGCTATAGCTCTTTTCGTGGTCTTAATTCTTCTAGTTTTTGCTGGCTTAGTCCAGCTAATAGCTAGGATTTTCAGCCGTCATCCGGAATACCTTCAGCAAATTGTAATAATTACTGAAGGAAACGTTAGGAGACAATATCGTATTCTTCGAACTTTTTCATATGTGTATATGCTAGAGCTAAATCTAGCGTCTCTATTTGCTGCTTGGCATATGGTTCAAACATGGTTTGAGTACACACCTACAAGCTTTATTTCTCCAAACGTATTACTTGGTTTAGTAATCGTTACAGGATTGCTTCAACTAGGATTATCTCTTTACAACCAGTGATTGCTGAGATTAGTATGTGTCTGATCTAATCGACGAACTTGAATATATATGTTATGGCGATTCAGCTAGATGAATCAAAACTTGATATTGAAAAGTCTATACACCGTAAATACAACTCATAATAAAAAATGTAGAAAGATACGTTACGCTTCGCTTTAGCGTAGCCATACCCGCAGGACTATACGAGATTTGAGAGCATACTCGACGCTTAATATTACTTTAGATACAACCCATCAGACAGAGATTTGCGGTGTAGCCTTACAAAGGCTTTGAGTTACTTCGGTGGGCAGAGTTGAGTACATTTCTGCCGCATCTATAATCGCATACATCGTTTCTTATAATCTTTGTAACACGTATGCCTGACATCAGTGAACAAGCCTTGAACGAGGTAACTAAACTGGGAATTGAATCTCAGCTTGATGAAGTTAAGAACCTAACGGTTGACATTCATACTGATCCTGGAAAGCTTATCCAGGGCAATGTCGAATCAGTGGAAATCGCTGGTGAAGGGCTAGTGATGAAGAAAGCTCTGCGGGCCGATACCCTGATTATCAAAACCAATGATATTAAGATTAACCCGCTTAAAGCCGTTACTGGCGACATTGAGCTTGAGCACCCCGTAAATGCAGATACTGGCGTCGTCTTAACAGAAGAAGACATCAGTA
Organism: uncultured bacterium; assembly: GCA_966674685.1. GTDB lineage: Bacteria > Cyanobacteriota > Cyanobacteriia > Phormidesmidales > Phormidesmidaceae > Thainema. The sequence goes on from CBKWJC010000035.1 coordinate 23,511, forward strand.
AAGCATTTAATTCAGAGTATATTCAATCCAAGCTTTCTTCTTTGACTATTCAAGTAGATGGTCAGTCTACTCATATTAAACCTCAACAGATTCGGTTTGAAGTTCCAGAAAATGACAAAATCAGAATTCAATCTGATATTGAGCTTTTGGATCTGAATTCAACTCGCCACGTTGAAATCATTGCAACTCCTAAAATGTCGCCTGATGGTCATCAAATCCAGCTAGAAGACATCCAGCATGGTGAAGGAACTGAATCTCCGGAATTAGTTGAAGCACTCGTTAATGCATCAAAGGAGCTTTTGGACTTACGCAATTTTGAACTCGATGGCATGACGCTAAAATTTCAAAAGTTAGATGTGCGACCGGGCAAAATTACCATCAAATCGCAAACGAAAATCGACAAAATGCCAAACTAATCATCACTAGCCAAAAATATCAAGCTGTTCCGTTGGATCAGACACTTCTTTAGCTTTTGATTTCCCATTATTGCCGTTGGTGCTCGCAGAGTTACCGCCACCTTTGCGTAAACCAACGGCAATTTTGCTGTGCTTTTCAATCTGCGTCATCACCTGCTTGGCTCGCTGAATCACCGAGCTGGGTAGACCCGCTAAACGCCCAGCCTCAATGCCGTAGGAGCGATCGGCTCCTCCGGGCTGCACGCGATGCAAAAAGATGATTTGATCCGGCATTTCTTTCACTGTGACCTGATAGTTAGCCACGTTTTCAAGAATGGAAGCTAGCTCATTCAGCTCATGATAGTGGGTCGCGAAAATTGTCCGCGATCGCAACTCAATCGCCAAGTGTTCGGCCACCGCCCAGGCAATCGATAGCCCGTCAAACGTCGCCGTTCCTCGGCCAATCTCATCCAGCAGCACCAATGATTTTGGCGTGGCATGGTTCAAAATATTCGCCGTCTCATTCATCTCCACCATGAACGTAGACTGACCTGTGGCTAAATCGTCCACTGCCCCCACACGAGTGAAAATGCGATCGCAGATCCCCAACGTTGCCTCCCGCGCTGGCACAAAGCTACCCACCTGCGCCATTAGCTGAATCAGCCCCACCTGCCGCAAATAGCAACTCTTCCCGCTTGCATTCGGCCCCGTCAGAATAATCAGATCCGGTAAATCCTTACCCTGACTCCCTCGACTCCCTTTACCTCTACCTCGGTGCGTTTCGCTCTGCTCAACACGCCCTACAGAATCACCCTCTACAGCCTCACTCCCCATCTCCGTCGAATTCGGCACAAAGAACCCTGACGGCAGCGACTTCTCCACCACCGGATGCCGTCCGTCTTCAATCTGAATCTCGCGCCCCTGAGTCATCACAGGCCGACAGTAGCCTTGGTAGACGGCAACCTCTGCTAGGGCTGAGAGGACATCGGCGGCGGCGACCGCTTGGGCCACTGCGCGAATGATTTCCACTTGCTCCCCAACTTCAGCGCGAAGCTGGCTGAAAATTTCGTATTCCAGCTTATTAATGTCGTCCCGCAGGTGAAAGACGCGCGATTCCCGCTCCTTCAGTTCCGGCGTGATGTAGCGCTCCTCATTGGTTAGCGTTTGCTTGCGAATATAGTCATCGGGAGCCTGATCCGCCTTGGAACGAGAGAGACTGAGGTAGTAACCAAAGGTTTTATTGAAGCCCACTTTCAGGGTGGAAATGCCCGTGCGTTGCCGCTCAGTGACTTCCAGATTGGCGATCCACTGCTGGTCATCGGCAATTTGATGGCGGAGCTGATCCAGCTGCTCATTCACGCCATCCCGGATGATGTTGCCGTCAGAAAGGGACAGCGGCGGAAATTCAACTAAGTGCGATCGCAGTTTGTGCCCCAGTTCGTCTAAGCTCTGCGGCACCTGCTGCAAGCGCTTCAGGTAGGGCGATTCCGCTTCTGCGACCAGTGCCGCTAGTTCGGGTAATCGGGCAAACGAATCCGCCATCGCGACCAGATCGCGAGCATTGGCCGTTCCGGAACCCGCCCGACCCGCCAGCCGCTCCAGGTCGTAAATTTGCTTCAGCAGCTTTTGCAGCATTTGGCGCAGAGCGCCCTTGGCGACTAGCTCCTGGATAGTGTCCTGGCGGGCGGTGATACCCTTCAGATCCAGCAGTGGCTGTAGCAGCCAGCGCCGCAACGCCCGTCCCCCCATTGCGGTTTGGGTTTGATCCAGCGCCCAAAGCAGCGACCCGTGAAATGTACCATCCCGACAGGTCTGGGTAATCTCCAAATTGCGGCGCGACTGGTGATCCAGCACCAGATACTGGGTAGTTGTGTAGGTAGACAGCAGGTGCAGCGGTACCTGCCCGCCTTTCTGCGTGTCTTCGATATATTCCAGCAGTCCACCAGCGGCTCGCACGGCCAAAGGTAAGTGCTCGCAGCCTAAACCCTCCAAGGATTTCAGCCGGAAGGTTTCCAGCAGCCGCTGACGCGCTTCACTTTGGGTGAAGGGAGACTGAGATCGCAACGTGTAGCAAAACTGAGGCGGCAAGCAGTCCGGCAAATGATCCGACCGTTCACCGGGGCGCAGTAGTCCGGTAATATCTGGGGCGTTGACGGGGACTAACACCTCGGCAGGCTGAAGCCGCATCAGCTCTTGGGTAAGCTGCTCTAGCTCTTTCGCTTGAGTGGTGAGAAATTCGCCCGTCGAAATATCGGCATAGGCCAGCCCCCAGCTATTTCCGGCGATTACGACCGCAGCCAGAAAATTATTGCGCCGCGCCGACAGCATCCCTTCTTCCAGCACCGTACCGGGTGTGATCACTCGCACCACAGCCCGTTCAACCAGGCGACCCTGAGCTTCGGCAGCGTCTTCAATTTGGTCACAAACAGCGACCGCATAGCCTTTCTCGACCAAAATCCGACAGTAGCGATCCAGCGCGTGATGCGGAATTCCGGCCATTGGCACCCGGCCAATCGCTTTGCCACCGTCCTTACTGGTCAATACCAACTCCAGCTCCCGCGAAACTGCGATCGCATCTTGGAAAAAGGTCTCGAAAAAGTCACCCACCCGATAGAGCAGCAGCGCATGGGGATACTGATCCTTCATCTCTGCAAAGTGGCTCATCATCGGCGTGAGGTCTTCGCGGTTCACCTGCCGATAGTCAGCATAGCGAACCTCATGCTTGACGAGCTGTTCGGGCAGACCGTAATGAGATTGAGTATCGGGGGATTCAGCAGTTGGGACAGTATCGCTTGCAGTATCGCTCATTGATGGCTTCAGGCAGGCACTTAATACAATAGTTATTCTCCACCTATGGTACGAGGCAGAACGTCGTCTGTGGTCGATGTAACGCGGATTTTCAGATTTAGGCTGTTATGAGCATCGCCATTTGGGTCAAGACATTTATGAATTCCAACGTTCAAACGTTTAAACGTTCCAACGTTCAAACGTTTTCCGAGTTTCCCAACGTCTTCACTAATGTGACCACTGCTCTAGCCTTGCATATCAGACTCCAGCTACCAGCCCCAGGTACCCGCGCCACCCTTGAAGGGGCCGACAATCTCAGACGTAATCCAGCCGCCGTAGAAATCGCCCGCTTGGGACTGCACTTGCTCACCATCAACATAGCAGGCATCCATCCGGCTGGGATACACCGCAATGTAATCCTGGATCTCAGCAAACTGCGGCGAGGGTGACGGGTAGTACCAGGCCGCATTCTCCGCCCGCTTGTCGCCCACTTCAATCGTGTAGTAGCTGGCGGCTCCCTTCCATTCGCAGAACGTGGAGCGCGGGGTAGGCTTAAAATACTCCATCTGCACATCTTCCGGCGGCAGATAGTAAACCGGGGGATGACTGGTTTCCAGTACCCGCTTGGCGCGTCGCGTATCTGCGATCGCAACTCCGTTAAATTCAACCCGAATGTGCTTATTAGAATCTTCTAAACGGGGCGGACGGGGATAGTCCCAAACCGACTCTTGACCGGGGCCAGGTTCAATCCGAGCAGGATGCATAGCTGATTTTATACTCGTAACGCTTCAGTACCCTATCTTAAAACTTGTCCTCAGGCTTAGCTTGTAGAACGTTAGGAAACTGGGAAAACGTTAGAACGTTAGAACGTTTAAACGTTTGAACGTTGGATTCAGACATATAAACAAAGCCCCCTTTCCCCCCTGCCCCTTTTCCCCCTTACCCTCCTCCTCACCCAAAAAAACAGCCATCAACCATCCAGTCCAACCAGAGATTGAGCTAGCATAAACACTAGCCGAGATTAATTAATATGGTGGACTTTCTGGACTACTATCAGGTTCTGCAACTCGAACGCCACGCCACGCCGACAGAAATTCGGCAAGCGTTTCATCGGCTGGCGCGTCAGTATCATCCTGACCTACATCCCAATAATCCCAATGCAGAAACCCAGTTTAAGCAGATTTGTGAAGCCTACGAAGTCCTGAGCGATCCTACCCGTCGCCAGCAGTACGATCAGCGGTATGGCCCAGAGCTAACGTCAGCATCTCCTAACATATCAGCCAAAGCAGCGGCCAGCGATCGCAACCCCGTTCACCGTCGCTATCGCCAGTGTCTCGATAAGGTGGCTGAGCATGACTATCAAACGGCGCTGCAAGACTTAAATCAATTAATCGACGATGCGCCGGATTTTGTCGATGCTTACCTGACGCGGTTCCAAGTGCGCTATGAGCTGCATGACGATCGCGGTATTCTGTCTGATTTTCACCAGATCAAGCAAATTGCTCCTCAGCAGGCTGAAGCATACTACTATCTCGGTCTGGCTCGCTATCGGTTGGGCTACACCCAGTTTGCGATCGAAGCGTACAGCCAAGCGATTACTCATCATCGCCAGTATGCTCAAGCCTACTATCGGCGTGGTTTAGCCCATCAGGATTTGCAGGAAGATGATGAAGCGATTCTTGATTTTCAAGCTGCTGTCACTCTGTTTAACGCCCAAAAGAATCAGCTCAGCTCCGATTTAGCCCAAATTGCCCTCAATACGCTGCGGGCAAAATCGACCAAATCCTCTCAAGTGCCAACTCAGTCGGGTAAGTCAGACCGAGTAAGCGCACGATTCCGCCGAGCAGCTCATCCAGAGTTTTCATCATCGCCCGTGTTCACCAACCGCTTGTTGCAGCTCCTGTACAGTAGTTGGCAAACCGCGAGTCGGTATCTGTTCAATCCCGGCGGTGGGTTGCTGCCCGCCTATGCCCGCCTCAACTCGGCTCAGGCTCGCTGTGTCAGTCTTTTTCTGACTGCGATCGCATGTGTCAGCTTTGCCCTCAGCGTTTATGTCGGCAGTGACTCTTCCTGGATGCTGCTGCTCAGACTCTACCTGGTCAGTAGCGGTACATTTCTCATCCTAGTTGCGCTCAATGGGCTGGTTCGACTCACGACCCGCAGCCGCATGAACAGCGCCGTTGATGTGTTCATCGCTAGTACTACCATTCTGCCGATTGGTTTATTGGCTCCGCTAGGTGCGATCGCAACTCAAGTTGACCTCATCCTGTTTATCGTTGTCGCCGCTTTCGCCGTTTGCCTCGTGGTCTTGACGCTCTACCACGGCTACACCCAAATTCTCAACCTGACGGAACAAACCGCGACGCTGACCGTTCCTCTGGTTCTGCTGCTGAGCGGCTGGGGAGCCACCTGGCTTAGCACCATTCTGCTGACCTGAACATTGCGGAATATTACGAGTTGTCCCCCAAGTTTCAAGTATCCTTAAGTTTGATGGCAGCCACTTCGCTAACTGGCCTAACCTAGAAATGTAGACACCCACCCGGAGAGTAACGATGGATAAGACACTGCTGTCTCTCCTCATTTTAGCGGCACTGCTCATCAGTGCATTGCTTCCGACGACTGTAGTTCACCTTGGATTCATCGTGGTCTTGTCGCTGCTAGTGACTCGTGGCTCCTGGGCAATCTTACAAGCGTTTACCGTTCGGGCGCAAGTCCCCGAACCCATTGACATTTACGATTAGCGCGAATTTCAATTCGCACAAATTGTCAGCTTAAATTGACATAAACTGCACTGTTTAGGTTCTGACGGTCAAGACCACAGCTATAGATTGGGCTGAATTGGGCTTCAAATAAGAAGGCGCACCGCGTCTTCTTATTTTTCTATTTATACTTTCCTACCCTCCTACGCCTTACTCCTCACTCCTCTCGCCTCACTTCTCACTCACGCCTCACTCAACTGCACACCCGACGAGCAAAACTGAGCGATCCAAAAATCAACATCTGGATCGGCCAGTTCAGCCTGTGCCTGCTGCCGAATGCGTTCCGCTTCCTGGCGAGACTGAGCCAGCGCAAACACCGTTGGCCCTGATCCTGACATCATTGCGCCTAGAGAGCTAAATTCTGCTAGCGTATCTCGTAACTGGCCAACTTGGGGATGAGCAGGCAGCACGATCTTCTCAAAATCGTTGTAGAGATGCCGACCAATTTCAGCCGGATTATGGTGTCCGAGAGCCGCAACCAGTTCGCCAGAGTGAACCTGATGCCAGCGCTCGGCCAAACTGTCAGCAGCGGACACATAGGTATCGCGAAACTTTTCCCGAAACGTACCGTAGGCCCAAGGCGTTGAAATCGAGAGGCTGCGATGCTTCGCTAGCACGACATGTAGATTGCTGTTGACGTCTAGTGGAGCCAGTTTTTCGCCCCGTCCTGTTGCGATCGCAGTGCCGCCCGTGATGCAAAACGGGATATCTGATCCTAACTGTTTTCCTAATTCCTGTAGCTCAATGTGGGTCAGTCCCAGCTTCCACAGCAGGTTGAGGCCAACCAGAACGGCTGCCGCATCGGCTGAACCACCCGCTAGCCCTGCCCCCACCGGAATCCGCTTTTCAATCGTGATCTCAACCCCGCCGTGTCGCTGCAATAAATCAGGATACTGTTCCCACATTAGCTCGACCACTCGGTAGGCCAAGTTTCGCTGATCCGTTGGCACCTCAGGATGGTTGCACTGAATCCGCACGTCATCAACACTGATTTCTCGCAGACTAACCCGATCGGCTAGGCTAACGCTCTGCATCACCATTGCCAGCTCGTGATAGCCATCGGGGCGATCACCAATGATTTCTAGATAGAGATTAATTTTGGCAAAAGCCAAGAGCGAATAAATACGCATGGGTGGGGACTGCTGAACGAGATTAAGAACCGTAGGGTGCCGTTAGCGATAGCGTAACGCACCAGCTTGAGTTATTTGCATAAGCCAAGTGTAGATTCTTATTTTTCCATCTCTGGTTCACTTTGCGGCATTGATACGTGATGATCACTCTCCGACGCCGGATTAGAGGCATGATCTGAATTCTGGTGTGAATCGTGACCTGAGACATCTCCAGCTTCGCTACTCAGCACATTGCTCAACGCCACCCACTGCGCCACGCTGACATCTTCCGCTCTGGCCTGGGGCGAAATGTCCAGTTGTTCAAATAGGTCTAAACTGCGATCGCGATCTAACAGACCTTTGAGATTATTACGCAGCATTTTTCGTTTAGTGGCAAAGCCAACTTTGACCAACGTTTCCATGTGGCGCGGCTGGTTAACCACAGTTGGAAACGGTCGGGGCGTCAGTCGCACCACCGCAGAATCGACCTTCGGCGGCGGCTGAAAGGCTTTAGCTGGCACTGTGCAAATAAAATCGGCCTGGGCCAGATACTGAACGCGCACCGAAAGCGCCCCAAAACTCTTGTTGCCCGGTTTAGCACAGATCCGCTCGGCCACCTCTTTTTGCACCAGCAGCACAACGGTTTCAAACGGATCTGGATTAGGATTGGCAATTGTCCCCAACAAACGCTCCAGAATTGGGCCAGTGATGTAGTAGGGAATATTGGCCACGACTTTGTTTGGCGACTGAAACTGCTCAAATTGCTCCAGTTGAGCCGCCCAATCTAGTTCCAGTACGTCGCCTTGCAGCAGCAGAAAATTTTGAGCATTCCGAAAGGTCTGCACCAGCCGCTTACAGAGATCGCGATCGATTTCAATCGCGACGACAGATTCCACCAGCGGCAGCAGCCAGCGCGTCAAAATCCCCGTTCCCGGCCCGATTTCTAACACCCGATCCGATCCGGTCAACTGGGCAGCGGTCAAAATCTGGTGCAGCACTTTTTCGCTGCGGAGCCAGTGTTGACCAAATCGTTTACGAGGTTGTGCCATTCGTGATGCTGTCCGTTTATGTACGCTTATTTAGCTTCTAGTCACATCTTGCACCAAATACCCAGAAGGTTGTTTTGCCGTCGAGATGCGGCGGCAAAATAACCGCTTCGGGTTCTCAAAGTGCAAGGTGCAAAATGCGGGTTCTACAAAAGAGGTGTGGGTGTGCAGTCTGCGCCCACACACCCACACCTCTTTTCCCAACAAAGCCTATTGCACTTTTAGATTATTGCTGTAGTTATGATAACCAGCAAGCCCCCCGTTGCTGAACTCAACGATGCTTTTGTCGTAGTAAAAGCGCTCTCGACAAATTGATTGATCTTGCTCAATTTGTGTGGGTGTGCCTTGGATCAGCAAAATCTCTTCTTGAGTTGAGTCGAATGTCCAAGCGGTTGCCTCCGGCATCTGAACGCCGCTGGGAACCACCACCACATTGAGATTACCATCAGCATTGTGGTAGCCAATCACGGCATTATTTTCTAGCTCAATCAGACTATTCCCGTAATACAGTAGCTCTTGGTTGAGGGCTTCGTAGCGAATAAACTGGCTGGGCGTGCCTTCAATGGCAAAGACAGCCTCCTTCGTTGAACCCAGGCTCCAAAAGCCATCTGGAATGGCAGAACTGTTGGGCAGGTCCTTCGGCAAAATCACCAGTAGATTATTATCCACATCCTGATAGTCTATAACTCGTCCATTCTGCACATCGACGCGACTGCTGTTGAAATAAAACAGCTCTCTGCATTGGGAGTCGTATTTAATCGTGCGGGTTGGTTCACCCTGGATCGCCAGCATTTGTCCTCGGCTAGAGCCAATGTGCCACAAGCTTTCTAGCGGCTGAGTCGCCCGTTCAGCCGCCGCCGCCTTTCTCGCTGCATATTGGCGATTTTGGGCATACTGAGTGGCGCGATCGCGCGCGATCGCAGATTGACTATGCATATTGGGAACAGCCGCCATCAGCTCACTGGCTTCTTGCCACCATGCTGCAATCTTTTCCCATTCCTGCTTAGTTTTGGCCGTTTGGGTCAGCTCTGATGCGCTCATTGCCTTGTTGACGGCCAGCCGAAATTCGTCCGACGGTTGCGATCGCGGACGAAGCTGCGCGATGTACAGTCCCAAACCAATCAGTCCCGCAATTCCGCTGCCGATGACAGCTACCCGTAACCCCATGAGCAGAGGTTGACGGATGCGTCGCCAGTCCCGCTTTCGGCGAATCCTCAATCCATCTTCTGTCTCATAGATTGAGATTTTATCGTCTTCGTAGGAAATGGATTTTCGACTTTTACGACCCATAAACTTTATTCGCTAATGCTGGAGGGCAAATAAATACCATTTCTCGGTAGTGTAGCCATATAGGTAGGGCGATGGAGCAGGGAGACAAGGGGGCAACCGAGCTTCTCGTAGTTTTAGTCTAGAGCCTGCTATCAAAGGCAAGGTCACAACCACTGACTGCCGCTTTGCCTCAATGCTCACGATGCATTATGCTTCTGCGCTTGGTTTACCTATGCATTCATGAAACTTACTGCCTGGTCAGGATACAACACCCAAATTATCTAGAGCCTCACGCAATCAAGCGAGGACAGTTAGTTTTTGAGAAGTCTCATTTCACGAAGCGTCTCAAAAATTACCTGTCTTGGTTCTAAGCATGTAGCACTCTAAAACATAGAATGTATCAGCGTGGAGATGCCAAACCTAAGTGAAACGCTGCTATTGTAAACCTGCTATTTGCCGTAATTTATCTGGAGGTAGATATAGTTCATCAAGGCTTAACACAGCTTGTACCGACTCCCCAAATAACAGCCATACCAGAGTCGCCGCGGCCCCCTTGCTCCTAAATCCCCCTGCCCCCTTTGCCTCTAGCACTTTTGCTTTTATGACCGAATCCGCATCCCTTCGTACCCTAGCTCAATGGCTCGCAGGCGAATTTAGCAACTCAGCGCAAGCACTCGATCAGCCCGCCTGGTTTGTCCATTTGCGGCTGTGGCATCGGCCTCTGCCCCAGCGGTTTGACGGCTTTGTGGTTCTGTTTGCAGAACAAGCCAACGTGCTGCATCTAGATCAGCCCTATCGCCAGCGTTTGATGCTCCTAAAGTCCGGTACTGATGCTCAAACCCTACAGGTGCAGTATCTAGCCTTTCGCGACCCCAGCCAGTTTCGCGGAGCCGGAGCCAACCCCGAACGGCTGGCGGCTGTCACCTCAGATGATATTGAACATTTACCGGGCTGCGTGCTGACCGTCCAGCAGACTAACGGCACATTCGAGGCCACCATGCCACCGGGAGCCAAATGCTGCTTCCAATACGCCGGACAAACGCGCCAGGTAGAACTGGGCTTCACCGTCACGCCGCAGGAGTTTCACAGTCGCGATCGCGGAATTGATCCAGAGACAGGTCAAGGACTCTGGGGAGCGATGATGGGCGCTTATCAGTTTCGGCGCCAGCAGGACTGGTCAGCGGAATTGCCAAAGTAACTAAAAATCCGTCCGCAAAATCGATTCTCCCCGCGCATAAATATCTTTCGCTCGCTCTGTCCAGATGCCTTGTCCCCAGTAGCGGAAGCAGCTGGTTTGCAGGAGCAAGTTATGCAGTAAGGCTCGTCGATAGCGGGATTGACGGGTCAGGGGATCATCCGTTGAAGTCGCGTCGGCATCGGCTTTTAGGGAATCCATCAGCGCGTGAAATCGACGGCTGAGCTGATAGATCGGAGCAGCATCGTCACCGCCATTGCTCTGTGCGGCGTTAGACCACTGCCCCAATGGTGGGATGGCTACGGGATCGAGCTGGAATTCGGGTGAGGCTTGCTGGATGCGCTTAACTGCGATCGCAACTGACTCGGCGGGAGAACTGGGATCGTCAAGCTGTCGCCAGATCTGAAAATGGCCTTTGGCCTGACAGGTCGGGTAGTGATCACTGGTGAAGCCTGCGGCTTCTAGCAGTTCTAAGTACTCAGTACCGTTCACCCCAACTACGCCCGACTGGCCGCTATTGTCTTGGGCACACTCTTGCCAAACTCGCCGAAAGGCGTTTGGAAATTCGTTCATCATGATGCCGCTGTTTTCGCCATCGGCAATCTGCGTCACCAAGGGCGAAATTGGAGCACCGTTCTGTACCTGTGGCGATAGAGATTTGGCCACTTGATAGGGCTGCATCTGTCCGACAAACTTATGGCTGTCCGAACCGCGCGGCGTCAGCAACACAGGCAAACTAATGCTGGCTCCCGCTTCATTACGAGCCACTAGACAATGCGGCAGGTGAATATCCTGAATCGGTTCTCCCGCCAGCGTTTCAACTGAACTGGCCTGCACCATCAGCCAGCGATAGCCGCAGGTTTTCAGCGCTTTGAGCAGGGCATAGAGCTGCTCTGGGTGGGTCGGCAAACTCAGTTCCGGCGGTGCAAAACCGCGTACTCGCGCCAGTGCCTCCCAGCCAAACACGGCGGCAAAATGATGCTGCCACGCCCGAATCTGCGGCTCTAAATCCATCACGGGCGTGGACGGCACCAGCGCGTGGCTCCACATCGTACCCAGCCACTCCACATAGGGCTGGTAGGTAGCATCTTGCGTGATGCGCTTCAGCTTTTCTAAAATTTCGCCCCGGCCAATCTGCCGCAGTCCCCAGAGCAAATTGCCCGAATAAACCAGCATGACGCGGGGATTATAGCCCTGCCCCACCAGTTCCGGAATAAAATCGGCCATCCGCGCATAGCAGTAGGAAAACGGCCCAGCATTGTAGTTATCCCCTTCGTAAGGATGCTCAAACATGTACTGCAAGTTGCTGATCAGCTTACCCCCGGTTTCTGCCGGAATCGTAGGCTGATGCATCTGAAGCGCGATCGCAAATGCCGCCTGAATCTGCCCCAGATCCAAATTTGTGGTGGGCAAAAACACCGGATCGGCATGGGAAACCACCGATTGAACTTCCGCTTCCCAGCCGCAAATATTCGGTAAACCTTCAATCAGCTCAGGAATGGGCGGAAACTGAGCCGATGATTGTGAGCGAACCATAGATGATGTATAGATTCAGCGAACTGTCTTTCATCATGGCATCGCGATTGCTTGCACAGAGATTTTTTGGCAAAACGCAATGTAAGGGGGAAGAGTGAGGGGCGAGGAGGAAAGGAAGCAGGGGGCTGATTGCTAGCCATAGTCATGTTGGTTAGGACGTTTTTGTGGCGCGGCTAAGCTGCGCCACAAAAACGTCCATGTCCTAACAGAGCTGACTCTAGGTATATACAGGGTTTAGCAGTAGGCTAAGCAGAGAGTTATTTGGATTTCTCAGTTTTGGGCAGCGTAAACGTTAAACCCCGTTGCGCTTTCGATGAAGACGAAGACGCATTTGCATCTGGCTTTTCCTTGACTGTCGATACCGAATCCTCAGTTGCATCAGACGGTTCGGCAGTTGCTTCTGTTAGCGAAGGTTCGCGCCAAAATACGATCGCATCACTGATCGGTTGCAGTGTTGTATTCGGGTAGTAGAACTGGAGAATCCGCTCATACGTCCAGCCTAAATTACCCAGTCGATAGGCTCCCGTTTGGCTCATACCAACGCCGTGACCCAGGCCGCCACCAATGAAGGCATAGCCCTTGAGAACGGGTGAGGGAGCAGGAGTAGGCGGACTGCTGGCCGGATCAGTCGTCGTACCCGCAGGCGGACTGGCCGGAGCAGATTGCTGCGGAGCAGGCTCATAGATCGGCTCCATGTAAAACAGCAGACTGCGCGGCGGATAGAGGGCGCGGATAATCTCGTCTTTCTCCAGCGTAACTGTGCCCATGTCGGTTTGGATGTCCACTTTTTGCACCCGCCCAGAGGGTGCTCGTTCGGCGACCTGCATTTGAATGATTTGGCTGAAGTTGGCCAATGGATGCTGCTGTCGGCCTAAATATTGGCGCAGTCCGTCAGCAATTTCGGGCAATGTCCCGTCGTAGCGCCAGCGGAACATATCCCACTCTTCTTCGTTGAATCCCTGCTCCTGCTGAATAAAGGCACGGAAGTTTTCTTCTGAAGCCAAACTGCGCTGAGACAGATCCCAAGCACCCTGCACTGAATCCACCACCGCTTGCAGATAGGGGCGATTGGCTCCATTCCATACGTCCGTGAATCGAGCGGTCACACCACCTGTTGTCGAGGAATACAAGGCATCAACAAGTTCGTTGTCGTAGGTGAGAACTAAGCCACGCGTATTTGCGATCGCGCGATCGGTTTTCTCCGCCACGCCGCCTAAACCACTGTACACTTGGCACTGAGTATCGGCACAGAGTTCATAGTCATCAATGGCAAACCGCCGCAAGTTTCTCAATGCGTAGGTACGCGCCAAAACCGCCTGCGCCTCCATCGTCGGCATTGGCGCACCCAAACCAATTTCATGAGGCACCACACCGCGCAAATAAGACTCAATCGGCACGAAGTTAACCAGCGTGTACGTCCCGTATGCATTCGGCTGAATCCTCAAGCTGCCAGCATAGAGCTTCGTTTCATCCTTCGTCTGCACCTGCACCCGCTGATAGCCGGAGGTGATGTTGAACACATCGCGGTTGTAGCGATAGCCATTGGCAATAAACGCTGTTCTGGGAATCGCAGGCTCAACCTTCGTGTCCAGAAAAACCGCGTCACCGTAGCCCTGCTTAGTTAAATTCTTCAGCAGCAAGCGACGCAGCAGCGGCGTACTGTACACATCTCGCTTAGCCCACACCTGCCAGCTATTGGGTTGAGCAATTTCCGTCTCAATTCCCCGCTGTTTCCACTGATTGGCGCTATCTTCAGCGCTCTCAAAGCTGCGGTGCGTACTCAACACCACCCGCTCCTGAATTCGAGGCGCGTCCAACGTCTGCTGCCCCACGACAATCTTGATTTGATTCGCGGTCACCGTCTCCGTTTGCCCGCCCGTTTCAAACTGAACGGTCAAGCGATCGCCATTCAGGGCATTCAGCGTCATCTCGTCCGTCGCCACTTCCCCAAACCGCTGCACCACTCCAACCTCAATCACAGGCTCAGGAGCCTGCTGTGCCGATAAGGGTCGTGCTGCAAATAGAGTAAAACTAGCCGCAATAAACGCCAGTCCCAAATAGCGCAGTCGAGTAACCAATCGATGATGTGTCACGGCGAAAACTTATCGAGGATAAGCAGTTGAGGATAGCACTCAGAACTCAGCCCATAGCACGCTGCTGAATTCCCCCGTCTATTCTAAACAGCTCCGACCAACTTGACCGCCGTTTAGATCATAAAGTTTCTCCTCTCTCCCCATTTATCAACTCCCCCAACTCCCATTAACCACCAACCATCAACTCACCTACCCATCCATCCACCCATCCACTCATCCTAAGAAACCTAAACATTTCCTAAGACTGTCCTGATTTGCGGTTTGCAAGTGCGATCGCAACTCACAATAAAGCGTATGTATCGGTCAATACGCCGATGATGCAATAGGCAGGACGGTATGGGGCTAGATATTTCTCCCGGCAAAAGCTTTCCCATTGGAGCAACAGTTTACCCAGAAGGCGTCAACTTTTGTGTTTTCTCGAAACACGCCACCTCAATTGAGCTGCTGCTGTTTGAAGATGACGATGCCTTCAAACCAGCCCACGTGATTCGCCTCAATGCCAAAACCAACAAAACGTTTTACTACTGGCACGTCTTCGTTCTGGGGCTAAAGCCTGGTCAAATTTACGCCTATCGCGCTTACGGGCCTTATGCACCGGAACTCGGCCACCGCTTTGATGGCCAAAAGGTCTTGCTCGATCCCTATGCCCGCGCCGTCATGGGCTGGCAGCACTACAGTCGAGAAGCCGCGATTGAACCCGGCGATAACTGCGCCCAATCGCTCCGCAGCGTCGTTGTCGATACCCGCACCTACGACTGGGAAGGCGACGAACCGCCCAATATTCCCTACTCCTCAACGATTATCTACGAGATGCACGTTGGCGGATTTACCCGCAACCCCAACTCCGGTATTGCGCCTGACAAGCGAGGCACCTTCGCAGGCGTAATTGAAAAAATCCCCTACCTGAAAGAGCTGGGGGTAACAGCAGTTGAACTCTTACCGATTCACCAGTTTGACGAGCAAGACGCGCCGTTTGATCTGAGCAACTACTGGGGCTATAGCCCAATGGCCTTCTTTGCTCCTCACTGGAACTACAGTTCCCGCAAAGACCCGCTGGGGCCAGTCGATGAGTTTCGCGACATGGTCAAGGCTCTGCATCGAGCCGGAATTGAGGTGATTCTCGACGTGGTGTTTAACCACACGGCTGAAGGCAACCAGGATGGGCCAACCTTTTCCTTTCGCGGCTTTGAAAACTCAGCCTATTACATGCTGGAAGATAACCTGGCCGAATACAGCAACTACAGCGGTTGCGGTAATACGCTAAAAGCGAACCATGAAATTGTCGGTCGCATGATTCTCGATAGCCTGACCTACTGGACAGCCGAGATGCATGTCGATGGCTTCCGGTTTGATCTGGCCTCAGTGCTCTCGCGCAGTCGCTCCGGAGAACCGCTGCAAGATCCGCCGATTCTCTGGTCAATTGAATCCAATCCAGTTCTAGCAGGCAGTAAAATCATTGCCGAAGCCTGGGATGCAGGCGGGCTGTATCAGGTTGGCTCATTTATTGGCGATCGCTTTGCCGAGTGGAATGGCCCATTCCGGGATGATGTGCGCCGCTTCGTCCGGGGTGACGAAGGCATGGTGGGCATCCTGGCGGCACGAGTGATGGGTAGCCCCGATATCTATCCTGATCCGAACCGCGAACCCAACCGCAGCATCAATTTCATTACCTGCCACGACGGGTTTACGCTCAACGATCTCGTTTCCTACAACGAAAAGCACAACGAAGCGAACCTGGAAGATAATCGGGATGGAGCGAACCACAACTTTAGCTGGAACTGCGGCGTTGAAGGCGTTAGCGATAATCCAAAGGTCAATGCACTGCGGCTGCGGCAGAGTAAAAACCTGCTGACGCTGATGTTCATGTCACAGGGAACGCCGATGCTGCTGATGGGTGACGAAATTCGGCGCAGCCAGCAGGGCAACAACAACAGTTACTGCCAAGACAATGAGCTGAGCTGGTTTAACTGGAGCGCATTGGAGGAACACGCTGACTTCTTTGCGTTTGTTCAGGGACTGATTAAGTTCACTCAGTCGCTAGAGCTATTCCGGCAAGAGCGCATTCTCTCGATTAACTACGATCCCTTGCATCCTTATCTGATCTGGCACGGCATGAAGCTAGGCAAACCGGGCTGGGAGCATGAGTCTCATATACTAGCGTTTACGCTCTATCATCCCGATTTTCATGAGCATCTACATGTGATGTGCAATGCCTACTGGGTGCCGCTGGAGTTTGAACTGCCGCCGCTCGGTCAGGATGAGCACTGGCATCGGATTATTGATACCGCTCTGTCCTGGCCCGATGATTTGTCGCCCGTTTCCGAAAAAGCGCCCCGTGTCCCAGCTAGAGGTTATTGTGTAGAAGCGCGATCAACTGTAGTGCTAATGGCGATTTAGAGCTATGACACTCCTCATGCTGCCGCTAAAAGTTGATTTGACTCATGTTCATCTCAGTGATGAGCAGTTCTATCAGCTTTGCCTTGATAATCCCAACTTAGTGATTGAGCGCGATCGCAAAGGAGCCTTGATTTTCATGTCACCTGTGGGTGGAGAAAGCGGCAATTTGAACTCCGTTCTCGCACGGATCACTTGCCAACCTTACAGGACAAAATGGAGAAGTATATGGTTAGCGGTGTGCGCCTAGGCTGGCTCATCAATCCTCAAGATCAGCAGGTGGAAATCTATCGCCAAGGTCAAGCGAAGGAAGTGCGATCGCTACCGACTCAACTCTCTGGCGAGACTGTCCTGCCTGGATTTGCTCTACAGTTAACCTAAACTTGCACAAAACTCGCATTCGGAATACGCAAGGTCACAACGTACTCATAGCAGCCGCAGTTGAGTGTCAGCGATTTCCTGCTCGGTCATGTACTCCTCAATCTCCAGCTCTGAAAGGGGAGTGATCAACAGATTATTCGTTTCTACCCCAGCCAGTAGCGCCTGGGCCGCTTCCAGCATTGAGGCCGAAATGTCGGCTAGATCATCGCGATTAGTTAAATAGGTTTCCAGTGCTGCAATCGGGTCGATACTTTGACCGATGCCCAACTCCGGTAAGCGCGATCGCACTTGCTGGTTGACCAGTTCGGGATGAATCGTATACGTATGGGCAGGAGCTAGCGCTTCATGAATCTGCGCCATGTCAATCTCATCGGTTTGCTCTGGCCGAATTTTGTAATTGAGCCGCACCACCGCGTCGGTGATTTCCGCTTTTGCGATCGCAGCCAGTAGTTTCTCCTGAGGCTGCTCGGCTTTTGAGAGATCGGCGGTCACCGTTTGGAAGCGGCGAGCGGGTAAAACGCAGAACTCGGCCTGCGCCCGCCCCCGCTCAATGTCGGCCAGAATGTAGCCCTTATCTTCCCCTTCCTCGCTGAAATCTACCCGCTCAATGCTGCCGGGATAAATCGTCAGCGGCTGGTCGCTCAGCACCTGATAGGTATGCACATGTCCCAGCGCAATGTAGTCGAAGCAGTCCCGCGTCAGCACGTTGAGCGGCACGGTAAACCCCTTGCCTACAGCCAGAAATCGCTCGGCTCCGTACCGGGCCGTATCTGTCATCAAGTGCGCCAGCAGAATCGTCGGCAGCGTCGGATCTAGGCGGCGAATTTCCCCTTCCAAAGCGGCACGGAGCCGATCAATCAGCAGGTAATTCACATCGGCCAGGGACAAACCCTCCGTCTCCGGTCGAGTCAGCAGCGTCGAGCGGGTCAACCACGGCAGCGTCACGATTTGCACCATACCGCTAGCCGTTTCAACCCGATGGGTTTCCAATCGATCACCCACGATAAAGCCCGGTACGCCCAGGGTACGGTAGATGCACAAACTAGCGCCGCCGACCCCCTGGGAATGCTGATCATGGTTGCCAACCAAGAGTACGGTAGGGATTTGGGCATCGACCAGGCGGCGAAACTGTCGCGCAAAGGCTTCCTGCACAAACGGCGGCGGCGTGGCATCCGGAAAAGCATCACCACCAAACAGCACCAAATCCACAGGCTCTGCGATCGCGCGATCAATACATTGCCCTAATGTCGCCACAAAATCTTCCAGGCGACTGTTCAAACCTGTTTCAGAATTCACGCGACCGTGGCAGAACCCACTGCCCATGTGGATGTCGGAGAGGTGCAGAATTTTGACCATAGCGGCAGCACTGGCAATTCGTCATAATGAAGTCCGGTTAAAACCCAATCTATTTTTTGAGAAAGGCTGGCTGAGCCAGCCTTTCTCAAAAAATAGATTGGGTTCTTATACGTGAACTTACTATTAACTGTATAGTACGTCGGTATGCAGTGCGTTTGCACTCCTTCACTAAATTTGATTAAAAACTCCTTACTCCTCACTCCTCTCGCCTCACGTTATTAAGCGAGATACATTGCATTTGCGATCGCACTTGAGTCACTACTTACCACCCGCCACATCAATAAATGTACCAGTCGTATATGACGCATCCGCCGACAGCAACCACAGGATTGCCTTGGCTACTTCGTCGGCCTGTCCGCCGCGCTTCATCGGCACAAATTCTTTCACTCGCTCCACCCGATTCGGTTCCCCCCCGCTAGCGTGAATATCGGTGTAAATAAAACCGGGACGAACTGCATTCACGCGAATCCCTTCGTCGGCTACTTCTTTAGCGAGTCCAATTGTTAGGGTATCAATGGCTCCTTTGGAGGCGGCATAGTCTACATATTCGCCCGGAGAGCCTAAGCGGGAGGCAACTGATGAGACGTTGACAATTGCGCCGCCACTGCCGCCCCGTTTAGTAGACATTCGTTTAATTGCTTCTCTCGCACAGAGAAAACTGCCCGTAATATTGGCGGCAAAAATTCGATTTAACCGAGCCGCATTGATCTGTTCGACTCGAATTTGCTGCTCTAAAATGCCCGCATTATTGACCAGAGCGGTTACTGTTCCTAACTGTTTATCTACAGTTTCAAACAGGCGGATCACGTCACGTTCAGACGATATATCAGCCGCGATCGCAACTGCTTGACCACCCATTTGTTGAATGGAATTGACAACACGATTGGCTGCTTCCTGATTGCGGAGATAGTTTACACAAACTGCATATCCCTGCTCAGCCGCCAGACATGCAGTAGCCGCACCAATGCCGCGACTGCCACCTGTAACAATTAGGACTTTATCCATTTACTTCTGAGCTTGAATTACCTGTAAACTGCCACCCGCATGTAAATCTGAGCGAGCAATCTTGAATCCTACCTGTTCTAAAAGCTGCGGCAAATCGCTGTTAATCAACTTCCAAGCCGTTTCCGTTTCAAATAGCCACATAAATGTCGCCAATCCTGGCCAGAAAATCGGATTTGTTGGCTTGTGTAAGTCAATCAGCGCAAAATATCCACCCGGACGCAGCACTCGATAGACTTCCCGCAGAATTTGCTGGAGCTGATCCGGCTGCATTTCGTGCAGCGCAACGCTGGTATGCACCACATCAAATTCCTGATCGGCAAAGGGCAAATCCTCCGCCCAACCTTCCACATAGTTGGCTTCGGGCACATTGTGCTGGGCCCGCCGAATCGATTTCGGGGACGCATCAAGTCCCGTTACCTGTTGCGATCGCAGCACCAAAAACTGAGTCGTCTGTCCGCTGCCGCAGCAGAGGTCTAGCACCTTCGTTTCGGCCTCAATCGGTAAATCTTTCAATGCCAACTGCCGAAACCGGGCTTCTCCCCCAACGCTGAGGGCCGACAAGCGAGAAATCCCGTCATAGAGCCATTGATAGCGATAGCTTAAATCGCGCAGGATAGTTGCCATAGAGGTAGACCAGTCGGTTTGATTTAGAATAGTAAATCTGAGTAAAACAGTACACCGTTGAACCATGATTGTCGTTGCGGCGTTTTATAAATTTGTCCATCTGCCTGATTTTGCCGACCAACAGCAGCGGATACAGACCCTATGTTGCGATCGCAACATTCGCGGCACAATTCTGCTGGCAGAAGAAGGGATCAACGGTACGATTGCGGGTACTCGCGCCGATATTGACGCCGTATTTGATACGCTGCGACAGGATGCACGGCTTGCTGATCTCTCACCACAGGAGTCTTATACCGATGAGCAGCCCTTTGGCCGAATGAAGGTGAAGCTTAAGCCGGAGATTGTCACGCTGGGTAAGCCGGATGTCAATCCAACTTGTCAAGTCGGTCAATACGTTGATCCGCAGGAATGGAACGAGCTAATTGCCAGTCCCGATACGCTGGTGATTGATACGCGCAACGATTTTGAAGTTCGTCTGGGCACGTTCAAAGGAGCACAGAATCCCAAAACTCGCTCGTTTCGCCAGTTCCCCGATTATGTACAGCAGTCGCTCCAGCCGGATACCCACCGCAAAGTGGCCATGTTCTGCACGGGCGGCATTCGCTGCGAGAAAGCCACGGCCTATTTACTCAGTCAAGGATTTGAAGAGGTCTACCACCTGAAGGGCGGCATCCTACGCTATTTGGAAGAAGTGCCGCCGGAAGAAAGCCTGTGGGAAGGGGACTGCTTCGTTTTTGACGAGCGCATTGCTGTAACCCACGGCTTGGCTCCAGTGCCCGACTATGAGTTCTGCGAAATCTGCGGTAATCCCCTGAATGAGCAAGATAAGGCATCACCGGACTTTGAGGTTGGTGTGAAGTGTCCTTATTGTCCACGTGGTTAGGGTCATAGTGTGTAAGTGAAGGGCAGGTGAGCAGGGGAGCAGGGGAGCAGGGGAGCGAGGGAGAAATAAGGAGCAAGGGGGGAAAGGGAGCAAGGGGAAAGGGAGCTTTATCGTTAGCGGTTGAGTTTGGGAGGCTGAGTATGAGCAGGGATGCCGTTCTTGCTAGCTATTTTATATGGTTTGTGAAATGAGGCTTAACTCAACAGTTGCCCCTCCTGCTCCCCTGCTCCCTCATCAAGCTTGGCAAGTCACAGGATAAACAGTCGCCCCTCCCGCTCCCTTGCCCCCCTGCTCCCTTGCCCCCGCTCCCCAAACTCTACCCTCTAGCACGTCACCCTCTCTCTTGCGATAGGCAGCAGCCAGAGGCAATTTTTTTACGATTGGGAAATTGATCGGTCAGACTTTTTCCCTATGCAAACTTACGATGTCGTCATTATTGGCGCGGGTCACAACGGCCTGGTCTGTGCAGCGTATCTGCTCAAGGCAGGATATAAGGTTCTGCTGCTCGAAAAACGTTCGATTCCGGGTGGTGCGGCTACTACGGAGGAAGCATTACCCGAAGAAGCTCCTGGCTTTAAGTTCAATCTGTGCGCCATTGATCACGAATTTATTCACCTTGGCCCAGTGGTAAAAGAGCTGGAACTGGAGAAATACGGTCTAGAGTATCTCTTCTGCGATCCGGTGGTCTTTTGTCCCCATCCCGATGGTAAATATTTCCTGGGTCATCGGTCATTAGAGAAAACCTGTGCTGAAATTGCTCGCTATAGCGATCGCGATGCCCAAAAATATCGCGAGTATATGCAATTTTGGGATCGACTGATTCAGGCGATTACGCCCATTTTCAATGCGCCGCCCAAGTCCATCGTGGATATGGCAGGCAATTACGGGCTGCATAATATTCAAGATTTGTTTTCGGTGCTGGGCGGGATCGATCAATCGCTGGATCTGGTGCGAACGATGTTGACTAGTCCCAAAGATTCGCTCAACGAATGGTTTGATTCTGAGTTTTTAAAAGCCCCCTTAGCTCGACTCGCGTCTGAACTCGGTGCAACTCCGTCTCAAAAAACGCTGGCCATCGGCGGCATGATGATGGCACTGCGCCACAATCCCGGCATGGCACGACCTCGTGGCGGCACAGGGGCGCTCACCCAGGCGCTAGTGCGGCTCGTGCAGACCGAGGGTGGCACGATTCTCTGCGACCAGACGGTAGAGAAAGTGCTAATTGATGATAATGGCCGAGCAGTTGGTGTCCGGGTACTTAATGGTGAAGAATACCGCGCACAACGAGGCGTTATTTCCAATATTGACGTGCAGCGGTTGTTTTTGCAGATGCTCGACCCGGCTGATGTAAATGCGATCGCACCTAAACTGGGCGAGCGAGTTGAGCGCCGGATCGTCAACAACAACGACGGAATTGTGAAAATCGACTGCGCCCTCTCCGAAGCACCCCGCTTTGACAATTACAACCATCGCGACGAATATCTAATCGGTTCAGTCCTAATCGCCGATTCGATGCATCAGATTGAAATGGCGCATAGTCTGCCGGAAATGGGCCAAATCCCGGATGACGATCCTTCTCTGTATGTCGTTGTGCCAACCATGCTCGATCCGTCAATGGCTCCCGATGGTCAACATACGCTGTGGATTGAGTTTTTCGCTCCTTATCAAATTCACGGAGCAGAAGGAACGGGCAAATACGGCACAGGCTGGACGGATGAGCTGAAAAACAAAGTCGCCGATCGCATAATCGACAAGTTGGCGGATTACGCACCCAATGTGAAAAACGCCATCATCGCTCGGCGGGTAGAAAGCCCAGCCGACCTGAGTGAGCGTTTGGGCGTCTACAAGGGCAACCACTATCACATTGATATGACCCTAGATCAAATGGTCTTTTTCCGCCCCCTGCCCGAAATCGCCAACTACAAAACCCCCTTCGAGGGACTCTTCCTCACAGGAGCAGGTACCCATCCCGGTGGCGCAATTTCCGGTATGCCCGGTCGCAACTGTGCCCGCGTCTTTTTGAAGCGCCAAGAACCCATTAAGCAAAACGTGAAAGAAGTCGGCGACTGGCTACAGTCCATCATGAAGTCGTCAGTCTAACATCAAGCCTATGTACAGAAACCCAATTTATTTTTGGTGAAACGCCTACGGAGCAAGCGTTTCACCAAAAATAAATTACGGTTTTTCAACCAGACTGGATGTAACCCCAATTTGTTGTTGTGCCTGAGGAGGCAATTATGGC
The DNA here is from genome assembly GCA_966674685.1 of uncultured bacterium. Taxonomy (GTDB): domain Bacteria; phylum Cyanobacteriota; class Cyanobacteriia; order Phormidesmidales; family Phormidesmidaceae; genus Thainema. The sequence continues at coordinate 46,585 of CBKWJC010000035.1, forward strand.
CAATACTGAGTTCCGACAAGAACCCGACAGAACCAGAGTTCCCTATCCGAATCTGCCGCCCATCATCGAAAGCCGAGAGACTGAATATCGCGGTACTGGTGTGACTAGCTCCGTGAATATCCTGGGACATCCCATTCATCCCATTATCGTGATCTTTCCAGTTGCCTTTCTCAGTGGCACAGCAGGTACCGACTTAGGCTACTGGCTGACCAGCGATCCGTTTTGGGCACGGGCTTCTATCTGGCTGATTGGCTTAGGCGCACTAGCTGGAATTGCGGCAGGTCTGGTGGGTATGATCGATTTTATTCGGATTCCCCGCGTTCGTCGCCGTACAGCAGGTTGGGCACACATGGCAGCTAACATTGCCGCGCTGGTGCTGTCGCTGATTAATTTTGGTTTACGGATCAATAGCCCTGTAGACGCGATTCTTCCAGTTGGTTTAACGATATCTCTAATTGTGGCGAGCTTACTGCTGGTTGGCGGCTGGTTTGGAGGCGAACTGACGTTCCGGCATAAAGTGGGCGTGATTGGCCCTAGCGAAACGAAAGTCTCTTCATAAGAGCCTAAACCCTCAACAGTATGGGGTCGTCGCATTGCGACGACCCCATACTGTTTGATTTTATTTTGGATTAAGCGACATCTTTTCGCTGGACAGCCCAGAAAATGCCAGCGCTACCGGGCGCTCTGAGCTGACAAGCCGGACATTCACAAGTGGCTCCTCCGTCAACAATCTTGAGATATTGAATTTCGGCATGAATAGAGGCTTCGCTAATTGGCAAACCCAGCATTTTCTTGATGTAAGATTCTAGCGGGCGACAGGCTCGTCTTGCGTAGCTCTGATCTCCCCGTCTAGAGTAAATGACATAATCCGAAAGCCAGTTGTTGTTCATGTAAGGCACGTTCTTGGGCGACTTCGCATCCTCCCAAGGGTCAACAGAACTATGCCTTGAGACAGATGTAAAGTAATAATGCCCTAAAACATGTGGTTTTGTTACATCAAGTTTTAATCAAAACTTAATTCTTAGCCATAGCAAAATCACCCACGCTAAGCATTTAGGCTTGTCGTTAGGGATCAGCGGTGAGATGGAATAGCCGTGGGATGGAGCAAGCTATTGAACTCTTTTGGTGGCAATAGCTATGATGACAGCCGCATAACGCGACGGTACTGGGGTTCAACGCTGTTCTTGCTGGGTGAGGAGCGCTCAATTTGCCATTGGCTCTGCTCAAACATAGCCTGCTTCAGATGGCTCACGTCGATGGTTTGCACCTGCTTATTGGCAACAACTTGACGACCATTGACCCAGACAGAATCAACGACCTGACGCGGACTGCCCATGACCAGCAGACCAATCGGATCAGTGCGGGGCAGCAGCGATAGATCCATCAGATCATAGAGAACTAAATCAGCCTGTTGTCCGACTTCTAACTGTCCCCGACTGTCAGCTTGATCTAGACCCTTTGCACCACCAAGGGACGCCATTTGAATGGCTTCGCGGGGTTTAATCCACTGACGATATTCAAAGTCAGTCGTATTGTGAATCATCGTGCCGACTTTGATTACTTCCAGTAAATCTTGACCGTCGCTGCTAGCCGTGCCATCGCAGCCGAAGGTGACGTTGACGCCTGCCTGACGATATTTCAGCACGGGCGCAATGCCGCTACCTAACCGCAGGTTGCTCAAGGGATTATGGACTGCTGTCGATTGGGTGGCCGCCATAATCTCAATATCGTCGTCGTTCAGCCAAACGCAGTGGGCGAGAGATGTGCGCGGCCCTAAGAAGCCAATTTTGTTTAGATATTCAACCGCGCTACAGCCGTATTTTTCATAGGCCAGCATTTGCTGCGCTTTGGTTTCCAGTAAGTGGGCATGGCGGCGCAGATCGTAGCGATCGCTGAGTGCAATACAGCCTTTAAATAATTCATCGGAGCAAAGCTGCGTCCCCGTCGGAGCTACCATGATGTGAATATTGTCTTCTGGGGCGTGAAAACGTGCGATCGCATCTTGCATCATGGTCAGCACGTCTTGAGTGGACTGTGCAAACGGGGCGTGGGTTTGGGGCGTATCGCCGGAGGGAATGCCCCGCGTCATCGCTTCGTCTTGGATCAGAGGGCCAACGAATGCCCGAATGCCCACTTCGCGATAGGCGCGGACAGCGGCTTCGATGGTGGCCAATTCCTGGCCAGGAATCAGCACCAGATGATCGACTACGGTTGTGCCGCCCGACAGCAGGGTTTCTACGGCAGTTCCCAATGCACTGAGATAAATTTGCTCGGGGTCAAGCGGCGCAAAATCGTAGAGTTCCGCCAGCCAAAGTTCTAGCGGTAGTGGCCCAATCAGTCCCCGCTGCCACATTTCGGAGGAATGGGTGTGTGCATTAACGAAGCCCGGCAATACAAGCTTGTTGGTGGCATCAATCACTGTACCAATCGGTTGGAGTTGGGGTGCGATCGCAGCAATGCGACCCTTGACAATCTGAATATCCGTCGTGTCATAGCCGTCATCGACGGCAATCAATACGTTCTGAATGGTATAGTCCACAAACCTGTTCCCTTACGATGTCGAACCTGCGTCAAGCCTGAATCTGTTCCTGTTTAAGGTTGCCCAAACTCAGAAGTGGAAGTTAAACCCTTTATAGTCTGCCATCAAGTCTAATGTCCTTAGGGTATTCCATGAACTTTTTAGGAATGCATATAGCCCATTTGCCGCTCGCAAGCCTGATTCTGAAGTGTTAAGCATTCAATTGGACGGGTAAAACCTCATCAAGCCGCTTAATCTGTTCATATCGTCGTTTTTCCTGAATTTCCGCGCTTATGGAGCGTCTTTCTCATCTGAAAATTTACTAACCCTTCTGGTTATTTATAGATTGACTTAAAACAACTGTAGACATTGATATTTTCAATACCCACCTCTCAGTTGCCTATCCTCCATCTTGGCGATACCCCTTATTCTCAGTAAGACACTATTTAAGGTTTGACAACGGTTCTATGTTTCGACACGTCAATTTGCCACAGGATGTTCTACCAGCAGTTTCGCCCTATTCCCATGCAGTGCGGGCAGGAGATTTTTTATTTGTCACAGGGCAGCTAGCAGAAGATCCAAAAACGGGCCAAGTGGTGCGCGGTTCCATTGAAGACCAAACCCGTCGCGTCATGGAGAATTTGCAACTGGTGTTGGAGCATGAGCAGACGAGTTTTGCCAAGGTGGTGATGGCGCGAGTGTTTGTCACCGACTTTCGGTTTTTTGAGACAGTAAATGAGGTCTATCAGTCTTACTTTGAGGCCGGGAAATATCCGGGGCGGACTGCTATCGGTGTAACTGCGCTGGCGGGCTTTGGTGATGTAGAGATTGATTTGGTCGTCTACTGTGGCGATTAAATTAATGTAGGTTGGGTTGAGTGACAACGAAACCCTCTCCCTAAATCCCTCTCCCAGTGTTGGGAGAGAGACTTTGAAGGTTTAGCTTCCCTGCTCCCTTTTTGGGAGTAGGGGTTGGGGGAAGAGGGCAAAATTCATCACTTTAGGAATTCACCAATAGCATCCGCGTTGCTCAACCCAATCTACAAAACTACTTCTAACTCAGCCAATCACCATGACACTTCAACCCCTCGGTACACCTCCCAATGCTTGGTATGTCGATGAGCAGACCGCTGATCTGACCCGTCCGCCGCTGCCACCGCGTCCCATTGTCGTGAAGACGGACACGAAAACGCTGAAGCTGGACTTGGCCAAAGTTGCGATCGCAATTATCGACATGCAGAACGACTTCTGTCATCCAGACGGTTGGCTGGCGCATATTGGTGTGGATGTAATGCCTGCTCGTCAGCCGATTCAGCCGATTCAGCAGTTTCTGCCTGCGATGCGGCAGGCGGATGTGCCCGTGATCTGGATTAACTGGGGCAATCGGCCTGATTTGTTGAACATCAGTGCCGGACTGCGCCACGTTTACAATCCCACGGGGACAGGCGTCGGACTGGGCGATCCGCTACCCAAGAATCAGGCTCCGGTGCTGACCAAAGGGAGCTGGGCGGCAGCGGTAGTGGATGAGCTGGAGCAAGCGCCCACGGATATCAAAGTTGATAAGTACCGGATGAGCGGCTTTTGGGACACGCCGCTGGACAGCATGCTGAAGAATTTGGGCAAAACGACGATTCTGTTTGGCGGTGTGAATGCCGACCAGTGCGTGATGGCGACGCTCCAGGATGCGAATTTCCTGGGTTATGACTGCATTCTGCTGCGGGACTGCTCGGCCACGACCTCGCCGGACTACTGCTGGCAGGCGACGATTTACAACGTCAATCAGTGTTTTGGTTTTGTAACCGATTCCACCGCAATCCTGGACGCACTTCAAGATACTTAATAGCAGAGCGGCTAATCCCGGCCAACAATAAACCAAAGCCTAAGAGTAGCGACATTGCTGCGATTAGGCGTTATACCCAGTCTGTGTATAAGAACCCAATTCATTTTTGTGAAATGTTTGCTCCGCCAACGTTTCACAAAAAATGAATTATGGGTTTTCCAATCAGACTGGATATTAGGTTTGAATCTGCACCCTTATCCGCAGGGAGGTATCCCATGATGGAGTCCGATCAGTGCGTCATTCCCGTCTTCAAAACGCCCCGCGATTATCAGGCGTTTCGCATTAGTCCCCACGATACGAATCGACTGGCAATTGTCTTTGATCCCACAATTGCCAATATGTCGCTGACCTACTGCGTGGAAATTTTTGATCCGGGTGGGAAAACGCCGCCCAATCGGCATCAGCTCGCTGTAGAAATGTTTTTCATTCTCAAAGGCGAAGGAATCGCCACCTGTGACGGTAAATCGGTTGCAGTCCAAGCAGGCGACAGCGTTTTGGTGCCGCCCAATGGCATTCACGTTTTGGAAAATACAGGCGAAGGCCGCCTCTATGCCCTTTGCATCATGGTGCCGAATGAAGACTTTGCCGAACTGATCCGTAATGGCACCCCAGTTGAACTAGATGACGAAGACTGGGCCGTCCTGCGCCGCTCCGACACCAAAGTCCCCGCTAACGTAGGTGCGTAATACCATTCTCACCTATGCACCTAACTCTCTACACTATGGCTATAGATCAAGCTCCCCCGCCCCCTTTCTCCCCTGCTCCCTGTCCCATCCAAAATCTATAGCTCTCCTCCCAAGCAATGCTTTTCCCCGTTAAGCCCAAACAAACCCATTCCATGCAAACGCGGGACGGTGTGCGCCTTGATGCCGATGTTTACAGGCCCGATGCTACCGGGGAGTTTCCCGTCCTGCTGATGCGGCAACCCTACGGACGTGCGATCGCATCTACCGTTGTTTACGCGCATCCCACTTGGTACGCCGCGCATGGCTATATCGTGGTGATTCAAGACGTGCGGGGGCGGGGCACATCAGAGGGTGAATTTCGCCTGTTTGCCCATGAAATTGACGATGGCGAAGATACGGTCAACTGGGCAGCATCGCTCCCCGGCAGCAACGGCACGGTTGGCATGTATGGCTTTTCCTATCAGGGGATGACGCAGCTTTATGCAGCCATGCGGCAACCTGCGGCATTAAAGGCTCTGGCTCCCGGCATGGTGGGTTATGACCTCTATCGCGATTGGGCTTACGAGGGAGGAGCCTTTTGCCTCCAGGCTAGCCTGGGCTGGGCAATTCAACTGGCGGCGGAAACGGCACGGTTGCGGGGAGATAGCGTCGCTTATGAGCACCTGTTTAAAGCCTCACGTAACTTACCGCTCACTGATTCGGTGATTGCTCGACCGCAGGTGCTGCAAGACTATGCGCCGGATTCGTTTTATCACGATTGGCTGAATCATCCCGATCCCGCTGACGACTACTGGCGCAAGCTCACTCCGGATTTGACGGGTGTGGATCTGCCGATGCTGCACATTGGCGGCTGGTTTGATGCCTATCTGCGCGGCACAATTCATCTGTACAAAGAGATGGCGGCCACCTGTGAGTCGCGTCAGCAGCTTTGGGTCGGGCCTTGGAACCATATTCCCTGGGGGCGCAAAGTGGGGGCAGTTGATTTTGGTACTGAAGCCAACAACACGGTTGATACGCTGCAAATCCGCTGGTTTGACCATTTCCTTAAGGGCATCGACACAGGTTTGCTGGACGAACCGCCCGTGTCACTCTTCGAAATGGGCACAAATCAGTGGCGCTCGTTTGATGCATGGCCGAACGGTACCGCTCAAATCTGGTATCTCGTGAGTAACGGCTTAGCGAGTATGTGCGATCGCAGTGGCAAACTATGTCTAGAACCAAGTAATACCAGTCAACCCGACGCATTTGTTCACGATCCCTGGCGACCCGTACCAGCAGTGGGTGGACACTCCTCCTTCCCGGCTGGCATGTTTGACCGCTCCAGCGTGGACTGCCACAGCGATGTGCTGACCTACACAACCGATTGGCTAGAGAAACCAGTTGCGATCGCAGGTGATATTAGCGTTGATCTGCACTGCACTGCCGATGCACCCAGCTTTGATCTCTGCGCTGTACTTTCAGAGGTCTACCCCGATGGCCGAGCGTATAACCTGTCTCAGGGCTACCTGCACATTCCGATCGCACAATCCCAGCTAGAGCTAGAACTGCGATCCATTCAACTCCAGCCCATTTGCGCTCAAATCCCAGCAGGTCACGCTCTCCGCCTCAGTATTAGCGCCTCCTGCTTCCCCACCCATCCAGTCAACCCTGGCACAGGCGAAAATCCCACCCAGACACAGCAAATGGATGCACAAATTATCACCATAACGATCCACAGTGGTGGCGAAACAGCATCCACGGTAGTGCTGAGTGCTGAGTAATCGGGTGTCGGAGTAACGGAGTCGATCAGCTTTCTCACTCCTCCACCCCATCACTCCACTACGCCTCACTCCTCACTCCTCACCTTTTAAGTGTTGAGTGCTGAGTCTTTACAGCCCTTTACAACCCTCTACAGCCTCTACAGCCCTTTCCACCTAATCCCGCGAGATCGACGATTCCTGCGATTCTGCTACAGGCCGACCATTGACCGAGTTGAGCTGAAACCGAACGTCATCAATCGCTTCATTGAGCTGGGCAATTTTATCTTCTAAGCCCCGTCGTGCCGCTTCCATTTCCTCTTCGGTGGAAAAGGTCAGTTCAGACTGCCGCTTGCGGCGCTCGCGCTTTTTGCGAGTCGGTTCTTCTTCTTCGGACGTTAAACGGGATGCGGCCAGCACTCCGGCCACGCCGCCAACGACGCCACCTACCAAAGTGCCGAGTAAAAACCCACCCAGAAAATTACCGTTGCGATCGCTCATGGCTCTAATCTCTATACGTTCATGAATAAGTTAGTGAATCGATTCATTATCTAATGATTTGCTGATTAAATGCGTCTGCATTGCTCATCTAGGATTGCGAATTCAATCGTAGAGACATGGCAATGCCGTGCCCTACCCCAGAGATTTCACCTTATTAAATGCGCGTTCCCTAGCAAATCAAGTCTCCAAATCGGCTGCTGTGTTTGCAACGTTGGAGTTTAGTCCATTGTGCCAAATGTGCGATCGCCCGCATCTCCCAATCCAGGAACAATATATCCGTTGTCGTCTAACCCTTCGTCAATCGCAGCCGTATAAATCACCAGAGCAGGATAGGCATCTGCCAATTTCTGCAACGCTTGGGGAGCCGCCACAATCGAAATAATGCGAATCAATGCTGGATCAGCGCCTCGACTAGTCAAATCCGCCATTGCCGCTGTAATCGTGCCGCCCGTCGCCAGCATCGGTTCAGTAATTAAAATTCGCGTCTCAGGATCAATCTGTTTCGGCAGCTTACTCAAATAGCAGCTTGCCGCCAGCGTCTCCTCATTGCGAACGTAGCCAACGTGATAAATCGAGGCCAGTGGCAGGATGGCTTGCGCTCCCTCAATCAGCGCTAAACCCGCCCGCAAAATTGGCACAATCGCCACAGGAGTTTCTGGATTGATAAACGACGCATCACAGGGCGCGAGCGGCGTATCGATTTGAGTATCAATGGTCGGCAACCAGTCCCGGCTGGCTTCGTAGGTTAACCAGCGCCCCAATTCCGTCATAGCGCTGCGAAACAGCACAGAGGGAGTCGCTTCATCGCGTGCGACCGAAAGCCAGTGCCGAATCAGCGGATGGGGCGGAACATGGACACGCAGTTGCAAAGCCATAGTGCAGAAAACCTAAGCCACAAAAATCACTAAATCGGCTTCATCATACTGGATATCCTGGGCATTCTGCTGACTCAAGTTATATTGGAGTGCCGATATTTTGCGTGATGTTTCAGCCCGGGAATCTCCTGACAAATATTCTCAATATTAGTATTGACATTAATTCTCATTAACTCTACACTGATGTCAGTTGTTAAGTTGAAGCGAAGGAAGTTGGCGCGAACCTTAACGGTTTGCATGTTCACAAGACGAACGACTTTTGTGACTAGCCTTCAGGTCAAACTCTAATAACAAATAACAAACTATGTAGTGTTCTCCTCTCTCAGGATCGGTAGGACGGGCTGGCAATAACCAGCCCGTTTTTTTTCACCTCATTTTGCGGCTTTACCGTCCCTATTCAAGCCGCGTATTTGAATGCATAATTGAGAACTACATGCAAGAGAATGGCATCAATGATTGATCATTCTGAAACCAGCGTACCGAAGAAAACGCCATAGCTCGACAGCTCTACCGTATTTTTGTAACGCCGACTGATAAAGTCAATTTCATCAGCGTCAATGCAGCTCGGAAACGGTGATAAATCAAAGTGGACTGGCATGGGGCTGATGTTGAACAGGCACAGCAGCGTTTGGCGATCGCAACTGCGGGTAAAACCCAGAATTGGCTCTGGCGTATTGAGTAACTGTAGATTGCCTGTATATAAAGCAGGTTGCGTCTTGCGCCAGCTAATCAGGCGGCGATATTTATTCAGCAGCGACGACGGAACGCTTTCTTGCTGATCGGCTGCTGCTGCATAATGCTCATCAGGAATGGGCAGCCAGGGTTCGTCAGCCGTCGTGAAACCTGCATTTGGCGCATCGCCCTGCCACGGCATCGGTGTGCGCGACCCATCGCGACCCTTGATAGCTGGATAGCCTGCGATACCGAAGGGATCGCGCATTTTTTCAAAGGGAATCTCCGCCTGGGTCAGCCCTAACTCATCGCCTTGATAGATGCAGCAGCTACCGCGTAGAGAGATGAGCAGGGCTGCAAACATGTGGTCAAAGGCTTCGTGAGTAAACTCGTCATCGATCAGATACCTGCGCCAGCGAGACTTCAAGCGTGGAAAATCATGGGTTCCACCCGTCCAGCAGATGATGCCATCCGCGATCTCTTGCTCAACCCGCGCAATCGTGCGAGACAGGAGTTCCGCTGTCAGCGGCTCATCGCTCATCAGCGACGAGTTATAGGCCATGTGCAGTCGGTTGCTGCCGCTGACGTAGGCGCTAGAGGTTGCGATCGCATCTTCAGTAGAGCTAATCTCAGCCAGAGTCGTCGTGCCGGGATATTCATCCATCAGCGACCGAATGCTTTCCAGTAGCGTCAGAGTTTCCGGCTGATCCAGATTGTAGAGATTGACCTGACCGAAAAATGGGTCATTTAACCCCGCACCCGCCGGACGTGGCTGATCATCAAGCCGAATTGGATTTTCCCGCAGTTGGCGATCGTGGGTTAGGAAATTAATCACGTCGAGCCGGAAACCATCCACACCCATGTCGAGCCAAAAGCGCGCCACATCTTGGATTGCTTCTACCACTTCGGGATTATGCCAATTCAAATCCGGCTGCTCAGCTAGGAAGTTATGTAGGTAATACTGCTGTCGCTGGGCATCCCAAGACCAAGCGCTGCCGCCGAACGTAGACCGCCAGTTGGTGGGCAACTCGCCATTGGGCTTGGCATCAGCCCAAACATACCAGTCAGCCTTGGGATTCGTTCGGTCTTGCCGACTTTCCTGAAACCAAGGGTGTTCAATGGATGTATGGTTCCACACCTGGTCGATCAGCACCTTCAAACCCAAGTCATGCGCCTTGTTCAGCAGCTTTTGAAAATCCTCAATTGTGCCAAAAATGGGTTCAACGGCTCGATAGTCGGAAATGTCGTAACCGAAATCTTTCATGGGCGACTTGAAGAACGGTGAAATCCAGACGGCATCGACATCGAGCGAGGCAATGTAGTCCAGCTTTTGAATGATGCCCGGTAAATCACCAACCCCATCGCCATTACTATCCATAAAGCTACGCGGATAAACCTGATAGATGACAGCACTACGCCACCAATCAGCCCCAGATTTTGCTAACGTCAATGTTTGATTAGTCTGATTAGCCTGAGTTGTGTTTGCTGATTGTAATTGCATAGAGAAGTTGGAGATTGACAACGGTTGGGGAAGGGGTAGATGAGTAGAGAGGGATTAGTTCATGGTTGATGGTTCATGGTAGGTAAGTTAGTAGTTGGTGGTAGGTTGATGGTTGATAGAGAAGGAGAGATAGATTCAGTTGCGGGATTGGGGTAAGGGGAGTTAATTAGAGCAAGCCGTGCGATCGCAACCCACTATTAACTACTAACCATCAACTATGAACTACTAACCACTCACCCTTTCCTCCAAATTTGCAAAGAACGCACTATATCCCGCTAACTTGATTTGTCCCTTGACTCGTTCAACATTAAAACCGACATTTTCTGGCTCGAAATCCCCGAAAGGTCGGAGATCATACTCAATCGGCTGCTCGCTGATGTTAAACAAGCACAGTAGGCGCTGTTCGGCATATTCGCGAATAAATCCAAATAGAGGCTCCTCAGTATCGATGAGCTGGAAGTCGCCAGCAATTAAGGCAGGCTGCTGTTTGCGCCAGTGCAGCAAGCGTCGCCAGGTATTGAGCAGCGAATGGGGATCTTGGGTTTGCCGATCAACTGCATAGGATAAGTGCCCTCGCGGAATCGGCAACCAGGGTTCCGCATCCGGTGCCGTAAAGCCAGCATTGGGGGCATCCGCATACCAGGGCATAGGCGTGCGGGAACCGTCGCGACCGTGGACAACCGGATAAAGCGCCTTGCCAAACGGGTCACGAATCTTATCTTCTGGAATATCCTTGGGAATTTGAGCCTCGGGCAAACCCAGCTCATCGCCCTGATACAGGCAGAGCGCACCCGGCAGCGAAATCAGCAGCGCGGCAATCATGTAGTAAAACTCATCCGGGTAGGGCTGACCGTTGGCATCTTCGCCCGACCAGCGCGATCGCAAGCGGCCATAGTCATGATTACCAACCATCCAGCACTGACCACCTTGATCAAAATGCTGTTGCACCCGCTGCACAGTTTCTTTCATTAACTGAGCCGAGATCGGTTCATCAACCAGTAATGCGCTGTTATACGCCAAGTGCAGACGATCATCACCTTTCACGTACTGACTCGACAGATCAATCGAGTCTTCGCACAGCGTCACCTCACCCAGCGTCATCACGTCTGGATACTGATCGATCAGCTCTCGAATTGGCTTCAGCAGGTCTAAGTTTTCAGGCCGACAGAAATTGTATTCAAATAAATGCTGCACCATTGGGTTATCGGCATCTACACCATCGGGCATGGGGGAACCTTCAGGTCGAGGCGGATTATCCCGCAGTTCTGCGTCGTGTAAAAAGAAATTTACTGCATCCAATCGGAAACCATCAACACCCCGATCAAGCCAGAATTTTGCCCGGTTCAAAATCGCATCAATCACATCAGGATTATGCCAATTTAGCTCTGGCTGACTGGGCAAAAAGTTGTACATATAGTACTGTTTGCGGTGTTCATCCCACTTCCAAGCGCTTTCGCCCATGAATGCAGAAAGCCAATTATTCGGCGGTGAACCATCTTCTTTAGCGTCGGCCCAAATAAACCAATCGGCCTTATCGTTGGTGCGATTTTTGCGACTTTCGGCAAACCAAGGATGCTTATCAGAGGTATGGTTCCAAACTTGATCAATGATGACTTTGATGCCAAATGCATGGGAAATTTCAACTAAACTGTCGAAGGTATTTAAGTCACCAAATAGCGGATCGATATTCAACATATCGGTCACGTCGTAGCCCAAATCATTCATGGGTGATTCATAAATGGGGCATAGCCAAATTGCATCAACGCCAAGAGATGCAATGTAATCCATCTTTTCGATAATGCCAGCTAAATCGCCTGCGCCATTACCATCTGAATCACAGAAACTCCAGGGATAAATTTGGTAAATGACAGCATGCTGCCACCAGTGCCCCTGGTGCGTCATGCGATTCGCATCTTCCCACATCCAAGCACGGCGATTGATAACTGGATTACGCCACCAAGGAGTAGTGTTATGCTGTTTTGCAGCATTTTGTTGATTTGGATTTTGCTTGATTGAAAAATTCATAAGTCGCGGTCAAAAACTGTAAGTCCTACTCTGAACAGGCTCAGTAAAATAGTTCACCCACCTGCTTTCATGGTTATTTTTGTAGCTATTACTATCGTTGATGTATGAGCATTTTTCAGTCTAGTGAGGGCCTTAGGAATGCGTCTCCGCCGGAGGCGGAGACGCATTCCATACTCCACCAGTATGGAAAACGCTATAAGTAGCTGCACGTAAACAAATGCATATATAAAAGACCTGGGGAGCGCCCCTAGGGGCATTCCCCAGGTCTTTTAAGTGCGCTTATTTATGCCAGCCTACTTATTTGTGGTTGATAATTTGTAGCCTATACATTAAGCCAAATGCTATGGAAACAAGGTGAAAAAATCAGTTAGGTTAGTTAATCAGTATCCCAAAATAAACTTTGAAAACTGAATATCTGGCAAGTTTGCCTTTTGGAAAAGCCAAACAGATGAATGAGCAATATTACTCAGTCCAGATATATTTAGTCAGATCAAATCTGGCTCTAGACCACTACGAGCAATGCACGATTAATGCCGAGTGAATAGCTGGCTTAATAAGTTCTTTCAGTAAGTGTTCTAATGAAATTCTGGATAGAAGCAATTAGTGAAAGACTAGAGAATAAAGGTATGCACTTCAGCATTCTCGGTAGTAATTAGAATAAAGTAACAACTTCGGCTTTGTAATGAATCGAAAGGACGATACAGGTTGGTCTGAAGGCGGATTTAAGCATAAGTTTGCTGACTGAATTCATTCAACGAAAGGCAAATGCGATCGCAACTCCACCAAAGCTTGTAATCATTAGTCCTGATAGTCGATTGACCCACTTTAAATGAGTTGCCGTTAATCGCGATCGCAGCAAAGTTGTACCGCTGCTCAGCAGCAACCACCACAGTGCTGAACCACAGAAAACGCCAATAATCAATACCACTGCGAGATGAAGTGTCGGTAGCGCTGCAATGCCGAGGCTAGCGAAAATTGCCGTGAACGAGAGGATGGTGGCGGGGTTAGTTAGCGTCAGAAGTAGGGTTGTGGCGTAGTGGGTGGCTAGGGAGATAGAGGGGGCTAGGGGGGCAGGGGAGCGAGGGGGCGGTGGGGAGTTGAGGGGGTCGGGGGAAATTGCATGGGTGGTCTGGGCGTGGCGTAGGGTGCGAAGGCCGAGATAGCACAGGAAGCTGCCGCCGATCAGTTGGAGTGGGGTTTGCTGGTTGACCAGTAGACCCGCGATCGCAGTTAGACCGAATCCAGCAATGCTGCTGTAGATGGCATCGGCAGTCGCGGCTCCAAGACCCGACACTAAGCCGGATAACCAACCGTAGGTCAGCGTTTGGCGAATGCAGAGAACACCAATTGGCCCCACCGGAGCTGCGATCGCAAATCCCAACATCAGTCCCCGCAAGCCAATCCACAGTACGCTGTCCATCTAACGCGGCTGCCCCAGCGTCGTGATGTACAGCACCGCCTCATCTGTCGGAATGCCCAGCACCTCATTTACCTTGTCGTCGAAAAAGCCACCGATGCCGCTGACGCCGACACCGAGCTGAATTGCGCCTAAGTTGAGCCGCTGGCCTAAATGTCCGGCATCTAGGTGCAGATAGCGATAGGCTCGGTCGCCATAACGCGCGATCGCAGTTTCCAAATGCGCGGTGTGAAACACGACCGCCGCCGCATCACGACCGAGATCCTGCCCCAAACAGAGAAAATGCAGTTCGCGCCGAAAATTTTTGAACCGCACCTGGCGCAGTTCTTGGGTTTGGGGCGCATAGTAATAGCAGCCTTCCTCCAGTCCCTCCACACCAGACACCACAATAAACGTCTCAATTAGGCTCAGATCAAAGTAATCAGGCTGAGCATCTAACCCCTGTTCCAAATAGTGCTGGGGCTGATAGGTGAAGTCAATCAACTGCATGAGCTGATCGAGCGAGAGATCAAGCCCCGTATAGCGACGGGTAGAACGACGCTTCAGGATGCTGCGCTCCAGGTTATTTAGCTCCGCACCCCAGTTAATCGGCTCCGCCTCGACTGGAACTTTCAAGTCAAATGGAAAATTGTACTTATCTTCTGCGGCCTGTTTCAGGTCAACAGGTTCAGATTCCGTCTGCATCTGAGTTGCCCAATGGAAGTAAGGCAGCAGTTCATCATCACTGAGACTGGGATATTCAGTATCTACCGAAGCAGGTAGCACCGTGTGCGATCGCGGCAAATTCTCTTCCACCTTAAGCAAATCCGCCAGCGCCATCACCGTCATCACCCCTTCCTGCTCTGGGTTAAGGTAAAGCAGCTCATCCATACTGGCATCTAGAAAACCACCAATCAGGTGAGGCCGATAATCCGTCAGAGCCGCTGCCAATTCGACATTGCCTAATAAATGCCCAGTATCCAGACAGATGCGGCGATAGGCACGAGCATGGTAGCGCCAGGCCGATCGATCAAAAATTGCCGTCGCCACCAGCACCATATGAGTAGACTCCAGCGCCGGATGCCAAAAGCAAGCCGCCTGCAAGCCTGACCAAACGTGATCATCCCAAAATCGAATCAGCGTATGATGACGGGGCTGATAGTGGTATAGTCCCGCCGGGAGCAGCGTCGTACCGCGCGAAATCAGATACAGCTCCGCCGGATAGAGTCCACCTGCCGAGGGAGCAGAACGAAGGTAAAATGAGTCGCCGGATAGGGTGGTGGTATTAGCCGTAATGCCGTAGCTGTTGATCAGAAGCCGAGATAAACGCTGCCAGTCTTTTTGCTGCTCCTCGTCAGCATCAAGGCTGTCGTCCTCAGGTGGTAGATAGGGCTTCAAGTCTATCGTGGTGCCAATTTTGTAGTCCTTGAACAGTTCGGGCGGATGTTCCCAATCAGGCTTGCGCTGCTGGGAAATCGTCTTGGGATGATACTTCGTTCGCTCATGATAGTACTGAGCAATGGAAGGTTGAGAATCTGGCATGGAAGTTCCTCAGCAGGCAATGGCTTGACAGTTTGGAGTGCCATGTCCTTGACATCGTTCCCAGGGAACGCGTCTAAGATGGTTGTACCGAAAATAGCGAGCTAGATTTGTCTTGATCTTGACATCTCTTTCGGGTAGCGTGCAGATCTTTTCAGAAAATCCACGAAATATAGCGAGCGTCATATTAAATAGCTGCCCATAAAAAATGCTTGCACCAAAACCCAGATGGCTCATGGTGCCACCGGATCGCGCGTATGCGTTCAGCCTAGACAGATACTGCTCTCATTCGCCAACCCCTTCTCCCAACGCTATCGCATATCGACCTCTTTTCCCTCACCCCCTCAGTCTGCTCTGCCAATATAGAAACTGCGATCGCAGACTATCGATCAGCCCCAATCCGCTCATACGACCCGGATTGCATTCGATCAGCAGTTTGGCTAACCCGTTACCGCTACACAACCTGATCGGATAGAGAGCAAAACTGGGCATGATAGAACCAGCTACTGATCAGGTCAAGTTGCTCCTGCTAAACCGGATTACCGATCAGGTGCTGTGGACATCGAGACAGGGGAGCAAGGGAAGCCGATTGGTAGTCACCATTGAGAGAATTGATATGCACGACTACTGCATAATCTCCCAAGCAGTCCTCAAAATGGACAAAAAAAAGGTGAGCGCAATCGCCCACCCCTCAAGGAAGTTAGAAACCGATATCCTGATTTGCTCTCAGGAATCACCCAGGATGAAAACCTTAATTTAGATTCTCCCGCAAGACTCAGAAGTGTCTTCTGAATCAAAACTGATATGAAGTCTGGTTGAAAATCCGTAATTCATTTTTTGTGAGGCGTTTGCGGAGCAAACATCTCATAAAAAATAAATTGGGCTCTTATGCACAGACTTGATATTTAGATGCACTTAGTGAAGCAGCTCAATCGCTCGCTTAGTCAAAGCATCTGCCGTGATACCGTTAAAACTCATGATTTGACCTGCACTAGCGGTCGTTTCACCTCGTTTCCAGGCAAATACATCTCGACGAACTGAACTGCGAAGCATTACTGGCTCTAGCGTAGCACTTGCACCCCCAGTTACGCCAACTAATGCATCTCCACCAAAAAATTGCTCGAATTTTTCGTCGCTCAAGAAGCCGCCATCCGGCTCAGAGCAGGTATCCCAAGCTACGTCTGATGGACGGAATAAGCGGCGCGGGCTAACGATAGAGACGATCCGAACCCCAATCCCCTCAGTTTCCAGGAACGCCGCTGCTTCAAATACGGGCAGCAGCGTCATGTCACCAATCACCGCAAAGACAACCGTTTTTTCTCCGGCAATTTCTTGCAGCGTTACTGCGCCATCTTCCAAAGCCTGCCGTGTTTGATCAAAGGTGGTGCGAATCGGCAGCGGCGACTTGCTAGCCGTAATCACGACCCCCTTATTACGAGTTTTCAACGCCCACTCGTAGCAAGCTTGAATGCTGTTGGCATCGGGTGGGAATAGCGGAAAAATGTTGCCATTTCGCATCATCGCCGCGAAATAGGCTTCAATTTCCGGTCGCTGGTGCGTCCAGCCGTTGCGACCCTGCTCCAGTGCGCCAGCGGTGAACAGCGTCACCGTAGACGGCGCGGGGCGGCGCAGTTCGGCCATTGCCTG
Source organism: uncultured bacterium (assembly GCA_966674685.1). GTDB lineage: Bacteria > Cyanobacteriota > Cyanobacteriia > Phormidesmidales > Phormidesmidaceae > Thainema. The sequence continues at coordinate 63,520 of CBKWJC010000035.1, forward strand.
GGTGACGGTTTGCCAAATCGGTAAGCCATTGACAGCAAACGACTCGTAGGAACACCAGACGGTGCGACCACCCATCAGCGCCAAACCTGCCGCCAGTCCAGCACAGGCATCTTCGCTCAGCGGCTCATAAACCTGGCCTTGAGGCTGCTGGAAGTAGGTTTCGTCAACGGTGGGATGAATAATCTTCAGCGCCTGGTTGACGTTGTTGATGCCCGATGCCGCATTGCCGTCCGCGTTAGTTAAGACAAAACTGCGATCGCGTTTTCCGACCTCTGCGATCATCTGTCCCATTGCGGTGGTTGCGACTTTCGGTTCGCCACCCAGCGCATACTCGTCCATTGGAATATCGCTCAGTTCTGGCAGTGAGCGCGTAGATTCTGTGGTAGCAACCTTAGCGGCTGGGCCACCACCCGCTCGCTCTAGATTGGTACGGACGAGCTGCCAAGCGTCGGCTGGTAACGCCAGGGATTTCAATGCGGCGATAATATCGGGATTATCTAGCGTGTGGTGGGCGTAGAGGTTGTGGGACTTCGAGCCGCGATCGTGAACGCCTGCGCCCTTGAGCTGTTTGATGATAAAGACCGTAAGCTGTCCACCCAGAGCCGACTTCGCCGCTTGGTCGGCTGCGCTCAGAACCGCCTGGGTAAACTCCAGTCGCTTTTCAAACGAGAAGGCGGTGCTGTCTACATAGGCTCCCGGCTGATCTTGGTCGTCGTAGTCTTTGGCATCCACCAGAATCACGTTGTCGAAACCATTGCCTTTCCAGTAGGCAATCATGTGCTCGTTGGACTGGGTAGACACCATGCTGTGATGCTCCTGGCTGTAGCCGTTCCAGACTAAGACGGGCAGGAAGTTGGTCACCTGCGGATAGGCGGTGTGGAAGTGGCCAATCGCGCTCATGATGTAGGGTTCACCCAGGCCACCGTCACCTAGGGTGAAGGGAAACAGCGTATCCTGATGCAGCAGCGCCGAGGCCATCGCAAAGTGCTGTCCCTGTCCCAAGGGGCCAGCCGGAGCCAAAATGCCGGGAATATAGCCTGATAGGTGTCCTAACAGCCCATGCTTTTCCCGGAAGCGATCGCACATTTGCTGCACGGTGCTGATCTCCATATCTTCCAGGGAGCGATCCATAAACATGGCGCTGTAGAAGCCGGGAGCGTGGTGACCCACCTCGGTGTTGATATTTTTGTGGCCCAGCATCAGCAGCGACACATAGGCTTCAACGGAGCTGGCAAAACCGCCGGGGTGCCCAGACGCCTTACTAGCTGTGACCTGAAGCGTTAAGTAGCGCAACGCATCGGCTGCTAAAAGAGTCTGATAAACCGCTGCCGCATCGGTCGGATCTGCGATCGCAGTTTGGCCTGCGGCAATCACCGGAGTCTGACCATATTGTTCAAACTGAGGCGGAACGTCCCCAAAATATTGAATTCCTGTGCAGAAGTCAGGCATCGTAGCTGGAGATGTGGATGGGGTTACGGTCATGAAAATACCTACTCGCGTTGGCTAACAGCAGCGACTAAAGATTTACTTAACGTTTGTTCAATCTTTATAGTACACATCCAACCGAGGCATTCAAAAATAGAGAATCGCAATAGATATCAATAGACTCTGACTTTTTGCCGAATGCCAAAGAGCGATTGTGGGGCCACGACGTGGCCGCACAACCGATCTTTCAAAGTGCCAGGTCAACTTTCCCGACCAAGCAACCCCGGGGGTTTGCGGCATCCC
>CBKWJC010000036.1:0-64738 GCA_966674685.1 uncultured bacterium
ACTGGGATTTCAGATTATTGCCCGTTCCAAAAAATAACACCTTGAAAGGGCTAAATTGCTCTACATCTCTTTCAGCAACGAATCCTTAAACCTTTTGATCCCTTACTAGAATTGACATAACATCATGTTGTTCGGAGCACACAACAATTTGACCACGCCGCTGCTACCATCGCAGACCCACGATTCAACCTATCCACCTGGCAATGTCCAACACCAACCACTCCCTCTCCCAATCGAATCCGTCTGCCCCTGCGCTTAACACCGGGGACTCTGACAGTTGGAAAATTACCATTCAGCTCACCCCCCAGCAGGATGTTGATAACACCAATCAAGAGGTAGGTATGGATGTGGATGTGGATGTGCGATCGCAAACCAGCCAATCCTCTCAACCCTCGGCAAAAGGCTATCGCTGGGCACAGCTTATCAACGACACCCTTACCCCCGACTTTCTCGATCAGCTCACCGTCATCCTGCGCGACGCCTCCTCGCTACCGGATCTAATTACCCTGCAACTGTTTCAAGCTCTATTCGAAGCCTATCAACAGCGCATCGAAGAAACCATTCAAACCCAAGGACTCGAAGCTCTCGACATCAGCCTGCCCCACTTCAAGCTGGCTAAAGGTCGCCGCCAAAAAGCCAATCAGCTCGAAATCGTTCTCGATGAAGAAGCAACCCGTACCTACTTGAAAAGCTGCCTAGCCGACTTCTTCAGCCACGTAGATTTCCGCGAAGAATTTGCCCGTGCCATTGGTGCAAACCTAGTCGTCTGGGCACTGGAAGAAGCCGAAACCGAACTCACTAGCGACGGCATCCAAAACCTCAGCCACGCTGAACTACGGCAAACCATCGACTCCTACCTCAAGAGTTCCGACCCATCCCAACTGCACACCAAGATCAGCTTCTTCGGTCAAATCTACTGCCAAGACATTACCCAGCGAATCATCGAAGGTTTAAACCTGCCCAACTGCTCTGTGCAAGACATCGAGCGGCTTTTAGGACTGAAGCAGCGCACTCCTTCCGCCACCGATACCAGCCTCGACCTAGCTCCGGTCACGCCCCTACCCACTGCGATTCCTATCGCCAGCAGCATCCGCGCCCAGCTCCGTCCCGACCTGTGGCAGCAAGGCGAAGATGACCTAGCTGTTTTCCAATACCGCAGCAAATCCAACCCAGCCAACTTCATCGAACACTACATCACCAATCCCGGCGACATCGCCATGCTGCCCTGGGAAGCCGCCGAGCAAATCATCGACAAGTTCGGCTTTGACACGGTCAAACTCCAGCTTATCTTTGCGGCCCGCACAATGGAAGAAGACGAACCGTGGAAAAGCACCTTCACGCTCAAGGCCAGCGATATCATTCAGCTGCTGGGCTGGGAGCGCAACCACAACACCAGTCTATCTGAAAAGCGCAACTCCGTCGCCAGCACCGCCTATGCGCTGTCCTGCCTGCTGGTGAAATCCGTCTGGGCCGAGGGCCGCGGCAAACGCAAGGTGGATGCCAGCACCCCGATTGGCCGCATGTGGGACGTACTAATTGACCCGCACGGCCAAATCGACTGGGTTACGGGCAAAATTGAGCGACCGGAAGAGGTCTACATCACCGTCAGCCCCGGCCTCTGGACGAAGCATTTCCTCAATCGGGCTGGAAACCGCGCCCGTGAAGCGCTACATCAGTTTGGCTATCTGGCTCGCGACATTCTGCAAATTGACCCCTATCACAATGAAATGGCGCTGCGGCTGGCGATTCAGCTCACGCTTGATTCGCGGGTGCGAGTACGCAATCAGAATCCCTATGACTACAAAGTGAAAAGCCTGCTGGAAGAGGTGATTGCCACTGCCGAAATTGATAAGGCGCTGACCGATAAGTACAAAGCTCGCGACCTAAAAAACCGCTGGAATAAAGCTCTCAAGCTTTTAATGGACTTGGGCTGGCACATTGAGTTTGACCCAGAAACCTATCCCGACTGGCTGCAACCGGGCAGCAAAGCAAGTAAGCCGAAGGACTGGCGCAAGGTAAAAATCATTGAGCGTATTCTGCGGGCCAAGCTCACAATTCGCCCCCCTCATCCCATTCCAGTCCTGCTCTCCAAAGTTAAAGAACCGAAGCGTCAAAAGCAAATTCCGGCTGCACCTCCCGTCGATCCGCTGACTGGAGAACAAATGCGGGCAGGACGAACAAAGCGCGGCTGGAGCCGCAAGGAGCTGGGCGGCTTTCTGGGAATTAGTGCGGATTATATAGGCAAGCTGGAACGCGGCGATCGCGCGATTACAGATGATTTGGATAAGAAATTACGGCGATTGCTGCATTTGTAAACGTGCGAAGAAGTGCGATCGCACTTTTGACGACTTCTCACAGCTTGATTAATGCCAAAAAACCAGGCTTCTTTGGAGATAAAGATCACATCTTTAACACACCTTAGAAAAACCTGGTTTCCTAGCCTACGACTTGAGGCTGCTTACTTTATGCAACACCAGCAAACTTCAGCAAATCAATAATGCCAAAGTTGCCATCTGCGCCCAGAGTTGGTTTCCAGTTGGGCTGTTGAGCTAAGAACGACTGCTCATCCGCTTCGAGTAAACCAATGAACACCTCTGCCACAATCCGACCACCCACCGGGCCAAGAGACAAACCATCAGCCCGTTTATCAGCTTCACGCAGAATGTAAAACCAAAGGGGAGTGCGCTTTTCCAAGCCAGCTCCAATTTGAGCGACATCGGCTAGATCAGTCGTGACAGAAAGGGGTTGAATACCCATTCTCCGAGCCACTGATTGACCAGACGGCAACTCGAATGTCAGGTGGCGCAGGAGATTTCTCTGAGCCAGCGACGCCGGATTGGACGGCATGTTGGGCGGAATAAACGGCAACTGGAATAAAGGCCCAGAAAGAGTTGTATCAATTCGCTTACTGGGCTGGGGAGTCACTCCAGCATCTAGCTCAAAGAAATTGCGCCAGTCCATTGCTCGTTCTGCGGTTACCCGCTTGCCGCCGGAGAGATCATTGGAACCCGGAGCGCCAAAAATGGCTGCAGAAAAATTCTCATTAATGCGATATCCTCCGCGTACCTGGCTATGACCAAAGCGATAGGCTGCCACAGAGAATTCCACAGGGATATACGGTTCACGCCGCCAGCGCCAACTGTAGAACTTGCGTCCTTTTTGTAGAACAGTATCGACAATGTCTTGCCCAGCAATGAGTGGCAGAAACTCGTGTAACACCATCCATTGATAATGCCAACGCACTAGTTTTTGAGCCTCATCAAACAGTTGGCCTGGGTTAGTGCCCTCTGCTTTCAGTTTGTCGATGACGGCATTGTGGAATTTGACGAATGCCAAATGTAGCTGTGAAACGATTAAGTTTTCATCATTGCGGGGGTCACCCAGCAGGGCAACATTTAAGCTATTCCGAGCAACATCCTGTGGAAAACCAGCATCAATTAATAGCTTGCCGCGATTTTCGGGAGTGCTGTCATACAGATGAGGACTGGCGGCAGGCCCAGAGCCATATAGACTATCTAATTCAAAGGCGGGAGTGCGAAAGTTTTCAATGGATTCTGGATCCGTTTGACGCTCCAAACTAGAAGTTGGGTCAAAGGTCAAATCATGGTCAATGAACTGCCCTAAAAATGTGAAACCCGCAGGAATGACTGGGTTATCTGGATTCGCATCGTTGCCTGGATCCATCACTCCAGATGGTTTTCCAAGCTCTATCAGGGCATCGCGAATAGCCTGTGTATCCTCAGCGAACGGAGGCAAACAGTGAAACATTCTGCCAAATCGCCCACTAGCACGCAGGCGAAAGCGAGGAGGAAGCCCATCTCTAAGATAGAGCTGACCATGTTTTGTCATGTTGTACCACGCCTATTTCAAGTTCAATAGTTGACCCAATCATGGCAACCGAACTTGAGCGATCGCATAACCCGCACGGGTACTTTTAATATCAGTAGTTATTAAATCACCACCACAGTTGGCTCATCTCCCTCATAAACTACTTCTGTTCACATTGCGTATTACTCAACCTAATTGATCTAACGACTCCGCTGATCAAATCCGCGATCGCACTTTCCCACACTGAGCAATGTAAAACTTGATCGCAGTCTCAGTTTTATAATGAAAGGATGCAGAAGCTTACCATTACCCGACCCGACGACTGGCATCTACATCTCCGCGATGGCGCAGCACTGAAAGCGGTTCTACCCTATACGGTGCGTCAGTTTGCCCGTGCCATCATCATGCCAAACTTGAAACCGCCAGTCCGCACAGTGGCGGATGCAGCGGCCTATCGCGATCGCATTTTGGCGGCGCTCCCCAACGGCAAACAGTTTGAGCCGCTGATGACGCTCTACCTGACTGATAATACTAGCCCCGATGAGATTATCGCGGCCAAAGAAGCCCAGTTTGTCAAAGCGGTCAAGTATTACCCAGCCGGAGCAACCACCAATTCAGAATCCGGTGTGACAGACATTCGGAAGTGCGATCGCGTTTTTGAAGCAATGCAGCAGGTTGATATGCCATTATTGCTGCATGGGGAAGTGACCGATCAGGACGTGGATGTGTTTGATCGGGAGAAAGCGTTTATCGAGCAGCATTTGATTCCGCTCAAGCAGCGATTCCCAAATCTGCGCGTGGTGCTGGAGCATATTACGACATCGGACGCGGTGCAGTTTGTTCAGTCTGCCGACAATGTCGCGGCCACGATCACGCCACAGCATTTGCTGTTTAACCGCAATAGCCTATTCAAAGGTGGCATTAGTCCCCATTTTTATTGCCTGCCCATTTTGAAACGGGAGCAGCATCGCCAGGCCATTTTGCAAGCGGCAACCTCTGGCAGTCCTAAGTTTTTTCTGGGTACCGACAGCGCTCCCCACGCTCGCAATAGCAAGGAAAGTTCCTGTGGCTGTGCAGGTTGTTTTTCGGCTCTGCACGCCCTGGAGCTATATGCAGAAGCGTTTGAAAGCGTTGATGCACTGGATAAGCTAGAGGCGTTCGCAAGCTTCTATGGGCCAGATTTTTATCAGCTGCCGCGCAATACGGAACAGATTACGCTGACGAAGACAACTTGGCGGGTACCGGATGAGGTGCCGTTTGTTGAAGCTGGGCTGGTGCCGTTAGGGGCAGGGCAGGAGATGATGTGGAAAATGGTTTAGCAATTGAGTTCAACTAAATCTTTCGCTGTGTATCCTTAATTGCTCTTGTGCCCATTCTCGCAGTTGCTCATCGGGATCATTGATGGCGCGATCGCGCAGCAGTTCAATCGTTTTGGGATGGGTGGGGTAGTGTTTGAGAACGGCATCTAGCACAGCTTGGCGGGGATTATTCTGCCATTCGCTTTGACGTTCAAAAGGATCGCTCTGTGAAACTTGGCAAAGAAAGTCAAATGTTTCTAGATGATTGTTGTAATGCTTAGCGATGGCTTCAATTGCAGCTCGACGTACACCCCAATCAGCATCTTGTTGTAAACCCTTTAGTAACTGGAATATTTCTTGTGTAGTGCAGAAATGGTATTCGTCAATGGCTTCAACCGCTCCTACACGAATACCCCAATCTGAACCGAACTGTGCCCATTTTTTCAACCAAGTTAAGGTAATTGATCTGTCAAAATGCTTTGCAATTGCTAATACAGCTGCGTTTTGAATAAATGAACTACTATTCTGCTCTACTTGTTGCTGAAGCCAGGGGAGTGTTTCGCTAGAGCAACACGCGATTTTGTCCAATAGTTCTCGTGATAACGTAAAAGATAAACGAATTGTTGGGTTTTCTGCTTCTTGTTGAAGTTTCTCAAGTAACTCAGTAGAAATTGCCGAAATTGCTGTGGGGTTACTAACCTCAGAAGAACAGTCAGCTGCAAGAAGTAAGTTAGACAAACCACCAGGTTCAAGTCTTCCCTTTGCCCAAGGAATTTCTGATAGGAATTTGGTGCGATCGCATTCTCTTGCCATTAAAAACTCAATCAATTCACCTGCAAATTTTGGATCGATCGCCCCACAAATCAGCCTTAAAACCTCATGCCAGGTTTCATCCTGCCAGTGCTGACCAAACACCTCATCTCGCAATTGTTCAAAGGTGAGAGTGCGCTGTTTTTCAAAGCGATGGACAATTTCAACAGCACAAAAATATTCCAAAAATGTGCGGTGCATAAAACCGTAGGTATCAGCTCCGCGATAGCAGAGGATAAAATTGCGTTCTCGGAGTTGATGAATCAACAGATTGGCTTTTTCACGAGGTTCACTGAAACCCTGATCGCGTAAATAGTCGGTCAAAATGCGAGTGAGGCGTTCTGCACTAATCAAGTTACCCTTCAGTCCTTCTTCCCCTGCCTGCATCTCATAGGCGATCAAGCGCAGCATCTCCTGCTTTTCCCGTCGCCCGATTGCATCCATTGGAATTTGCAATCGCTTGTAATCCACATCCCAGTGGTAGAGCAATACCCGCGAAGCCTGGTCATAGAGGTCAGCGCGATCTCGCGGTAACTCCTGCCGTCGATTCAAAATTGCCATCATTGTCAGCAACAGGGGATTGTCTGCCAGGTTAGAAATCGCTTTGGAATTGGTGATCGCATCCTTCAACCGCTGTTTCAACCGCGCTTTATCCGGATCGCTGCCCATCGATAGGTCATACCAGCGATCGATAAACTCGTGAATTTCATCCGTATCCAGGGATTGAATCGTGAAGTGCCGAAACCCGCTCTGTTGAAGTCGTTCGGGATTATAACCGATAATGCGAGATGTGACCAACACCTGTGCTCTGGGATATTGCTGGGAAAAGCGAATGATATCGTCAATGACGGTCGATTGGGTCGCACGATCGAACACTTCATCCAGACCATCAAACATAACTAGCGTTGGAAACTCCAGCAAATGCTGATAAAGTTGCTGCTGGTCAAACTGCCAATCCACCCCCCGACCACAATGGAGAAACTCTAGAAAGTTTGCAGATGGATTGATGGCAAATTCCCTCAACTCAATCAATAACGGCAGTTTCTCTGTCTTACCCTCTACCCATTCCAGTGCCAGATATTGCAACAGACTCGACTTACCCGATCCCGGATCACCTAAAATCATCGCCCGTTGCGAATCTGCTACTGCTTCTAAAACTTTTCGGGCAGGTTGCTGAAAATACGCATGACGATAATGCTCTAGAGTTTCAGGCGATAAATCTGCTTCGAGGTGTCCTTCGGCTTGCAGTTGGCGTTTTAAGTCCAGAGGCAGGTCGTAGCGCATGGGGGGCAAGGCTTCTCGCACCGTTTGCTCAATGAACATTGCCCATAATTTGATGGAATCAACGCGATCGGTGCTGTCAAGGGTGTATAGCTTCAGGTAGCCATAGCTGGACTGCAAACTATTTCGATACGTTTCAACATCAAATCCCGGTGAGAGTTGCGCTGTATTTCGAGCAATGTCTTCTAGTAGATCGGCTTCAAGCAGCGATCGCAATTCTGGATTCGCTTTAACAATCCCCTTAACCTCATACACATATTCTTTGCAGATCCCTCGCCAATCAAACTCCTCTGAGGGAAATTGCCATCCCGAGCCTTGATACTGTCGTGCCCAAATTTGCTCTAACTGCCCGTAATCAATCTGTTTACAATCCTTTTCAAAGGCTTTTCCCAGAATAGGCCGCACCGCCTTATCCTGCACAAACTTCTTGATTGCTGCTTTGTAGTGATGCTGAATACTGGTTTCAGGAACGTCGTTAATCTGAAGTTCTTTAATAAATCGCTTGATAAAGTAGCCAATTGCTTCTGCCATCGGTGTTTTCAGTGCTGTGGCATTGAGTCGGCTGACTCCGCTACTCAGGCAATCCTTAAAAAAATCTTGGACATACCCCTCCAGAACAGGCTTACTCAAATCGAGAACCTGTTCTAATACGAGTTTGCCTAGTTCTATTCCTGTTGTGGCTACCGACCATTCCAGCATACTGAGATTTAGATGTGACTCAACACTATGTTTAATATTGCATTCATGCTGGGGATATGCCAGAGATTTCGAAGCTCAAGTCACAACAGATAACCCTGTGCTATGCCCTCACCAATAACTCAGGCAGCACAACTATTCAATCAATCTCAACCTCCTCGTCTACTTGACCAAGTTCGCCAATTCATTCAATTCAAGAATTTTAGCTCTCTTGCTAGAAGAGGAATACGTATCTGCGATCGATCTCAAATCTACCTACGAAAAGAAGCGCTCATAGTCATCGTGACTACCGATCCAGAACCAAGTGACCGTATCTCCTTCTAGAATTCCAAGCGCCCTGTAGCTTCTCGTTACCCTTACCGACCAAATTCCTTCTTTATTGTTAATGCATTTAAAGTGCAAAGATGGATGAAATGGATTTTTATCCCACAGCCGATATGCTTTTCTCGCGCTTTGTCTAACTTCGTTACTCAGCTTTCGATATTCAACCCAGAAGGAAGGAAGAACGGCTGACCTCATAGCTGGTCGTAGTCCATTGAAGTTGCTTTTCCCTCAGAAATCTCTTGCTTAGCTCGTCGTGCAGCAGCAATCAAATTTGGTTGGGTTCGCTGAAACGACTCATTCCACCGCATTTCATCCTGCAAATCATCAATATATTCTCGAAGATGTTCCGCAACTCGATCTTGTACCTCAATCGGCAAAGACTCCAACATCTTGACAATAGTCGTCACGGTTGTGGATGCCATAATGGGATGACTTCTACTAATTCAGATCTGATTCGATTCTACCAACTCTCCAAGCTGACTCGTATTTAGTTACAGCGTGATCATCGCACTTTCTCACAGATCCCCAACACCTAATTCCCACCGACAGCCAGCAGCAGTTGCCGCACAGCCTTATACTCCTCCAGCCGCGCGAAATCCTTCTCTGTGGGATTTGGAATTCGCGATAGATCCATATTGTCTGCATTGTCCGCCAGCTTAACCACACGTGCGATCGCAGCGATTGGCGGTCGATGTTCGTGAGCGTAGTTAATTTTCAGGTAGTTCTCAAGCCGTAATGATTTTTGGTGGTGTGGGCGTTGCCCACACCACCAAAAATCATTACCTACATACCACTACCAATTTTCAATGGCTTACTTTTTGGATTTTAGTGCAAGAGGTGAGTATAGCTACTTGAGATGATCCCAACTATGATCTGGACTATATTCATAATCAGTATAGTTCTCACTTAGTTCCTCACAATCTCGATCAGATTCTGAACCATCTGGCATTTTTGTATTGCATAACTTTGCGGTAGAGAGCTGAAAATCTGTAATATTCTTCACATTTTCAAGATTGGTATATGCAAAAATTGCATCGTTCACGTTGGATTCATTAAAGTCCGCATTTTCTAAACTTGTGTTAATGAAACGAGCATTGCTTAGATTCGCTCTACTGCCAAGATAGGCATCAGTTAAGTTTGAATTTTCAAGACTTGCATAACGTAAATCAATCGCATTCATGACTACACCACTTAAATCCATATTGCTGAGATCAGCCCAACTTAGGATGCCAGTTTTGCTCCCAGAATTTTCTAAAGGAGCAGCTAACCCAGTAGATCGGAGAAAGAGCATTAACGAATTACGTCTTTGTTTATCTAAATCCCTTAAAGTGGTTGAACTTATGGATTGAGCGAGTACTTTAACGTCTGAAAACTCATCCGCTGTTTTCAGATCATGCTCAATCAATAATTGTGATATTTGGTCAAGATAACCTCTTAGTAATTCCTGCTGATATCGCTCATTAGCTATCTCTCTTTGCTGCTGTTCCATCTGATAGCTGATCCAAAATCCACCGACAGCTAAAAGAATAGGTACAATCAATAGATCCAACCAGTCCCATACCGTTTTCTGATATAGATCAAAAAATTTTTTCTGGGCCATGATGAAGAGTTCTGTGACAACCAAAAAAATGATATTGCATATTTTTTAATTCTTCATGACCCACAGAGGATCAAAATGTAGAGATGCCCCGCCTTATCCACTTGTCCAACATGAGCCTCGGCAGCAAGTGCGATCGCACGTTCCAGAGAAAACATGGGAAGCTCCAAATCAAATGCGCTTTTATCCATAATTTTGCACCTTTTGCATCGAGGGAGCATCGGGGCAGGGGAGCAGGGGGAGCTGATTTGTCACCACAATTTGGCATCGGTGTAACACAAGCCGCTTTATTTTTTGCCAGTTGTTAGGAGCATAGATCCTTACCCCTAACTATCGACAGAAATAGCTTCCAGCCTTCGACCCATCCTTTGATCCAGCTATCGAACGAGGTCACTGATCGATTTGTTTATAAAGATGAAAGTAGTCAAATCGACGCAATCCTCGCAGGAGGAACACCTTATGAGAATGACTGATAACAATCAACACCGTCGCGCAGTCGGCCTGTTTTCGACCCGTGCAGAAGCAGAGCAGGCCATGTATCGTCTACGCGATAGTGGCTTTCACATGGATCACGTTTCGGTAGTTGCCAAGTCTGGCGAGGGACTGAGAGATTTAACCACCGACCGCAGCTACGATCCAAATAAGCCTAAGGGTGAACAGGCCAAAGGTGGCGCGGGTGCGGGTGCAACCGCTGGTGCCGTTGCAGGCGGCGCGGTTGGTTTAATTGGTAGCCTCGGCGTACTTGCTATCCCTGGCGTTGGAGCTGCTGCCGAAGTTGGCTTCTTGCTGGCTAATACCTTACTGGGTAGCGGTATCGGTGCAGCCAGCGGTGGATTACTCGGCGCACTGATTGGCTGGGGTGTCCCCGAAGATCGAGCCAATTACTACAACGATCGCGTCTACAATAACAACGAGTATTTAGTACTCGTAGAAGGGAATGAAGCAGAAATTCAGGCTGCTGAGTCGGTACTCCGCAACAACGGTATCCGCGACTGGGGCATCTATGGTTCGACGGGAACACCTAATTACGCTGGTACCCGATAAAACCAGTGGCTAGAATCAGGTCTGCGTACAAGATACCCAATTCATGTTTGTGACACGGTCGCTCAGCAACCGTGTCACAAACATGAATTATGGGTTTTTAACCAGCTCCCAGTAATATTGCTCTGCATCATTGGGTTGATTCAAGAGAGGCCGGAGCTGGCGATTGGTGATCTGATAGGCTTGAGTGATTTCAACGCGGCTGAGGAAATCAATGTCATGAGAAATGACCCATAGAGCCCCTTGAAACTCATTCACGCCATCCACAATGTGATCAACAGTTGCTGTATCCAGGTTATTCGTGGGTTCGTCTAAAATGAGCCAGTCGATTTGGGCAATACTGATCATGGCGATCGCCAACCGAGCCAGTTCCCCTCCACTCAAGCTAGCTGCAAGTTGGTCAACCCGATCATTGAAAAAGAGAAAATGTCCGAGCTGTTGCCGGATCGGCTGATAGTCTAGAGACGGGTTTGCGACCCGCATATTTTCCAGAACCGTTAGCTTCCGATCGACTAGGTCATAGTTTTGATCCAGATAGACTGCCTTCAGACTCGCTTCAGACTCAGCCTGTAATCCAGGTGCAATCTTCACTTCACCAGCCTCCAAGACAGCCGGATGACCGTTGAATAAAATGGCCTTGGCTAAACTGGACTTACCTGAACCATTGGCTCCCGCAATTGAAACACGATCGCCCACTGCCACATGTAGCTGAATATTTTCAATCAAGATGCGATCGCAAATTCTCAAATGTGCGCCCTGGATATCAACTAGATTGCGGCGTTTCAAGCTACCTTCTTCCAGTTGAACTCGACTGGTTTTAGAGGTTTTAATTTTCGTGTCTGCCACTTTTTGAGCCGCTTTCTCTACGGCTGCATCATGCTTTTGCTTAGCAACGCCAGCAGTAGCCTCCGCTTTTCGCTGTAGCGCACCTGCTAAAATTTTGGGCATGCTGCCTGCTTTCCGTTTCCCATGTCTACGAGATTGAGCTGCTCGCTGTTGTTCTTGCTGAGCAGCAGCTTTGGCGCGTTTCAATTCCTTTCTGGCTACTTCATGTATTCGCAATGCGGCCTGATGTTCCGTTGCCAGTTGCGACCGATAAAACGAATAGTTGCCGCCGTAGATCTTGAGTGCCGATGGCGTCAATTCCCAAATTGTATCCACCACTTGATCCAAGAAAAAAGGCTGGTGCGACACCAACACTACCGCACCAGGAAACGATTGCAGCAAGGCTTGCAGTTGATGCAATGCGGCTAAGTCTAAATGATTGGTTGGTTCATCGAGCAAGAGCAGATCGGGTTGGTGGGAAAGGGCAATTGCTAACCACAGCTTCATCCACTCACCACCGCTCAGGCTACCGATTGGCTGAGAGAGCGGCAATTCAGTCGCAAACTGCTCTTCCAGGATTAAGGTAATCGTCCACCACTCTTCAGTATGACGGCTGAGCCAATCAAGGAGTAATTCTTGAGACTGCGTGACATCCGGTGCAAGCACCTGAGGCAGATAGAAAACCTGACCTGCTGTGACCACAGTACCTGCTTGAGGGATTAACTGCCCTGCAAACAGCTTGAGCAAAGTTGATTTGCCGCTGCCATTGCGACCGACTAAACCGATGCGATCGCAGGTATGAATTGCTGCCGTAATGTCTTGAAATAGGATTTCCATTGTCGCCAGTTCATAGGTGATATGGCTGGCATTAAGAATTGCTTTTCTCTGCATCATTCTGCTCCCTCTTGCTGGACTGGGCGGCACTGTAGCGTTGGCCGCAGGGTCATCAAGAAGTCGCTATCCCAATCAAGTTGCGGTAGTGGTATACAGGTAATGATTTTGGGTGGTGTGAGCGGTGCCCACACCACCCAAAATCATTACATCTTGAGAACTACCCAAATTGCTAGCTTGTATGCATTTGAAATCCGGCTGCAAAGTTCTGAAGACTTTGGTGTTGAAGGCCGAATACAGCAGATCGGGGGATCTGGCACTCTTCAAATTGCTGAGACAGATTGGATTAGCGACGAGCAGAAAACTTCATGATTGCAGATTTTGTATTACGTTAACCGTAAGTGTAGTATAGCAGCTCTCAAGCGGATGAGCCAGTAATCTCAAGATGAAAAATCGATGAAGAAACGTGCCATTGCATCGCGACAGCACGTTTCTTCATTGGATTGGCGACCAAATGCAGCACAAATGCCATTATCCAGCCGATCTCACAACAACCCCCGATAGCGAATAAAGAGTAGAATTGCCGCCCATGCGCCTAGCGCGACTTTAACCGCTACCAATATATTGAGCACTGGAATCCAGCCACCGCTTACCAATCCACCCAGCTCACCGTGCGGCAGTTCCAGGCCAATCAGTGATACCGCCGCTAGGACAACAAAAATCAGTACCGACACTTTTTCCAAGGCTGCGGCTCGCCAGCGCTGGTAGATTGCTTCCATCCATGTAGACGACGAGGTAATTGCTACCAGACCAATAGCCGTACCGCCTGCCACACCTGCCGCGAATCCCCCACCGGGACTGAGATGTCCTCGGATCGCTAGCTCGATACTAACGAGGGCCGCAATCGTCGCGCCCAGTCGCGCTAGCACAATCGACGGATGATCGGTGAACTGATAGATGGTGCAAGAGGGCTGTTCATCGGCCAGCAAAAACCGCACGCCCATAATGGCAACCGTAAATACAACGACCTCAAAAATAGTGTCATAAAGGCGATTCCGGAAGATAATCCCCGAAACGGCGTTGGGTACTCCGGTATCCTGCACCACCATTTCTACTATCGACAGCTCAGCAGCGTCCACCGCTGGATTCGGAAAGACCAGCATCTTGAGATAGAGAGCGATACCAACGGCAACGTAAATCCACTTCATGACTGAATCTCCACGGCATTGGGCGGTTGAACTTGGACAGGCTGAGACTCGGACAACTTCGGATTCGCTGGCTCAAACAGCGTCAACTCAATCGCACTCGGCAAACTGCCGCTCTGCATCAGCTCATACAGGCGCGGCACATGGGTTTGGAGCTGATAGGCTGAAGTTGGGGTCACGGATTGACCTGGATCTGCTCCCTGCACACAGATGCTATGCACCTCTTTAGCCACCAGCGCCGATTCCAATGCTGATCGACTGGGATAGGAAACTAGCTCTAGCCGCAGGTGATGCTTCCGCAGCAGTTGGCGTAAGGCATCCAACAGTTGTTTGGACTGCGTAGGTTCGGACGGATCATTGAGTCGGTCATGTGAATTCGGAGCAGGTGCGATCGCATCTACTGCATCTACTGCATCTAATTCTTCGAGTTCTTTTAATTCCTCTACTGGCGCGACTGGCTCAGGCACGAAGACCTGCTCCCACTCACCCTTAACCACACCGAGCCGCATCCTCATAGAAGAACGAACTGCGATCGCATAGAGCGTAATCGACAGCATCGTGCCCACCAGCGCCTCCGTCAGCGCCACATCTGCTGCACCAAACAAGGCATAGACCAGTGCAGCAACCGCACCGAGGATACCCCGAATCACCAGCGCATGGTAGGGATTCACCTGGGTGACAACCATGCAAGCAGTTATCGGTAGCAAAGCTGCGATCGCAACCACATATAAATCTTCAGCAAACAAACCGTCAGCTAGTCCCTCAATCATCAGTTCCTCCCTATTTCACCAGCAATCATCACCAACACGCTCCCCTACACCCCTAACCCCTACACCCTTACACCCACCCCTACACCCCTACACCCCTATCCCCAACCCATCACCGTCTCGACACCGTCGCTCGCGAACAATAGGCCAGCACATACCCCAGCACCGTATTCCAAATCGCCAGGGAAATCAGCGCAAACAGCAACAGTGGCCATTGATGGGGAATTTTGAGCAGCAGCCCTACGATAATGCTCATGGAGCCAAGCGTATCGGCCACGGACAGACTATGCAATTTGAAGAACACGGAACGATTGCCCAGCAGCGGCAATGTTCCCCAGAACCAAAAGACCAAACCCAGGCCAATTAAGGCGTAGCTAATCGCGTTGATCATAAGTAAAGCTTGAAATCGTTAAATATGGGTTTTCCCTCATCCCCAACCCTTCTCCCACAGGAGAAGGGAGTAATCTCAAAGTCCCTCTCCATGCGGGAGAGGGATTTAGGGTGAGGGTACTACTCCAAAACTTGCACATCTGCATCTGCTTCATTCATCCGTCTGAGAATGTGGGCCAGCAGCATCAGCGCCGCATTGCCAACGCTGAGGATCAGCACTCCCACCACCCCAATCATCCAGTCACCGCGCAGCACCGACACCACTAGCACCATAACGGAGGTTTTGGTGGCAATACTGGCAAAGGCCAGCATCTTTTGCCAAATGTCCTCATCCTGCCAAGCCTCGTAGATCGGAATCAGCAAGGCTAGAATCATGGCAATCATTATCCAGTTCATCATGGTTTCGTCCTCCGGACGCGATGGACTTCATACCAGCCGTTTTCGTGACACTTTGACACGATGGTTTTCGGCGTAAATGTAATCAGAAAAATATCAAGGAAAATCAGTCCTGGTGTGCGATTGGGCTTCACCCGCTCCAGCGTGATGTCTTCATACCTATGGGGTCGTACCATCATTTCAATCGCTTCGATATACGCCTTGGGAATCGCCACAATGATTTCCCAGAGCACATGCAGCCAGTCTTTCAGCACGGCAGGAGCCGTCAAGCGACGCGGCAGCAGAAAGGCGATACACACACCAATCAGAATATTAGTCAAGCTCAAATCAGCCGTGAGCAAGAACCAAATCGTTAATCGTAGGATTAAATCTAAATAGCCAATCATGCCATCACCATCCAAAATAGCGACATCAGCGTCAGACTCATCACTCCAATTAAATGCTCAAACTCCTCCAACACGCGGGGCAGCTTAACGACCAATCGCTGGAAGACTAGGCCATAAGCTAGCCAACCCAAACCAATAGTGAGTAAGGGTTTAATCACATTCGCTAGCGAATAGGCTTCGTAATACACGACATTGGCAGCAAACAGGCCACCCAGTAGCAAAATCATGGCAGGCCAAAAGCCCAGTTTGAGACTGCGCTTCGATTCTGCCTCTGGATCAGCCTCGAATTTCGACTCGGATTCCGACTGATGGGGCAGAAAGATGAACTTGGCAAAAGAGATTGCCGTTCCCAGTGCCGCAATATTCATCACCACCACCTGCCACGGCAGCAGGTTCTTCATTGTCAAAACCTTTGCACCAAAACCGGATAGTAGGGGGAAACCAGAAATTGAGAAGCTGGCAATCACTAGCGCGAACCAAATCGGTGTGGCAATCGGCGTTTGATTCAGTTGCTTAAAGCTACGGCTGGGTAAGTTACCTGCAATCAGAAACAGCGCCGATTTCACCAGTCCATGCGTCAGCGCATAAAAACCACCCACCTGGGGAGCTGCCATCACAAAGCCCAACTGCGAAACCGTATGAAACGCCAACATCCGCTTCGTATCTTTCTCAAAGACAGCATACGCAACTCCCAGCAACGCTGTGCCGACGCCAAACAGCCGCACAATTGGTTCAATCTCTTCCACCAGCAGCGCACAGCGCACCAGAGGAAAGACACCTGCCTTAATCACGACGCCGGAAAGCAAGGCTGAGACTGGAGTATCGGTTTCAGAATGGGTCAGCGGTAGCCACAAACCGGAGACAAAAATGCCGCCCTTGGTGAGTAAAGCCAAGATAATAAGTGCGATCGCATCTGTAGGCGCTGTCTTCAACCCTTCGTAAGCAAAGGAATGATTCGCTTGATATACCAGCACGGCTCCAATCAGGTAGAACAGCATCGCCGTATTGCTGACAAACAGATAGCGTAGTCCCACCCAAATAGAACGATCAGTGCGGGGATAAGCAATCAGCAAAAATGCGGCGATGCTCATCAGCTCTAGCGCTACGTATAAACTGATGAAATCCGCACAAATGAAGGCCGAATTCACGCTGCCATGCAGAATGATCAGTTGGGTATAGAAAAAGCTGTTTTGCTCCCGATGCCAGCAGTACAGAATCACCGCTGCTGTCACTAACCCATTAGTCAAGATAAAGAACCCGCTGAGCGAATCAACGGTCAGCGTTACCCCGAAGTGATCAATGAGCTGTAAATTCAGAACCGTTGGATCCAGCAGCCGCTGCAATCCGTAGGCAATTGACATCAAGCCAACTCCCAGCGCTAAGTGGCGCGCCAGTTTGGGCAGCAGATAAATGCTGAATCCAATTAAAAATGGCAGTGCTATCCAGACAATTGTTAGCGTATTCATCAAACTCACTACTGAACGTGCTTCTCAATCTCACCCGTTGCCAACCTTGAGCTGACCAATTAGGCCAGCACCATCCAAAACAGCGACATTAGCATCAGACTCATTACCCCAATCAAGTGGTCAAACTGTTCTAGGATGAGCGGCAGCCTGAGCACCAATCGCTTGAAAATCACGCCGTAAGCCAACCAGCCCAAACCAATTGTCACTAATGGTTTAACGATGTTAGCTAGCGAGTAAGCTTCATAGTAGACCCCGTTTGCAGCAAATAATCCACCCAGCAACAAAATCATGGTAGGCCAAAAGCCCGGTTTCAATCTGTGCTTTGATTCTGCCTCTGGCTCAGCCTCGGATTCCGACTCGGATTCTGACTGATGGGGCAGAAAGATGAACTTGGCAAATGCGATCGCAGTTCCTAGGGCCGCAATATTCATTACCACGACCTGCCACGGCAATAGATTTTTCATCGTCAAAACCTTTGCACCAAAACCTGATAGTAGAGGGAAACCAGAAATTGAGAAGCTGGCCAGCACCAGCACCAACCAAATCGGTGTAGCAATCGGCGTTTGATTCAGTTGCTTAAAACTGCGGCTGGGTAAGTTGCCCGCAATCAGAAACAGCGCCGATTTCACCAGTCCATGCGTCAGCGCATAAAAACCACCCACCTGGGGCGCTGCTAACACAAAGCCCAACTGGGACAAGGTACTGAACGCCAACAGCCGCTTCGTATCTTTCTCAAAGACGGCATAGCTGACGCCGAGTAGCGCTGTTCCGACCCCAAATAGCCGCACAATCGGCTCAATCTCTTCAACTATCAGCGCACAGCGCACCAGGGGAAAGACACCCGCCTTAATCACCACACCAGAAAGCAAGGCTGACACCGGAGTATCGGCTTCAGAATGGGTCAACGGCAGCCACAAACCCGAGATAAAAATGCCGCCTTTCGTGAGTAAGCCCAGGGCAATGAGTGCGATCGCATCATTGGGCGCAGTTCGTAAACCTTCATAGGCAAAGGACTGATTCGCCTGATACACCAATACGGCTCCAATCAGGTAGAACAGCATGGCCGTATTGCTGATAAATAGATAGCGCAGTCCCACCCAAATAGAACGGTCAGTCCGGGAATAGGTAATCAGCAAAAATGCCGCAATGCTAATCAATTCCAAGGTGACATAAAGGCTGATGAAATCCGCGCAGATGAAGGCCGAATTCACGCTGCCATGCAGGATGATCATCTGGGTATAGAAGAAGCTGTTTTTCCCCTGATGCCAGCAGTACAGAATCACCGCTGCTGTCACTAATCCATTAGTCAGGATAAAAAACCCACTGAGTGAATCAACAGTCAGCGTCACCCCAAAGTGATCAATGAGCTGTAGATTTAGAACCGCCGGATCTAGCAGCCGCTGTACTCCATAGAACAGAGAAATAAAAGCGACTCCTAGCGCTAAATAACGCGCTAGTTTGGGCAGCAAGTAAATGCTGAACCCAATTAAAAATGGCAGTGCTATCCAGACAATCGTTAGTGTGTTCATGGCTTAATCGTCATGCACAATGTTGGTTTGTCTTGGGTAGGGGCAAAGGCTATATACCCTATATACCCTTTGGGATGGCTATGCTTAACGCTCCCACGGTATTGATTTCTACTGACTACTGAACGTGCTTCTCAATATCGCTTGTTTCTAATGTCGGGTGATTTTTCGATAGCTTCATGACGCCGACCAGCATCAGCGCTTGAATCGAAAAGCCAATTACAATTGAGGTCAAAATTACAGCCTGTGGCACCGGATCAGAGTATGCAACAGTTTCCGAGGTTCGCTCTGAAAGGATGGGCGTAAATAAGCCTCCTTTGGCAGAAAACACAACATAATAGGCAATCACCCCGGTGCTCATCACGTCCATCGAGATGATTTTCATCATTAGATTTTTTTTCAGGATAATGCCAAAAAAGCCACACATGACGGTGGCAAAAACGCACGCTTCTAAAAGTGACATAGTTAAATTAAGTAAGGCGAGAGGAGTAAGGAGTTTTGTAGGTTGGGTTGAGTGATAGCAAAACCCGACAGGTTTCTAATACTGTTGGGCTTTGCGTTACTCAACCCAGCCTACAGGGTTATTTGGTAGTTGAGAGAGACGGTTCTGAAGCAAGTGTAGACTCTTCTGTTGCAGCTTCACCTTCATCAGGCTGACTACCCTTTAAAGCCCATTGCAGCATGGGAGGTGCCAAGAACGTCGTTAGGATCACCATCACGATAATGGCTGCTTCCAAAGGCTTATCCAAAACGCCGCTGGCCGAACCAATTCCAGCAAAGACCAAGCCAACCTCGCCCCGTGGAATCATGCCCACACCAATCGCGAGGCGATTCACACCGGGCTTACCAAATACAGCCCAGCCTGTAACAACCTTACCAATGATGGCAACAGCAATCAGGAAGGTGGCAATGATCAGTCCAGCGCGGTTTTCAGCAACCGCCGGATTCAACACGCTCAGGTCAGCTTTCGCACCGACGGTTACAAAGAAAATGGGCACCAGGATATCGGCAATCGGCATCACCTGCTGATCGAGTTCCTTGCGCTTGTCGGTTTCGTCTAGAACCAAACCCGCAGCAAACGCACCCAGAATCGCCTCTAGGTGAATCACATTCGCCAAGAACGCCATTACTAGCGCAAACGTGAAAGCTGGGATTAACAACGCGCCGCGAGTTTGCAGCTTATCTGCGATCGCAACAAAGCTGGTGTTGAAGAACTTACCTAAAAAGATGGCACCTAAGAGGAAGGCACTGGCACTGACAATCAAGTAAACAACATTGAGCAGATCGACTTCGCCCGTTTTGGCCAAGCTGGCAACAACGGCGAGAACGATAATACCCAGTACGTCATCAATAACCGCTGCACCAACAATAATTTGGCCTTCTGTGGACTTGAGATGTCCCAGTTCGGACAGCACTTTGGAGGTGATGCCAATTGAGGTAGCCGTGAGAGCTGCGCCAGCAAAAATGGATGGAATCACAGGCGCATGGAACAGGGTGACTAAGCCGACCGTACCGAGAATGAACGGAGCCGCTACCCCAACCACAGCAACAACTGCGGCTTGATAGCCAACCTTGCTCAGTTCTCGCAGGTCAGACTCTAGACCAATTTCAAATAGCAGAACAATAACGCCTAGTTCAGCCAATACCGAAATTACCTCGCTCTGGCTTTGGAAGATGTGCGTCACAGCTTCCGTATCCAAATTGCCCAGCCACTGCAGCGCCGACATCAGCATAGAATCGGCAGCGGTTGCGCCCGTTTCGGGAAAGACCAGCAGGTGCAGGGCTGAAATACCGACGACAACGCCACCAACTAGCTCCCCCAGTACCGGAGGCAAATCCAACCGCTTGGACAGCTCGCCCCCCAGCTTGCTCATGATGTAAATCACCACGAGGGTCAGCAACACGCCTGTCAGAACAAAGGGGCCATATTCAGATTCTGGCGTGGTGGCAAAGAGGAACGGGACTGAGGGCCAGACATCAACCCAGTTCACCGGAAAAGTTGCAATAAGATTAGATAACATAATCGCTTGTCTTAAAAACAAAACAGAACGTTCAACGGCTCCCTCCCCCAGCCCCTCTCCCGCAGGAGAGGGGAGCCGGAAGTTTTTACCTTCTTTTCTTGTTCCCTCTCCTGCGGGAGAGGGCTAGGGTGAGGGTTTCTCTCTTTGGGCAAGGAGAGGACTGAAGTTAACAATTACCGTTCAGGTGCGATCGCAGTTGATACACCAGCATCTAAAAGCTCGGATTCTTCAGATTGATCCAGAGAGGTCACTGCAATCTTGAGTGCTTCTGCCCGATCGGTATAAAAGTTCTGTACAGGCACTAGTTCAGTAATACCAAGCTTTTCAAGGCGTCGAAGGGTTTGACCCGTTGCACCGACGACAAACACCTGGCGACCTTTCTCGATTGCTTCCTGGATGGCATTCTCTAGCGCTAACGCTGCCGTCACACCCATGTGGGGCACATCGGTTACATCAAACACAATCGAATCGCAGTAGGAAACTGCATTGTGCTCCCGAGAAATGGCCTTGGCAACACCGAAAATCATAGGGCCGCTAAGCTGGAACAGCAGAACGCGACCATTGGCTTCATCCAACCAGCGTTTTTCATTAGCATTCAGCGTGATGGCATCATCTGAATCACTAATGGCTTGAACAGACTCAGACTGTAAATTGCTCATCCGCTCAATCGTCAGGATATTGGCCACGAAAACACCGATACCCACGGCTGCAATCAGATCAACCAAAACAGTCAGGATAATCACCCCGTACATAATCAGGGCACCTTTGATGGAAACCTTATGCGCCCGCTTGAGGAAGCCCCAGTCAATGATGTCAATACCCACCTTCAGTGCAATACCCGCCAGCACAGCCAGGGGAATCATGGCAGCTAGATTGGCTGCACCTAAAATCACAACCAGCAGGACACCCGCACGAGTCAAACCCGAAAGCGCCGTCCGACCACCCGTTTGAATATTAACCACCGTACCCATCGTGGCACCCGCGCCAGCAATGCCACCAAACAGACCAGATGCCAAGTTACCTAAACCTTGACCAATTAGCTCTTTATTGGAATCGTGCTCAGTCCGAGTTAGGCTATCGGCAACCAGAGAAGTCAGCAGCGCATCAATACAGCCCAGCATCCCCAGTACAGCTGCGTCTACAAACATCAGCTGTAGCTGATCAGGGCTGAAGGTTGGCATCTGCAACGCAGGGAAACCAGCCGGAATTTCGCCAATGCGACGGATATCGATACCGGGGAACAAAACTAAAGATAAGACCGTACCAAAGATTAGCGCTACCAACTGAGGGGGCACAATCTTCTTAAACCGTGATGGCATAAACCAGATGATCGCTACTGTCACCACGGCTAACACCGTCTCAGCAGGCTGAACATTGGCCAGCAAGTCTGGGATGCTACGCAGCGTACCGACGACGCCTCCCGCCGGACTAGCCTGTCCTAAGAACGGTGCCAGTTGCAAAATCACCAGGATGACGCCGATACCGGACATAAAGCCCGAAATCACCGTATAGGGCATCATCGTGACGTATTTACCCAGTCGCAGCGCTCCAAAAATGATTTGGAAAATTCCGGCCATCATTACAACGGTAAAGGCCATTGCCATTCCGTTTTCTGGATCAGCCGCTGTCAAATTTGCGATAACGGCAGTCATCACCACCGTCATCGGCCCAGTCGGCTCTGAAATTAGGGTGGGAGTTCCACCAAACAGTGCTGCAAAAAATCCAACTAAAACCGCACCCCAGAGACCAGCGACGGCACCCGCACCAGAGGCTACACCGAAGGCAAGCGCCATCGGCAACGCAATAATTGCCGCAGTGACACCGCCAAAGATGTCACCCTGCAAATTTCTAAAATGAATCCTATTGGTAAGCTGCATGGCTTAGACCACCTAACTACATCACTTGGACTAAGTCTTCAAAAAAGCAAAAACATAAACCTGTGTAATATGAAGCCTGGTTGAAACCCATCATTTATTTTTTGCGAACTGTTGGCGGAGCAAACGTTTCACAGAAAATAAATTGGGTTCTTATCTACAGACTTAATATCGATGCTGATCTCCGGCAAGCAAGATTAGGTACAGACTCAATTCACTAATGGCAACTGATACAGAGTCCGCTTGTAAAAACCAGTTTTATTTTTATGAAAGGCAGTCTGTGCATAACTTTCATAAAAATAATTCGGTTCTTTCTAGTCGGATTCGGTATCAGTTGTTTTTAGGAAGCCTGCCACTATTAACCTCATCCCAATCCCATCATTTCACGCTCAGCACACTTGACCGGACTCGTCATTGCACCACCGACAAGACAATCGCTTTGTCATGGACGCAAAGACTTGTGCAAATCAGCCTGAAGAAATCAAAAACTTACCCATAGATTTAAGTCTATGGGTAATTAGATTTCCATTAAAATTAATCTAAACATAAAACAGGCTCAAAGCAATCACTTAGTCTGTGATTATTTATGATGCAAAATAAAAGTAAAACTTATGAGTCTCAGGTACACCTGTAGTAAACCTTATGCTTTATCCGGGATTGCTGGATTTTAAGCATGAATGCTGATGTGCGAGCGGTACCTCCTTTACATCACCATTCGTATCCAGGTTAAGCAACGCCCTTTATTCCAATAGGTACGTTGGCTTACAGGATGTGTATTTTCAGATGCAGCTACTTAACTCAAGTCTTGTCCCTTGAGAATTTACAGGCGGGAAAAGTTGCATTGTCGCCGTATAGCAGTAAGATTGGTCTTCTGGGTTTTCACGTTAGATCGGAGTATGAGACAAAGCTGGCTGATTCTCCGTATCGGTTCACTAAGCAGCGACATTAAGCCATTGAGACAAGCTAGACAGCGTAGAATCCGTATCAAATCACCTCTGTATCGCGGCTCAGCTTCGCCTGTCTTTGGTTTCGTCTCAAATACCGTCTATGCCTAATACAGCAGCAGTTTGCAGCTTATTTGATTCTGTGCAGTATCTAAACTTCAAGTCTTAACTTCACGTTCAGACAGACAAGACAACATATTCCGCATCGACTCACCACAGTTCCGGTTGTGGTTGCGTCGTCTTGTCTTATACCAATTCTCTGAACTATGGCTACAAATCAAAACTCAGCACCTAGAGACGTGAGTCCTGAGGTGAGAGGCGTACTCTGACTACCACCATCCAGCACCCTAGACTCAGCACTTAAAGAAGTAAGACGTAAGGTGTATTCTGACCATTCAGTTCTCAGTACCGACTTTAGTTGTAGCGCTGATTTACAGAACGGGTAGTAAACCTAGAAAGAGATATGCCGCGCTGAACCACGACAGGCTAAACCGCGATCGCACATTAATTGTGCACATTAATCGCACATTTACTTCTATGCGCTCATGCTTAACAGTTCAATATAAATTCAGCGTAATCAGACAAGACCACTCTGTGTTGTATCACTTAAGCTGCTGTATCTCATCACTTAAGACGGTTGAAATCAGCATCTAGCGGCAGCATAGACAAATTTTGTGTCCCGATTTGTCTTACTTTAAATCCAAGACAGCTATCTCCGTATTTACTCACTTATAGATCCGATCGTGTCACAAGCTAATTTTGGCTTCATTTTTGCCACTTTTAGGGCAGTAAAGCATCAGACATAAATCTCCGTATTAGCTCACTTAGATCAGACGGCACCTTGTCTCAATTCTTGTCTCAATTTTGGCATCACAAGACGCTAACTCGCTGTGGCGTTGTCTCACCTATATGGTGATAGTTGTCTTGGGGCGGGCATTGTTATGACGTGGCGGTGGAGTGCCATAACAAGTCCGTGTCTTAATAGAACAGACTACAGATATTCTCATCCAGGTTTTAATACAAATCACTCGATCTAGCTGAGAAACCCCATCTCCGCTACATTCTGATTGCTTTAGTTGATGTTCCCATTCGTTTGCCCTGAAGCAAGACAAGGCGATCCGTATCTCATCACTTATCTTGTAAAAGCTAACGATAAACCCGCAAATTTGCTTCAGACAATTTTCTCCGTATCTACTCACTTAATAGCTTGAAACTGGATTGGATTAACTTGGATATCAGCAAGACTACGTTGGAACACTGCTAAGACAAAATTCTCCCCATTTCATCACTCAATTGCAGCTCATGTGGTGATGGGAACGGTGACTCAATTTGTCCATCGCGACACACAAATGCTGTTTTGTTGGGTGGATAAGACAGCTTTTCATTATCTGGGGTGAGAAAGCGATGCAGCCAGATCCGCTAGATCTCTTGATTTATAAGCTTTATCAGAGTTCGCTCTGGTTAACTGCTACTCTCCAAACACCACCTTTATTTGTAGTGTAATGTTAGTGTAATTTAACTAAAACAGAACAGTTGTGGGAGATGTCAGCAGGATTCTAAACCTGCGATCGCGCTTCATTTCACCTGATCAACTAAGACAAGCATCTCTGCATCGGCTCACCTTTGTCTCAGTAATCAGGAGTTTGCTCAATCGCTTGTTCTGTAAGCATTACAGCCATTTCTATTTCAATGGAGCGATTGATTGTCTTATGTCGCTTTGTCTCTTTTGGTGTAAATCTCTGTCTTGTCTGATCTTAATTTCACGAATAAAAACGGTTGTAACCCATATAAGACAAAGGTTTGGGGATAAGACAATTAACTCTGTATTACATCACCTAAAGCTCTGTATCGTGTCACTTTATCTCCGTTTTGTCTCACTACTAAAATCTGAAATGCTGACTGAGCTTGACGTTGAGCAAAGTAAGACAAGCTAATAAGTTTAAATAAAAAATATTCCTCCAAATGGGCTGAAATCCCTTCTGGGACAATGCTTGCGGCGTAATGTGCTGCCCATTGGAGGTGTAGTATTTCTGCAAGTGCGATCGCGGAACGATTTGAATATGTGCGAGAACAGGACAACCCGTTTCTCGCCCTATTTCCGCATCGCTACGACTACATCTACGCCCCTTTTCCAGAGCCTGGATGCAAGCCAAACTGGCATACTGAAAGTCGTCACCCCCTGTCTGACCGCATCATTCAGCAAGGCGGATACCTATACGGCGTTCGGTTTGGCTCCACCACGTCCTATGCCTTGCTTGATATTGATATCACTAGCCCTTATCACCCGCAGCGAGACTCTTTTGCTGTCTCACGCCTCATGGCAGCGTTGGAACCGCTAGGACTGGTACGTACCGTTATCTGTACATCTAGTGATAGCGGCGGGCTGCATTTGTATTTTCCGTTTACCCAGGCGCTGCCGTCTTGGAAAATCGCCCGCGTCATGGCCTATACGCTTCAGCAAGCGGGCTTTAAGCTGTATCCAGGACAGTTGGAGCTATTTCCTAATCCCAAGGCTTATAACCGCGCTGGCAAGCCGACGCTGTATCACGCCCATCGCTTACCGCTCCAAATCGGCTCTTACCTACTCAATGCCGATCTTCAGCCGATTTGGAGCAGCTCAGACACGTTTGTCAGGCAGTGGCACAGCGCAAGACAAGCAAACACGCTTGAGACAAAAACGCTGAATCGATATCTAAAGCAGACGTGGCAAGGATTTCAGCCAATTTCGGGCGGAGCGAAAAAGTTTATCCAGGATCTCAATGCTGAAATTGAAGCAGGTTGGTCAAGTTACGGCCAAACGAATCGCCTGCTGGGCCGGATCGCCATGCGAACCTATATCTTTCACCACATTCTGCATGGTGGGGAGCCGCTGACCGGACAAGCCCTAGTGAATCAAATTGTCGCCATAGCCCAATCGCTACCCGGCTACAAAGAGTGGTGTCAACACCAGCATGAAATCGCTCAACGTGCGGCGGACTGGGCACGTTCTGTGGAAAAGAGCCACTACTTCCACTATGGATTACACTACGAATTACACTACAAAGACACAGGTGCAAAGTTTGGTTTAGAAAATTCTCCAAAGCCTCGCTCTGACTGGAATCAACAGCAGTTTGACCAGACACGGGAAAAGATCCGCAATGCTGTATCAGAGATGCAAAAGCTGGATCAGTTTCCGGATCGAGCAACTAAACGGTTCAATAAGCTAACTAAGGTTTACGGAATTGGTGGTAGTTCTCTATATCGTCATCTAGATCTCTGGCATCCTAAAGAATTTAAAGTTCAAGACACAGCTCAAGATTTGGAAGAATGTTTGGAACAGAATTTGACTCTAGAAGGCTTGAGAAATTTGGATGATGTAAAGGTTGTAAGAACACAAGATTTGGAAGATCTAAATAAAGATCTGAATGAAGGTTTGAGTTTAAAGAGTTGGAATCTAGATGATCTGAGTGTGGATTTGGATGTTCTGAGTCTGAGTCTGAGTGATGATCTGAGTTTGAATTTAAATAATTTGAGATCACTAAGAAGTTTGAATAGAGCAGAGATTTTAAAGAGTTTAGATAAAATCAAAGATTTAAATCCTAATTGGCTTGTTGATATCCACACTGATCTGAGCACAGAGGATGCAACCCAACCTGACCCGCGCTACACAAGCTGTACAAGCTTATTAGAGTTGCCAGGGTGTAACCCTAAGCAGGATAAGGCTTTGGCTGATATTGCGCTGCTGCAATTTAGCCCATTTCAAGGCTGTAATTTAGGTGATAACTTGAATCAAGACCTTAGCCGATCCTTAGAGCAACTTGCAGCGATTGAATTCCCCAAATCCTCGAAATTTCCCGTTGAATCGCCAATCCTGCATCAGGAGCAGTCAGGAATAATGAGCCTGCCACGAATAGTGCGCCTATCTAGCCCTTTCAAGGTGTTAAATCCAGAACGGAGAAAAATGAGCGGCTAAGCCTTGTATTTTCAATGCTACCAATGCAATTACCGGACTTGAATCCTCGCATTCTAGCCGCAAAAATCATAGCTTCTTTTTTTCTTTTACCAGAAGCTGAAAACCAAGAACGGAAAACTGGGATTTCAGATTATTGCCCGTTCCAAAAAATAACACCTTGAAAGGGCTAGTGCGCCTATCGGGAATAGTGCGATCGCTGGGAATAATGCGCCTATCGGGAATAGTGCGATCGCACTTTGAAACCAGCTTGTCATATCTAGTCGAACAGATCGTCAATCTGATCCACCAGCTTCCCATTCAATCTTGGGGAAACGTTTCCCCCAACTTTGTCCTAGAACCTCAAACCCTTACTCCTGAATGATTCTAAGGTCTAACAGCATATTTCATGTTTCAACAATTCCTACTAAATCTTCCGTTTCCCCAACTCCCTTTGCAGCCCTTTATAGCCTCTACAACCCTTTACAGCCTTACAATCTTCTTGGTGCGTACGCTCCGCTGGTTATACAGCACCCTACTCTTTGTCCCCCTGCTCCCGCTGCCCCTCTTGCTCCCTCTACAGCCTTTACAGCCCTCTCACTCCTCACCCCTCACTCCTCACTCCTCACTTCTTTACGCCCCCTTTCCCCAATCTTCGATACACTAAAGACCGAATTCCCTAGACAGTCACGAAGTTGAGTGGATTCTGATGCCGCGTCGGATTAACCCTAAATGTTTAGCCTGCGCCCAGTTAACTGCTGATGAAGCTAAGCAGATGCATGGGGCGGATGGAGATAACTGCTGGAATGAGCAGCGGTGTCCCCGTAAGCGATCGCACTATCGGCATCGACGAGATAACAATGCTAAGCGAAGAGCCGAGCGGCAGCAGGCAGTGACACAAGTTGCAGTTGAAGAGGTAGCGGTACCAATATCAGCCCCGACGGTGGCCTATCTGTATCTGTACCGAGCCAAGCGGCAGGATGCGCCCCTACATGCGATCGCAGTTTCGGTATGGCAGGGCAGCCAGCGAATTTTGGAAATCGAGCCAATTCACTGTGCCGGGTTGCGAAACCGTCAGATTAACCAGTACTTGAAGGACGTGTTGACTCAGCTTGAAGAGCGGTTTGGCATTAGCGAGTTTGAGTCTCAAGTGCGGCTGGAACCGGAGGAATGCCCAGTCGCTCAATGTCCCCTACGGCATTCGCCAGGAGCAGTGGGGTGAAACGGTACGAGCTAGAACAGCAGTTTAAGGCAACCCTGAGTGAGGCACAGTCGGATCTAGAAGGCTTTGATCTGCGGTTACTATGGGATACCCTGGAGCGCGAATTAGTGACGCTGCCGAATCTGGATCAACTGCGGCTAGCGGGTGTCATCGTAGCAGAACTGGCCGAGATCTATCAGGCGAAAGCGGCTCAAATTTTTGACGATTGGGAAGAAGGTTACAACACGGAAGGCCCCATTCCAACGGATGGTTTGTTAGAGGGAATTCGAGTGCGCCAGTCGCAGCATGTGGATGTTTCGACCCTTGTGCGATCGCGCCGTCGCCACACTGAAAGAAAGCCCACCTATCAGCCCGATTCCGTGGCCCAACTGACGGATAAGGCCGAAATTTTGGCAATGGCCGATGAGATAGAGGCCGCGCGTCCCCTAGCTGTGGCTCATGTAGAAGATGTGTCAGCCTGGGTCAAGACTATTTCAGGTTATCTGTGTCAACAGTCCAAAACAGCAATTTCTCTGACCCAACTTCAGCAAGCTCTTAATCTGTCGATTATCGAAATTTGGTTGGGCTTGTTGCTCGGTGGTTATCAGCTGGAGCAGCGGGGCGAGTTTTATATGCAGCAGAGTGTGTGGATTGTGGTTGGGAAAGGTGAGGAGTGAGGAGTAAAAGGGCTGTAGAGGGCTGTAGAGGAAATTGAGGGAGCAGGAGAGGCAACGGGAGCAGGGGAGCGAGGGGGCTGTAGAGACTGTAAAGTAGTCGCTCACGGTTCAAACACCCCTCACTCCTCACTCCTCACCCCTCACTCCTCACCCCTCACTCCTCACCTTCTACAGCCCTCTACTCCCTACCCTCTTTTCAAAGAATTTTATGTATTTCAGCTCTAATCTGGGAACTCTAGATGCGGCTGGAGTCGTTGTATGAGACTTGTTGCTCAAACTGAAATTGGCGTTGACCAGTGAGTTTGGTATTGGGTGTTTCGGTTATTGTTGATACCCTCGGATATCCTGCAAATAGTTTTTCAACGACTCAACGTTGTGTGTTCCCTGATTGTTGAAGTGCAACATGATGTTCCATTCTATTCCTCAGCTATTTGCCGTTGATCCAGCTTGCGATCGCACTCCTGCGCTACTCGCTCAGCAAACGCATGTGTTTTGGCAACTGCTTGAGCAAGCGGTTGATGCTACTTTTCTTTGGCACGATCAGCGGCTGGTGTTTTGCAATCAGGCTGCGGGCGATTTGTTGGGATATGCGGAGCGAGCGGATTTACTTCAGCAACCCTTTTGGCAGCTTTCACCTACGCAGCAACCCAGCGGTAGTGACTCTAAAGAGCAAGCTTTGCTGATGATGGATATTGCGATGCAGAGAGGACATCATCGCTTTGCGTGGTGGTTTCAGCAGGCTGACGGTACGGCTTTGCCAGTAGAAGTGACGCTAACGGCGGTTAATCTTGATCCGAACACGACTATTTTTCAAGCCGTTTGTCGTCGAGGTATGACCGATCAGCAAGCGGCGCAGCATGATATGTGGCAAGGCCAGAAACTCTTGCAGGCGCTGATTGACAACACCAATGCCTGCATTTTTATCAAGGATTATTGCCATCAGAACGGCAATTATGTTCTTGTAAATAAGCAGTTCGAAGCGATTTTTGGTTGCGATCGCAGTGAAATTGAAGGCAAAAGCGATTATGACTTCTTCCCCAAAGCAGCGGCAGATCAGTTCTATGAAACCGATTTAGAAGTTTTGCGGAATCGGCAGTTGGTGCAGGTGGAAGAAGATGTGCCGCAGGCCGATGGGATGCATATTTATTTATCAACTAAGTTTCCGCTGTTTGACGATAATGGAGAACCCTATGCGCTCTGCGGCATTTCGACAGATATTACAGCGCGTAAGCGAGCTGAGGAGCAGCTTTTGGCATCTCGGCAACTGCTGCGCCATGTGATTGACAATATTCCCCAGGCAATTTTCTGGAAAGATCGCCAGTCGGTTTATCTGGGCTGTAACCGTAATTTTGCACAAGCGGCTGGACTAGCACATCCCGGCGACATTATTGGTTTAACCGATAGCGACTTGCCCTGGACGCCTGAGGAAGCTGAGTTTTATCGCAGTAACGATCAGCAGGTGATGGGTTCCGGACAGGCGCAGTATCATCTGTTGGAATCCCAGCAGCAGTCCAACGGGCAGCACATTTGGTGTGACACGAATAAAATCCCATTTAGCCCTTTCAAGGTGTTATTTTTTGGAACGGGCAATAATCTGAAATCCCAGTTTTCCGTTCTTGGTTTTCAGCTTCTGGTAAAAGAAAAAAAGAAGCTATGATTTTTGCGGCTAGAATGCGAGGATTCAAGTCCGGTAATTGCATTGGTAGCATTGAAAATACAAGGCTTAGCCGCTCATTTTTCTCCGTTCTGGATTTAACACCTTGAAAGGGCTAAAATCCCATTGTTTGATGCTGACGGTCAGGTAATGGGCATTTTGGGAACATTTGAAGACATCACGGCTCGCAAGCAGATTGAAGAAGAGCTGCATGAGAGTAAGCAACTGCTGGAACTGGTGCTGGATGCCATGCCGCTTTACACGTTTTGGAAGAGCAAGGATTCCGTGTATCTGGGCTGTAACCGTCGCTTCGCTCAGTTGACGGGAGTTGGTGAGCCTGAACATATTTTCGGCAAAACGGACTATGACCTGCCGTTTTCCAAAGAAGAAGCCGATTGGTATATCGAACTGGATCGGCGAGTGATGACCAGTGATCAGCCAGCCTATAACGTGATTGAGCCGCAGCAGCACCACGAAGATGGACGACAGCGCTGGTCGGAAACCAATAAGATTCCGCTGCACGATCAAGCGGGCAACGTGATTGGAATTTTGGGCACATTTCAAGATGTGACTGAGCGGATTGAGGCGCAAGAAGCACTAAAGCGCTCAGAAGCAGAACTGCGACAAAAAGCGGAGGAGTTAGAACATTTGGTCAGAGAGCTCCGGCGCACCCAAGCTCAGCTTGTGCAAACCGAAAAAATGTCAAGTTTGGGTCAGCTCGTGGCGGGAATTGCCCATGAAATCAATAATCCGGTTAACTTTATTCACGGCAATGTCGGCCATGCCCGCAGCTATATCCGAGATTTGATTGTTATCCTTCAGGCGTATCAATCGCATGTTCCAAACCCCAATGCTGAAATTCAAGATTTAATGGAACAAGTTGATCTGGAGTTTTTGCTGGTCGATCTGCCGAAACTGCTGGACTCGATGCAGATTGGAGCCGATCGGATTCGCGATATCGTAACGTCGCTGCGTACCTTCTCGCGACTGGATGAGGCGGAAGTGAAAGATGTCGATATCCACGCCGGGATTGATAGCACGCTGATGATTTTGCATAACCGATTGAAGGCGCGATCAGATCGGCCAGAGATTGTGGTTCATAAAGATTACGGCGCACTACCGCATGTGGAATGCTATGCCGGACAGCTCAATCAGGTGTTTATGAATATTCTGGTGAATGCGATTGATGCGCTAGAAGAGAAAGATCGCGATCGCAGTTTAGCCGAAATGGCAAAACAGCCAAGCCAGCTCTGGATCACAACCCAGGTGACAGCGGATCGAACCGCGATTCGCATCTCAATTCGAGACAATGGCCCAGGCATTCCGATTCATCTCCAACCGCGCATTTTTGACCCCTTCTTCACTACTAAACCAGTCGGTAAAGGAACGGGATTGGGTATGTCTATTAGCTATCAGGTGGTAGTAGATAAGCATGATGGACAGTTAACCTGCCGCTCAACAGTCGGCGAAGGCAGCGAATTTGTGATTGAGATTCCGGTGCGGCGGGCGAGAGCAATTGCGAATCCTGAATCGAATGGTTAGAATTTCGTAGCTCTCACGTTTGCCCTAAAACCTAGACGGTCATTTCGCCGCCACACTGGGCGGCAAGATTATAACGATAGATATCCATTACATTTATTATTTTTGGGTTTTCCACTATGTCCGTTGTATCCATCCCCCAAGCCTCGACGGCTCCTCGCTGGCTACAGACGCTGCACTATACCGCGCAGCCGCTGGATTATATGGACAAAGCGGTGCAGCGCAGTGGGGATGTGTTTAATGCGCCTGTGATTGACCATCACCCAACCGTTTTATTTATCAGCCATCCGCAGGGTATCCAACAGCTTTTTTCCAGCGATAAGTGCATTACGGCTCCTCCCAATGCTCTTTTGCAGCCGATTTTGGGTGATCACTCTATTTTTGGTCTGGCTGATGCTCGCCATCGACGCGAGCGCAAGCTGTTGATGCCGCCGTTTCATCGCGAATCCATTCCTCGCTATGGTGAGCTGATTTGTGCGCTGACGGATAAGACGATGCAGGCTCAGAAACCGGGAGAAACTTTTCTGGCGCGATCGCTGATGCAAACCATTTCGCTGGAGGTGATTCTCAGAGTGGTGTTTGGTCTGGGAGATGGTGAGCGGTTTGAGCAACTGAAAGCGCTGATCGTGCAGTTTACAGACTGCTTCCGCAATCCGCTGGTGTCGGGTGCGCTCTTTTTTCCGGCCTTGCAGGTCAACTGGGGACAGTTGACCCCTTGGGGCAAGTTTCAATCGCTACGCAATCAAATTAGCCAGTTACTCTTTGCTGAAATTTGCGATCGCAGACAGGTCGATACCACCGGACGCACCGATATCCTCAGTCTGCTGATGGCCGCGCGGGATGAAGCGGGACAGCCGATGAGCGATGTGGAACTGCATGATGAGCTACTCACCCTACTCGTTGCAGGTCACGAAACCACCGCCACCGCCATCTCCTGGGCGCTGTATTGGATTCATCGCGATGCCGCTGTGTATGACAAGCTGCGCGCAGAAATCGACAGTCTTGGTCCATCTCCCGATCCGCTCACCTTGTCTCAACTGCCCTATTTAACGGCGGTCTGCAATGAAACGCTGCGGATTTATCCAATTGCTGTGCTGACGGTGCCACGGGAAGTCACGGCACCGATGACGTTAATGAATTACCAGCTCGAACCCGGCACTCGCCTCTATGGAGCCATCTATCTGACCCACCATCGACCCGATCTCTATCCAGATTCCAGAACGTTTCGACCGGAACGCTTTTTAGAGCGTCAGTTTTCAGCCTACGAGTTTTTGCCCTTTGGCGGTGGCGTCCGGCGCTGCATCGGTGAAGTCTTAGCGCTGCTGGAGATGAAGCTGGTGATTGCGACCCTGGTGTCTCATTATCAGCTAGCGCTCGCTGATACCGCTCCCGAAATTCCCAAACGGCGAGGCGTGACGATGGCTCCGGGAAATGGTGTCCGGTTGGTGTTTGAAGGAGTGAGGGGTGAGGAGTGAGGGGCAGGAGGCGCAGGGGGGCAAGAGGGTGTAGAAGGGGCCTGTAGCTGTAGCGGGCTGTAGAGGTTCGGTATTTAGTGTTTAAAGAAGGTGTGAGGCAGATTTTGTTTGTTGCGATCGCTGTAGCGATAGTCCTAATTAGCTAAGGCGTTTGTGTTCTGATCAAGCTGACTACGGCTGTAACTAGTGCGATCGCAAAATAGCGCCACATCTAATCGCCTACTTTCCCTGTGCTTCCTGAAATTTGAGATAGAAGCATCGATACCCTGTTGTCTGGATTGGGCACTATAGACCCATATGTGACAGCTCAGCTCAGATGTTCTCAAACAAACGATGAGTGATATCACGTCTGTGCATAAGAATCCAATTTATTGTTTGTGAATTGTTTGTGAATTGTTTGCGGAGCAAACGTTTTACAAACAATAAATGGTAGTTCTCAAGCCGTAATGATTTTTGGTGGTGTGGGCAGCGCCCACACCACCAAAAATCATTACCTACATACCACTACCCAATAAATTGTGGGTTTTTAACCAGACTTGATATGAGTGGAGATGTGACGTATGGATAGACAGCGCTATTGGATCGCACAGTCAGAGGGCACGAGAGCGGGGTAAATGAGACAGAAAAACTGGCATAACCGATTTTGGGTGACGAAGACCCGCTCTGCATTGGCGGGTTGGCTCCTTCAGCTAGCGCAGCGCCTAGAGCCACTGGAGCGGGAATTGCCTTTGTCCCTGGAAGCTGAGCCTGTAAGGCCGCAGATCAAGCCGACGATTCCGGCGCTACCTGAGAATGAGTGCGATCGCATTCAGGCACTGGAGCGCTATGAGATCCTGGGTACCCCTGCGGAAGTGGAATTTGATGATCTAACCTGGCTGGCATCGTATATCTGTGGTGCGCCCATCGCACTGGTTAGCCTGACGGATTCTCACCGACAGTGGTTTAAGTCCAAAGTCGGGCTGACTGCACCCGAGGCTCCCAGAGAAATTGCCTTCTGCTCCCATGCCATTCTTAATCCTGATCAACCCCTAGTGGTGCAAAATGCGCTCAATGACGATCGCTTTGCCGATAATCCGTTGGTGACCGCTGATCCCAATCTGCGATTTTATGCCGGACAACCCCTGGTCACCCCGGACGGCTATCCTTTGGGAACACTCTGCGTCATGGATCGGATTCCGCGCGATCTCAGTCCGACGCAACTGGAAGCCCTCAAAATTCTGGGTCGCTGTGTGATGACCCAGATGGAGCTACGGCTGAATCTAAAACGATTAAATCATCAACAAACTCGGCAGCAAGAAGCAGAAGCTAAACTGCGCGCCTCCGATCAGCAGATTGTTAATTTGCTGGAAAACATGATGGATGCCTTCTTTGCCACCGATCGGCGGGGATTTTTTACCTACATCAACCCAGAGGCAATGGCGATTCTGCAACTGGAAGGCCAGGAAATCTTGAATCAATCGATCTGGGAAGTTTTACCTGAGATGATTGGGACTACCTTCAAACAGCAGTTTCGCGGGGCACTGGAGCAGCAGCGCAGCGCCATATTTGAGGAGTTCTATGAATTGGGTAATCGATGGCTCGAAATTCGCATCTTTCCCTCCTATGATGGTATGTCTGTTTTCTTCCACGACATCACGCTGCGTAAACAAACTGAGGTGGCTCTACGTCTAGCGCAAGAAAAATCTGAGCGACTTTTGCTGAATATTATTCCCAAACCGATTATTGAACGGCTCAAGCAAGAGTCTGCCATCATTGCCGACTATTTTGAGGATGTCACGGTTCTATTTGCCGATATTGTTGGTTTCACCGAACTCAGTAGTCAGGTAACCCCCATTGAACTGGTGGGATTATTAAACCGAATTTTTTCCAGGTTTGATCAATTAGCGGAACAACATGGATTAGAAAAGATCAAAACAATTGGTGATGCCTACATGGTGGCGGGTGGTCTACCCAAGCCTCAGGCGGATCACGCTGATGCTATTGCCCGGATGGCAATCGATATGCAGCGGGAAGTGGTGCATTTCACTACGCGAGAAAATCAAGCGATCGCACTTAGGATTGGCATTCACACGGGGCCTGTGGTTGCTGGGGTGATTGGCTCGCGCAAGTTTAGCTATGACCTGTGGGGAGATACGGTCAACATTGCCAGCCGCATGGAATCGTGCGGGCTGAGCGGTGGCACTCAGGTAACGGCGTCAACGTACGAGCGATTGTGCGATCGCTATTGATTTGAGCCACGGGGTGTGATTGCTGTGAAAGGCAAGGGAGAGATGATGACCTATTGGTTGAAAGAACCGGCTGGTGAGCGCTTGAGCTGCTGAGATAACAAGCCCATCAATGCATCACAGCTTCCGCCCCAAATTTCGACCAAAATCTGCCTGGCAGATTGAGCCGCATGGTGATAATGCGCGGTAACGGTCAGGCATTGGCGCAATCCACCAAACAGGTTGGACGGGCTGCATCGCCAGCATCATCTAAATTTCCGGCTATCTCACCAAGGAAATGATGCGAACCTCTGACCCTAGACGACTTGTTCCCAAACAGTAAAAGCCAAGCAGTTGCAGAGGTTGGGATTCTGACCCGGTGGTCAGTGCTGGATAACATCGGTATATGGAATGTTATCCAGCATTTTTGACGGATAACACCCCTTATCTCCAGGATTAACCATCGCATTTGACGGATAACATCCGGAAAACGGGGAGTTAGATAGCAAATTTTCTGTTTAATTTCTGAAAAAATAGATGTTATCCCACATATCTGACGTATAACTACGAAATGTAGGGGTTGTTATCTGTCAGACCTGACGTTGAATATATAGTTATGCTGCTTAGATTATTGGTTGGGGCAGCATGTTAATCCTACTTGTTGATCTTCAAGGCTAAGTGACCGTAGGGCTATAAGTAGGGTAGAGATTTAGAATTGTCGGTGAGTTAGTTAATCTTTACGGTGGTGTGTAGTCTAGATAACAGCTTGAAGGAGGCTTAATGATTCCAGTGATTCTAGCCCTGCTTTTGAACTCTGCTCTTCTTACAGGCAATGAATTCGCTGTAGCTGCGTTCATACATCCGTCCTTATCTCGTCAAGATCATCGTTCAAATCTCTCTGCAATACAGCGTTTTGCACATCTTTATGGCGGAGTGATGCCGATATGGATGGCTGTTACTACAGCGCTACACATTTTTGTATGCGTAATGGCATGGTTCTACTCTCTATCCGCCTTTCCTTGGTTGTGCGCTGCTGCCTTAATTTGGGTTATTGTGATTCCCTTCAGCCTCATCTTTCCAGTTCCTTTAAACAATCAAGTTAAGGAATGGGATCTCAATAATTTACCTTCAGATTGGGAGAGTATCAGGAGCAGATGGGACTTCTATAACTGGCTCAGAGTTATGCTTCTAATGTCTGCATTTGTTTTGTTGTCAGTTGGATTGAAGAACTATTCTTCTTAAACTACGAAATCTAAAGCTCCAAAATTGAGTTTCAGTAAGTGTGGGAAGTAGTTTAGTTTGTAAGTAGGATGTCGCCGCATAAAAACGCCCATGCACACTGACTATTGAGAGTTGATCGGTATGATGCAAAGGTGGTTTGCGGCGGGTGATGGGCAACGTTAATCGTTGTCCGCGATACCTCCGCCCTTTCCAATCTTGCCCTTATCGATCATCTTTGGTTGATAGAAGCTATTTACCAAACTGTGATTACGCCTGATGTTGTTGCCAGTGAATTAGCAGCCGCTAAAAGTTCCACTATTTCTGCCATATGTCTTAGTCCTTGCTCAAGAACTTTAGTCTATCGCAACACCATTGTTGATGTAGATGAGCAACGATTTTATTTAGACTGAAACGGATTCTGCACCATCGTTTCTTTCAAACTGGCGGCTACCTTATCTAATTCACTCACCTCGCCATCATCTAGCGACCAGCCCAGTGCGCCAATATTTTGCTGTGCTTGCTCCAGCGTTTTGGCACCCGGAATCGGTATCGTTCCCTTACAGATACACCAATTGAGCGCCACCTGCGCCATTGTTTTCTGCCGCGATCGCGCAATTTCATCCAGACAGTTCAAGAGAGGCTGCGCCGCTGGCACCAGCCGCTTAAATAAGCGTCGTCGCAGTCCCTTTGGATACGTATCACCGGGTTTATATTTACCCGTCAAAATGCCCAGGCAGAGCGGACTGTAGGCGATAAGCTGGATGCCTAATTCATCGCAGACTTCCTTTACTCCGAGTTCCGTTACAGGCTGGGTAGAGAGCAGCGAATACTGCACCTGCAAGGTCTTAATCGGTATGCCCCTTTTTTGGAAATGCTGATGCACTTGCCGCAGGCGCTGGCCGCCATAGTTGGAGAGGCCAATGCCTTTCACTTTGCCCTGCTGATACAGTTCGGCCAAACCATCCAATAACGGCCATTCCTGCCAGGGAAAATAATTGGCGGTTGACCAATGCATCTGTACCAGATCTACTGGTCGCTGTAGCCGCTTAGCCGATGCGTCACAGGCTCGCACCATTGCGCCGGAGGTGAGTCGCCAGGGATAGGGAGCCAGCTTGGTCGCAATACAAATTTGGTCTTGATTCGCACCTGTGTAAGCTTGGCTGAACTGACCCAGTAGCTTTTCGCTCTGACCGCTGAGTCGGCCCGTGCCGTAGGAATCCCCGGTATCAAACAGTGTGACACCGTGGCTGACGCAGTAATTGAACACCTGCTGGAGCTGGCTGTCCATGCTGGGGTCGTAGTTCCAGAGCAGCCGATTGCCCCAAGCCCAGGTGCCGCAACCCATAGCGGGCAGTGAAAGCGTTTGGTTGATCATGCGAGTGGATGGTGAACCGAAAGACGACAATCCTCTGTTGCAGCATATCGTAAGTAGCTACATACAAATAAATGCATATTTAAAAAAACGGGGCGCTCCCCCGTTTTTTTAAATATGCATTTATCTATGCCAACCTACTTATTAGTGTTATGTCGCTGTAGTCCGCAACGCCCTAAATTAGATAGGCGACTGCAACGGATCTGACGATTTTTTCGTCTAGCCCAATTTTCAGCCAGCAGGTTTCTCCATCTGCGTAATATTCCATAAATCGACCCTCTTCAGAATCGTTAATGGTAGGCGTTCCGTAAATTTGTCGTACTTCTGTGGTAGTCATACCGGGGCAGACCCCAGACGGTGTGCAGTATTCTGGACTGGTGCTCAACATATCGACCAGATAATCGACATCAAACCAAGCGGTGAAACCGGGATACTCATACTTTGTGTAGTATTCCTGGGAGATTTGCGTTGGCTGACCGAGTTGGCGGTTCACATCGGCTGGCTGATCGCCCCGCTCAAAACCACCGATTGTTAGCTCACTGGGCGCAATCGAGGAATCTTCGGCTTCGGCTTGCTCTTGCAGGCGTTCTGCCACCGTGCGCCAGCCGTTTTCGGTGCAAACGCCGGGTTCGGTTGGCGTATTGATGCACCAATAGTTGCGGCCATCGAAAATAACGCCGTCCTGGATGGCGGTCAGCTCAACAACTGAACGCCACTCTTCTTCGCCGCCTTCACTGTAGTATCGATACTGATCGCCAAAGACTTCTAAGCCCTGGTCGGTGCCGCCTAAGATATACAATCCATCTGCGATCGCAGTTTGAGCCACCTCGTACTGCTGAGTGACCTGATCGGAGAGCTGATCAGGGGTCTGACGATCGGATGCGGCAAAACTGTTATAACCCACTATTACCAGTCCAGAGAGACTAATTAGACTGATGATGCTGAAACGGAAGAGGTGCGATCGCAATTGTTTTGTTGTCATACAAACCTCGGTTAAAATCAGCATCTTTGTAGGTACTAAGGGGCACCAATATGCCATCGATGCGGGTTGCTGCAATGTCATAAATTGATGCAGATGCTTGTGCTGTCATAAATAATCGCGTCCTCAGTACGAAATATATAGCGATAGTTAAGTACTCTGTAAATTAAGTTTTGCGGGTTGATGTGCTGCGCGGAGCGCAGCACATCAACCCGCAAATTGAAAAGTGCTGTATGACTATTGCTATAGCTTTCTATCTTAATTCGAGGCTTTTGACTTTGCAGAAGATAGGGATAGTTCGGGTTCAGGTTCCGCTTTGGTATCCAGGGGTTGAACGGTTTCAACTCGGAATAGGTATGTAATCACTGCTGCTGCTACGCAGATCAACGCCAGACCTAGCAATAGGTTCGTCAATCCAATCGTCTGTCTAAGAATCGGCAAGACAAACGTGCCCAGGACTGCTCCAGCCTTAGCGAAAGCAGCCGCAAATCCGGCACCGCTAGCTCGGATGGACGTGGGGAATACTTCTCCCGACAGCAGAAACGTGGTCGAGTTTGGCCCCATGTTCATCAGCAGGTTGAACAGGATAAATCCCGCAAAAACCAGCGGTAAGTTTGTTGCAGCACCTTGAGTTGGGTCACCTGCTAGCGAGAGCAAAATCAGTCCCAGTGCCATGCCTAAGAAACCGATAATCTGTAAATTGATTCGACCCCAGCGGTTGATCAGTGCGATCGCAAGTAGAAATCCTAGAATCAAAAACACATCGACTCCAGCCGCACCGAGGGCGGCATTCATTTCATGCCGCATAAAGTCGGTTTCATTGGCAAAGGCTAAAATGCCGATGATTACTGGGGTAAAGATGCCAATGCCGTAGGTGGCGATATCCTGCAAAAACCAGGGCACGGAAGCGAGAATTGTTCGCCGCTGATACTGCTGGGTAAATAACGACCCGTAAGACAGGCTGGGATTCTGTTCCGGCGGATCGGTGGCAGGCGTAATTTCGACTGGTTGCTCCAGTAGTTCGGATGCGGCGGCAGTCGCCTGTTCATAATCCCCCTTGGTGATGTAGTAGCGGGGACTTTCCAGCAAAAACTGCAGCCGTAGAGCTGCCACCAGGATCGCTAGCCCTAGCCCTACTCCTAGCATCCAGCGCCATGCATACTGAATTGCAGGTTCGACAGAATCGGGGTAGAGATGCCGAAAGATCGTAATCACTCCCAGTCCTACGAGTGCGCCCAGCAGTGCGCCGACAGCTTGAAAGCTGAATGCACCAATTACCATCCGTCCCCGCAGGCGAGTTGGCACGTTTTCAGTGATATAAGAAACGCTAATTGGATAGTCGGCTCCAATTGCGATGCCGACTAAAAAGCGAAAGAATACTAACGATGTAACGTTCCAGGCTAAAGCTGTTGCGGCTGAAGCTAAAACAAACAGGGCGATATCAATCACTAGCATCCGCTGTCGTCCGATTCGGTCGGTCATTGGCCCAAGGGTGAGGGAACCGACCAGCGATCCGGCGATGGCGGCAACTGCGATCGCACCCACCTTGGCGGCGCTAATCCCGAAATCCCGCTCAATAAAGGGCATGGCGACGCCGATGATAAAAAAGTCGAAACCATCCAGAGCAATTAGCCCTGCGGACAAAATCCACAGCAGCCACATAGAGCGAGTAAGTTGCGACTGATCAAGCCGTTGTTGAAAGGAAAGAGAAGTTGGATCAGTAGACATGTTGGATTGAAGTACTTGAAGTAGTGGAGCTGAAATAAATCCATCTTGTCCTGAAATCCAGCAGCAGGCATCCTACTGCCGCCGCATTTGGTCGCCATAGAGCTGGCAGTGTTTTGATAATAAGTAGCTGCATACAAATAAATGCACATCTAAAAAACCGAGACACTTTTCCCTTTTACGTGTATCTTGCACCACAACCTAAGTGATTTTGCCGCCGCATCGTGATGGCAAAATCATCTCTTTCGGTTTTCATTTTGGTAGTTCTCAAGTCGTAATGATTTTTGGTGGTGTGGGCA
The DNA here is from genome assembly GCA_966674685.1 of uncultured bacterium. Lineage (GTDB taxonomy): Bacteria > Cyanobacteriota > Cyanobacteriia > Phormidesmidales > Phormidesmidaceae > Thainema. The sequence goes on from CBKWJC010000036.1 coordinate 41,781, forward strand.
CTGCCCACACCACCAAAAATCATTACCTACATACCCCTACCTTTCATGTTGAATGATGCAAGATATGAGATTACACACATGTTCAACTAAGAGTGACGATTTTTCGAGCACCAATCGCGAGTTTTTATACCATTAAAATAAAAATGATATTTGTTAACGATACTAGGCTGTTTTATATTTCCCTTATATTTTTCTTAGAGTATTGCTATCTAGTCTTTTTACTATTAGAGGCTAGGTAGATTAATGATTTGTCTATTAATTTTTACTTTTTAGTTATCAAGTTCTGACCTTCTGCCGTGCAGATGTGCGGTATTTAGGCAGTATTTTTGTAAAACGTTCATCAAGCGATAATTCTACTATAAAAGAAATAATCCACGCTGTCTATTATTTGTCTGCAGGCAATAATGGTGATGATGAAAACACATAATTTCGAGGGATTTTAGGCGTCTAGAGTTTTGGGAGGCACTAACTGGTTGACAAATTTGTTGGGGATATTGCGATGCTTCTTGCCGCTGAAAATTTATTAATTAGAGTTAATTCGTAATATCTTTAGACCGTATGAGTTGACTAACGGATTGCTAAATTGTCCGCTTGGTATCAAGATAAAAGCATGACTAATGTGCAAATGTTTAATCAACAAATTTGCGGGTCAGCCTGTACGTTTAATCTTGTTTTCAGAATCAATATTTTCTACTAAGATTAATTTTGATTGATCTCACCATGCGTACTGATTTTAATATGTTGCATACTCATGTCTCCGCCCCTCCGCTGCGAGTTGTTAATCCTGCAACCGAGGAATTATTGCAAACTGTTTCTACCGCTGACGGCTTGGCCGTTGAACAGTATTATCAGCAAGCCCGATGTGCTCAGCCTGAATGGGCTGCTTGTTCACTGAGCGATCGCATCCGAGTTCTTCAAGCGTTTCGGGTCTTGCTCGTGCAGCGGCTGGACTCTCTGGCGCGTTTGCTCACGTCAGAAACGGGGAAACCCATTGGACAGGCAAAAAACGAAATTCGCACTGCAGCTCAGTGTGTGGATTACTGTCTTAATCATGTGCAGCGGCTGATGGAGCCAAAGCTAGTGCGGCAATCTCCTGATCTATCTGCGTTTCCAGGACTGGCTGACGTTGAAGAAGTATTGACCTATGATCCGCTAGGCGTGGTTGCCTATCTCTCTACTTGGAGTCATCCTTATCTGTCTAGTAGTCAGGTTGTTGTACCTGCTCTGCTGACGGGAAATGCGGTGCTCTATAAACCGTCTGAAGCCGCAACGCTGGCTGGACTCGCGATCGCAAATCTACTGCATGAAGCAGGCGTCCCCAAGCAGGTCGTGATTCCTGTGATTGGTGCTGATGAAACGGGTGCGGCTTTAGTGCAGCAGCCTGTAGACAGTATTTTCTTTGTCGGTTCCTCTGCAACCGGAAAACAGGTGGCCGCAGCCGCAGCAGAACGGCTAGTTCCAGTCCAGCTTCTGCTTGATAGCAGCGATCCAGCTTACGTTTGCGAAGATGTCGATATGACTCAGGTTGCGACGAACTTGGCCGAGGGCGTTTTCTGCAATAGCGGTCAACGCTGCTCCATTGGTCGTATCTACGTTCATACCTTAATTTATGACCGCTTTGTTGATGAGTTTCTGCAAACCGTTGAGGCGTTTAAGCTGGGCAATCCTGCCGAGCCGGATACCTATCTTGGCCCGGTTAGCCGCCAGTCCCATTTAGATGAGCTGGAGCGGCAGGTGCAGGATGCGCTCGATAAAGGAGCCTTTCTGCTGTGCGGTGGTTCCCGGACTGGAGAAACAGGCTGGTATTTTGAACCCACGGTGCTGGTGGATGCAAATCACCGGATGGCCGTGATGCGAGAGAAAACGCTGGGGCCAGTCGTTGGCATTCAAGTCGTGAAAGATGATGCCGATGCGATCGCAAAAATGAACGATACGGACTACGGTCTCACATCTGTCGTCTACACCCGCAGCCGGGAACGAGCCGTTCGCCTGTTGCGCCAGGTCGATAGCGGCACAGCTTACTGGAACTGTTGCGATCGCGTCAGTCCCTACCTACCCTGGTCTGGGCGCAAGCAGTCTGGACTGGGGTCAACTCTATCGCGCATTGGTCTAGAAGCATTTGTGCAGCCAAAGGCTTGGCACTTGCATCAGCAGTAGTGAGACTCACCATTTCTAGCGTGAGACTTGGATAGCTCAGGTGTGATGAGGATCGGCGTTGAGCAGGGAGCGAATAGCCATTCGCTCCCTGCAAGCAACGTACAATCGTGGCTTTGATTGTGTTCATTGCTGCCTGCGATATTTCTGATATTAAGTCTGTGCATAAGAACCCCATTTATTTTTTGTGAAACGTTAGCGGCACAAACGTTTCACAAAAAATAAATTATGGATTTTCAACCAGACTTGGTATCAGGTTTAGCGCTATCATTTTGGGCGGCAGTGACAGCGGTTTGCTTCCTGAATGGGCAATACCTGAATGGGGCAATAGATGATGTTGCTGTCACAAAATAATGGAGATATCTATCATCTGAGAGCGTTAACCATGCAACAACGACGCCTCAAGGCTTATCTTGATTTGATTCAAGAGCTATTGAGCTGTCCCAGTGGGGAAGAATGGATTCGGCTGCGGCAACACGAAGATTTGGTTGACCCTGGCTTTGTGCAAACAATGGAGCAAGTGGCCACATCTCTCGCACAAGAGGGTGATATCCAGCGAGCCACCTTTTTGCATAATTGGGCGGGACAACTGCATCACATTTTGTCTCAAACGACGCCATCTCCCAGGGAGGAAAAGTCGAAGGCTTATTTAGATTTCATTCAGTCGCTGCTGGGTGCTTCACCCAAAGAGCAGCAGCAAATTATTGCGGCCAATCAAGACCTGATTGGGCCGGGATTGTTTAGCATGATGCGGCAGATTGGAGCGCAGCTTTCTGCCCAGGGTAACCGGGATGCGGGCGTTTACCTGACTAGCTTGGCTGAGGAAATGCGATCGCTGTGGCTGCAACAGCATGGGTTTAACGCGCTCCAGCCCAATTCTGAAACGGTGACCCAGCAACCTAAAGCAAAACCCGCAAACTACAAACAATCTCAACCATCGCAGTCTACGCAGCCGTCTCCTCCTGAAGCGCCAGCATCTGCATCACCGGAATCACAGGCATCATCTGTGGCTAAATCCACTCCGTCTGCCGTGGATACCTCAATTCCCGATCCGTGGGCAGAACCCGGAGCAACTGCTGAGTATATTCCAAGTGAGCAGGTTTCCAGTACCGCTGCTGCACCAGTGACGACATCTTCTATAGCGTCATCGACGCCAACGCCGACTACGGCAGGCATGGCTGATCAGGTTTTGCAGGAACTGAATCAGCATTTAGCTGCGATCGCAACTGCTCTGATTGAGCTAAATGAACGATTGGCCACTCATCCACCGTCACCACCACCGCCACCCCGACCGCTTTGGCATTTGGAGGCTCTGGAGCAGGCGTGTCAAGCGGGCTGGATACTCACAACAGAAGAAGTGGAGCAGTTGATTCAGGTTAAACCAAAATGTGCGGCCAAAGAAGACCACTATGATCGAGGCAACTGGCGATTTATTAAAGCCGGAAAAATCGGCACCCAGGTTGCGTGGCGGATTGAGAAACTGAAGTTGGAGTAGGTTTTGCAGGTGAGGCGAGAGGAGTGAGGAGTGAGGAGTGTTGCGGTTAATCAGTAAACTTTATCGGAAATTGTTTGGTAGCGCGGCTCAGCCGCGCTACCAAACAATTTCCAACCCCAAAAACTTTATTTCCAATAAAGTCTAGTACTTAAAACTCAAAACTCAACATTCAGCACTTAAAGAAGTGAGGCGTATGTCGATTTTCAGTCCTCAGCCCCTATAGTGTTTCTTCTACCTCTGGATAGATTTATTGATATGACGGGCGCTATACGGTCGGATAAGTGTTTTTGGAAGATAGATCAATGCTTTCAAAGCTGGAGTTATCCTTTAGTGCGTTGTCTCTTCCCCGACAGCAGCCTGAGATCGGCAACTTGATTCACGATTTGCGGCAACTTGTGGGACTGACGCAGGAGCAGTTTGCCAGTTTGCTAGGGGTCAGTTTTAGCACCTTAAACCGCTGGGAAAATAGGCGTATGCAGCCTTCTCCGCTGGCTTTAAAGCAGGTGGAAGCGGTGCTAAACCAGTTGAGCCAATCGTCTGATTTGACGTTACAAGAGGGTCGCAAAGCGCTTCTGGAACAATATCGGAGTACCAGCAAGGAATGACAAATGACATGAGTTCTTCTACGGCAAATTCTGATTTGCCGAGTGATCCATCTGCTGTGGACGAAGCCTTGCAGGATCAGTCCCTACTTGCGATCGCAATGGACGCGGCTAATGCAGGTTGGGGGAGCTGGAATTGGCAGACGGAAGAAACCGAATGGTGCGATCGCGGTAAGCGCATCATGGGTTTTGAAAGTGATGAAGAAGCTCAAACGGTGGCAGGATGGCTGCGGCGGGTTCATCCGGACGACCGCGCCAGAGTTGAAGCTCATGCGGCTGAAACAGCTCGTGAACGGCGGGATTTTGACACGGAATATCGCATTATTCATCCCAATGGTGAGACTCGCTGGCTGCGGGGCACAGGCAGAATTCTCTATGATGCCAGTGGGACGCCTGTTCGCAGTATTGGGCTGATATTCGATTTGACCGATCGCAAGCGGCGTGATGCCAACACGGCTTTTCTCGCTGAAGTCACCGCCGAGTTTTCTTACATTTCAACCGCCGATGAAATTGTGCAAATGGTCGGCGCAAAAATGGGAGCGTATCTTAATCTTTCCCTGTGTCTGTTTGCCGAGATTGATGATGTTCTAGAAAACGTGACGGTCAATCACGTTTGGCATCGGGCTGATGTGCCGAATGTCGTTGGTGTATATCGCGTTGTCGATTTTTTGACGGACGAAATTTGCCAGTCGGCTCAGAACCGAGAAACAATCATCATCCGAGATACCAATATCGATCCGCGCACCGATTCGGCAAAACATGCTGACCTCAAAATTGGCTCATTTGTCACGGTGCCGTTTCACAAGCATGGACAGTGGAAATTTTTTCTCTCCATCTGTAGTTTGACGCCTCGGAATTGGCGTCCGGATGAAGTTCAACTGATTCAAGATCTGTCGAGCCAAGTCTTTCCGCGTTTAGAGCGTGCCCGCGCCCAAGCCGTTTTGCGAGAAAGCGAGCAGCGACTATCTGCTATCTTTGCCCAGGCAGCGGTGGGACTATCTGAGATTTCGCTAGATGGACACTTCGAGCAAGTGAATGATGCGCTGTGTAACCTACTGGGCCGACCACGGGAAGAGCTGTTAGGCATGAGCGCGGCGGAAGTCACTTATCCAGATGATGTCTCCCAAACGTTAGATGCGTTGGCGCAATTGATGGAGACTGGAGGTTCGGTTTCGCTCGATAAGCGCTACCTGCGTCCAGACGGCACGATAGTTTGGGCGAACAGTATCATCACTCGTTTAACGAATGGGCAAAGACAGCCGCAGCGATTCCTGGTTGTCACGGTTGATCTGAGCGATCGCAAACAGGCAGAAATGGCTTTGCGAAGGGAGGAGCAACGCTACCGCTACATTTTTGAATCGGTGAATGTGTCGATTTGGGAAGAAGATTTCTCGGCTGTCAAAACTGCGATCGCGCGTCTAAAAGCAGCAGGGATTGAAGATTTTCAGCAATACTTTGCTGATCATCCCGGATTTGTGCAAGAAGCAATTCAGCTTGTGCGCCTGCGTAATGTCAATCAGTCGTCCCTGCTTTTGTTTGGCGCTCAAACCAAGGCAGAATTGCTCAATTCCTTAGATCAAATTTTCATACCCGAAACTCAGGATGCCTTTGTCGGTGAGCTACTGGCTATTGCTGCGGAAGAGCCTTACTTTGCCGCAGAAACGACCGTACAGACTTTAAAGGGCGATCGGATTGACGTTTGGTTTGGTATTACATTTCCCGATCCGTCTGATCCCTACGACCGAGTACTGGTTTCACTCGTAGACATTACCGACCGCAAACGAGCCGAAGCTGCCCTGCGAGAGAGCGAAGAACGCTTCCGCACATCGATTGAAAATATGCTGGACTGCTTTGCGATCTACCGGGCAGTCCGCAATCAGCAGGGACAAATTATTGATTTCCAGGCAACCTATATCAATGATGCGGCCTGTTTAGATAGTCAATTTTCGCGAGAGGATCATTTGCAACGGAGACTGTGTGACCTGCTGCCCGCCCATCGTGAAACCGGATTATTTGACGAATATTGTCACGTTGTAGAAACGGGTCAGTCTCTCACCAAAGATAGCTTGGTCTATGAAGATAACTTCGGTTCACAACACCTCGTCAGAGCATTTGATATTCGCGTTGCTAAATTTGGCGATGGCTATGTGGCGACTTGGCGGGATATTATCGATCGCAAACGAGCCGAGCTAGAACGGGAAAAGCTCTTAAAGCGGGAACAAGCAGCACGGGAAGAAGCTGAACGAGCCAATCGGATGAAGGACGAATTTTTGGCCATTCTCTCCCATGAGTTGCGATCGCCGCTTAACCCCATCTTGGGTTGGGCCAAACTGCTCCAAACGCGCAAAATGGATGAGACCAAAACGCAGCAGGGTCTCAGCACGATTGAGCGCAATGTCAAACTCCAGACTCAACTGATTGATGATCTGCTAGATGTCGCCAAAATCCTCCGGGGCAAGCTCAAGCTAGAGGTTGCTTCCGTTGGTCTGGCATCGGTGATTCAAGCTGCCCTTGAGGTCGTTCGTACAGCAGCCGAAGCCAAGTCTATCTCGCTTCGATTTGAAATGATAGATGCCTGTCAAGTCAGAGGCGACGAGGCAAGACTACAGCAAATTATCTGGAATCTGCTGTCCAATGCGATTAAGTTCACAGCTAATGGTGGTCAGGTTGAGGTGCGGTTGGAGCAGGTCGGAGCGTGGCAGCAGGGGAGCGTAGCAGCAGGGGAGCGTGGCAGCGTGAGAGTGTTCCCATCAACCCATCAACCCTCTTACCCATCCACCCATCCACCCATTCACCCATCCACCCATTCACCCGCCTACGCCCAGCTCACCGTCACCGACACAGGTCGCGGCATTGATCCCGACTTTCTGCCTTACATCTTCCAGTCCTTCCGTCAGGCTGATGCGTCTACAACTCGCCAGTATGGGGGACTCGGTTTGGGACTCTCTATTGTTAAGCATTTAGTTGATGCTCACGGTGGATCAATTACTGCCTATAGCGAGGGTGAGGGACGAGGCGCAACGTTTACCGTACTGCTGCCCCTGTCGATCTGTGGAGTCAGTCACTCATCCTCTAATTTATCCTCGTCAGCCGACTTGAACTTGACGGGCATAAAAATTTTAGCGGCTGATGATATTGAAGATGCCCGTGAGTTATTGACGACGCTGCTAGAGCAGTATGGCGCTGAGGTGAAAGTGGTTGGGGCTGGAGAGGAAGTGCTGGCTCATCTGGCAACGTTTCAGCCCGACATCCTGGTCTGCGATATCGGTATGCCCAATATGGACGGCTACGACCTGATCCGCCGAATTCGAGCATTACCACCCGAACAAGGTGGAGACATACCTGCGATCGCACTCACAGCCTACGTGCGCGATGAAGATGCCCAACGCGCTCTCAGACATGGGTTTCAAAAGCACATCGCTAAACCCCTCGAACCCGAACGTTTAGCCCTCGCGATCGCAGAACTAACCACTCACACTCCATCCACCTAACCTCACCCACCTACTCCTCACTCCTCACTCCTCATGTAACGGTGCGATCGCACTTGTGATCACCCCCGCCGCCACACCTGCGATCGCAGCCACCATCAGCCCCAACTGATGCGGTAAACCGTGGCAAACTAGCGCCATTATCCCAGCCGTAATCACGGTTGCAGCCATCGGTCGGGTACGAACATAGGGCACCACCATGCCAATAAACGTAGCAACCATCGCGAAATCAAGTCCTAAAGCAGCTAGATTCGGCACCAGTCGCCCAGCCGTTAGCCCAATCCAGGTACAAACCTGCCAACTGCTATACATCGTCAGTGCGGCACCAATGTAGTACCAATGCTTATACGGACTCTGATCCGGCTGCTGATAGCGATGAATCCCCACCATAAACGCTTCATCAGTCAGCCAAAAGCCAATCGGCACTTTCCACCGCTGCGGCAAATGGCGCACATGAGGTACCAAACTGGCGGCATAGAGCAAATGGCGCAGATTAACGACAAAGGTAGTTAATACAATCAGCGGTAAGCTGCTACCCGCCGCTAACAGCCCCAGCGCAATAAACTGAGCCGATCCCGCAAACACAAAAGCCGACATGCCAACCGTTGCACTAAACGGTAGGCCACCACTCTGCGCCAGCGTGCCAAAAATAATGCCAAATGGAATTGCGCCAACCACCAGCGGCACAATATCGCGGGCACCTGCTAAGAATTCAGTTCTAGGCGTAGAGGAGTGGGGCATTCTGTAGGATGTGAGGAGTGGAAGGGCTGTAGAGAGCTGTAAAGGGCTGTAAAGGCTGTAAAGGAAGTGATCGTGGTTAGGGTGGACGAGTGGATGGGTAATAGGGTGACGGGATAAGGGATAGATTGGCTTTGTCATTCCATTACGCGATCACCTATTCACCCATCCACTCGTCCACCCATCTACTCATCGACCCATCTACTTACCTACCCATCTACCTCTTCACTCAAAACTCAAAACGGATCAAGTCAGCCTAACTGAGAACATGCCCATAGGTGTAAATATTCCTCGCTCAAACCTAAGAATTTTTAGCAGATTTTTAAGATTTGCAGCTACAGTCCGCTATGACTGTCATAGCCTAGCAGTTGGAGACGGAGTCAGCCCATGCAGACTGGTGGAACAGAACGCTTCATTTTGGTGTTAGATCATAATCCTGAGCATGTTGATACCATCCAGCGAGTCTTGTGCAGCAGCGGCAAACCTCATCATTTAGAAACAATTGGTGATGGCGATCGCGCTTTAGATTTTTTACATCGTCGAGGGTCATACAGTGAAGCCGCTCATCCTGATTTAATCTTGCTGGATCTCAATCTGCCGGGACGAGATGGCAGAGATATTTTGGCTGACATCAAAACCGACAGTAGTCTAAAGCGAATTCCCACAATTGTATTCACGGTATCGGACAGCGATGCCGACATTCTGTACAGTTATGCTCATCAAGGTAACTGCTATGTCGTGAAATCGTCTGATTTGGAGCAGCTATCCCAAATTGTTAAACGAATTGAGGATTTTTGGCTGGAGATTGTGACGTTGCCAGTAGATTGAGGGTGGAGTGAGCGTAGGGTGTGTTGAGCAAAGCGAAATGCACCGTTTTTGGGGCTGTAAAGGCTTTAAAGGCTGTAGTTTTGTAGGTTGGGTTGAGCCATGCGAAACCCAACCGCTTCACGCACCGCTATAACCTACGATAAAAGATTTATTAACGGAACAAAAGTAGCACTTTTGCTATATATAACTTTTGTGTTGTTGTTTAAACTTTGCGATCAAAGCTCAAATTTACGCAGCTTTTCCCAGCGATTTACTGCTAATAAATCGACCAAAATTCGTGGCCAACTAAAACTTAGAATTGATTTAAGATTTCCCTCGCTGGTTTGAAAATCATCCACGCTATGCTGCAATTGTGTGACTAGTGGTGATAGCTCAAGTCTCTATTGGTATAAGTAGGCGAATGTCTGCAAAGCACGACGGGTTCACGCGACAAACTCATCGGTTGAATTAAAAGCAGCGCAGCCCAGCTAAATACATGTTGATGCTAGTTGATGCTGGAGTTGCGATCGCATCATCCATCCTCAGTTAATTACAGCCGCTTACCAATCAGGCATACTCTGCTCATTTGTCAGACTGATTAGACTCATCAGACTCAGTTCAAAATCAAACACCAGAAGCAAACATTCACAATCTTTATGATTGGGGGATCTCCCTATGACCGCAGCCAATTTAAATCAAGAGATCAGTCTTGCGGGATTGAATCTAACTAACTTAAAACAGCCTGATATCAATACACTGACTCAAGTGCAGCCCCACGGCGTACTGTTGGTGCTACAGGAGTCGGATCTAACCGTGCTGCAAGTCAGCCGCAATACCCGTACAGCTTTGGGCTTGCCGCCGGAAGAGGTACTTGGCAAAACCCTTGATGATTTGCTTGATCCCTATCAGGTCGATCAGTTCCGGGCTGGACTGTATTACGAAAATTTAGACATTATTAACCCAACCAAGGTTTGGGTGCGGCGTAAAGGAGACGACTACGGTGTTTACGACGCGATTTTTCACCGCAGCGCTGATGGGTTCCTAATCGTCGAGCTAGAACCCGCCCTGACGCAGGAAAATATTCCATTCCTCAGCTTTTATCACCTAGCTAGAGCATCGATCAGCCAGCTTGAGACGACGCCAAATCTGGTGGATTTCTGCCGGATTATTGTGCATGAGGTGCGCCGCGTGACGGGGTTTGACCGGGTCATGCTCTACAAGTTTGACGATGATGGTCACGGTGAGGTGCTAGCGGAAGAGCTAGTTGAGGGAATGGAATCCTATCTGGGTCTGCATTTCCCGGAATCGGACGTGCCGCAACCTGCTCGCAAAATGTTCCTTTCTAACTGGATTCGGGTGATCCCCGATGCCAAGGCGGAACCTGTCGATCTATATCCGGCCAGTAATCCAATCACAGGCCAGCCGACGGATTTAATTATGTCCGTTCTGCGTCAGCCCTACCGCTGTCATATTGAGTACCTCAGCCATATGCAGGTGGGATCATCGCTGACCATCTCCTTGATGAAGGATCAGAAACTGTGGGGACTGATCGCCTGCCACCACCGTACACCCAAGCACGTACCCTACGAACTGCGAAAAGCCTGTGAATTCCTGGGTCGGGTGATTTTCTCTGAAATTTCCACCCGTGAAGAGGAAGCCGACCACAACTACCGGATGAAGCTGGCTCAGGTGCAGTCCCGTTTAGTTGACCGGATGGCGCAGGAGGACTATTTTGTACACGGTCTGGTGCAGCAGGAGCCGAGTTTACTGGATTTAGTCGATGCTAAAGGAGCCGCTATTTGCTTCAACGGTCACTGGACAACGATTGGCCGCACGCCGTCTGAGGAAGAGCTGAACTACCTGGTGCAGTGGCTGAATAGAACCGTTGATGGCGAAATTTTTGAAACCAGTGCGCTGCCGCTGGTGTATTCCGATGCCCAGCGGTTCAAAGACGTAGCCAGTGGTCTGCTCGCCATCCCGATCTCGAAGCGTAGCTATGTGTTGTGGTTCCGGCCAGAGGTAATTCAAACCGTCAACTGGGGCGGCGATCCGAATAACGCCTATACGCTGGAGGGAGAAGCGGAAAACCAGTGGCTCTGTCCGCGTAAGTCGTTCCAGCTCTGGAAAGAAACGGTCAAGCTCCAGTCCCTACCGTGGAAAACGGTTGAGGTGAGAGCGGCGCTTGAACTGCGTAAGGCAATCGTTAACATCGTCCTGCGGCAGGCGGAAGAACTAGCCTTACTAGCTCAGGATCTCGAACGCTCAAACGCTGAGCTGAAGCGGTTTGCCTACGTTGCTTCGCACGATTTGCAGGAACCGCTGAATCAGGTGGCAAACTTCGTGCAGCTTCTGGAAATGCGCTACGATGCCGAGTTGGGTCAAGACGGGAAGGAGTTTATTGGCTTTGCAGTTGAGGGTGTGAGCTTGATGCAGACCCTAATTGACGATGTGCTGGCCTATTCCAAGGTTGATCTGAAAGGGATTGATCGGGAACTGACGGACGTGCAGGATTCACTCGATCAGGCAATGAATAATTTGCGAGGCCGGATTGCCGATGCCAACGCTATGATTACGGTGGATTTGCTACCTACCATCGTGGCGGATGGCACTCAGTTGATGCAGCTCTTCCAGAACCTGATTGGCAATGCGATTAAGTTCCGCAAGCCGTCGGAGCCGCCGCGCATCCACATCGGTGTGCAGCGTCAGGAAGATGCTTGGCTGTTCTCAGTGAAGGACAACGGCATCGGCCTTGATCCGCAGTTTGCAGAGCGCATTTTCATCATTTTCCAGCGGCTCCACACTCGCGATGAATATCCGGGTTCCGGTATGGGACTGGCAATCTGTAAGAAGATTGTCGAATGCCATCGGGGTCGCATTTGGGTCGAATCCCAAGTAGGAGAAGGCGCAACGTTTTATTTCACCATTCCGGTTGAAGGACGCGATCGCAATCATGGTAATGGACGAAAAGCCCAAACGTATCTTTTTAATCGAGGATAATCGGGGCGATATTCGACTGATTCAAGAAGCCCTCAAGAGCAGTAGCGTCCCTTGCGAGGTCGAGATTGCTCGCGATGGCATGGAGGCAATGGCTTACCTACAGCAGGATGGGGAAGATGCGATCGCACATCGCCCCGACCTTATCCTGCTGGACTTGAATCTGCCGAAAAAAGATGGTCGGGAGGTGCTAGCTGAAATCAAAGCTGACGACGCACTCAAGCACATCCCGATCATCGTGCTGACCACCTCCCGCAATGAGGAAGATATCAGTAAGAGCTATGATCTATACGTGAATTGCTATATTTCCAAGTCACGTAATCTAGCGCAACTGTTCAAAATCGTTCGAGGGATTGAGGCATTTTGGTTAGAGACAGCCAAACTACCGTCCAACGGCCCTTAGGCAAACCGCTCGTCAACGTTCTGCTGATTGAGGACAATGTGGCAGAAGCCCGTTTGATTCAAGAAGTCCTCAAAGGAACGCCACGCAGCCGCTTTGTCCTGTCTCACGCTAAGCGCTTGGGAGAAGCGATTGAGCGGCTTCGCACCGATCCCTTTGATGTAGTGCTGCTCGATCTGACGCTGCCCGATAGCAGTGGTCTAGATTCCCTGGACACGTTAATCCGGGATGCGCCGACCCTACCGATTGTGGTGTTGACGAATACTAACGATGACGATCTAGCGGTGGAAGCAGTGCGGCACGGAGCGCAGGACTACCTGATGAAGCGACAAATGAACCAGGAGCTACTGGTGCGATCGCTGCGCTACGCCATTGAGCGCAAGCAAACTGCCGTAGCACTGCGACAGGCGAATGAGGCGCTGGAAGAACGGGTGCAGGAGCGTACAGCCGAGCTAGAAACCGCCAATGAGCAACTGCGGCAGGAAGTTGTCCAGCGCCAGCGGATTCAGGAACGGCTGACCCTGGCTCAAAAAGCCGCCAAAATGGGCACGTTTGAGTGGCACATCCCCTCCGATCGCATCACCTGGGGCGTGGAACTAGAGACTGTTGGCGTACACAATGAGGTAGAGCGAGAGAGACAGAATAGGGCTGCTTCTGCCCGCACAGCATCTCCTTTAAACTCTGCGGCTCCTAATGGTTTTACCGATCATCAAGCCAAATGGATCTGGATCTTAGAACCAGATGACCTCAAGCGAGTCGAACAAGAACTGCATCAGTCGGTTCAGGCTGGACGGGGGCTAAATACAGAGTTTCGAGTTTTGGACGATGCAGGTAAAACGCGGTGGATTGCGATTCAGAGTAGCTTATTTTTTGATCTAGCGGGCCAACCCCTACGACTGCTGGGGATCTACATCGATATCACTGAGAAAAAACACCTAGAAGAGCAGTTCCTGCGGGCGCAGCGGCTGGAGAGCTTAGGGACTCTCGCCAGCGGCATTGCCCACGATTTAAACAATATTTTGACCCCCATTCTACTGGCCGTTCAACTGCTGCCTCGGATGATACCCAATCTCAATGAGCAAACCCGTCAGCGGCTAGAAATTCTAGAAAATAGCGCGCACCGAGGCGTTGATTTAGTTAAGCAAATTCTTGCCTTTGCCCGAGGCGTAGAGGGTAAACGCTTCAGCCTGCAAGTTAGTCCGCTGCTGAAGGAAATTAGTAAGCTCGTGCGGCAAACGCTGCCGAAGTCAATTGAGATTCAAACCGACATTTATCCAGACCTGTGGACAGTTTCTGGCGATGCGACTCAACTGCATCAGGTGTTTATGAATCTCTGCGTTAATGCCCGCGATGCAATGCCAGATGGCGGCATCTTAAAGATTACGGCTGAAAACAAGTTTGTAGATGAGCAGCTAGCGCAACTACATTTAGAGGCGCAGGTAGGGCGCTATGTTTTAGTCACCATCAGCGATACGGGCACCGGTATGCCGCCGGACATCCTGCATCGGATCTTTGATCCCTTTTTTACCACTAAAGAGATTGGTAAGGGTACCGGATTAGGTCTATCAGCGGTTTTGGGAATTATTAAAAGTCACGGTGGGTTTCTTGATGTCATGAGCGAAGTTGATCACGGCAGCCAGTTTAAGGTTCATCTCCCAGCAACTGAGGTGGCTGTACCTAAACCTATCGACTCCTTAGATTTGCTGGCTGGACATGGCGAGTTAGTTCTGATCGTAGATGATGAACCCGCCATCTGCGAGATTACTCAAACGACGCTTGAAGCCTACAACTATCGCGTTATTACTGCTCCGGATGGTGTGAGCGCGATCGCACTTTTAGCTGAGTACAAAAACGAAGTTTACAGCGTCCTGATGGACTTGATGATGCCGAATTTGGATGGCCTATCAGCGGTTCCACTCATGCGCCGTATCAATCCTAACCTGCGGATTATTGCCACCAGCGGTTTGAACTCAACCGATGCTGCTGCTCAAGCTGAACAACGCGGTTTTCAAGGCTTCTTACCGAAACCCTTTGCAGCACAAGAGCTACTCCAAATTCTGCGCTCTGACAAGCTTTGATAGGTAAACCTGTACAACTCTTTGAAATAGCCGTCTCTCAGCGTTAGCCCTACAAAACAGTCAACACCTTCAACAGTTCATCCGACAGATCCGCCACAGCAGGATTTCGCTGTTGAAAGAGAACGCCTGTGAGGAAGTAGATGTTGGAGGAGTAGAACGCTTTGTTTTGCGATCGCAGTTGAGCAATCCAGCTTTTCACCTTGGGTTCAGAGCTGTAGCAGCCAAAAGGTAGGGGTGTGACCATGAAGTCCACCACCTGATACCCCTGAGCCTGAGCGTGGCGAATGGTATCAATGGGATTAGAGTAGGCGGAAATCATCATCATCACCTGCTCACAGCCTACGGTGAGTAGTTTCTTGGTAATCGTCGCTCCATCAATGCCACCGTAGAGTTCGGGCATGAGGATGTTGTTATCCGGAGCAGGGATGTAGGGCGGATTGGCAATTAGGCACTGAGCGGAAATTTGCTTCAGCCCTTCAAAAAAACACTGATGATGGACAATGTAGCGGGTTGCCAGTTTATGTTGATGGATATGGGTTTGGGCGACTTGGCAGGCCGTTGGGTTCAGTTCGTAACCGTGAATTATGCCGTTAAACGGGGTATTGAGTAAGCTATTGATGACAGCGCTCCCGTCCCCAGAGCCAAACTCTACAATGGTTTCGGCAGCGGAGCAGTGGTTCAGCAGCATTTTTTCTAGGCATTGTGAATAAAAGCGAGATTCTTCCGGGCAAAAGAACACTTTGCTGGGGGAAGGAACTGCTGTTGTTGGGCGTGTTGGCAGCGAAACGGAGGTGGTGGGTGTAGGGGATAGGAGGGTGTCTTTCATTCTGTTCAGGAGGTAAGGAGTGAGGGGTGAGGGGTGAGGAGTAAGGAGTGAGGGGGATCACAGTATGAAACTGCAAAAGGCTGGGTGGGCATCGCCCACCCGACAGCTTCTGTTTTTACGCCTCACGCCTTACGCTTCTCTCCTCACGAACTAAGAAGTCTTGCGCCCGATCAGCCGCTTTAACAGCATCTGCGATCGCAGATCCGGCTCGATCTCCAAGTAGACGCTGCTGTTCGTAGCCCAGCAGGATTTCCCAGGCTTGGTTAGGATAGCGATCAACGAGTGGTAGGGCTGCGTCGTCGAGCATCCACTGACCGTGTAGCTCATCGACTTTAATGTGCAGATTCCAGTAGCTCATGGCTTCGTCTGGGATGCCGAGTCGCTGTCCGGCCTGTTGGTAGGGGATGAAAGTGGCGGGGACGGTCAGTTCGCCGTAGAGCAGTCCGCCAACGTAGCGCAGGAAATCGCGTTTGCGATCGCTAATGAAAAAGCTGTGGTTGATAATCGCCAGTACTTCCCAAGGTACCCAGTCCAAATAGGCTTCTGGCGTGGTGTCCATGCCCAGCGTTTCCAGCATGGTGGTGAAGAAAGTAGAATGCTTACGACTCAAACGTCCTGCGCCATATTCTTCCACCAGCAAACGCGTAAGTACAGCATGAATCTCGTTCCCCACGCCGCCCAAAGTGCGAGAGAGCTGGCTAGCTTCCACTAGACCATCCAGCGAGGCAATTGCCAGTAGGCGGCGATATCCGGCTTCCGTCATCTGGTCGCGGAAGTAGCGGCCATCTTCCGACAGAGGCGGATCGACATCTGCCGCAGTGCGATCGCGCAGTGCCTGCTTGATCTGCTCAGCCTGCATAGTTTGTAAGGTGTCTACATCAAGCTGAGCCAGCTCCCACTGTTGCCAAGCAGATTCGATGCGATCGCGGATGTTTTTGAGATAGGTGGAATTTTCGTTTGTGTATCGCTTTAAGTCGTCATACCAAAACAGCTTGAGTCGATTGATTCGGTATAAGACACGCTGCAAAAAATAATGAGCCTGATGGCAGGGAGAGGAGGAGTGATAGGCAGTTGCGATCGCATTATCAAGTGCCTGCTCAAATTCAGCAACCAGCTTCGGTTGGGTGTCTATTATGCTGTCTAGGTTTTCTACTTCTAAAAGATAAATAAACTTCCGCTCAGCGGTGTCATAGTTAATTGCTGTTAGCTGAACCATTAAATCGTCCTTAACTGTCCATTTGTCTCACTTACAGCAATATTCACTTGAAAAACACCCTGACTTACATGCCCGCTAGATAGATTTCAAACCGTATAAAGCGTGACAAAAGAGATAAAAAATAGAGCTACTTTGCGCCAAAAGGAACATTGAATCTGTACGTATCACCGTGATCTAAATATTGAATCTGAGTGTCTAATTGAGCTGCTTCTGCTGCTTTAATAAAGTCGCTGAGGGGCGATTTCATGACTGTGTAGTCATTGAAGTGAATCGGAATGGCAGTCTGTGGCGCAATCATCTGAATGGCCTGAATGCCTTGCTCAGCATCCATCGTGAGTAGGATGCCCAGAATCTTAGTGCCGCCCAAGTGAATCAACGCTAAATTGATGTCAGGATAGCGTTTGGGAATTTCCTCTAGCGGCTGATGAATAAGGGTGTCACCACTAATGTAAAGGCGAAAGGGGGATTGATTATCAGGGCGCTGAAACTCCAGCAGGCTGCCATTTACATCTGGTAGAAGCGAGGCCAGCACAGGTGGCCCATGTCGTCCTGGCATGGCAGTTAGTCGTAAACGGGAGTCGCCTTTTGCGATCGCGCAATCCTGCCAGTGATCCAGACCATAGCCTGCTCGAAAACCTTTATTCGCTAGTTTTCTAACAGCCTGATGCGTGGTCACAATGGGCAAATCTTTATCCAATTTTTGCTCCACAACCCGGTCAAAATGATCTTCATGCATGTGAGACAGCACCACAAAATCAATTGGCGGCAGGTCATCTAGCTCGATGGCTGGGTTTGTGCGACGAGCTGACCGTAAGCCATAGCCTAAGTGAACATGCTCCCCTTGGTGCAGAAAATTAGGGTCAGTCAGAATTGTGAAGCCACCATAGCGAATGATGGTTGTGGCGTTGCCAATAAAGAAAATAGATCCGGTTTGGTAATCCGGTGTTTGACCATCAAAGGGCAGCACCAGATTGCTACTAGCTTGATCCGGAGCGAGATTGGAATAAGCCATAGATTTGATTTGGCAGAATATTGTTTGGATTGTGTTGCGGTCTTGCGTTTAATAGTGGATCTAGCTTCCTATTTGCTAACTCCACCCATAGGATTAGGCAACTAAAAATTTATATCTTTTGGATGACAGTGTGACTGAATAAATTTGAGCCAGTCTGACTTAAATTAAAAATACTGAATTTAACTTTATAGGTGCGTTAGGTAAAGCCGTGACCACTATTTTGCAAGGTTTGGATACTGAGAAATCTGCTGCCAGCGACAAACTAAGTACTCTGTAAATTAAGTTTTGCTAGTTGATGTGCTGCGCGCCGCGCGGCACATCAACTAGCAAAACCCATTAAAACAAAGTTGACAGACTACTTACAGCATTTACTAAGCTGGCGAGGTGCACTCATCCCTCATAAACAAGGGACTTAAACCCCTTGTCTGCACCGCACTAGACTGAAAAACGCTATATGTGGTCTAATTCAAAGTTTTTAGCTGAAAAACCATTAAAAAATGTTGCCAACCCATGAATCATTTACGGTTGGAGTTGAGGAAGAGTATCAAGTTATTGATCCAGAAACTCGCAATCTTTGCCCAAAATCACACCTCATCCTGCCGATTGCTCAAGTTTCCTCGGGTGATAGGGTACAGTTGGAATTTCGGCAGTCCCAAATTGAGATAGCGACGCCCGTCTGCCATTCATTAGAAGACGTTCGCTCTCACTTGACCCAGCTGCGTCGTAATTTGATTGCCGCTGCCAATAGCGTAGGCTGTCGGCTGGCCGCTGCCGGAACCCATCCGTTTGCCTCTTGGCAGGAGCAGTTACTAACGCCAAAATCCTGCTATCAAGAGCTGGCGAACCGCTACCAGGGACTGATGCATGAGCTAGTTACGTTTGGTTGCCATGTGCATGTGGGCATCTGCGATCGCGATTTGACTATTCAGATCATGAATCGAGTGCGGCACTGGCTAGCTCCACTGCTGGCGCTATCGGCTTCTTCGCCCTTTTGGCTGGGGCGGGATACTCAATATGCCAGCTATCGGACGGTGCTGATTCAGCGGTTGCCCATGACAGGTTGCCCTCAGCCGTTTGCATCCTATCGGGAGTATCGCGCTACGGTGCAAAACCTACTGGATACTCAAATTATTGATAGTGTTAGTCAAGTGTGTTGGGATCTGCGCCCGTCGGAGCGGTTTCCGACGCTGGAATTTCGCATTCCGGATATGCCATTGACCGTGGATGAAACGGTGATGCTGGCTGGTCTCGTGCGGGCGTTAGTGCGTACCTGCTACGAGCAGATTCAGTTGGGTATTCCCTATGTCACTGTGCGGCCTGAAGTCCTCTCTGCTGCTCGGTGGAAAGCAGCTCGCTGGGGATTAGCTGCAAATTTAGTAGATGTAGACACGGCTCAAGCCGTTCCTGCTCACCAGTTAATTGAAAAGCTGTTGGCTTTTGTGCGCCCTGCTTTGGAGGACTGGGCAGAGTGGGAGGAAGTAGTTGCGATCGCACAGCGCACGCTCCGACAGGGCACAGGAGCAGACCGACAGCGGCACGTTTTCAGTCAGAGCAGTTCGCTCACTGAGGTCGTAGATTATCTCGCTGAGCAAATGTGACGTGCATCCTACGCTTCTGTGCAAATTGGGTTGTTTACGCTATCGCCAACTGGGTGGAAAACATTCGGGGCACTGCATATCCACAAATTCAACCCAGCCTCTAATTTCAGCTTCAGCAGGGAGTTGATCGGCTTCCTGTTCAACTGCTTGCATGTAGAGTTCACCATAGCGATCGCACACAAAAACACCAACGGGTGACGAGTCAGCTATGGCTCCACAATACGCTTGCTGTACCGCTCCCTGCTGATCCCACAGCACTGGAAACGGAATTTCATGTTGGTCGGCAAACTGTTGCAGTGATTGAATGGTCTCTGGTTGAGCGCTGGTTGCTATCGCAAGCACCTCTGTTTCAGCATTGCGATACGCCGCGTAATGCTGAGCTAAATTCAACAACAGGTTGGAGCAAGCCGCACAGGTGGCATCGTGAAACAGAAATATAACTAGGCTTCGACGCTGCTTATAGTCCCACGGGCTAATCTCTACATCGCGGTTGACCGCCGGGAGCTGGAAGGATGGAATCAGTCCAGTGATACTTAAGGTTTTGCTCTTCATAATAGGTTGGTCACAGGCCGAAGATCTTGATTTACAACCTATCATGCTTGATCACACGGTTCCAGAACCGAATTTGGTATCTTGGCAGTCTATTGTGAACAGCGATCGCAACTCCAAGTTGCGATCGCTGTTCACATCTAGTTGAAGGATAGTCTACTGATTCAGCACATCCCGCTTGTGCTGGGGTGCGGCTGCGATCGCAGCTACCTGATCCAGTAGTTCCGGCGGAACTCCCATTTCTTTCAGCGTTTCCATTAGATCTTCGGCCACCGCATCAAAATGTTCGCTGTTGAGGCCATGCTTTTCCACTAGCTCTTTGTGAGCTTCCCGCATATAGCGACCATTGTATTTATCGGTGCCACCAAAGGCATAGGTCAGAAATGCCTTCTGGTGCGCCCGCTGCTTGACCATATCTACATCCGCAAAGAAATGCTTAATCCGGTCATCCTGGAGAACTCGCTCGTAGAACTTATCAACCGCTAAATCAACCGCAGCGGCACCACCTAATTTGTCGAATAGAGTTGTCATATATTTTCCGCAATCGTTTTAACGTTTTCACTATATTTAAGCGATTGACAAAACTCTTTGACCTAAGTCAAACCAAAATTACACAATATCCGCTAGGGGTACGTCTAGCAGACCCGCGATAGTGGCTAGATCGTAGGTGTTTTTGACATCTCCGAGCGGGGTTGTGAGGTTGACGGTTAACAGGCTATCTGCGATCGCAACTGAGCCGTTGACCTGGCCAAAGAAATCGATGCCCTGCTGCGTGAAGGCAACGACATCAAAGCTGGTGTCAAACGTACCCAATGGATTCTCTAGCGTGGCATCAATATGTAATACGTGTAGTGCGCGGACTGATTGCTAGAGCAACATAGCGCACAATGGTAAAGAAACCAGTAAGGAGAGCAGTGTTCAGGTCACAATCTATTGCGATGCGCGATCGCACAAGTGACTTCTCATTCTTCTTCTCTTTTAGCAACTTTTATCTGCAGCCAGTAGCAACAAAAAGTAAAAATCCGGAATAAGTATATAAAACGATACTTCTTTCCCAGAGAAAAAGAGGTATAAGTAAAAGAAACTCTGAGATCTCCCTTTGTATCCAAGTTTGGTTGAAAAGCCATAGTTTATCTGTTGTTATCTGTTGTGAAACGATGGCTCCGTCACCGTTTCACAACAGATAAATTGGATTCCTATAAGTAAGTTGGCATTAATAAACGCATCTAAAAAACCGGGGGAGCGTCCCGGAGGGGCGCTCCCCCGGTTTTTTAGACCTGCATTTATTTGTATGTAGCTACTTACATAGACTGGATATTAGCGGGAGTTTTGGCCTGTCAATGGGAGTATCTGCCCCGATGCACCAGCTTCGCCGTCCACCTAGTCCCCCAGAAAACGCGATTTATGCTCACCTGAAAACGATTGTTCAGCAGGAAACCGCCATTGAGGTGATTGAGCGTTACGAACAGTTGTTTATTCGAGGAGCCTATCCGCAAAATTCGAGAATTCAGCAGGCGCTGCACAGCGTTTTGCGATCGCAGGAGATTGATCAGAATTATCCCTTCTTCTTCAATCGCAGTTGCTACATTGCCGTCAACAACTGGTACTATCACACGGCTAATCGGCAGATGATCTCGCCGCTGATTGACCTGTTTAGTGCAGACTCATTTCCATCTTCTCAGTTGAAGAGTACCCGAAAACTGCATTGTCTAGTGCAGCAGTTTCAGACTACGGATGAGTATCGCGAACTGAGGAATTTGGCTGATTTTATTCAGTCGTCCTATCAGGGAGCCGATGCCGATGGATACACAGCCGATACGAAGCTAGACAATTTGCGGCCTCGCTATCCGTTTGTCTGTGAGCAAACGCTGATGCCGCAGGCGCTGCAAACGGGGCATGCTCAATTAATTCACGATATCCGCATGCAGGCACAGCAGCAGCAGCAGTCGAAGTTGGACAGCTTCAAGCTGCATTTCAAGCTGAGCCAGCAGCGCCAGAATCCCGAAATGCGCGAAAAGGAGTGGGAAAAAGCCGCCAAGTATAACTTTACGCTGCTGTCAGGAACGGGATTAGGAGAAGCCATCCAGCAGTTTGACACGATGGGCGCTTGCCATGATGCCCACAAGCGATTTCAGGGCCAATCCCGCTGGATCATGACGCTGCATGACTTTAAGCGAGAGCTGTACGAATACCTGCTGGAAGCGATTCCACCACAGTACAGCCCCAAGTCATTTCCGATTAAATTACGCGATCGCATCAGTGCGATCGCAGAACGATTGGATGATGCACCGCTCAATCAGCGTCTGGTTCGTCATGTCTGTAAAGAACTGCTGGATTTTCTGATTGTTCGCAACGATGTGAATCATTACAAGGATTGCCGCATGCTCATGGACTTGGATGGTAACGTGCCGACGGTGATGCTGGTTGGACTGCTGCTGCGGATTCTGCTGGTTTCCCGCAGCACGTTTAGCTGGCTAGAACAGAAGCTAGCTATCCTGTTTGACCACTTCATGCTGGAGACGAAACAGCAGACTGAATGGTTGATTCGGATTCTGGAGTATGTCAACGTGGCGATTTGTCTGAACTATGAGGACAATATTTCGCTCATGGTTTCGGAAGGCGATATTTGATCCTTTTGTTTTCATCCTTGTGTTAGGTCATTATCCATGTGCCGCTACTTGATTAAAGCTGAAAGATTGGAGAGCAATTGCTGGCCGGACTAACCAACTCTCAGTAACGCTAGTTTATACATATCTTGACCCTCTCCTCCTCAGTCTCCCTGTAGCCCTTCGGGCATGGCTTCGCTTAGAAAAAGGGGGAACTTGGAGCGGGTTCCTTTTTAAGGGGGCTAAGCAGAGTTTTCCATTTAAGCGGAAAATAATTTAGAACCCTAAATGTTGCGTAGGGGCGAATGGCCATCACTGGAGTCAACTTAAGCATCTCAAGATGAGATTAGGGTGGACAGCCAGAGATGTTGCCCCAAATGTCGGCCCACTGTTGG
>CBKWJC010000037.1:0-63617 GCA_966674685.1 uncultured bacterium
GTAGTCTTCAGTCTAGAACCTTAAGTTGACTCTAATGATGGCCATTCGCCCCTACAACAATGTGTAAATAGTTACCGACATGGGCATCCTAAATCATCGGTGTATCAAAACTATTTCGCATGAAATACAACCCTGATAAACATCATCGTCGTTCCATTCGCCTCAAAGGATACGATTATTCATCACCGGGTGCGTATTTCATTAATGTTGTTGACGGTGAAATGCAATTGAATCCGTTTGGTGAAATTGTTGCCGAAGAATGGTTGCGATCGCAGAATATCCGACAAGAAATCAATTTGGATGCCTGGGTTGTCATGCCCAATCACATTCATGGCATCGTATTTATTAAGGGCAAAACATCACAACAGGTATCGGATGATTCATCCCAGATGTCTAATCAACTGCAAAATCCCGTAGGGGCGAATTGCCATTCGCCCCTACAACGTATGGCATCTCGTTCGTTATCGTCATTCATAACGGGATTCAAATCGACAGCAACTAAACGCATCAACATCTTACGGAACACGCCCAGAACACCCGTTTGGCAGCGCAATTATTACGAACATATCATCCGCAACGAAGAATCATTGGAGCATACTCGACGCTACATTCAGACGAATCCGGTTAACTGGAGTAACGATCAACTTCATCCAGAAAATTGGGCTGAGGCACAAAAATGATTCAAAAACACAATGACAGCATCAATCACCACGTATTACCTTGAAATGCTTTCGCCCAAAGCGCTCCAGGCCAAACCAGCTGTACCAGAGCTGAGCATTGTTGAATGTCAAATTAAGCAGTTTCAGTTCAATCGGTTTCTCTATCAGTTCATTGGTGAAGCGTGGCAGTGGACAGATAAGCTCAGTTGGACGGATGAGCAATGGCGGCAGCTCGTAGAAGCCGATGATCATCGGACGTGGGTGGCCTATTGCCAAGGTGCGATCGCAGGTTACTACGAACTCCATCGCCCTGACGGTCAGACTGTCGAAATCCTCTACTTTGGCCTCGCGCCGCAGTTCATTGGTCAAGGATTGGGCGGCTATCTGCTGACGCACGCGATCCAGTCGGCCTGGGACTGGGCAGGCACCAAGCGGGTTTGGGTGCATACCTGTAGCAACGATCATCCCAGCGCCCTGCAAAACTATCAGGCACGCGGGATGCAAATTTATCGGGTCGAGAATTAGCTATGTTTCTGGTGTGTTGTTGGGAGAGATGCGTCGCATCTCTCCCAACAACACCTTTAGAACAGTATCCGAGAATTGAAACCAGTGACTATCATGGATCTACGGCAGCGGCGCAGTTCGTTAGGCAGCTTAGAGTATCGCAGGACGTGTAGCCCTCATCCCCCAGCCCCTTCTCCCACAGGAGAAGAGGAGCCAGATATTCAAAGTCCCTCTCCTGAGGGAGAGGGATTTAGGGTGAGGGCCACACGGCAAGAGTACTCATATAGCGCTAACAACTGCGAATATTCGTGTTTGTAGACCCCTGCCGATTGGCGTTCGTAAGAGACCTGAACCAGCATGGCGATTTTACACGGTGGGTGGCTGCCTCAATCTCAACAGTTATTTATCTGGGGCGAAACCTGGCGATCCGCTGAACCTGCCCCCGTTGACGACATCAGCACCGTGCCCGATCACCTGTTTGCCACGACGCCGGACGAGTTGATTGCCTTTCTTCAGGCCGAACAGGAGCAAGCCAGTGATGATATGCCTGCCCCGTTTCGTCTGCCGCTCAATGACGTGCAGCTTGGCCTAGCGGCGTCCGGCAAAACGTCAGCCACCAAAACTAAAACCCGCAAATCTGCCGCCCTGAATACTGATGCCAAACAGACCCGCTGGCGATCGCAACTGCTGAGCCTACCGACTCAAGTAACCGACAGTACGCTGATGCCCTGCTTGTCAGGACAGGTGCAAAGCGACGCTGAGGTGGATCAGAAAACTGCGATCGCACTGTATCCCTGGCGCGTCCAAGGTCTCTGGCTGGAACCGACGGAAGCGGTGCAGTTTTTGAACAGTTTGCCCTTGGGCTTAATCACCGAAGAAGATTCGACGATTGGAGCGGATCTGCGCTTCTGGTCACATCTGCTGCGCTGGGGGTTAGATCTAATGGCGCGGTCGAAATATCTACCTGCGATCGCAGTTGAAGCCAAGCAAAAAGCGATACCGGAAGCGCATTGGCAGGTCTTGCTGGATAGTGCGCTGGATCAGGCGCGGCTGGAGCAGTTTTCTCGCCAAATGCCGAGCGTCTGCCGTCTGTACGATGGACATCCTGAGTTGAACGGCAATGAAAAGAAGGGGGCAAGTTCAGATGCGATCGCGCAAACGCCAATGCCCACTAATCCGCGCCAGTTGATTCTCAGTTTCCTCAGCGCTGTGGTGGATGTGCAGGTGCGGGCGATTGCCCAGTCGCAGACGATTCCGGCCACGCAGCTCTCCCGTGAACTGCCTGTGCGGGAGTGGATTCAGGCACTTGGAACGTCACCTGTGGTGGAGGCCGACGTGGAGCAGGTAGAGCGCTTGCAGGGCGCGTTATCCACCTGGACAGCTCCCTTACAGAACCGTTTACGGGATGGAATCGCCAATTTCCGCACCTGTTTTCAGCTAAAATCGCCGCCCCAGGGCAAGCTGGACTGGACGCTGGAATATGGCCTGCAAGCAGCAGACGACGAGTCTATTTTTGTCGATGCGGACACCATCTGGCAGAATCCTGTCGCCAATCTCAACTACGAAAATCGCACTGTTTACAATCCCCAAGAAACCCTACTGGGCGGCTTGGGATTGGCTGCTCGCCTCTATCCGGTGCTGGAGCCGACGCTGGAAGAACAGCAGCCCCAGTCCTGCACGCTCGATCCGGTGCAGGCGTATGACTTCCTCAAGTCGATTGCATGGCGACTGCGGGACAGCGGTTTTGGCGTGTTGCTGCCGCCCAGCTTACAGGAAAAAGGCGGCTGGGCCAGTCGCTTGGGCTTGAACATCACCGCCAAAGCCTCGCGATCGCGCAAGCAGCAGCGCATGGGTTTACAAAGCTTGCTCAACTACGAGTGGCAGCTCTCTATCGGCGGCCAAACCATTTCCAAGGAAGAGTTTGATCGGCTGGTGGCGCTGAATACACCGCTGGTAGAAATCAATGGCGAGTGGGTCGAACTCAGACCTCAAGATATCAAAGCCGCTCAAAACTTTTTTGAAACCCGCAAAAACAAGCTGTCCCTCTCAGTCGAGGATGCCCTCCGCATCAGCACAGGTGAAACACCGATGCTGGAAAAGCTGCCTGTGATCAACTTTGAGGCATCCGGCTCCCTGAAAAATCTGATCAGTACGCTGACCACTGGCAACCAAACGCTGGAGGAAATCAGCGAACCCGCCGGGTTCCACGGCGAACTGCGACCGTATCAGGCAAAGGGCGTATCCTGGCTGGCCTTTTTGGAACAGTGGGGACTGGGGGCGTGTCTGGCCGACGACATGGGCTTGGGCAAAACGATTCAGCTGATCGCCTTCCTGCTCCATCTGCGCGAACAGGATGCACTGGAAGCACCGATTTTGCTAGTCTGCCCCACCTCCGTCTTGGGCAACTGGGAACGGGAAGTGAAGCGGTTTGCACCGGATTTGAAAACCCTGGTGCATCACGGCAGCGATCGCGCCAAGAGTCCCGGCTTCAAAAAGGCCGCCACTGGCGTCAATTTGGTGATCACCAGCTATGCTCTCGTATTCCGCGATGCCAAAGTGCTCAAGTCTGTCTCCTGGCAGGGCATCGTCCTGGATGAAGCGCAGAATATCAAGAATCCCGATGCCAAGCAGTCACGCGCCGTGCGGGAGCTAGAAGCCCAGTTCAAAATTGCCCTTACGGGGACACCCGTTGAGAACCGACTGTCGGAACTGTGGTCAATCATGGATTTCCTCAATCCGGGCTACCTGGGACCGCGCAACTTTTTCCAGAAGCGGTTTGCCGTGCCGATTGAGCGCTATGGCGATGGCGATTCGCTGCAAACATTGCGATCGCTCGTTCAACCTTTTATCCTACGCCGCCTCAAAACCGATAAGAATATTATTCAGGATCTGCCCGAAAAGCAGGAAATGACGGTCTTCTGCGGTTTATCAGCAGAACAGGCTGTCTTGTATCAAAAGCTGGTGGATGAATCCCTGGCCCAAATTGATGATGCCGAAGGGGTACAGCGGCGCGGCATGATTCTGGCCCTGCTCACGAAGCTGAAGCAAGTCTGCAATCATCCAGCTCAGTTCCTCGACGAAAACAAGCTGGGTGACTCACCCCAACGCTCCGGTAAACTGCTGCGCCTGGTGGAAATGCTAGAAGAAGTTGTCTCCGAAGGCGATCGCGCCCTCATCTTTACCCAATTCGCCGAGTGGGGTAAGCTGCTGCAAGCCTACCTGGAACAGCACATGGGCCAGGAAACGCTCTTCCTCTACGGCAGCACGTCGAAGCAAAAGCGGGAAGAAATGGTCAACCGCTTTCAGCACGACCCGCGTGCGCCCAAGGTGTTCATCCTGTCACTGAAAGCGGGCGGCGTGGGATTGAACTTGACTCGCGCCAATCACGTTTTTCACTTTGACCGCTGGTGGAATCCGGCAGTCGAGAATCAGGCTACCGACCGCGTATTCCGCATCGGCCAAACCCGCAATGTCCAGGTACATAAGTTTGTCTGCACGGGCACGCTGGAGGAACGCATTCATGAACTAATTGAAAGCAAGAAGGCGCTGTCCGAACAGGTGGTCGGCACAGGTGAACAGTGGCTGACGGAGCTGGATGCGAATCAGCTACGGGATCTGCTGCTGCTGGATCGCGACGCAATTATCGATGAAGACAGCGATTAGTCGTACAAACCGCCAAAATAAAAGCACCGCACTGTGCTGATGCGGCGCTCCGAATGCTGAGAGCATGATTAACGTTGTTGATTGGTATGCTCACATCATTACCGAGATCAACGGGCAACACCACCGACGTTTACGGAGATAAGCAGAAGTTAAGAGGTTTGAGCCAAGTTCTTGACGTAACGTTCCACTACAGGCAATCAACATCGCTTGGGAGAACAAGATGCAGCCGATTAAATACGAACTGATTATTTACTGGAGCGAAGACGACCAGTCATTTATCGTTGAGGTGCCAGAGCTACCAGGATGTATGGCAGATGGCGAAAGCTACCAAGATGCCGTGCAAAATGTTGAAGTTGTTATTCAAGAGTGGATTGAGACTGCACAAGAATTAGGACGACCCATTCCAGAACCGAAAGGCAGGCTGCTTTTTGCGTAGCAGTGGCGATCCAGAGGGATTGAAGCTCAATTGGAACACGAATAGTAAAGTACTCAGATGGCAAAGCAGGGACGAATCAAGAACTGGTTGAGTAGAGTAGTCTATTGGCGAATTTTGGGATTTGCGATCGCATTGTTCTTTCTTACTGGATGCGCCGACTACAACATTGATATTCACTTTGACCATGCCAATCATGGCGTTGTTACCCAGCAAATTCACCTGTCGGAACAAGTGGCCAATAGCCCATCGGTGCAGGACTGGGTGAGCAGCGTGAAGAGACAAACGCGCCAGTTTGGGGGTCGAATCCGGCACGTATCGCAGGCAGACTGGCAGATTCAAGTGCCCTTCAACAATGGGGCTGATCTCCAGAAAAAATTTAATCAGCTGTTTCAGGCCGAGCTGCTGACAGCGGATTTAGCCACTCCGGCCTCCTCTAGCGGCATGCTCATGCCTGCCCTCAGCGGCATTGAGTCCAATCTGCGTATCCAACAGCGCAACTATCTCGTCGTCGTTCGCAATCAGCTCATTTATGACCTGGATTTATCTTCGTTGGGCTTACGCACCGCAACTGGAGAACTCCTACTCAACTCCGGTTCACTGCTCAATCTGGATATTCACTTCAGCAGTCCTTGGCCGCTGGAAGTGATTGATACGGGTGACGTAACCGGAGACATTCCCCAGCGGCAGCCCGGTGAAACAGGCTGGTCGTGGTCGCCAAGAGCGGGGCAGACGAATCATCTGGAAATTATGTTTTGGTTGCCGAACCCGATTGGCATCGGCGCATGTGCGATCGCACTTTTCGTTCTAGTCGGTTATTTACTGCGCCCCATCTTTGTGCGTCCCATTGCAACCCAGCTACCCCCTTCATCGTGAGTAAGGCGTGAGGCGTAAAGCGTGAGGCGTGAGGTGTGAGGCTAAAGCGTGTTCCTCAGACTCCGTCCTTAGCACTCAGCACTCAGCACTTTGTATGCCCTCAGCACCTTTTAGCTATTCATAAACCAGCGCAGCACCAACACGACAACAGTTAGAATCAGCAGCCAGATGAGTGACTGGAATGAAAACTGGATGCTTTCTCCTTTGGGAATATCAGGCAGTACCCCTTGCAGCAAATTTTGAACGAATCGAGCCACGGGAACCCGCTGAGTCCAATGGACTCGTTCAATGATGAACGTGCAATTGACCAGATATCGGTAGCTGGGTTCGGGATAGCGAGCGGATTGGGGCTGGTGCAGCAAAAGCTGGAGCGAAAAGGTGAGCTGATCGTAACGGGATAGATTTTTTGCGATCGCAAGATTAACCAGAGGTACCTTATTAATTAGCGCATTACCACTGGCCTGCGGATCGCGCTGAAACGTATTCTCCGCCGTGATCATTTCCTGTAGCGTCTGACCCGGATGCACAATGCTTGGCACCTGCGATTGTGATAGGTCAATTGGCATTCCCGCTGGTAACCGCACCACCCGCTTCGTTTGCCGCTTCAAATCGGTGACAGCGCAATAGTCCCAATCAATGTAGAGCGGCAGAGCATCCGATAAATTTCGCAGCGCAATTGAAAGCGCATTCAGCGGCTCAAAACCATAAAACGGACGAAACTTGAAGTCAATAGTCACAAAATCAACTAATTCATTGCGCTCCAGTTCCGTTTGCAGCGCCTTGCGATCTAAACGAATAGTGACCTGATCTTTGAGCGAATCAATGGCACGATAAAAAACCAGCGCAACGCAGGTTAAATAGACCATCAAAATAATAAAGTCGCGATCGCTCATACTGGGCACGTCGCTGAATCAGTCACTCGATCAATCGGGCAATTATTCATCTTGGGATTCTATAGCCGGATGGCATCTTCGTGAAATCCCTCGGTAAACACGATGTAGCTAGACCCAGCTTACTTTGATAAGATGAGCCTGGACATGATTTCGGGTCAAGTCATCGATTGGTCACTACACATCGCATTCTATTATGTTGACTCTTGAAAATTCTCGGGCTAAAGCTCAAGTTGGATTGGGCCGAATTCTGGTGGTTGAGGATGAAGAAATCATTCGCGACACGGTTGCCCTAGCTCTGACCGATGAGGGATACGATGTTGTCACGGCAGAAGACGGGCGGCGAGCTTTAGAAATCATGACGGATCTTCAAGATGCTCAAGCCGATGATGCACAGTCGTTTGACCTGATTGTGCTGGACTTGATGCTGCCTCATGTTAACGGACTTGACCTCTGTCGCCTGCTGCGTCACCAAGAAAACAATGTCCCCATCCTCGTTTTAAGCGCCAAAGGGACGGAAACCGATCGCGTCGTCGGCCTCGAAGTTGGCGCAGATGATTATTTAACCAAGCCGTTTGGCATGCGCGAGCTGATTGCCCGCTGTCGCGCCCTACTCCGTCGCTCCAGAGGCTCGCAGCCGATCAGCGCCGACAACACAATTCGTTTCGACGAGATTGCCCTGTATCCCAGTGAATGTCGCGTCACCGTGCGGGAGCAGGATATCAATCTATCGCCCAAAGAATTCAAGATGCTTGAACTCTTCATGGGTAGTCCTCGTCGAGTTTGGTCTCGCGATCAGCTAATCGAGCGAATTTGGGAACCCGATTTCATGGGTGATAGCAAGACCGTAGACGTGCATATTCGCTGGCTGCGGGAAAAAATCGAGGACGATCCGAGCAATCCAAAGTATCTCAAAACCGTACGCGGCTTTGGCTACCGCTTTGGATAGATTTAAATCTCAGATTTCTCTGGCCGATTGCTATGATAAATCCACGCTTATGCCCTGGGTTTGAGTACTGGATACTGTGCAAATTCTGTGGTTTCTGCTTGGGCTACTAGTTGGTTTTCTCATCTTCGGATTGCGATACATTCGACTGAATCGTCGGCTGCGTCAATTGCTGCGCGAGGTACGGGCAGATGAGGGCATTCCGCTCTCGGTAGCATCACAGCTCTCTATCTCACTGGATTTGCAGCGGCAGCAATACCGCAAGGTTGAGCAGCAGCTAGAGGCAACTCGGCAAGTTCTGCGGCGCGCTCCCGTGGGCTATCTCCAGGTTGACGAGGAAAATCGCTTAACGTTTGCCAATCGTCAAGCTTGCCAGATGTTGGGGATCAATGATTCTGAGATCACGTTTGAGGCTACCGTGGAGATAGAGGATGAGATCGCACCACCAGCCTTATCCTCTAGTCCATCCGAAGGGCCGCGTTTGCTGCTAGAAGTGGTTCGCTCCTACGAGCTAGATCGGCTAATTGACCAAACCCGCCGCACCCAGAGCGTTTGTCAACAAGACTGGCTGATGCACCACGTTTCCGCCGATCCAGCCACAATTTCTCGACAGCCCTCGTATCCCGTCAGAGGCCACGGCATTCCCCTCTTACAGCAGCACATTGGCGTTTTCATTGAAGATCGGCAGGAAGCGCACTTGCTGGCTCAGCAGCGCGATCGCTGGACATCTGATGTGGCCCATGAGCTGAAAACGCCGCTGACTTCCATTCGTCTGATTGCTGAAACGCTGAAAGCGCGGCTTGATTCTCCCTTAGTGAGCTGGATTGATCGGCTACTCAATGAAACGATCCGGTTGAGCAACCTCGTCCAAGATCTGCTGGATCTCAGCAAAATTGAGCGCCCTACCGCCCAAGCTTTAAGTCAAAATTTAGTCAATTTGCCGGACTTGATTCAGCGAGCCTGGCTCAACCTCGATCCGCTGTCTAGCAAAAAGCAGCTCCAGCTCGACTATGACGGCCCCCAACTGCTGCGAATTCGGATCGATGAGCATCGGTTTTTCCGAGTCCTGATCAACCTGCTGGATAATGCCATTAAGTACAGCCCTCCCCGCAGCATCATCCAAATTCGGCTACATCAAATTACATTTGCCGATCTGCCATCCCCTCCCAATTCAGTCGTCACCGCCCTCTCCGGTTCCCGCACCTCTTCCTCTGCACTAGAAACGCAGCCGTTCGTTGCGCTAGAAGTTATCGATATGGGATCGGGCTTCCAGGCAGCGGATCTTCCCTATGTGTTTGAGCGATTTTATCGGGCTGAATCATCGCGGGCGCGCCACCTTGAGTATGAGGGGATTGCTGCTGCGTCATCTGATTCGGCTGCGATCGCACATTCCATTCAAACCAACGCAGGCACAGGTTTGGGCCTTTCCATCGTGCGCCAAATTGTTGAGGTTCACGGCGGTTACGTGATGGCCAGCAATCATCCCGAAACCGGAGGCGCATGGTTACAAATCTATTTGCCCCATCACGACGCGCCCATCCAAGCCAATCAAGTGCGATCGCAGCAGTCTTAGGATTAATCTAAGAGAGCGCAAGAGCAATCTTGTAATATTTACTTGTAGCTTCTTGCGCTCATGTATAGCTTCACCTGATCGAGCAATGGCTGAACGACTTCAGAAAATCCTAGCCCATTGGGGAGTAGCATCTCGCCGCCAGGCCGAAGCCATGATTCAGGCAGGACGGGTGATGATCAACGACCAGCCTGCGCTTTTAGGCCAAAAAGCCGATCCTGAAGTCGATAAAATCTCGGTTGACGGCCAGCTAATTCACCCTCATAATCGTCCCGATCGGATTTATCTCCTGCTCAACAAACCCCTAAATGTCGTGACCACCTGCGATGATCCCCAGCGTCGTCAGACGGTGATTGACCTATTGCCAGATTCCTATCAGCACGGGCAGGGCGTACATCCGGTTGGACGCTTAGATGCCAATTCAACGGGTGCATTATTATTAACCAATGATGGCGATCTAACCTTTGCACTGACTCATCCTCGCCACCACGTTCCTAAAACCTACTGGGTTACAGTAGACGGACATCCCAGCGCCGCAAAATTGGCTCATTGGCGACAGGGCGTACTGCTAGATGGGCGTCCAACACAACCTGCAAAGGTTCGCGTCATCGATCAAATGCCAACCTCAACCCAACTAGAGATTATCTTGCAGGAGGGACGAAAGCGACAGATTCGACGAGTCGCTGAGCTACTAGGTCATCCGGTGATCCAACTTCATCGGATGGCAATTGGATCACTAGAGTTGGGCGATTTACCCCCCGGACAGTTTCGCTGTTTAGAATTTGCGGAAATCCAGTCCTTACAGCAAATCGCACTACCAAAGCCCCATTCTTCTAATACATTTTCATCGACGAAATGAGGGATTCCGCCCTATATTGATTCTTAATAACGATTGTTAACGTTACTCTGACGTGTTGTTCCTACTCTTGCACAAGGGATTTTTAACCGATGAAGAGCGATCGCGCACATCTTCAGGATATTCAGGTCGAACAGTTCAAGGAAATTGCCGCCAAACTTCGTGAAACTCGTGAAGCACAAGGGCTATCTATCGAACAGTTATCGACAAAAACCTTGATTCAGCGCCGCTTACTCTACGCGATTGAAGCTGCTGATATGGAGCAGCTACCCGAGATGGTCTATGTTCGGGGGTTTGTCAAGCGCTATGCAGAGGCACTGGGGTTAGACGGTCAGGGAATCGCAGATGTGCTGCCCGTAGAAGGTTCTAGCCACAGCATGAAGCCGTCCTGGAAAGAACTGCCAGGAGCGCAGTTGAGGCCACTGCATCTCTATCTGCTCTATGTTGTGGTGATTGCAGCAACGGTGGGTGGCTTGTCCCACATATTGCGCCAAGCCGAGTCTCCAACCGTTGCAGGCAGCTCTGGTAGTCCGACAACGGCTCCGGCTGAAGTTGTCCCTAACCCTGAATCCAATGCAGGTACTGTTGAACGTACATCAGCCACTAATACCAATGCAGCGGGAAACAATCAGGAACCGACAGCCACCACGGCAGAAGATGCAGAGGAAGATGATGAAGCCGCCTCTGGGCCAATTCAGATCGAAGTCACGCTGACAGCTCAATCCTGGATGCGAATTGTTGTAGACGGCCAAACTGAATTTGAGGGCGTTTTGCAAGCGGGTGATGAGCGCACATGGACAGCAGAAGAGGAGCTGACGCTGCGAGCAGGCAACGCAGGCGGAGTGATGGTAGCCTATAACAACGGCGACGCTGAGCAATTGGGAGAACCCGGCAGCGTTGAAGAAGTAACCTATCCTCAACCCCAAAGTACAGCTCAGCTTATAGAAGCAGAATCGACATTACCCCAATAATGAGTTTAAAAAGTCCAAGCGGGACGGCTCAGCCGTCTCGCTTGGACTTTTTATGAATATAGCTTCCTAGTTCTGTTAGAACACAAACGTTTTTGTGGTGCGGCTCAGCCGCACCACAAAACATCCTAACCAGGATGACTGTGGCTATTTTTAGAGCTAGTGCCAGTTGGCAGGTGCTCGACCATAAGTCATCGTCAGGTGGCGTAAGCGATCGCGTAATTCCCCAGACAAATCATCGGCCTGATATCGCCAGGCCCAGTTGCCTTCTGCGACGCCAGGTGTGTTCATACGGGCTTCTGAACCCAGACCCAATAAATCTTGCAGCGGCACAATGGCGTAATCAGCGATAGAGCTAAAGGCTAATCGCATTAAATCCCAGTGAATGCCTTCTGAACTAACTTCACCTAAGTACGCTAATAGACCTGCACGCTCATGGTCGGCAATTTTTTCCCACCAGCCTATCGTCGTATCGTTGTCGTGGGTGCCCGTATAAACCAGACAGTTGCGAACATAGTTAAACGGTAGATAGGGATTTCCTGGGCCGGAACCAAAAGCAAAATGCAGGATTTTCATGCCTGGAAACTCAAATGCATCGCGCAGTTCTTCGACCTCTGGCGTAATCAAACCCAAATCTTCAGCCAAAATCGGTAGACTGTGCAGTTCTGCTCGGACAGCCTTGAAGAATTCTTTGCCCGGTGACTTGACCCATTCACCGTTAACAGCGGTTTCCTCGCCGCCTGGAACAGCCCAATATGCTTCAAAGCCCCGAAAGTGGTCAATCCGAATCAGGTCAACATACTCTAGCAGCGCATGGAGCCGCTGGAGCCACCAGCGAAAATCTCGCTCTTGTATTGCATCCCAGTCATAAACCGGATTGCCCCATAGCTGACCAGTTTCACTGAAGTAGTCGGGTGGCACACCTGCAATCTTGGATGGCTGTAGCGTGTCTGGATCTAAGAGAAAGTTGTGTGGAAAAGCCCAAACATCAACGCTGTCATGGGCAACGTAGAAGGGCATATCGCCGATGATATAAATGCCGCGTTCGTTGGCGTATTGCTTGAGGTTAATCCACTGACGGAAAAACTCAAACTGGAGAAATTTGTAATAAAAAATTTCGCTGGAGAGCTTTAGATGCCATTGGTGCATAGTATCCGGATCGCGGCGAGCTAGACCATCTTCCCATTCATACCAACTGCTGCCGTTGTGGGCTTGCTTCAGTGCCATGTAAAAGGCATAGTCATCCAGCCAAAATTTCCGATCGTCGCAAAATTGAGCAAATTCTTGCTGCACCTCTGGAGTAACCTGATGCTTGAAGCGTTCAGCCGCTTTTGCCAGTAGCTCCATCTTGTAGCGAACAGCTTTGTCGTAATCCACATGATCTGTGGGAAAGTCTGGCACATCGGTTAAGTCTTCGTGATTCAGGAAGCCATGCCCAATTAACACATCTGGGCTAATCAAGACTGAATTTCCGGCCATTGATGAGTAGGACAGATAGGGTGAGTTCCCGTAGCCCGTCGGGCCAAGCGGCAGAACTTGCCAAAGCTGCTGCCCGGTTTCTGCTAGAAAATCGACGAAGCGATAGGCTGCTTCCCCTAGATCACCAACGCCGAATCGACTGGGTAAGGACGTGGGATGTAGTAGAACTCCGCAAGAACGAGAAAGATCCATAGAAAGACAATCAATGAACAGCAATCAGTTGGGTCAAGCCTTATTTTGCCTAGACTTTATCACGATCAGTCTAGAAGTAAAGTTGCGATGGGATCATCTTTAGAAGAAAGAGTTGAGCAGAAAGAAAAACGTTCTCAATCGCTGGTCTCAGCGACTTGTTCGATAAGCTTGAATAAAGCTTTATTTCGTGTTTTGTCTAATTCACCGCGTCTATGACTCATCGAAATCCTAGTCCCACAGTTGACATCATTATTGAGCTAGTGGATCGGCCTCATCGTCCGATTATCTTAATTGAGCGCAAAAATCCTCCCTATGGTTGGGCTATGCCGGGTGGCTTTGTGGATTATGGGGAATCTATGGAGACGGCAGCCTGTCGCGAGGCCCAAGAAGAAACGGGATTGGATGTTAGTTTGGTGGAGCAGTTTTATGTTTACTCCCATCCTGAGCGCGATCCGCGCCAGCATACGATCAGTCTAGTATTCATCGCCACGGCAATGGGTACTCCTCAGGCAGCAGATGACGCTAAGCATCTAGAGGTATTTGATATGTGGCAAATTCCGAAGAATCTCTGTTTCGATCATGACCGCGTGCTACAGGATTATTTGACTTATCGCAATTATGGGCTGCGTCCGCGCTTGTGAAACGCCGAGGATAGCGTGAGAGTCAGGAGTCAGGGGTGAGGTGAGAAAACGAGATTTCTTATGACTGGGCGAGCTGAATCAGTGAGTGACCTGTGACGCGGCAGGTGCGCCAATCGGGTAGCACGTCCGCGCCCATTCGTTGGTAAAACGCGATCGCAGGTTCGTTCCAGTCCAGCACTGACCACTCGAAGCGTCCGCAGCCCTGATCAATGGCCCGCTGGGCGAGATAGCGGAGTAGAGCTTGCCCAATGCCGCGTCGCCGGAATTCGGGCAGAACGAACAGATCTTCGAGGTAAAGTCCTGGTTTGGTGAGGAAGGTAGAGAAGTTGTAGAAAAAGAGGGCAAATCCGACGGCTTTTCCCTCAGATTCCGCTAAAACCGCTTCTGCATAAGTGCGATCGCTAAATAGGGCTTGTCCTAGCTCGACTGGGCTACCCGTCACCTCATGAGTTAGTTTTTCGTACTCGGCCAGCGCCAAGATCAGTTGAAACACAGTGGGCACATCAGCAGGAGTGGCAGCGCGAATCGTGATTTCAGTGGGTGACATAGGGATGTGAAAAATACAACAGATACGGTTGGACTAGGGATAAGTTGAACCGCAAATCATAGCAGTTTAGCTAGGATTGTCCTGATTTCCCTAGTAAATTCCCATACAAAAAGAGGAACTGCGATCGCAATTCCTCCTCTTACCCGATCAGTCTTTATCCACACCTGATGATAGACAAACTGGTCTCAACCGTTAGCGCAGCCAGCCCTTGAGCCGAGACGCCACCTGAGGACGACGGAGCTTACGCATGGCCTTGGTTTGAATCTGCCGAACGCGCTCACGGGACAGGTTGAACAAACCACCCACTTCCTCTAGGGTGTGAGGTTCACCTGTCGTCAGACCATAGCGCAACGAGATAATGTCCTTCTCCCGCTGCGTCAGCACCTCAGCCAGCACATCACAGATCTCCTGACGCATCATTGCCTCACTCATCTGCATCTCAGGAGAGCGAGAAGTACCATCTTCCAGTAGTTCCATGAGTTCTGTATCTTCGCCCTTGCCTACCCGATGGTTGAGCGACAGAGAACGCCGCCGCACCTGCTGCAAATTACGCAGTTGATCGGTCGTGATATCCAGCGCTTCTGCCAGTTCATCTTCGTTGGGATTACGGTTCAGTTCACGCCGCAGATCGCGCTGAGCCTTCTTCAGCTTATTCAGCTTCTCAACAATGTGAATCGGTAGCCGAATTGTACGGGCATCATTCGCGATTGTACGAGTAATGCCCTGCCGAATCCACCAGTAAGCATAGGTAGAAAACTTGTAGCCTTTGTCTGGATCAAACTTTTCCGTCGCCCGATTTAGCCCCAGGGCACCCTCTTGAATGAGATCCAGGAACGGCACACCACGATTGAGATAGCGCTTAGCAATTGACACGACGAGGCGCAGATTAGAGCGAATCATCTTGCGCTTTGCGCCCCGACTTTGATGCAGTTGCCGATCAAGCTGGCGCTCCGTCATCTCAAGCTGAGCAGCAATTTCAGATTTGGTCGGGAAGCGCTCATGTTTTTCCTTAAAAGCCTCTCGCAGCTCCTCAATCTGCACCAAGAACTTCACCTGACGAGCCAGCTCAATTTCTTCCCCAGCTTTTAGCAATGGATAGCGAGCCATTTCCTTAAAAAATGCTCCGACGGCATCATCAGAAATGGTCTTGCTATATCCAGACGTACTAACATTGCCATCTTCGGAAAACTCAACCAAGATGCTGTCATCTTCTGACCAGTTCGCATCCTCTTTTTCGTTATCCAAAGCGCCATTCAATGCATCGGTTGGAGTCGGGTCTACCGCTTCCTCCAACTCATTTTCTTCTAACTCATTTTGGTGGTCAGTTTCAGAATCGAGTTCAGCTAAACCCGTTTCAAAATCGGCTTGGAATTTATAGAGGGCTGTCATATCGATTGCTGCGCCTTACCTTTACGTTTACAAAGTGTGGGAACCAGAAAGTATCGAAAAAATTAAGTCATTATTAATCAAACGTCAATACAACATCGGAAATAATCGTTAAGAGCGAATTCGGATAGAGTCTAACAGTTAGGAACCGTTGAAAATATAAATCCAGGTAAACTCAAATGGTCTCAATAGAGACTGATTAATATTTTGGGAAAGCTTAAGAATTAGTTCATTAGAGCATGCATGAATTTGCATGCATAACCTTAAGACTATGTATAGCCTTAATAAAGATCTATGACAGATCTTGATAGCAGCTTAGTTGCGTCCCAAGTCCTCAAGGACAAGATTTAGAACCCCGAGCAAGACCTGTATTGCTTTGCTTTGAACGAGATGTTATCTGACGTGTCATTGGCCGTGTGCTGGAGACTTTGGCTCAAATCGCACTAGCGGCTAATTCATACGAACACCGGACTCGAACTCTGAGCTAACAATACTGGAACAAACGACTCGATCTGTTTCCTGAACTACAATCCCATCCATCTAGGTGCCGAGTTAATGAAAGCTTGACCTTGGCTGGGTAAAGCACCGTGGATAGAGACTAAACTAGACTTCGCCTAAAATCAAGAACATAAAAGTTGAGATTTGATGCAGTTGCTAAGCAAAGTCGATTTCAACGTCAGTACTGAGTTAGCAGCTAACTCCGGCTTATGGCAAGTCTAGTTAAACTATCTTTACAATAGGAGCGCGATCGCGGCATAAACAAGCCCAAAACCCTACTACTTTGGTTGCAATTTATATCTCGTCAGTGAATATATATGTCGAACCAGATGAGATCGGCTACTGCTTTGACTCAGGAAACATCTGCTTATATTTTGATGGAAATCTTGATAAAGCATTGGTGGAACGATATAGACAACAGCAGATTCAGAGGGTTAAGTAGACATACGCTAAATAGTGGAGATCAGTAGAAGATCTGTCTAAATCTACTCGTAATGAATGAGAAAGAGATAAAGCTTTAACGCAAGATTGATAGAATTCACTCTGCGTTTAGTCTCTCATGAAGGGTTGGGAGACTGTCTCTATCAGTAGAAAGAAGGCAAAGCTAAGATTTAAATATTTCGTCAATCTAAAGAATTATTTAATATCTTTTTTCAGTCTCGTTGGTTCGCTACACACGGTATTCCTTATGGGCTACAAGAGTTGGGGCCACTCTATTGATCTATTCTCTGGCATCGTCATTGCTCTTGATCTTGAATAATTTGCGATCGCAATATTTGCTCAGACTAGTTTTAAAGCGAGTACAAAATCAAAACCCCAATCCTAAAGACCAGGTTGAGCAAGCAAAGAGGAAAATAAATGCAAATTGTGTAGGTTTGTGAGCTGAGTTCCACCTATCTATCGCAGGCGTAAAAAAGCTACAAGCAACAAACGAAATCGATTCCTCAGTCCTGCACAATTTATGCACAGTTTATGCACAATCTGTTTCATTACTGTTGCGAATTGCAACAAAGAAGCGCGTCATTAATGAAAATAATTCATGCCTTGCTAGCGAAGCCACACTGTTTCACGAGGTTGAGCAGCCTGTTGCCAACCACGATGGACTGTGCCCCGATCAGCGCCTGACCGTTCAATCGTCAACTTTTCTAAAGTCCGTAGAATGGGGATACTGAATTCACCCTCATTAGCCTAAACCGCAACGGATGTCGCAACCTGCTAGACCGCTTACGCAACCACTGAATCAGCGTTTCGCCGATGTGTGGAAACGCTCAGCTCGATGGACTGCGATCGCACATCTCCCACTCCTAATCCTGCTCTTGCTCTGCATTCTACTTTTCGGCTGGCAGCTCGGCGGCTACAGCCTGTTTAGCATTACAGAATCGAAGCAGGCTGAGATTGCGCGGCAAATCCTGGTGCGGCAGGACTGGATCACGCCAATTTATAACAATGAGGGCATTTATTTTGATAAGCCAATTTTGCTGCACTGGCTGATGGCAATTGGCTATCCGCTCATGGGTATCAATGAATGGGCTGTGCGGCTGCCGTCTGCCCTGTCCGGTGCAGGCTTAGTCTTGATCACCTGGCTATTCGTGCGGCGATTTGCCGCCGAACGAGTGGCGCTGATGAGTGCGACGTTTCTAGCCGCCAATCCGCTCACGTTTTCCCTGGCGCGGGTGGGACAGCATGACATGCTGATGACTGTCTTTCTGACGGCAGCGCTCTATGCCTGGTTCTGGGGCTACAGCACTGGGCGGCGCTGGGGCTACTTAGCGTTTGCTGCACTGCTCGGTTTGGCCGTGATGTCCAAGGGGCCACTGGCGCTGGCGCTGGCAGTCTTAGCCTTGATCCCGTTCAGTCTGTGGCTGTGGATGGGGCGCGATCGCACATTGCCACAATCTTTTCCAAAACCGCACCCTAAACCGCAAAAATATTGGTTACTTGCAGCGGGACTATTTTGTGCGATCGCACTGCCCTGGTACATCGCCATCATTGCGGTCAACGGTCAGGAATTTTTGCAGCAGGCATTTCTCTACAACAATCTGGATCGGTTTCTGGAACCCAATCAAAATCAAGCTGGAGCTTGGTGGTACTACATTCCAGTAACGCTAATTGGTTTCTTCCCTTGGATCGTACCGCTGTTAATTCAGCTTTTTGATCAGTTATTTAGCCAGATATTTCGCCAATCTTTCCATCAACCATTCCATCAACCATCAACTCCCCAATCAGCCCAGAACCCCGATCAGGCATTTGTCCACAACTCTAAATCTTCAGCTCAACCACCTAAAGCGACTAACCCAACCGTCGCCTGGTGGCGACCTGCATACTGGCGCAATCAATCCCCAATCCAACAGTTATCGTTATTCATGGCGCTCTGGTTCATCGCCATGACCGTATTCATGACCGTTGCTGCCACTAAGCTGCCCTGGTACACCTATCCCGGCTTTCCAGCACTAGCTTACCTCTGTGCTGTAGCCTGGGATCGCCAAATACAGCGGCCTTCACCCGGTTTACGCTGGGGTTTGGGATTAGTCGCTGGTCTGTATGGACTACTTGCGATCGCGTTTTTTCTATCACCTCAATTTATCCCTGAACCAATGATTCAGACACTAGTGCAGACACAGGGCTGGCACTGGATGTTGGCTGCAATTTATGGAGTGGGTGCAGTTGCGATCGCGATTTGCACAGTAAAACGCCGACTCCTCTGGATCTGGCCAATTAGCGTTCTGATCTTTTGCGGCGTGGCGCTGACGGCAACTCAATCGGTGCTGCCTGGGCTTGATCCGCTGGTACTAGACGGACAGTTGCGCCCCGTGGCTCAGGTTTTGCGTCAGGAAACTTGCGATACCTGTGATGAAACGGTGATTGCCTTCGGGATCAACGAACCCAGCCTTAATTTCTACAGCCGTTTAAGCGAAATCAAGCGGCCTCAAACTCTGGCCGATCTGACCGATCAGCTTCAACTTCACGCCGACCAGCCCGTCTTATTCATCGTGCGGAACCCCGTTCTAGCCGATCAGCTTTCGGCTCAAGCTGAACCCGATTCAGTGGCCTCAGATTCAGTCACCTCAGATTCAGTCACCTCAGAATCTTGGAGGATCAACACTATCAACACTCTAGAGAATCTCGACCGCTACGACCGCTTATATGAGTCCAAGGCCATTACGCTATATCGAATTCCGTAGAGCGAATTCCGTAGAGATTTATGGGCAATGCGTCGCAAGATTCAGAAGCAGCATTCAGAAAGGGGATTGCTGATTTTAACTATGAATGGTGAAGTGGGGCGGTACCTTTACCTCACCATTCATACCCAGATGAAGCAATGCCCAGAAACGTAGTACGGTAAAAATGAGTTTTTTTGAGAGTCGATTCCCTTGCTGTTAACCGTATTGAACGAATCTAACTCCGTCCTGCCGTTAAGTGCTCAACTCGCTGCCGTCTTAGGCTGGCTCGGCATTGTCGGAGGGCTAGCAGAAGGATTGAATCGCTATACCAAATTCGATTCAGAAGTTACGCGCAAAATCGTTCATATCGGCACTGGCAACGTGATTTTGCTGGCCTGGTGGCTTCATATTCCCGCCTGGGTAAGCATCGGCGCATCGGTTATTTTTAGCATTGTGGCCCTAATTTCCTATCGGCTCCCCATCCTGCCCAGCATCAACGGCGTTGGCCGCAACAGTCTCGGCACTTTCTTTTACGCCCTCAGCATTGGTGTGCTGGTCAGCATCTTCTGGCCAATGCCCAAACCCGAGTTTGCAGTAATCGGCATTCTCGTCATGACCTGGGGAGATGGCTTTGCAGCCCTGATCGGTCAACGCTTCGGCTCTCATCCCTACCAACTGTGGGGGATCAAAAAAAGCTGGGAAGGCTCTCTGACAATGGCCATCGTCAGCGGCATCGTTACAGGTTTAGTTTTACTGACCGCAGGAAATCCCCTTGCGATCGCAATTCCAGTCGCCATCAGCACCGCTCTAATCGCAACCGGACTCGAAGCCTTCTCCCGCTGGGGAGTTGATAACTTAACGGTTCCAGTCGGAAGTGCGATCGCGGCTTTCTTGCTTTGTCAATGGTTGGGGTGGTGAGGGGCTGTAAAGGCTGTAGAGGGCTGTAGAAGGAGTCGAGGGCTGTAGAGGCTGTAAAGGGTAATGGAGTAAAGGGAGTAGATTGGCTTTACCCATCCACTCAACACTCAACCTCCTAAAATCCACCCCGCAGCCTGTATCTTTTTGTTACAATCTTGCCAATAATTCACAAAATTTAAAATAAATCCTTATCATTGCCGATGCCGTTTTTCAATTCGACTGAACCGCTGCTGCGCTGCAAACAAGAAGCGCTCGATATTCAAGATCAGCAAGGCTTACTCAAAATTCAATGGGGCTTCCGGGGCTATACGCTACTGTCCCTAATGTATACCCGCATTGATCAGATCTTTGTTGTTTGGGGCTGGCTGACGGCTCTCCTGTTTGGGATCGCGCAGTTTGCACCCATTGACTGGCGAATTCAGGCAATCGGTGGCTCGGTTTTGACGCTAGTTGCGATCGCAACCATGACCAACTTGGCCTGGTTCTGGGTTCGGGTCGAACGTCTGCGCTGGGTAATCTACTGCTGGAGCAGCTTGATGCTGCTGGGGATCAGCCTGACCGACTACGGCATTTTTCAGAGCAACGTCTGGATTTTGATGCACCTCTGTCCCCTGTGGTTGGGCTTGAGCGCATTGGGCTATTTATTTACGGGGATTGGGTTGCGATCGCGCACCTTTCTACTTACTGGGCTCCTACACTGTGCAACCATTCCACTGCTACAGTTTGTTCCAACCTGGCAGTTTTTAAGCACAGGCTTAGTGCTATCCATCTGTCTCTTATTCCTAGCCGAAGTCCAGTGGGACATGCGTCCTCCCGCTGAACCCGATATTCTCACCGAAGAACAGAAAGCGTTTAACCGCCACCAGTACCAGCAGCGACAGCTAAACCCGCATACACCCAACCTCGGCCAGTCCTCGAATATTTAAGTTTTTTGGTAAACTCCATCACATTTCCAGGGACTCCAGCCACAATGAAAGTACTGCAAGGCCATGTCATTCCTAAAGTTAGAAGGCGATTGCAGTAGCCATCGCAGGAATTTTGCTGTTTATCCTGCTCATTTGATCCCAGAGGAGAACGGTGTCAGGGATCAAAATGGTGATAATTCGGCCAAACGATTAAACGGGTTGACAAACATCAACTCTGGCAGCTACCTACGGGGTGGCTTATCAATCTGGACTGGTTCATGTGTGGTGCAGGGTTTTTACCGTTTCCCCTGCTTTACGGTTGCCCAAGGGAAGCGAAACCTTCCACCAGAACAGCCTGAAGCACCGACACGATAGATTGCATGAGCCAGACCAGATTTTCTCAGAACAGTCTTGGCAAAGTCTCAACGAATTTTATCAAGAAACAAGATACTGACATCCGGTCACGTTGAAGCACCAAACATCGCGATACACTAGTCAGATGGTTATTTCTTAAAAACCATCGACTCTTCTAATTCGCAGACAGACCTATGCCGCATCTGAATCCAACTACCTCCGACCGCAATGGACGAGTG
Organism: uncultured bacterium; assembly: GCA_966674685.1. Classification (GTDB taxonomy): domain Bacteria; phylum Cyanobacteriota; class Cyanobacteriia; order Phormidesmidales; family Phormidesmidaceae; genus Thainema. The sequence goes on from CBKWJC010000037.1 coordinate 21,686, forward strand.
ATCACCGCTGGAAAAATGGATTCACTGGCTATCCAGCAAATCAAGCATAATCGTCGCCGTCAGTCCTCAAATCTCCACATGCTGAGTGATGCGATTCAGCCTCCCGATTTAGATTTAGACACCGTCAACCAAGAAGTAGATGGATTTTCGTCAACCCAGTTAGTGCAGTGGGCAGCTAATACATTTGGTGATGGACTCGTACTTAGCACCAGCTTCGGTATTCAGTCAGCCGTCATGCTGCACTTGGTCACCTCCGTCATTCCGGATATTCCAGTGATTTGGGTTGATACAGGCTATTTACCCAAAGAGACGTATCAGTTTGCGGAAGAGCTATCAGAACGGCTCCATCTCAATCTCAAGGTTTATCAGTCCCCCATCAGTCCGGCTCGCATGGAAGCACTCTATGGCCGACTGTGGGCAGAAGAGAATTTAGAAGCACTCAACCGCTACGACTATATCCGCAAAGTTGAGCCAATGCAGCGTGCCCTAAAGGAACTGGGCGCAACGGCTTGGCTGGCTGGATTACGCAGTGAACAAACCAGTCATCGTCAATCACTGGGATGGGTTGCTCGACAAGGTGGCACATACAAAGTGCATCCCATCCTCAACTGGAACTCGCGCGACATTTATCAGTACCTAACCACCCACGATCTGCCCTATCACCCCATGTTCGATCAGGGCTATGTCACCATTGGCGATTGGCATTCCAGCCGTCCTCTGTCAGCAAATGATGAGGATGAACGGGACACGCGCTTCCGAGGGTTGAAACAAGAATGTGGACTGCACTTACCACAGACTCCCGGTGAGGCAGATAGTCTTAACTCCAGCTCTCTGTAGTCCCAATTGTTAAGTAATTTAAACTTTTTGGGGCTAATTTGTCACTATTTATAGTTTCTATATGTTTTCAGTTGCCGCTGGGCAATGAACAGCGGCTGGCTGAAAATGGCCAAGTCCAGCCGAGCTAGCTGGATCGACTGATTAACCATCTATCTAAAGAAAGAACTTGTTTGTATAGGTAGATACAATTACTGCTGTGCCATCAGCCTAATATCGCACTCGGTACATTTGCGCCTGTCTAGACCTAAAGCGGCTTCGTTCCAAAGAATGGAAGATTTAGGCCGATAGCGCAAACGGTTAACGGCTGATTGAGTCAGGAGAGACGCTGCATGTCAAGTCAATTTGGTAGACGGAAATTTTTACTGTATGGGTCGGCTGCGTTAGGAACCAGCATTTTACTAAAAGCATGTGGAGCAAGTCCCGATGCAACAACGGAGGCTGCGTCCGCAACTGGAGAAACAACTGAGGCATCTACAACAGAAGCTGCAACCAGCAGTGGCGATACGATTAAGGTGGGAATTCTGCACTCCCTCAGCGGCACGATGGCAATTAGTGAAACAACCGTCGTCGATGCTGAGAAAATGGCGATTGAAGAAATTAATGCCAATGGTGGTGTATTAGGCAGACAGATTGAGTTTGTCATGGAAGATGGCGCGTCTGACTGGCCAACCTTCGCTGAGAAGGCAGAAAAGCTGATCGATCAGGATCAAGTTGTAACGGTCTTTGGCTGCTGGACATCGGCTAGTCGTAAAGCAGTCCTGCCCGTTTTCGAATCAAAAGACCATATGCTCTGGTATCCCGTCCAGTATGAGGGTCAAGAGTGTTCGAAGAATATCTTCTACACAGGTGCAGCCCCCAACCAGCAAATTGAGCCTGCGGTTGATTGGTTATTAGAGAACAAAGGCAATCAGTTCTTCTTGGTTGGTTCGGACTACGTTTTCCCGCGTACTGCAAATACGATTATCAAAGAGCAGTTGAAAGCTAAGGGCGGCGAGACGGTTGGAGAAGACTATCTGCCTTTGGGCAATACTGAAGTTACTCCAATCATTGCCAAAATTCGGGCAGCGCTGCCCGATGGCGGCGTCATTTTCAATAGCCTCAACGGGGATAGCAACGTAGCGTTCTTTAAGCAATTGAAATCGGCTGGTCTTACTCCGGATAAGTATCCTGTGATGTCAGTGAGCATCGCGGAGGAAGAAGTCCGCCAGATTGGTACTGACTTCTTGACGGGTCACTATGCCGCTTGGAACTACTTCCAAACGGTTGAATCTACTGAAAATGAGAAGTGGGTAGGAGACTTTAAGGCGAAGTATGGCGACGATCGGGTAACGAACGATCCGATGGAAGCGGCTTATATCATGGTTTATCTCTGGAAGCAGGCCGTTGAGCAGGCTGGCACGGCTGACGATCTCAATGCTGTGCGGACGGCAGCCTATGGTCAAACCTTTCAGGCACCAGAAGGCTTGGTCACGATGAATCCAAATCACCACATTTCTAAAACGGTGAGAATTGGTGAGATCCGGGATGACGGCATGTTCGAGATTGTATCGTCCACGGATGGCCCAGTTGATCCATTGCCATGGAACCAGTATGTTCCTGACACGAAGGGATTTGCTTGTGACTGGTCTGATCCGGCGAAGGGCGGTAAGTATCAAGCAGAGGCATAGCGAGTAGTCTGCAAAAGGCGGTTGCATTTGATGTGGCCGTAACGCATCTAAAAACTGGGGGAATACCCTTGGGGAGGTGCTCCCCTAGTTTTTAGTTATGCATTTGATTCATATGCAGCTATTTAAGTCTGGTGGAAATACGAAGTCCGATTCAAACCCGATGATTAATTTTCTGTGAAAGCTTGGCTTTCTCACATCTTGCACCAAAAACCAGAAGGGTTATGTTGATGCCACGATGCGGCGACTAACGGTTTCGAATTCTCAACGTGCACGGTGAAGATAGATGTGAGATTTCACAAGCAATAAATTGGGTTCTGATACACGAATGTGATGTGAGGCATGGACTGATATCAGATCTGGTTGAAAACCCAGCATTTTTTTGAAGCGCTTGCGGAGCAAGCGTTTCAAAAAAATAAAAAAATAAATTGGGTTCCTATACATAGACTTGATATGAGCTGGAGCTGTCGTTGGCTGAGGGATAAGTGTGATTGAGCAACTGATTAGCGGAATTTTTAATGGTTTAGGGATTGGGGCAGTTCTCCTGATTGTGGCGCTGGGTTTAGCCATCGTGTTTGGCCTGATGGGAGTGATTAACCTCGCTCACGGTGAACTGATGATGTTGGGGGCTTACACCACGTATGTGGTGCAGATTTTGCCCACTATTCCAGCGAATCTGGGGATTCCTTTACCCGTCAGCGAGGGCTTTGAGCAGTTTTGGCAGCGAACCTATATTTTTCCGGCTCTAATCGTCTCGTTTATCGTGGCGGCTCTTATCGGAGTGCTGCTGGAGCGATGGGTTGTTCGCTTCCTCTATGGTCGGGCACTAGAAACGCTGCTGGCAACCTGGGGCGTGAGCTTGATCCTAATTCAGCTCGTTCGCAGCATCAATACGTCAATGGCGATCGCAATTGCCCTATTTGGCCTTCTGTTCTTTATCGCCTTGAAGATTGGCAGTCAGCGACCAGGATGGATGACGCGACAGAATCAGCTCACTGGTATTTTTGCGATCGCATCTGCTGTAGTTGCCACCATCATCGGCACCATTATCTACACAACAGGTAAACGAGCCACAATCAACTGGCTTATCGTCGCCTGGTTTGGCAAGCAAAATAAATCGGTTGAAGCGCCGAGTTGGCTCCAGGGCAGCGTACCGCTCAGTGAAACTCTGTTCTTTCCCGCCAACCGAATTTTTATTATCGTGCTGACGATTTTGTGTGTTGCAGGCGTGTACTGGTTCCTGCGCGGCACCAACTGGGGCTTGCGAATTCGATCTGTCACCCAAAACCGCAGCATGAGCGCTTGTTTGGGCGTTCCAACTGAGCGAGTTGACGCGATCACGTTTGCACTAGGGTCTGGACTAGCGGGGCTAGCGGGCTGCGCGATTACGCTGCTGGGCGCTGTCGGGCCAAACCTTGGCATGAACTACATTGTGGATGCCTTCATGGTTGTGGTTGTAGGTGGTGTCGGTAATTTAGTCGGTACGATTGTGGCCGCACTCAGTATCGGCATTGTGCAGTATCTGATTGGTTCCGGGACAATGCTGTTGATTTTGCCGCCGGAGGGAGTCACCAAGCCACTCTACGATTTCTTTACCTTCTTCGCCGACACTAGCATGGCCAAAGTGATGGTGTTCGCGCTGATTATTATCTTCCTCCAGTTCAAACCGCGAGGACTATTCCCGCAGAAAGGCCGCATGGTCGAGGCGTAAACGCATCGCAATACGAGTTATGTCAAGTCTGGTTGAAAACCCATCATTTGTTTGTTGTGCAACAAATAAATTGGGTTCTCATACACAGACTTGATATTACGGCTACTGAATGAATGACGACGACACACTGAGACAAGAACCATGACTGTTAAAACAGTTGAACCCACGATGGAGCCTCGTAAACTGCGGCAGAAAAAGCAGAAGCGAGCATTGACGATTGAAGTTGGAGCCGTTATTGCGATCGCGCTTATCCTGGCAATCATCATGCCACTGGTGCTGTCGAACTTTCGCCTAGAACTACTCGGTCGCATTCTGTCTCTGGGCATTGTGGCGCTGGGAATTGACCTGATCTGGGGCTACACGGGTCTATTGAGCTTAGGACACGGCATCTTTTTTGCCTTTGGTGGCTATATCTTTGCCATGCACCTTAACTTGCAGCTACCCGACGGGCAAATTCCCGACTTCTTTTCCAACTACGGCGTCAGCGAACTGCCTGCTTTTTGGTATCCGTTCTACTCGTTCCCAGTTACGGTCATTGGCCTGTTCACCATTCCAGCAATCATAGCGGGACTGTTAGGCTACTTGGTGTTTCGCAACCGGATTCGCGGCGTTTATTTCTCGATTCTGACCCAAGCGGCACTGGTGGTTTTCTACAACTTCTTCAACGGTCAGCAGAAGCTAATCAATGGCACTAACGGTCTAAAAACCGATACTGCCAATTTTTTTGGAGTGCTAGCGAGTTCTCAAACGGCACAGTCCTGGTTCTATTTCGCTAGTATTTTCTGCTTGATACTGGCCTACGTCCTCTGCCGCTGGTTAACCAGTGGGCGATTTGGTCGCTTGTTGATTTCGATTCGGGATGATGAGAACCGAGTCCGCTTTTCAGGCTACAACCCAACTGGCTTCAAAGTGCTTGTGTTCGCAGTTTCAGGGGCACTAGCCGGAATCTCTGGTGCGTTGTATACCGCCCAAACGGGCATTATTACGCCTGACGTCATGCTGGTAGCCTTCTCGATTGAGATGGTGATCTGGGTCGCCGTTGGTGGGCGCGGTACGCTGATGGGTGCAGTGCTGGGAACGCTGATTGTGCAGTATGCGCGAGTATATTTTAGTGAAAAATTCCCGACATTTTGGCTTTTTCTCCAAGGCGCGCTGTTCTTAATTGTGGTGCTGTTCCTGCCGGATGGGCTGATGGGGCTGTTTAAGGATTTGAAAGCTCGCTTCCGGCCTGAACCGCTAATGACCTATCCCAGTTTGGAGCTTGATCCGGTCGTAGAAGAAGAACGCAAAAGCTTTGAGCAGGTTGAACACAAGTAGTACCCCTTTTACTCATGGAGCGACACATTATTTCAGAGAGGGAGCAGGGGGCTGGTGCCACTCCATTGATGAGCAGCATGTGTCCTTGACCCTTCTTAGATCATGTTTGATCTTTGCGATCGCGTTTTTTTGTAGTCCACCATCAAACGACCATTAAGAGCGAATAAGTAAGGAAAAATGGCAGCCACCGTTCTCGATATTGATCATTTGACCGTTAGCTTTGACGGGTTCAAGGCACTCAACAACCTCAACTTCCACATGGAAGAAGGGGAACTGCGGGTGATTATTGGCCCGAATGGAGCTGGGAAAACGACGTTTTTAGACGTGATTACGGGCAAGGTTCAGCCGACAGAGGGCACGGTTCACTTTAAAGGACAGGATCTGAGTTCTCGATCCGAACATGCGATCGCACGTATGGGCATCGGGCGCAAATTTCAAACGCCGCGCGTGTTCTTGAACCTAACGCCGCGCGAAAATCTAGAGCTGACCAATAATCCCAACAAGAGCGTGTTTTCGACTCTGTTTGGCAAGTCATCAACGGCAGAGCGGCGCAATATTGGCGGTCTGCTGGAAACGATTGGCTTAGCGGCCAAAGCGGATATGCCTGCGGGACTGCTCTCCCACGGTGAGAAGCAGTGGCTGGAAATCGGCATGCTGGTAGCCCAGAACCCGGATTTGCTGCTCGTAGACGAACCTGTGGCGGGCTTGACTGATGAAGAAACGGAACAGACTGGAGAACTGCTGATTGCGCTAGCCGAAAGCCATTCGGTGATTGTGATTGAGCACGATATGGAGTTTGTGCGGCAGATTGCGCGGCAGGTGACGGTGCTGCATCAGGGTTCGGTGCTGTGCGAAGGCACGATGAATCAAGTGCAGAACGATCCGCGCGTGATTGAGGTCTATCTGGGCAGTGCGCCGTCAATTACGCCGCAGCAAATGACCATGCTGCGGATTGCAGCGACGATGGCCTGGTCGGACGGCAACTTTGCGCCAGAGCAGATGAATCTGATCCTCAATCGGCTGAGTCAGGAATTTGCCCACGATGCCGAGCATCAGGAACAGCTGCGGCTGGAACTGCGGGACTATCTGGCCAGCGATATTCCTCTAGATGAGCTGGTGCCGAATTTGATCAGCGATCCAGACCGCGAAACCGCTTTGCGCTTGGCCTATCAGGTAATTCTGGTCAACCAAATTAATCCCCAGGAAGCATCCGCTTACCAAGAGTTACTCAGCCTGCTCGGTTTACCCCTGGAAACCGTCCAGCAGATTGAAGCCGACGTTTACACGAGTGTGTAGCCATGACCCAAACGATTCCCAACCCGATCGCAGATTCGACGACGACTGCACCCACGCTGAAAATTTCCGATCTGCACTTTTACTACGGGGAAAGCCACATCCTGCGTGGCGTTGATCTGACGGTGCCTCAAGGCCAAATGGTCTGCCTGATTGGTCGCAACGGCGTGGGCAAGACGACGCTGCTGAAGAATGTGATTGGTTTGCTACAGGCGCGCCAGGGCAAAATCCGCTATCAGGGCGAAGAGATTAATCGGCTCAGCCCCAACCAGCGGGCGCGCAAAGGGATTGCATATGTGCCCCAAGGTCGTGAAATTATTCCCCGCATCACCGTAGAAGAAAATCTGCTGCTGGGTCTAGAGGCGCAAGCAAAAGGACGGCGGGGCAAAGATAAGATTCCAGAGGAGATTTTTGAGCTATTTCCCATCCTGCATGAGTTTCTGCCCCGGATGGGCGGTGATTTGAGCGGTGGCCAACAGCAGCAACTTGCGATCGCACGGGCGCTGATGGGTCGGCCTAAGCTTCTGCTACTGGATGAACCCACGGAAGGGATTCAGCCGTCGATTATTCTCGATATTGAGCGAGCGGTGCGCCGAATTATTGAAGCAACCGGGATTTCGGTATTGCTGGTGGAACAGCATCTGCACTTTGTCCGACAGGCGGATTACTACTACGCCATGCAGAAGGGCGGCATTGTGGCGTCGGGTGCAACCAGTGAACTGAGCAATCAGGTGATTCAAGAGTTCTTAGCGGTTTAGCTTCGTTTTTTATCTAATATCAAGCCTATGTATTGAAACCCAATGTATTTTTGTAAAACGCTTGCGGCGCAAGCGTTTTACAAAAATACATTGGGTTTTCAACCCGATTGGATATAAATATCTAACTCGCGACTAGTCGCTGAAAGCTCCAGTCTCAAACGTTGGGGCGATTCAGCGACTTTTGCTTCGCGGTCTAATACGAGTAGCGCAGTGATTACAAACTCGTTTTAGAGGCAAATATGGGAACTCACGAACATAATTTACATGACCTGCATGAATCTAAACCGTCTTCACCGAAGGAGATTCATCAACCACTCACTCCAGAAGAAATTACGCCAGAACAAGAGCTAGAGCGGCAGAGAGCGCTCGAAGAAGAAGACAACACGCTCAACCCCGGCGATCGCGTCAAAGAGCCGATGTCGCTAGAAGAGAAGGCTCGTCAAGTGGCGGTTAACGCACCGGATATCACTGGTGATCACATCGTTGTACCCACCTACTTTGTTGTCAATGAGCCAGATGGTAGCCAAGAAGCGCTACACCACATCAAAGACGCTGAAGAAATCTCAGACGTCATTCGTCAGGCTCGCACTGACGAAAAAGGCAATCGGACTTGGCGATAGATCTCTATTATTTCCAATCCACTCTTTCTAATCCATATCGGAGAGGGCTGGCGCTGCCAGCCCTCTCTTGCTGAGAGCAAACTGTGGTGTAGCACATTACCCCTGCATTGAGCTGATCGCGCTGGCCAAACTGTGCGATCGCATTTTTTACCGCTAGAGGTGTACCCGTGACCATCACGGCATACTCAGCACTCAGCACTCAACCCTCAGCCCTTTAACAACAAAAAAGGAGCGTGCGATCGCCGATGATTAAACTCCTAGCCTAAGTTCCTAGTGAGAACCGGGGAATACCGATGGCGACGCACTACTCCGGGTTGTTCATTCACCTGTACTTAATCTAAATGCAATAGATGACAATTGTGTGAAAACGGCGTGACAGATTTGTAACCGTTTGCTGAAATTGAGCGCTGACCGGAAATTGAGCCGGAATGGTTCTGCCGTATTTTGCCGCAAATATCGATGAATAGCTGCATATATCGTTTTATTTAGTGCAAATTTAGTGCCCAAAAGGGTGACCTCGGACAAATCTTGCTAACTCTAAGTTGTGCCGCCGCAGAACAGCGGCACATGACGGAATTGAATCACTGCCTGTGTATCAACCTGGTTTATACCGATTCTTTAAGTTATGGCTGCATATCAATACTCAAACCTCAGCCCTGATCTCATCTGACGTGCGAATTCGTAGAACGGGTATTACAGACCTTAAATTCGTCTTCAGTTCACTCAGCCAAACCGACAAGACTTCTACTATTCTGGGAAATGCACAAACTTGGGTAAATCTCAGAATCGAGTTAAAGAGCATCGTGAGGGAGCAATTGATATGGCGCGTCTAGCATTGCTGAGCGTATCGGACAAAACGGGGATTGTAGAGCTGGCCCAGCGGCTAGTGGCAGAATTTGATTTTGAGCTAATCAGCAGCGGCGGCACGGCTAAGGCACTGCAAGCGGCAGGGCTGCCCGTGATGAAAGTCTCCGACTACACCGGGTCGCCCGAAATTCTCGGTGGACGGGTGAAAACGCTGCATCCCCGGATTCACGGCGGCATCTTGGCGCGCCGTTCGCTGGCAGAAGACCAGGCGGATTTAGCCAATAACGGTATTCGTCCGATTGATCTGGTCGTGGTGAATCTCTACCCGTTTGAAGCGACAATCGCCAATCCGGACGTGACGCTACCGGAAGCGATTGAGCAAATCGATATCGGTGGCCCAACGCTGCTGCGGGCAGCGGCGAAGAATCACGCCTATCTGACGGTGCTCTGCAATCCTAATCAATACAACACCTATCTAGATGAGCTGAAATCCAACGATGGTATGGTGTCGCCCAGCTTCCGGCGCAACTGTGCCCAGCAGGCGTTCTGGCATACGGCCACCTATGATCATGCGATCGCAACTTACTTGAGCGACCAGCAGCTGGATCAAGAAGCTGCTCCCGCGTTGCCGGAACGGTTTACGCTCACGGGTCAACAGCAGCAAACCCTCCGCTATGGCGAAAACCCCCATCAGCCTGCCGCCTGGTATCGCAGCGGCAATCAGGCCACGGGCTGGGCAGCGGCGCAGCAGCTCCAGGGCAAGGAACTGAGCTATAACAACCTGGTGGATTTGGAAGCGGCGCGGCGGATCATTGCCGAGTTTGCCGATTCTCCCCGTGCAGCAGCGGCAGTGCTGAAGCATACCAATCCCTGCGGCGTGGCCTTTGGCGACAATATGGCCGATGCCTATCAGCGGGCGTTTGATGCTGATTCCGTGTCGGCGTTTGGCGGCATTGTGGCGCTGAATCGGCCAATTGATGCGGAAACGGCGACGGTGCTGACCAAGACGTTCTTGGAGTGCGTGGTTGCTCCCGGCTGCGATGCGGAGGCGCAGGAGATTCTCAGCAAAAAATCCAAAGTGCGGATTTTGGTGCTGCCGGATCTAAAGCAGGGGCCGGATCAGACGGTGCGCTCAATTGCTGGGGGATTCCTGGTGCAGAATTCTGACGACATTGCCGATAATCCCGCCGATTGGCAAATTGTCACGGAGAAGAAGCCCTCAGCGGAGCAGCTTGAGGAAATGCTGTTTGCTTGGCATGTGACAAAGCATGTCAAGTCCAACGCGATTGTAGTAACTCGCGATCGCACCACAGTCGGTATCGGTGCAGGCCAAATGAATCGGGTCGGCTCAGTCAAAATTGCGCTGGAACAGGCGGGTGACAAGAGCCAGGGTTCAATTCTGGCCAGCGACGGCTTCTTCCCGTTCGATGACTCGGTGCGGACGGCAGCAGATGCGGGCGTGATTGCCGTAGTGCAACCCGGTGGCAGCATCCGCGACGAGGATTCGATCAAGGCCGCAAATGAACTGGGTCTGATCATGGCGCTGACGGGTGTTCGCCATTTCTTGCATTAATTGCAGAAATTGACATCTCCTGTAGGGGCGTTAGCGAAGCCATGCCCGAAGGGCTATAGGGCCATTCGCCCCTACGTAACGTTGTTTTTTCAAATACGTGATTGCTATGTGCAATTGATGACGACACACTCAAACGACATCGAATGTAATCGACATCGCAGCTAATTGAGATGTATCAATCGTTCGAGTGTTACCCCTTCCGCGCACGGTACCAAAAGCTGAATTCACCTGATTGATGTCGCTTAACAAGCTCTCGACGAAATCAACAGCATCGGTTCCTGTATCTGTACCGCGATTCAACGTAACTGGCCCATCCGATTGATTGAGTTGATTGACTAAATTCCGCAGTGCCAATAGCGCACTCGTTAGCGGGCTGTTACTAGCTAGTACCAACACTTCGGTTAATCCAGCAGGAGGCTGCGTGACCAACTTGAACGAATCACGACCCGGGTCAGGAATCCGCAACGTCTGCCCCGCTGGCAGGAGCATCGCGGCATCGCCTGCATTCCACTGCACTGGATAAATCGCCGTCAGCTCGCCAGCCGCATCAATCACCAATACGCTGAGATATAAATCACGTGCTTCTCGGTTTTGAATTTCAAACTGAAGCGACGTTCCGACTGGAATCCGGGTGATGCCGGGTATAGCAGGTGGCGTTTCGCCGGAATTACGCATGGTAAGCACCGAAGCCAGTAGCGAGTTACCGGACTCTGGTTTCAGCTCCACTGCAACGTTTAGTCGAGAGGAATTGGTATTCAGCGTCAGTTTGACCAATCGAGCTGCTAAGAGCGATCGCAGTTTCGCTTGCAGGCGATTAACTGCCGCAGTCACCGATTCACCTGCCATACCAAAGGAATCGGGCAGGGGTTCCAGTCCCGGCGAGAATAAACCAAAGCTGTTCATCGCTGGACGGTACGTTCCAGTCAAAGCGGGCAGGTCAGCCGTCATTTTGCCGAAAATGTACTGCACTTCGCCGGACTGGAGCGGTTTGGGCTGAATTCGAGACAGTCTGCTGAGTGCCTGCTGTGCAGTACTGTAGTCGGCTCCAAGGGAATCGTGGAGACCGATCTGAAGCGTAACATCGGTTGGAATTCCCCGCGCCTGCTCCTGCAACAGCGCTCCTGGCTGCACCGCGTTTAGCAATGTCCCTCGCCCCACAAGGCCGTTGCGCGACTCAAGCTGTAACCGTCCCTGCTCATTGCCAGATTGATCAACCGCAGATAGAACGGCTCCCTGCCGAAACGCAACCAAGCTGTCTGGGTTCAATCCGCCGAACCAGACTTCTGCTTGATCGCCGTTGACCTGAGTAATCACCGCTTCGGCTGGCGGAGCCTGCTTTTGCACAAAAAATACTGATTTCTGGGAACCTTGGCTGTTGGGAGCCACCTCTAGCAATGGTTCCTGAGCCGTAAATGAAATTTCGTGGGTACTGCGAGCCACATTGGGAATCGCTTGGCTAAACGATTCATTGCCGGGCTGCTGCCAGAGATACTGAGTAAACGTGTAGGTAAATGCGCCCGCGTGGAAATCATCAAAGGCCGCATCCGCCGCGAGCTGGTCGCGCTTAGTGGATGCGATCGCAACTCCTTTGGCCACACCCGCCCGTCGTCTCTGAATAAACTCATCGGCGGTCATATTCAGCCGTGCTAATAACTGCTGCTGATAGTCCAACTCTTCCTGACTCATTTGCAGCGCCGATCCACCCGAGCGCGATCGCACTTTGAAGTTACCCCGCGTACCGCCACCGGAATAGCAGCTATCCAAAACCACCGTCAGATTTTCGGTCTGAATCGCAGACATTAGCAAAAATAGCGTATGGCCTGTAATGTCTCGCACGGAGCCACCCTGCTGGGGATAGCCAGATGGCAAGGGACTATCAACAGGCACCAGCGTACTGTTCAAGCCATCAGCATTGTCTCGGTCGGGGTCAAGTACCTGGGAGCCGTGTCCAGAGAAATGAAAGACGACGACATCGCCAGGTTGGGCTTGCTGAATCAAGTGGGAATCGAAGGTATTGATAATGCGATCGCGGGTCGCCTGCCCATCGGTCAGCTTGACAATATTGCTGGGACTGAAGCCAAACCGATGCACCAGCAGGTGATACTGCATTTCAACATCATTCACGCAGCCATCGAGCGGAGCCATGCCGCTACTCTCTGGATAGGCGTTAATGCCAACCAGCAGCGCCAGTTTACGGGGTGCCGCTTGAGCGAGCACCTGACGAGCGGCCTGTCCCTGCCGCCAAATATCCAGTTGATTCCAGCCTAATGCCGCTGCCGTTGCGCCTGTGGCCTGCAAAAAACGGCGACGATTCCAGTGTAGTGGTGATGTCATAAGCCCTCCCAACCTTGCTTGATCGCTTAGCCGTTGAAGCCTCGGCTACAAAATATGACTAAACCCGCCGCCACCCAAGATCGAACTGATTTAATTCACACTCTTTATCGATAGGTGATCCTATTGATGCATCGCTACAGCTAAACGCAATCGAGTCTGGGATTTTATGGCCGGATCGGGTAATAGACTGCATCCCGACACGCTGTAAAATAGAATCAAGTTCTTCAATGCCCTGAATCTACTAACCCGATAGAATCAGCATCTGAGAGCAATTTAAGTCTTAAATTCCGTGTTTTAACTTATCCATATCAATTGTCTTATTTCTTTTGTCTTATTCCCTTATAGTCAGTCTTGACAGTTCGTCTTGAAGCATCCCCTCCTGACAGGCAGGTAACTTCTAGCATTTTGGCTACAGCTAAAGCAATGCTGTAAACAGCATCAGCCCCCAGGTAACGACGTCTAGACCACCTGAAAAGTGCCTGACTCTAATAATCTTGATGGTTGCTAGATTGGGGTAGGGAACAATGGGCATAGACCACCTCGATGTTTCCAGTTTGTTTTTGACTCAGCCTGTTCCGGCTGGTTCAGTCTGCTTGCGTTGAATACCAATAACCGGATGCTGAACAAGGCATTGCGGTGAGATACAACTGATTCATCTGATTCATCTAGAAATTCGGATCAGGATAATTGCTAAGCGGTCAGATGCAAGGCCCCTTAATGGTCTATCCGCTACTTTGGCTACGCGATTCGGACAGATAACTCCTTTTTCAAGGGAGGCGCTGGGGCATCGGGATACTTTGGAATCTTGAAGCGTATTGAGTGTATGAATCTATGTGAAATGAAGTGAATCGAAAACATAGGCCAACATAGCCGTCCCTAACCCTGTGAACCGTTCGGCTCAATATTCATCTCTTTTGCCGGATCACTGACCATTAACTTGAATTTCGTTCCATCTATTTTGTGAAGAGTACAACAGATCTATGAAGTCTTATCTGGTTGCAGCGCTACAAATGAACAGTCGGCCAAATGTAGAAGCCAATTTGGCCCAGGCTGAAGATCTAATTGATTTGGCGATTCGGCAGGGGGCCGAACTCATTGCTCTACCAGAAAATTTTCCGTTCTTAGGCGATGAAGATCAAAAGCTGACTCAAGCCGCTCAAATTGCTGCCGCCAGTGAAAAATTTCTCAAGCAAATGGCGCAGCGTTACCAAGTGACCATTTTGGGTGGTGGCTATCCAGTACCGAGTGAAACGGGAAAAGTCCACAATCGAGCGCTGCTCGTGGGGTCTGACGGACAGGAACTGGCTCGCTATGACAAGGTGCATCTGTTCGATGTCAATCTGCCGGATGGCAACATGTACCAGGAATCGAAGACGGTGCTGGCCGGAGTGCAGCCGCCATCGATTTATCCCTCTAAGGAATTTGGCAACTTAGGACTGTCGATTTGCTACGATGTGCGCTTTCCGGAACTCTATCGCCATCTCTCCCAGATGGGTGCGGAAGTGATGTTCATTCCAGCTGCATTCACGGCTTACACAGGCAAAGATCACTGGAAAGTGCTGCTCCAGGCGCGCGCGATTGAGAATACGTGCTATGTCGTGGCTCCTGCTCAGGTGGGCCGCCACAACGCCATGCGGCAGTCTCACGGTCACGCAATGGTGATTGATCCCTGGGGGATGGTGCTCGCTGATGCGGGCACTGAACCCGGAGTTGCGATCGCAGAAATCAACCCCAGCCGCATCGAACAAGTCCGTCAGCAAATGCCCTCACTCCAGCATCGAGTGTTTTTATCGGCCTAGCGCGACGGATCACAAAACCATCAGAATATCCCCTCATCTTTGGGCGTGCCGCAGCGTCGCGCTCTCAAAGATGAGGGGATATTTTTAAAACTGAACTATCGCCCGATACAACGCCTATCCAAGATTCAGGTAGAGTAGACAGGATGCGTTTTGCAGAATTGATGATTGACCCAATGCTGTTCGGGGCATTCCCCAATCCACTCGGTTACCTATCTGTCTTTTTGTTGCCCATTTCTATGTCTCTCGCTGAAGTGACGGAACAGGCAGGTGAAGTCAATGAAGCAGAACTAGGCCCGATTATCTTAGCCGGAGTTCTGCTGAGCCTGGTGGCGATTTATATGGCCGCCAAAATCGGGGGAGAACTGTGTGCCCGCATAAACTTACCTCCCGTTCTCGGTGAACTGGTGGGCGGTGTTGTGGTTGGCGTTTCAGCGCTCAACCTGATTGTTTTTCCAGAAGGAGCCGCCGCCGCTGAACCGTCGAGTTCACTCATTATGAACTTTTTGGAGCAGACGGCTGGCCTGCAACCTACAGCGCTCTCCACGGTTTTCAGTGCTGATAGCGAGGTGATCTCAGTTTTAGCAGAGCTGGGCGTGATTATTCTGCTATTTGAAATCGGCCTCGAATCCGATCTGAAGGAGCTGCTGCGGGTGGGACCACAGGCCGCCATTGTGGCCGTAGTCGGGGTGGCGCTGCCGTTTGCCGCAGGCACCGCTGGGTTAATTGCCCTCTTTGGCACGCCAACGATTCCGGCCATTTTTGCGGGTGCTGCCCTCACAGCCACCAGTATTGGTATTACGGCTAAAGTACTTGCTGAAATTCGCCAACTGAGCACCAAAGAAGGACAAATCATCATCGGTGCCGCTGTCTTAGATGACGTACTGGGAATTATCGTGCTGGCCGTCGTTGCCAGTCTGGCGAAAACGGGCGAAATCGAGATTGCCAATGTCATCTATCTGATCGTCGGGGCAGCAGTTTTTCTGATTGGCTCCATTTTTCTGGGTCGCTTGCTGAGTCCTTACTTTGTCGCTTTAGTGGACAAACTGCAAACGCGAGGACAGGTAATTATCTCGGCTTTGATTTTCGCCTTCATTCTGTCCTATGTCGCTGCGGCCATTCAGTTAGAGGCGATTCTCGGTGCATTCGCCGCTGGTTTGATTCTGGCTGAAACTAGCAAGCGCAAAGATATCGAAGAGCAGGTTGGCCCGATCGCAGATATGCTGGTGCCAGTTTTCTTTGTGACTGTCGGTGCCAAGACGGATCTGAGCGTTCTCAATCCGCTCGAACCTGCCAATCGAGAAGGCTTAATCATCGCGTCCTTTCTGATCATCGTGGCCATCATCGGTAAAGTCGCCACAGGCTTTACGGTCTTTGGTCAACCTGGCATCAATCGATTGGCAATCGGAGTTGGCATGGTGCCACGGGGCGAGGTCGGTCTGGTCTTTGCAGGTGTCGGTTCTGCCAGCGGGGTTTTGTCCGAGTCTCTAGATGCAGCCATCATTGTCATGGTCATTCTGACCACGTTTGTGGCACCACCGCTGCTACGCATCGTGTTTGAGACGGCAGAAGCCTCGCCTGTCTCTGACTCTACCCTCGCTGCCGCTGATGGTGCGACCTTGGCAATGGAGTCATCTACCGAATCATCTACCGACGGTCAAGCCACTGCGTCTGTCGCTGGTGAAGACAAAGAATCCGCCGACTCATAACGCTGATATCCAAATCGTCTGAAAAACCCATACTGATTTTTGTGAAAAGCTTGTGCTTTCCCCTGATCAGTGTGGGTTTCTACGTGTAAATTGGGCATCGTATTGGATGAGGCAAGAAGTGTATGGAAACTCAGAGTTGCTTGCATTCGTCGCAAATAGCGTTATGATGTCTTGCTGATACGCGCAAACGTGCGATCGCATCCCTCCTAGCATCGTTGAAAGGCGCAAGCATGCCTCAAACCAGTTAACCGGGGCTTTTTGTAGAATCTGTGTTTTAGTTTTAGTTTTGTCAGGTTGCTGTCTTCTACTCAAACATCACCACCATTCACCATCAAGTCAATCACGGCAACTAGTCTATTGTTTTGAGGAGCATCAATCCTTGTGAAGTATCGCTGGTTATTTCGTAGCTTGTTACCGGGCTTAGTTGGGCTCATGCTGTCCGCAACCCCAGCAGAAGCGGGTCGCCTCCAGTTTTGGCGATTCGACCGGGATGCTAACCGTCTCACGTTCACCACAGATGACGGCGTGCAGCCGACCGCTCAATTGATTGCAAATCCCACCCGACTCATCATTGATCTACCGCAAACATCACTCGGTAGCAGCTTAACCGAACGACAAGCCGTTGGTGGGCTAATCCGCGAAGTGCGAGCAGGACAGTTCGACAACAGCACGGCTCGGATTGTGATCGAAATTGCGCCGGGTTATACCATTGACCCGAATCAAGTTCAAATTCGGGGGCTGAGTCCGTCACAGTGGACGGTTGAACTTCCTACACCGCAGCGGGTTGATCCGGCATCAACCGCCCAAGCCCCAGCAGCGCCATCATCGCCTCCCTCCACGCCAAGCAGTGCATCTAGCGACGACGAGACCGAAGTGTCTGAGGAAGTGCCCGAGACGGTTGATGCGCCGATTCAAGTGACTGATCTGCTGGTCACCGCCGATGGGCTGTTTATCCAGACGCGGGGGGGAGAACCCGAAATTTTAGATATCGACCGCGATCGCGATCGCAGAGATCGAGAGATTCGGATTGACTTAGACAATGCCAGCATTGCACCTCGTTTAACCCTGAATCAGCGCGATCAAACATTTGATCGACCCGATATCAACCGTCTCCAGATTGAACAGCTTGACGATGACCCAGCCGTTGTCCGAGTTACCTTAACGCTGCCGGAGCGCGCCCCCGATTGGGACATTAACCCCAGCAATCTGGGCGGTTTAGTACTCATACCCCGACGCGGTACAACCTTTGTAGCCGGGGAGCGTCCGGCTGATTCACCTCGGACATCCGATACGGTGACTCGGGTCGCTGAGCCGGATCAAGTTGCGACTATTCGCAGCGTTCAGTTAGCTGATAATGAGACTCAACTGCTCATTGAGTCGGACGGTGCCCTGACCTATACGAGCCAGTTCAATCAAAGCGAAAATGCTTACGAGATTCGCATTCCGTCAGCGCAACTCGCGGACGAAGTTGAAGGGCCTGAACTGACCGAGGATAGCCCTCTGACACGGTTACGGTTACGCCAGGAAGCAGGTAATGTTGTTGTTGTCCTGGTGCAGCCTGGGGCAGGCGTCCAGTTCGGCAGCGTGACCCGTCCAGAAGAGGATACAATTGCCATTCAGCTCCAGCGTGGTTCCACAACCGCCACTGCTCCACCCTCTACGACTGGAACCCCAATTCCAGTACCACAGCCATCGGCTGCTCCACCCGAGACACGGCCTTCTCCGTCGTTACCATCTGTGAGGAATGAACGGATTGTGGTCGTCATCGATCCGGGGCACGGTGGTAGAGATCCAGGCGCAGTAGGTATTGGTGGTCTACAGGAAAAAGATGTGATCTTCCCCATCGCTCAGGAAGTCGCCAATCTACTAGAGCAGCAGGGAGTGCAGGTGATTATGACCCGCACTGATGATCGCGAAATCGACCTAGAGCCACGGGTGCAACTCGCCGAGCGGGCTAACGCTAGCTTATTTGTCAGTATCCACGCCAATGCAATTAGCCTCAGTCGGCCTGATGTAAACGGATTAGAAACCTATTACTACTCCTCGGGACAGCGCTTAGCCCAAGTGATTCACAACGCAATTTTGCAGAATGTCCCCATTCGAGATCGAGGGGTGCGTCAAGCTCGTTTCTATGTGCTGCGGAATACTTCGATGCCAGCCGTTCTGGTTGAAACCGGGTTTGTCACAGGAGCCGAAGACTCGCGCCGCCTAGCCGACCCTAGTCATCAGCGACAGATGGCAGCTGCGATCGCACAGGGAGTTCTCCAGTATATCCAACAAAATTTTTAGCCGTTTGGCCACTCAATACCGCGTAGTCCAGATAAGAATGTCAAAATGCTGCAATGCGATCGCGCTTTGATCGATTCCAGTACTATTTGGGACAATGCCAGCAGTTCAGATCAATCTGCCCTAATTCATCAGCACCGCAGCAAGTCAGTTGCGATTTACTGGGGTAGGTGCATATACTCATTCAAATGGTTTCCAGCGACGGAGTACAACCCTACATGACGAGTTCAATGTCTTCTCAAGCCCAGATTGGCGTCTTTGATAGCGGCGTCGGTGGCCTAACCGTCCTGCGAGAAATGTATCGCCTCCTGCCCAATGAATCAGTGTTGTACTTTGGGGATACGGCTCGCCTCCCCTATGGAACTCGCTCAGCGACTGAAATCACCCAGTTTGTCCGCGAAATTATTGCCTGGATGCTCAGTCAAGGCGTCAAGCTGGTACTAATGGCCTGCAATACCAGTTCCGCTCTAGCACTCGAAACCGTTCAAGCTGAATTCAATATCCCCATTCTGGGCATCATCCAGCCCGGAGCCGAAGCAGCCGTTCAGCAGGGGCGACGTGTGGGTGTGATCGCCACACCTGCTACAGCCGCCAGCAATGCCTACCGTCGGGCGATCACCTCAGTTGATGAAACCGTCAAGGTTTGGCAAATTGGCTGTCCCGAATTCGTGCCGCTGATTGAGCAAAATCGGATTGATCATCCCCTAACTCGCGAAATCGCCCAGGAATACCTGGCTCCGCTTCTAGCCCAGCAGATTGACACACTCGTCTATGGCTGTACCCACTACCCACATCTCGAACCCGTTTTGCGATCGCTGGTTCCAACCTCTCTCAAATTTGTTGATCCAGCTCGATATGCTGTGCTGCGAACCGCCCAAGTACTTGACGAGCAGAAATTACGCAGCCACTCCCTACCCTCGCCCACCCGTTTCTGCGTCAGCGGCAACCCCTCTCAGTTCGCTCACCTCTCAAAACAGTGGCTGGGCTGTACTCCGGTAGTAGAATCAATCGTGCTACCCCCAGTGAGACGACATCAACTTCATTCCTATTCCCAGTCCTTAGAAGCATCCTAATCTTTCTAATCGTTTAGGTCGTCCTCAAGCACTAGCCAGCTATCAAAGCCATGTGCTTATGAAACGTCTGCTGAGCAGGCGCTTCATAAACACATGGGTTCCAACCGAACTACCAATAAAACGGCTATTGACGTGCCTTTGATTGTTGGACAAACGTCAAAAGCACGTAAACACAAACCAGATAGCCGATTGCGAAAGCTGGAATGATGATAGGCATAGTATCAGGGGTCACAGCACAACACAGAAGACTTTAAGATGACGGTGAAAACTGAATCTTGTCGCCAGCCCATTCAACACCACAGATAAGCACGGCAGATAATCGCGGTAAAACAGCACCAGAACGATTGACTCATTCCGTGGCTAATCGGGCTATGGCAGCACCCAACCTTGAGCAATGGCATACAAACAGCTATGGAGAGTAGGAAGAATCCAGGCTCTAGCCATCAGCCGCTCATTAAACAGAAGTGGACGGTATTCAGATATGATTTCTGCTGGGTGGCCTCGCCTATACAGCAGAAATCACTCATTTTTGAAAACTACCACTAAGTAAAACAGGAGAAGAGTTTTATCACAGCGCTAAAGCAAGCTCATCTTGAAGGTCAACCCCTAAGCTAAACTGCTTCTACTTTCTCACGCATGGATGACTTCAGTCGGACAAATGCGGCACACTAGCTCAACAGCAGTACTGAAAAGCTACGCTTATCACCTTGCCCAATTGCGTCGTTCACTCAACTGACAAAAATATTCAGTTTTTTGGAAAGCCTTATATCTAAGGTAACACAGCGCCTTTGACTTTTAGACGTGGAAGTCTCGATCTTGTCAACAAAATTAGAAAATGCTCATATCGGCTACTGAGCCGTTTAACTTCAGATTGTTCGGTTTCGCACACCCGGCTACAGCGCATCACTCCCCGATCATTTTGATCATTTCTCCAGCAGATTTTGATCGGTTGCCTTAGAATGAGAACAGAAATTATGTAAAATTTCGTTAATAAACGCCTGAGTCGGCTGGTTCATGACTTCTGTTCTTTCCCTTTTTACGCCTGTTGAGGAAGACCTCCGCACCCTGACGGAGAATCTGAAAAATTTGGTCGGTGCCCGACATCCCATTCTGTATGCAGCGGCAGAGCATCTCTTCGGAGCGGGAGGTAAACGCATCAGGCCAGCAATTGTGCTGTTGCTATCCCGCGCCACGATGCCGGAGCAAGCGATTACGACCAAGCATCGTCGGCTAGCCGAGATTACCGAGATGATCCACACGGCTAGTCTGGTGCATGATGATGTCGTTGATGAAGCGGCGACGCGCCGAGGGGTGCCCACAGTACACAGCAGTTTTGGTAATCGAGTGGCTGTGCTAGCCGGGGACTTCCTGTTCGCTCAGTCGTCCTGGTATTTGGCCAATTTAGACAACCTGATTGTGGTCAAACTGCTGTCTCAGGTGATTATGGATTTGGCCGAGGGCGAAATTCGCCAAGGACTGAATCGTTTTGATACCGATTTAACGATTGAGGCTTACTTGGATAAAAGCTATTACAAAACGGCTTCCCTAATTGCTAACAGTGCAAAAGCCGCTGGCATTCTAAGCGGAGTAAGCGATGCAATTGCTAATCACCTCTACCAGTATGGGCGGCATATAGGTCTAGCCTTCCAAATTGTTGATGATGTTTTGGACTTTACGGGGTCGGCAGAGACGCTAGGGAAACCTGCTTGCTCTGACCTATGCAGCGGGAATATTACGGCTCCTGCTCTCTACGCAATGGCTGAACAGCCCTATCTGACTACGCTAATTGAGCGCGAATTTGCAGAAGAGGGTGACTTCGAAAATGCGATCGCACTTGTGCAAGATAGCACGGGTATCCAGCAGGCTAGAGATTTAGCTGCACATCATGCCAAAACAGCAACGCAGCATCTTGTCGAACTACCCGATTCAGCCGCTCGTCAGGCATTAATTGACTTGGCTGACTACGTTTTAAGTCGTCTGTATTAGAGACATCGTCAAAACAGAAGAGGCTGATTATGCCGCCGCATTGCGACGGCACAATCAGCCTTCTTGATATGAAATAGAAGATTGCGATTACGCTGAAGCTGAGAATGAAATAAAACCTGCTCAGAAGCAGAGAACCACTGATTGGAATCTGTCTGGAACTGCTTCCACGCCTCATAGATTTTGCGATAGCTTGCATTTTCAGCAGCGAGTTCATCATATAGCTCCAGCTCGAGATATTTGCAAGTGTGGTGTATGACGAAGAATTAAGCGGCGTCCTGGCTCAGTTGTGAATTCTCTGATGGATCAACCCGAATGCCATCTTTGAATTTCACCCCACTAATCACCTCCCCTAATCGTTTGAATCCACGAATGCGTAACCATCGCTTCTGAGCACTCTGTACCAGCTTGAACACCAACGACAAGATGCTGTCTTGGGAAACACAGCCTCGTGTCTTATCGGTTCTTAACCGGACAGTGGCAAAGGTCGATTCGATTGGATTGGTGGTGCGAAGATGCACCCAATGCTCAGCCGGAAAATCATAGAACGCCAACAGTGCCTCCCGGTCTTTGACTAAACAGTCCACGGCTTTGGGGTACTTGGCTTCATAGGTTTTGACAAAACGGTCGAACGCCTTGTTTGCCTCGTCCTTCGTCGCGGCAAGATAGATTTCGTGTAGGGCAGATTTCGCCTGCGGTTGCTGCGTTTTGGGCAGTTTGTTAAGCACATTGGCAGTTTTATGCACCCAGCAGCGTTGGGGTTTAGTCGTGGGAAACACCTGTGCCAATGCTTTCCAAAACCCTAATGCGCCATCCCCAACTGCCAGTTCCGGTGCCACTTTGAGTCCCTGGTCTTGCAAGCGCAGCAATAACGGCTTCCAACTTAACTCGGATTCACGGAAGCCTGCTTCCAGCCCCAGTAATTCCTTGACTCCAGTGTCCGTCACCCCGATGATCACCAAAATACACTGACGGTCATTTTCGTTGCGGATGTTGAAGTAGATGCCGTCCGCCCACAGATACACATACCGCTTACCCGCTAAAGATCGCTTTTGCCATTGTTGATGGTCTTCAATCCATTTCGCTTTGAGGCGACTAATCGTACTGGCTGATAGCCCTTTAGCTTGGGCACCAAGCAATGATGCCAGTGCCTCTGAAAAATCCCCGCTGGATATGCCTTTAAGGTACAGCCAAGGTAACACCTCTTCCACATTTTGAGCACGTTTCAGGTACGGTGGCAACAATGAGGAATTGAATTTGATGCCACTATGGGTGCGATCTCGCACTTTCGGCACCTGAATTTCAACGTCACCCATCCCGGTCACAATCGTGCGTTCTGGCAGATAGCCGTTGCGAACTACAGCCTTGCGTCCCTGCTCGTCCTTGAGGTCTTTGTATTGAGCTAAAAGCTCTTGCAACTCTGCCTCCACGGCTTCGGCAATGATCTGGCGAGCACCCTTACGAACCAGTTCCGTCAAGGCATCTCGAAACGATGCCGATGATTCTCCTGCTTGAAATGCAATAAGATTGTCCTTACTCATGGTGTATCCTCGTCTGGTCTTTTTTTCCTTATCCAGCAGGATACGCCCTTTCTTTCTCCTTACCGTACACCACAAATAAACATAGCTCTCCAGCGCTGCTTGGCGGGCTGTCACCATCACCTCATCTGGAAAGCGTTTAAGCTCAACACCTTCAGTCAAGAGCTTCGCTAGCGCCCCCGGATTCCGGGCATCGTAGCGAGCATGATGGTCATGTGCGTTTCTGTCGCTGCCGTTTTTAGGGCTTGCTGATAGTTAATCGGCAGTTGATTCCAAGCATTTAGATTAAAGTAGAACGAATATTGACAAGCTGGTTCCCACCAACCAGGGTAGTAATAGATGCTAGCTAGCGGCCTTTTGTAAACCCAGTTTTTCATCCTCATAAGGCCCAACCCATTCCGCAGCATCAATCGTGCCCAGCTGAAGCGCCTGGAAAATTTCGCCTCCTGCTAAATTTTGCACATTCACACCAAGCCGCTCCAGCACAGAACCACCTAAACCCGGAATCTGCATATTCAAACCTTTAAGATCGGTAGCCGTATTGATTTCGCGCTTCCACCAGCCAACCATCTGCGTACCTGTATTGTCGCCAGGAAAACTGATGATATTAAAATCAGACAGCAGTTCATGAACAAGGTCTAATCCACCGCCTTCATACATCCAAGCCGTTTGCTGACGATAGTTCAAGCCAAAGGGCACGGCAGTATCAAAAGCTAGGGCTTCGTTCTTACCGCGATAATAGTAGGAGGTGGTGTGCCCAGTCTGCACCGTCCCCTGCTAGGCTGCATCAAGAACTTCCAAGCCAGGTACGATTTCACCAGCCGCAGACAAATAATTTCAAATCGACCGTTTGTAAGTTCTTTAACGCGCTCCACAAAGACTTCGCTGCCACCAATACACCATATCCCAGCTAGGGGTATAGCTAGACGCCATGCGCCACTGTACAGATTGGGTTTCATCAGTCTGTACGGTCAGGCCAGTGCTATTCGTTTGCTGACTACATGCAGCTAGTGCAACGGTTGTCGTTGTGCCAATTGCCGCACCGCTTATAAACTGTCTGCGTTTCATATCTGTTGCTGCTATTCCTCAATTTATACCTCTGGATAGTAGCCATGAGTACTATCCACAATTTGTTATGTTCTACACCTTATTACAGAGGACTGAGGGAAGGGCACGTTACAGATAGATGACAAACGTATTAGTAACAAAAAAGAAGAGAGACAAAACTGTCTCTCTTCTTTACTTTTAGATTTCAAGCTGAATTAAACGTGGGTCTTTCGCTCTAGGAACCATGCTAAGACTTGGCTTTAGCTATGATTAGCCATCAACCTCGCCCAAGCCCTCTACAGCTCCGTCATCAGTAGTATTATCTACAGTTCCATCATCGGTCTCAGTGGAGCTGTCATCGCTACCGTCATCAATATCATCGGAACCATCGTCTAGATCGTCATCAGAGTCATCAGCAGCATCTAGATCATCGTCTGAATCATCCAAATCGTCATCAGAGTCATCATCGGAACCATCGTCTAGATCGTCATCAGAGTCATCGGCATCATCTAGATTATCATCATCCGAATCATCGAGATCATCATCCGAGTCATCAGCGTCATCGTCTAGATCATCATCGGAGTCATCGGAGTCATCATCTAAATCATCATCAGCGTCATCATCCGAATCATCGAGATCATCATCCGAGTCATCGGCATCATCTGTATCGTCATCGTTGTATTCAACATCGTCGTCGATTTCTTGGAGACCAACGAGAACAACACCTTCCAATTCCTCCTCACTAACTTCCTCTAGACCAGCTAGACCAGGGAAGATGCGAGAGGTTGGGCCAACCTGCTTGTAGGCCGTGATGAGCGTTGCTGTACCTGTACGAGGGAAAATGCAGTAGTAGGTCGTGCCATTGATGCTGATTTGCTGCACTCGGATAGTGCGAACGGTGCCAGAACCAAAGCCGCTATCATCAAAGCCACTGCCAAAGTCAATATCATCGAACCGATAAACGGTCAGGAACTGATATTGATAAGAAGCAGTATTGCTGACGTTGACGGTGTAAGGAGAGAACAAGTTAACGGAGATCGGGGTGGTTGAGATGAATGCCACTCTAGAAGACCGTTCAACGGTTGTGGTGAATGATGCTGGCACGAAGACAAATTTGTCGTCATCGTCAATATCGCCATCGTCGTCAACATCAAAGTCGATGGAGCCACCGCAGGCGTTACAGGTGGAGCCAGAGCCTTCGCTCACATCAACATTATCAAAATCGATGTCATCGAAGTCGAAGCTGTCGTCCAAATCGGTGACTCCAGTTGCGGCAAAGAACTGAACAGTTCCTTCGTCGCGATCGGTGCGACCCCGTAGCTCATTGTCCCCTTGTTCAAACTTGAAGCGAGTATTGTTTTCGTCTGTGCTGGCAAAGCCGTAGGTACTGGAGTTGTAGAAGGCAAAGATTCCTTCAGCGTCTCCGTCGATCTCATAACTATCGATCGGTTGGTTTGGATCAATACTGCCGCCATTGACGCGTAACCGCTCAAATGGGCCACCAAGAGTGATGTCGATCGCGCCGACTTCTGCTCGGATGTCTAGCTTGAGATCCTGACCGCGGGTTTCGCCTGCTGTACGAATGCGAAACTCTTCGTTTGCCTCACCGACAAAGCGGATTTCATCATCAGCAAAATCGAAATCAGTTCCTTCGCCCGCAGTTACATTTTCGCCTTTAAAGTCAAACTGAAAGCGTCCGGTGATGCCCGTGGTGGGAGCAGGGGTAGGACTTGGTGTTGAGCCACCATCCATGAAGCTGAGCGTGCTGGGCAAGCCGATTTCACCATCGTCTAGACCTGCTTCGAACTCGCCGATATCCAAATCACCTTCAGAGCTGGAGAAGCCTTCAGTAATTACGTTTACATCGCTAGCTCCGGGCAAGAAAATGAGGGGGGCATCGCCCGGATCATCAGCGGCAATTAGAGAACCGCCAATGGTGCCGATGTTTGCATCAAAGCTTGTGAGGGTGAAGTCTAAGGATGTGGGTGCGCCAGTGAATGGAATCGGGGTGCCAGATTCGGTGAAGGCTACACCGGATAGGGTGCCTTGCAGAACGCCTGTGTCATCTGCATCGGGAACGCCGTTGGAGTTGGCATCAGTGAAGCTAGCTGCGGATGGCGTAAAGATAGAAGTTGAGGTTGTACCGTTCTCACTTTCAATGAGCAACTGCTGAACGTTGATGTCAAAGAGACGCACATTCTCTTCTGGATCGGTGCCTGGGGTAAAGAATGCAGCTTGACCGCTGGCTTCACCACCTGTGACTGTGATTTGCGCTTTGGCCGCTGGTGCGATCGCAATCGTTCCAGCCAACAAACCTAGAGCTGCAAAACGAAGTGATGTGTGACGAGTCATAGTTTCTTTTCCTTAGTGAATGAACAGGCTAGCTATCAAAAGGGTGTTGTGCAAATCGCACCAGAGTAAGCCAAACAGTTGTCTCATTTGCTGTCAATACTTGCGCTTTCTGTTCCGATTCTTACCACTTCTGACGACAGATCGTTTGGGTTCAATTTAGATCCGAAGAAATCAGAGATAACCCTACAGCCAGAATTTTCTAGTCGAAGAACACTTGCTGTACCAATTATTGGCGTTTGCAAGTATTAAATATCACCCTTTCGAGATCTGAGGTTCGCTCAAAAACGTCTTGTTTAGGGGCGGTTTGGCGAACCTCAGGTCATTAGAAGCATTTCAGGTGAGGAAAGTTCCCCGGTTCTCAAGATTTTTTTAGAACGTGAATGTGGTACGGACTGCACCGATCACAACAGTGTCATTGTTGTTATTGTGATTGGGATTGAAAACCGTAATTACACCAGGAGTAACAACAATATTGTCTGAAACTCGGAAGCGATAAAACGCTTCTAAGTGATAACTCGTATCGGGCTGACCACCTGCGATCGCAGCTAAATTGCCCTCATTAATGAGAGAAGGGTAATTGCGACCAGCAGGCAAATCACTATCGGTAATCCGTGGCGGTTGACCAAAGTAGAGACCACCCAAATTGCCCTCTGCCAATAGGTCAGGGAAGTTGAGATAGGTCATCCAGTTAAAGGTTTCAACCGTGCCGTCTAGTCCCAATAGATCAGACGTGGTAAAACCAGCCCAACCGCCAGCCGTTAAGCCTGGAGTAGCGCGCCATTCAATTGAGGCACCAAAGGCATTGGTTTGAATCGGTGCCCGACCCGTAGCAGGATTTTGAAGTGCAACGAGATCATCACCAACCCCGGTAAACAGACGACCAAAGGGAGAATAGGAGTTGACGTACTGTAGACCAATATCCAGATCATCAAACGGCGTGACAACCAACTGTGCACCTAAATTGGTTACACCATTCTCACCACCGAACAAGCCATTTTCATTACTGCTGGGATCACTGGTGGAATAGACCCCCTGCAAACTGATGGCATTGCTGACCTGCCAGTCAAAGCCAAGTCCACCTTGGCCTGCTCCAATACCAATAATTGGATTACGCTGAGCAAAACGTGATAGAGGACCAAAACCTGCGCTTTCGACTCGGTTGGCACCTCGGAAGACGTTAACTGCGCTGATGCCTCGGGGGCCAACCATGAAGGTAAAATTATCACCAACCAGCTGCCGGAAACTTAAGTCACTGAGCTGAAAGTCATTATTTGTATCGCCCTGATACCCTAAAGCCACAAAGTTAGCAATACCGGAACCCGTTTCAGGAGTATTACCCGTGAAGCTGCCGTCACCAGCCTGTAGACCCGTTAACAGCAAGCTGCGCGGGCCAAACTGGGTGTACAAGCTCAATTGAGCATTGCTGATGACGTTGATTTCCGTACTGTCCGTGAAGCGATTGAGAAACAAATCATAATCGTTTTCGGTACGGCCCTGAACACCGACAACAACCTGACCGAAGAGTTTTGTTGTGGTCGAAAACTGATTCGCTTCCAATTCAGCCGTGCGAGATTCGAGAGAATCAACCCGACCGCGAATTGTAGCAAGTTCTGCGGCAAATTGATCTTGTAGAGCACGAATGGCCTCTAGATCTTCCTCTGAAACACCACCAAAGCCAACGATTTCCAGAATCCGATCTAAGCAAGCATTAACGCCTGCGGCAAATTCATAGCGAGTGAGAGCGCGATCGCCACGAAATGTACCGTCCGGATAGCCTGCGATACAGCCATAGCGCTCAACCAAGGATTGAAGAGCTTGAAATGCCCAGTCGGTTGGCTGTACGTCAGATAGCTGAGAGACAGATGTCACCTGAGACATTGGTTCACTATCGGCTGCGATGGGAGTTGACAGTGAATCCAAGCTGGGAACAACAGTCATGGGATCGCTATCAGATGAAACCTGAGCAGCAGCAGGTTGTGCGGCTAAACCACCACTCAAAATCCCCAGCGTCAGCAGGGCAACGAAAGAACCAGTTGAGCCAAATTGAAATTGCATATGAAAATTACTACTCCACGAAAACACCACAATCTCAGCATCACCTGAGAACCAACTTAGAAAAACAGACGAAAATAAAAATTTACTCGTCTATGTGTGCCAGAACACACTAAACTCCTTCGTAGCTCCGGGCTTGAATCCGGAATCTTTGGTAGGCGTGACTCAGAGATCATAATTAGTGTTCCCCATTATCTAAAGCATTCATCAATTTATATTTAGACAGCGAACGTTTTCCGAGTGGCGGAAATCCTGGTTTGAGAGATAATTCGGATCTGGATCATGTAGATATGATGTATGAGCACATTGAATCCTAAAGTGAACAGGAGCCATAATAGGCTCTTACTCATGATTTCAAGCTATTTTGGTGTGTTATCTCCTCTCAGCCAACAGCCCGCGTTATCAACCAAAAGCTGTTTAGCCCCCGGTATGAGCCAAAAGTATCTATCAAGATTGATGCGGTTTATGAAACCGTTTAGCGGCTCCACAATGATGCCAATTCTTAAAGAGTTTGTGAAGCTTACATGAGAAAACTCTCATCTTCAGATTTTCACAACAGTGCTCATTTGGCTTGGAAATTATTCATACCGATCGGAAGCGAGGATGAGCAGAATGAATTCTGACGGGGTAAGGAGCTTCAGCCCTCTGTTCAGTGCAACGCCAAATTCATATTCCCACCACCTACAGCGCTTCCACGCTGGTGGAGTATGTAGCTACTTGCTTCTATGTATCTCACAAGGTTGCAAAATGCTATATTCCACCCGATCGCAGGCGTTATCTCTAAAGGGAGTTGCATCCGAAACCATTCATAGGTAAGCAACACAGCTCTTCTACCGCAGAATCAGTCACAGCTTGTCTCCATCAACATGATCTAGATATGGTAGGGGAAAGAACGTATTTTTTACGTTTGACAAAACCATTGATAAACTCCCCATACCAATGAAATTTCTAGCTTCAATCTTGATTCTTCTAATTGGAACTGGTGCATTCTGCTGGCTAATGACGGCTGATTTAGGATTAGGCCCGTTTTGTCATTTAATTGGCTTTGTCGGCGGCATGGCATTTTTGGGTATTGCTGGTGTTGCCAGTCTCAAGGCGCTTTAGGGGTTTGATCGAGAGGATGATCTACCCTAAGGAACACGGATTTAATCAGGTGAAATCTTTGAGGTAGGGACACGGCATTGCCGTGTCTTTACGGATGAGACGGTTTATAGACTGTTCAATCCACGATTCTAAGGATCAACCACGCTTTAAATAAAAAGCAAAACCCCAGGTCGGAATCCGACCTGGGGAGGAAGTAAGCTTATCAATTGTTAATCAAATTGTAGCGTAAAACACTAATCGCGACCATTGATTGCAATCAATAAGCGAAGAATAAAGATAAATAGGTTGATGTAGGTGAGGTACATCGAAAGTGCGGCGGGCAGATACTGCTCGTCTTTATAGGTGCGTGGCAGGATGAAAAAGTCAACCACCGCAACGCCCATAAACAAGATGGTGCCCAAAGCAGAGATGCTGATTTCGAGCCAAGACGGTGTAAAGACTCCAAATACAGCGAAGAGGAGTTGTGCAATTAAGACGACGAAAAGGGCGATCACGCCGATGCCAATTGTCTTGGTCAGCGCAAATCCGTCTTCTTCAGACAGGTTGGAACCAACTGATTGAGCTGCAATGAACGTTACACCACAGCCTAAAGCCGCGATGCCAATCCCCATCACGCCCACACCTGGAGTAGCTAGTGCCAGATAGATGAGACCACTCAGGGTATAGCCAGATAGCAGGCTATAGGTTGCCAGCAGGGGTAAAGCAGTGGAGTTCTCTCCTTTTTCAGCGATGCCACGGGCCACAAAAAAGAGAATGAGTTCCAGCACCATTGCGCCGATGAAGGTCGGCATGAAGTACTGAGGATAGTTCTCCATGACGCCGAGGCCACCGTAGACGCCAGCAGCGGTCAGGACTAATCCACCACCCACAAACGGCAGCGCTTTGGCAATCACATTTGGCCCAATAATGGCCTGTCCTTGATTTTTGCGAATTGCTTCGCGGAAGTTACTGGTATTTGCCATATCAAAATCTCCTTTGAAGGAGGCTATTAAACCTTGTACAAAATCCTGTATGTTGTAACACTTCTATCTTCTCTGATATAGCAAAAAATACCCAGGGTCGGAGGATTGGCTTGATATATAAAGCCAGAATCGCTGCTGGTGCAGCGTAGGCTTGGCCTGCATTGCACCAGCAGCGATTCTCAAGCGGATAGTCAGATTTCGAATAAACGCTATTGCTTAGACGCTTCTTTGGTCGCTTTTTTGTTTTCGGGGGCGCGGCGCGATCGCACCTCGTCTACTCCCTTTGGAGGCACAATCTCGTCTGGATTAACGCCCAGATCAGCCGCCGTGTCTAAGCTTTCTTCTGCATTGGTGTTGGGTTTTACAGAGTTTCCGTCGTGGCTTGCATGTCCACTCATAATTGTCGTACCTCTTGCGAATCGGCGTATGGAATTGGCATTCCAGTACTCTTTCCATTGCAGGCAAGATCAGTACAATTTCCCTCCATCGCAGGTCGGAAGCCGGGTAATGCTTCTTAATTAATGGGCTACGGAGCAAATTTAGGGGCAGGGGAGAAAGGGGGCCAAGGGAGCTTTGTTTGTAGTGGTAGTTGGACAATTTGTGCGGAGAATGCAGTTAGGCGGAGAGTTGGGCGAGGTTGGCGTATTGCTGTAGACCTGCGATCGCGTTTTCTGTCGTTGCTGTCCAGCCGACGATGCCGCCCTGCGCTCGCACCATTTCCAGGGTGGACTGCTTGAATTCTGGAAAGTAGCTGGCGGTCGCATCTTCGATCAGTAAGCATTCATAGCCGCGATCGTTGGCTTCGCGCATGGTGGTTTGGACGCAAACTTCGGTGGTGACGCCAGTAATTAATAGATGCGTAATAGCCTGCTGCTGGAGCAGTTCGGCCAGGTTGGTGTTGTAGAACGCGCCTTTGCCCGGTTTGGCGATCACGGCTTCGTCGGGTAAAGGAGTCAATTCAGGAATAATCGTGTTCCCCGGTTCACCCAAAACCAAAATGCGCCCCATTGGGCCAGGATCGCCAATTTTCAGTGTCGCCTGTCCCCGCAGCCGTTTGGCGGGTGGACAATCCGACAGATCGGCTTGATGACCTTCAACGGTTTGAAAAATGGGCCAGTTGCGATCGCGAAAAAACTGCTGGAGCTGCTTCACATTCGGCACAATGCTTCGTAACTGACTAACATCGTTGCCGAGCGATTCACCAAATCCCCCTGGTTCGAGAAAGTCACGCTGCATATCAATAATTAGCAACGCAATACCGCTGTGAGATGGCAGATCATAATCGTAGGGTTGGGCAGGAATCATTGGCATGGTCGAGGCGAGGCGATGGGGATAGGAGAATTTTGTATGGGCAGAATTCTAACTTGGATTGCTGGAAATTAATGTGCAACGTGTGAACTTTTCTGTTGGATGTCATGTGAGGAAGGGGGGCAGGGGAGCAGGGGAGAAAGGGGGCGGGGGAGAAAGGGGGCGGGGGAGCGAGGGAGTAGGAGGTGTTGTAGTCAAAGTTGAAGATAGTTGGGATGAGCAGGGGAGCAAGGGAGAGAGGGGGCATTTATTGGAGGCGGCACATTAAGTGTCTCGGTTGGGCTGGACGTTGCGCTATAACGGCGTTAGGTCATCAATTACTGATCATTAATGATTGAAATGATTAACGAATTGATCAGAGTGAGTTGATTGACTGAATATGCTCCTCTCGTTTCGCCACAGTTGTGTCTAATTCTTGCTGTACCGTTTGCTTTCCTAATACCAACTTTTCTGCGATCGCGCTCTCTGCACATCAGCCGTTGGCAGACGTGTTGACCGCGCAAAATTCTCCGGTTCTCTTTGGCTGTCGGACGGGGATTTGCGGCACCTGTTTGGTGACGATCAACGGTCAAGTTCCACCACCGGATGCGGATGAGCAGGAACTGTTAGACGTACTCGCGCCGGGTATTCCCAATGCCAGATTGGCCTGTCAAATTGATCTCACTGACCATCTCGCAATTGAGCAGTTAGACACATGACGCATCTATCCGTTGATTCGCCTGTGCCATCTTTTGAATCTGAGTCTGTTCAGGTTGAATCCGCGCAGCTCGGCGAACTGGATTCCGGATCAGCCGATCAAACAGATCCAGTAGCTCAACTAGATCCAGCCGATCAAACCAGCGAGTCGCCGTTTATTTCTGACGAAGTTCCTAAACCAAATACGGTTGATTTTGCCGATTTCTGGTACGTTGTGGCTCAAACGGAACAGCTCAAGCCCGATCAGGTGTTGAGCCGCATGGTGCTGGGCGAGTGGTTAGCTATTTTTCGGGGAGCCGATGGCCTTCCGGTAGCACTGCGCGATCGCTGTATGCATCGCAACAGTCGTTTATCAGGCGGCACGGTGAAACACGGGCAGTTGCACTGTCCCTATCACGGCTGGGTATACGACAAACGGGGTCGCGTCGTGGCGGTTCCGGCAGAAGGAGACCCATTTAAGCCGCTGAAATCGCGCTGTGCGAAATGGTACTCTGTCCGCGAACAGGACGGCTATATTTATGTGCGCTTGCAAACGCCGCTGGAAGAGTTTCAGCCATTTCGAATGCCGCACTACAAAGATGCTCATCCTAAAAACGGTTTGAAAGAGCGGGAACCGGGTTGGCAAACGGTGCGGGTAATCAATCGGTTTGAGAACTCCGTGACCAACTGCGTCGAGAACTTTATTGATATTCCCCACACGGTGTCGGTGCATCCCGGTATTTTTCGCCAGCAGCGGCAGCAAAAATTGGATATGACCGTAAGGCGCAGCAACGGTTCTGTCACGGCAGACTATCGTAATGAAACCACGAATTTGGGCTGGTTTAGCCGCTTTTTGAATTCTAAGGCGCAGGAAATTCGCCATATCGACAGCTTTCACATGCCGAATGTGACCAGCGTGGAGTATGACTTTGGCCCCCATCGGCGGCTCTTTATTACCAGTCAGTCAGTCCCCGAAACGGAGACGAGTACGCTGGTTTATACCGATGTGACGTTTAACTATGGCATCTGGAGCCGATTGGCAAAGCCCTTTGTCCGCTGGACGGCTCAGCGCATTATTGGACAGGACATTAAAGCACTGAAGATTCAGCAGGAGACGATTGCCAAGTACGGTCAGCGCTTCTCAAACACTCCTGCCGATACGATTCATGTGTTTGTGGAATCGATTCGTACTGCGATCGCAGAAGGGAAAGATCCACGCCAACTACCCGATCGCTCTGTTGACGTAACGTTTTGGGTGTAATCGCAGTCACAGCACCAAAATCGATAGGGACGGAGGAGGTTAGTGTATTGTTATTAATACAGAATTTCTCTTGAAACCTCAAAATGCCTTGATTCTGTCTCACTACTCTGTAAATTAGTTTGATGGTTGATGTGCCGCGCTCAGCGCGGCACATCAACCATCAAACTAATTAGAACAACGTTGACAGACTACTCAGCCTCATCCCGGTTTGTGTAAAAATTTCCTGATCTTCCAATGTCTGGCTAGAATTTCGGAGATGACGTTGATTCCATCACAGTCCAGCCCTCGGAGACTTGCATGAAAGCCATCATGGTAGTGGGAACAACTTCCCACGCAGGAAAATCGCTGATTACCACCGCTCTTTGCCGTATTTTGCATCGCAAGGGGTGGCGAGTGGCTCCCTTCAAAGGGCAAAATATGGCGCTTAACGCCTACGTGACAACAACTGGAGCCGAAATTGGCTATGCTCAGGCTGTGCAGGCGTGGGCGGCAGGGGTTTCACCTCAAGTGGACATGAATCCCATTTTGCTCAAGCCTCAGGGCAATATGACCTCTCAAATTATCATGAAAGGTCGTCCGGTAGCCGTCGCCAATGCGATGGACTACTACGAGCAGTATTTTGATGTGGGCTGGCAGAGCATCCGAGAAAGTCTGCGGCGATTAGGGGATGACTTTGATTTAGTCGTCTGCGAAGGGGCGGGCAGTCCGGCTGAGATTAACCTCAGACATCGAGATTTAACCAACATGCGGGTGGCCAAGCATTTAGAGGCACCGACGGTACTAGTCGCTGATATTGAACGGGGCGGCGTTTTTGCTCATATTATTGGCACTCTAGAACTGCTGGAACCGGATGAACGAGAGCTGATTAAAGGCATTATTATCAATAAATTTCGGGGTCATCAATCTCTGTTGCAGCCCGGAGTAGATTGGCTGGAAGAGAGAACTGGCATTCCAGTAATTGGCGTGATCCCTTGGCTAGAAGAAGCATTTCCGGCAGAGGATTCCCTATCTCTATTCAACAACCGCAGTGCGAAGCAAGATAGCGAAATCACCATTGCCGTGATCCGCTTCCCTCGAATTTCCAACTTTACCGATTTTGATCCGCTAGAGGCCGAGCCGTCCGTCACGGTGCGCTATGTGGGTCTTCAGGAGAACTTGGGCTATCCGGATGCGGTGGTGCTGCCGGGTTCCAAAACCGCGATCGCAGATTTAATTGCCCTCCAGCGCAGCGGCATGGCCGAAGCGATTCAGAACTATGCGGCAGCAGGCGGCACGGTGATTGGCATCTGCGGCGGGTTTCAAATGCTGGGCAATATCCTGGCTGATCCAGAAGGAATTGAAGGGCATGAAGGACGATTTAAGGCGCTGTCCCTGCTGCCGATGCGAACGGTAATTACCCGCCACAAGATCGCCCGCCAGCGACAGGTGACTTCCAAGTATCCCCAAGATGGCTTGCCAATTGCGGGCTACGAGATCCACCAGGGCCGAACTCAACTCATGCGTCCTGAACCCGATGATCCGAATGCCATTTCGTTTGAAACGCTGTTTGACGACCCTAGCTTAGGCGTTGTAGACGATACTATGTCGATTTGGGGCACCTATCTACACGGCATTTTTGATAACGGCCCCTGGCGGCGCGCCTGGTTGAACCGATTGCGTCAACAGCGCGGATTGCGATCGCTGCCGACCGGAATTGCCAACTATCGAGAGCAGCGAGAAGCCATGCTCGATTCTCTGGCTGACTCGGTTGAGGCTCATCTCAATTTGGAAGCCCTGCTGCCCTATGTGTAACTCAGGTCAAATGCCGTGAAACTGGGAGATTGGCTCGGCTTTCTGGTTGTCGTCGTGGCGATTGTTGTGCTGTGGCACATTCGCCAACTGCTGCTGCTGGTCTTTACGGCAGTCGTGATTGCGACTGCACTTAACAGTCTCGTGCGTCAAGTGCGCCGCTTGGGACTCAATCGCAACCAGGCCATTCCGCTGACGCTGGCTGGCGTGGCGCTAGTTGTGATCCTCTTCTTTATCATTATCGTGCCGCCGTTTATCAGTCAGTTTGAGCGCCTGATTGAACTGCTGCCCTCTGGCTTTGCCCGCATTCTCAGTTTTTTGAGCGGCTTTCGCGATCGGCTACCAGACTGGGCACCCGATTTACCGACTCTGCCAAGCCTGTTTCCCCGGCTCGTGCCCTCAGTACAGGGCATTATCGGCAACTTCTATTCATTTTTCTCCGATTCAGTCAGCGTCGTGCTCAGTTTGCTCTTAGTGCTGGTGCTGTCGATCATGCTGCTGGTCAACCCGATGGCCTACCGCCGCACCTTTCTGCTGCTTTTCCCATCGTTCTATCGCCGCCGTGTTGACGAGATCTTATCCATCTGCGAGGTTGATCTAGGCAATTGGCTGGCCGGAATCTTGACCAGCTCAGTCTTTATTTTTGCGATCAGCGCCTTGGGACTTTGGATTTTAGGCATTCCCCTAGTCCTAGCGCACGCGCTGCTGGCGGGACTGCTCAACTTTATTCCCAATATTGGCCCAACGCTGAGCGTAGTTTTTCCAGTGACGATCGCACTTTTGGAAGAACCCTGGAAAGCGATCGCAGTTTTTGTTCTGTATACCGTGATTCAGCAAATCGAAAGCTACTGGCTCACGCCAACCGTGATGGCAAAGCAGGTATCTCTGCTGCCTGCGTTAACGCTGACGGCGCAAATTTTCTTTGCCACCGCTTTTGGGCTATTCGGGCTTATTTTGGCCCTGCCGCTGACGGTCGTTGCGAAAGTATGGCTGCAAGAAGTTGTTGTTAAAGACATTCTGGATCAGTGGGACTGGCCACTGTTGCGATCCGCTGGAGAGAAGCCAGTCGAGGGGATTGAGGAGACGGATTTGGCATGAGGTAGATACAGGAGCAGGGGAGAGAGAATGAGGGGGAGCAGGGGAGCAGGGGAGCGGGGGAGAGAGAACGGGAGAACAAAGGGAAGTAGCGGTACATGAGGCTCCGTTGCCCCCCTGCCCCCTTGCCATCCATCTCAAGGTTGTGGGGCAGGTTTAATCAGTGCTGTTTTTCTGGAAGAAGAGGAGGTGCTGCTGCGGAAGGTCATTGTAGGTTTTGAGCCATTGCAGGCCGACGACTTCCATTTCGCGGCGCGCTTGCTGCTCGGTCATTTTGTGCAGTCGCTTGATTTGGATAAACGGGTTTTCGCCTTTGTATTCAGCAAGAACAACTCGTCCACCGGGCTTCAGCGCGTTGACGAGCTGCGTCATCATTTCATAGGGATATTCAAACTCGTGATAGGCATCAACCATTAAGGCCAGATCAACGCTGTTTGCGGGTAAATGGGGATCGTCAATAGCGCCCTGAACGGGTTCTACGTTGGTGACTGCTTTTTCAGAGATGCGATCGCGAATCATCTCCAGCATTTCCGGCTGTACATCTACCGCCAGCACCTTACCCTCTGGCACTAGGGGACTCATGCGAAACGTGAAGTATCCGGTGCCTGCGCCAATGTCGGCCACGACATCATCGGGTTCGAGTTCCAGTGCTTGAATCGCTAATTGGGGGCGTTCTTCTAGACTGCGACCCATGCGTTCCAGCCAGTATGCGCCTCGGTAGCCCATCACCTGAGCAATTTCGCGTCCCATGTAAACTTTACCGATGCCGTCGGCACTGGGAGCGGTGGTTTGATAGGGCTGGGCGGGATTAAAGGTGCCGTTAAATGATTGAGTGAACGGCAACACACCGCAGGCACAGAGGCTGAGGCAAAGTGCGATCGCACCTACAAGCGTGATAATTCGACGACCGATTGAGGACATTGACCGATATACCCATGAAGTCTCTCATGCAGTGTAACGGAAACTATTGGGGTTGCCAGGGAAGCCAATCCTCGTCGAGAGCCTGCTCAAGCGTAAAATTTGGTTCTTCGGGAATTAAATCAGCCGCTAGTAGCGAAGTGTTGAGAAAATTTCGTCTACCCTTTCGGTAAGCGGCGAAAAAGTTGCCATTGAGGAATGATTTTAAGCTGGGACTGTCTTTCAGGATCAAATCAATTTCTAAGCGAAAATTGTTGATCTCTGATACCCAGCCTCGAAAACATCTTTCTCGCTCAGATTCCCAGTATTTCAGCTTGAGGATATGTTCGCAGAGTCGCATTAAGTAGCTGAAAATCGTGCGTTTATCACTTCTACCCAAGCTTTCGATCTCCTCGATTAAATTTTCTAGATCAAGCTGGCTAAAGTTGCGATCTCGTAACTGCTCTACCGTTTGCTCAATCCAGAGTTGGAAGTCGGTGTCATATAGCGATGCTGATTTGACGTTGACGTCAGGTTGCATGAGCGAATTCTCCTTGGGTTTGAGATTCTATCCCTGATCATGACGTAGATTGATGAGTTGGGAGCGGGAGCAGGGGAGTAAGGGGAATTTAATTTTCCGATTTGAGGCAGACGCGGATGCCTTTGACGGCGTTGCCGCGTCGGATTTCCTGCACGTCAAACAGACCAATGGCGCGTACCAGTTCACCGAGTTTTTTGTAGCCGTAGTTGCGGGCATCAAATGAAGATGAAAGCTTGTTGAGCTGAGAGCCGAGCGGCCCCAGGTTGGCCCAGCCGTCTTCTTCGGCAGTAGCTTCGTAGGCGTCAATTAGGAGCTTGACTAACTTGCGATCGCGCCGTAGGGTTGAACCGCTCCGTTTATTTGATTTTTGCTTAACTGATTTAACGGGTGTGGTCTGTCCAGCAGCTGCTTCATCGCCAGCGACCTCGTCTGCCACCTCGTCGTCGGTGTCTTCCAGAATTTCGGTATAGATAAAGCGATCGCAGGCTTTGACAAACGCTTCTGGCGTTTTCTGCTCACCAAAGCCATAGACGGCAAGACCCGCTTCCCGCAGCCGAGAGGCCAATCGCGTGAAGTCACTGTCGCTCGACACAATGCAGAAGCCGTCAAAGTTCTCGGTGTACAGCAAATCCATCGCGTCGATGATCAGGGCGCTATCAGTGGCGTTTTTGCCCGTCGTATAGGCAAACTGCTGGATCGGCTGAATCGCGTGCTGGTTCAGCTTTTCCTTCCAGCTCACCAAGTGCGATCGCGTCCAGTCGCCGTAAATGCGCTTGACATTGGCCGTGCCATATTTCGCCACCTCTTTCAGCAGCGGTTCCACCAGATCAGCCCTGGCATTATCGGCATCAATTAAAACCGCTAAGCGGTTAATCCGAGTGCGAGATTCGTCATCCATCAAGAGCTGGCCTCTTCAGGAGTTGGCTAAACTTACAGATTGCAGTTCATCAGTAGGTTCGCAACAATAAACGCATCTAAAAAACCGGGAAAGTGCCCGTCCGGGTTGCCCCCCGGTTTTAGATATGCATTCATTCATGTGCAGCTACTTAAAGTCCGGCAACCAAATTAACGCTGGACTCAAACTCAAGATAGGTATTCTGTCGTCAACCTGCGGCGGCAAAATATCCCTTTTGATGTTGGGTACAACCCGTGAGCTAAATCAAATTCTGCCTGGATTGTATAGCAGTTACCAGTTGTGACAAAGCAGTTATACAGAATTTTGAATGAACCCTAATGTTGAGGGTCTCCAATCTTTGTATCCCTGGAAAGCAAAAGGATTCTAGCCGTTCTTCTAAAGCAGCGTTCTCTCACTTACGAACGATGAATGGGTAAGTAGAATTGCTTATTCTGCGAATTCATGCTGTGAGTCAGGTCACAAATACCGGATTCTGCATGAACTGTTGTAAGCGAAGGTAGGTTGTGCGTTATTCATCACAAAATACCCAACATTCGCGGCAAGACGCGCATTCACGGACGAGGCCGGGGTTGCGATCGCGAACCTGGCGTCGCTGGCTGCTTAGCCTCTTATTTGTCGTGAGCCTGATATTGAGCGGAACCTGGGCGAGCGGTCTGGCTCGACCTGCCCAAGCTCAAATCACATCTGGATCGGCTGTCCTGCAGCAAATTCCACTAGGGAATTTGACATCGAATGGCGGGTCTAGCTCCAGCATGGAGAATGCAGCAGGCTGGATCACGCTAGATGGTAAGCGAGTGTTTCAGGTTACGGCTCCTCAAGCGGCTCTGCAGCGCCGAATTAACCAAGTTGAAACGAATCTGAGACAAATTCGCGATCAGTATATCCGCCAGGATAGTCCGGACTTAGATATTACGGTGGAAGCTACTGAACAGCAAGAACTCCCCAGTATCTATGTCAACGGGACGTATCTATCCACGCTGAATCAGCAAGATGCCACCCTCCTGGGCCTCACTCCCTGGGCTTTAGCTGAAGAACTTGAGCAGCGTTTGCCCGACGTGCTAGAAGAGGCGCGAGCTGTCCGGCAGCAAGATGCCCGAATTGGGCAGGTTAGCCGAGCCGTTGTCATTGGTGTCGGAGCCGTGCTGCTAATCTGGCTAGCTGGGGTATTTCAGCAGCAAACTTGGCTGACGGATCGGGTCATAAACCGCTTCACCAAACCCGACGATTCGAGAGAAGTGGAGCAAGATCAGCACAACAACCTGCATGAAGTTCAGCGCCGCGTTCTTCAACTGCTACAGATCATCGTGCTGATGGGTTCAATTGTGCTGATGTTGGGCATCTTTCCTGAAACGATAGCACTACAGAATAATGCGATATCCATCCTGCGGATTCCGCTGCTGGCCATCATTGTGATTGTAGTGGCCTATGTCGGAGCGCGGCTCAGCTTTATTTTAATCAATCGCTTCATGATGGGAATTGCGATCGCACCTCAGCATAACCGCCGCACTGAATTACGGGTTTCAACCGTATCCAGCGTATTGAGAAACATCGCCGTATTTGTCTGGATTGTGATTGGCGTCTTGGTCGCTCTCGCCGTTGCGGGCATTGATTTAGCCGTACTGCTGGCGAGCGTTAGCCTACTGAGCGTCGCCATTTCACTGGTTTTTCAGAATCTGATTCGCGGTGCCGTCAACGGCATTTTCATTATTTTGGAAGACCAATATGCGATCGGAGATGTGATTGTCTTAGAAGATAACCACGGCTTGGCAGGCGTCGTCGAAGACTTCAATCTGCGCGTCACCAAGCTGCGCGACACCGCAGGCCGCCTGATCTCCGTTCCCACCAGCCAAATCGGTGCCGTGGCGAATCTGACCAACAACTGGTCGCGCGTAGACTTACAAATTCCAGTCGCCTATCACTCCAACCTGGAGCAGGCACAGTCCATCATGCACCAAGTCGCCCAAGACATGCGAAATGAACCCGATTGGCAACCGCTCTTTTTAGAAGAACCCAATCTCTTGGGCGTGGATGACTTTGGGCAACACGGCGTGATTATCCGCCTGTGGATTAAAACCCTGCCCATGCGACAGTGGGATGTTGCCCGCGAGTATCGCCGTCGCCTCAAATTGGCCTTTGATCAAGCGGATGTCGAAATTCCCATCCCGCAGCAGGATTTGTGGTTCCACGGTGTTGATGCACTGCCCATGCAAATCAAAGGTGGACGGTTGGGTCAGAACCGCAAAAAGCGCGATCGCAACTACCCAAACGGCCATCAGCCATCTCAATCCGATACCCAAAACGGCAATCGCCCCTCTCAAACAGCAACACTCTCACCCAATGATCAAGATGTCACCAACGATGGCGGTGAGGGAGATAGCGATAGGTAGACGTTGTTGATGCGTTTGAGTTGAGTAGGAAAAACCCCGTTTTTGGGAGCGCTTACCCCCACGCCCCGCTGGGAGACGGTTGCGTCCCCTCCCAAAAAATAACCTGTCAGCGTTAAAGCGTTGATGCGTTTGAGTTGAGTGGGAAAAACCCCGTTTGTGGGGGCGCCTGCCCCCACACCCCCACCGGAGGACGGTTGCGTCCCCCAAACCCCCCCCAAAAAAACAACCCGGTGGGTGTTAACAGATAT
>CBKWJC010000038.1:0-62767 GCA_966674685.1 uncultured bacterium
AATGGCAGAAGACCATTGCTCAGGAACGCTGACACAAAATAAGTTGGAACTAGGGATGTACTTCTATGGCAAATCCCTATGAAGCAATCACCCTCGTTTGAGCTTGCACATCTCCCTCCGCTCTGTCTTTCACAACAATCTCCACATCTCGCCCCAACGCATTCAAAAAGCGAAACAACCGTCCCGTCGAAAAGCCCGATAGCTTACCATTAATTAGCGCCGAAACCTTTGGTTGATCCACCCCTAAAACAACTGCCGCTTCAGCCTGAGTCATTTGCTGTTGAACAATAATTCCGCTAATCTTCCGAGCCAGTTCAGCCTTTACCAACAACTCATCAGAGTTTTCTAAACCTAAATCTGCAAATACATTTTTACTACCTGTTTGCACATTTATGTCCTGATCCATACGGCCTCCTCTATGTATCGTAGTTCTCTGAATAGTGCTCCTTCGCCCGCTTGAGCCTAGTCTCAATTAACTGAATATCCTGTTTGGGAGTAGCAATCTTTCGCTTAGACTTCTTTTGAAAAGCGTGTAATACGTAAACCACACCCGCCAGTTTTACGGTGTATACAGCCCGATATGTATCACCATCAAAATCTTCAACAACCTCAAGCACTCCAGCACCCTTAAAGCCCTTAAGCGGCTTTGCTGTAGGATGCTTCTCACCACATTGAGCTAAATACAGCGCATAGCCAAACACCTGCTGAACATTCTCTGGAAATACCTTCAAATCCTCAAGAGAACTTCCAACCCATTCAACTGGCTTAAGCAATGTACTCATATTTCGACTATGCTGATTCTGGCATATTTTATATCAAGAGTGCGATCGCAATCTCCAGGTTTGATGTGGGGGAGGTGCGATCGCACTTTTCATCACTGGGTAATTCCTAACCATCGACCATTTGAGCCGCTAGCTGATTACTCTTTTCCACCAGCTT
This sequence comes from uncultured bacterium, assembly GCA_966674685.1. Classification (GTDB taxonomy): domain Bacteria; phylum Cyanobacteriota; class Cyanobacteriia; order Phormidesmidales; family Phormidesmidaceae; genus Thainema. Next base: position 940 of record CBKWJC010000038.1, read on the forward strand.
GGGCAAGTCCACCGTCACTAGGCGACCCTGATCTACCACCTTTTTACCATTGATAAAACTGTAGTCAACACCGTCCGTCTGACAGAGCAGCAGCGCTGCCACAATATCGTGATAGGCACCCGCAAACTGGGGACGATCTATATTAATGGCAATAAAATCGGCTGACATTTGGGGTGCGAGATAGCCGACGTCGTCGCGACCGAGTACTTTTGCTCCACCTCGGGTAGCAATTTCCAGCGCATCACGAGCCGACAGTGCGCCTGGATCTTGACTGCGGACTCGCGCTAAAAGCATAGCCGTGCGAGCTTCATGCAAAACATTAGTCGCATCATTGGACGCGGCTCCATCGACGCCAATGCCTACTGGAACCCCAGCATCCAGCATGAGACGAATCGGTGCAATGCCGCTGGCCAGACGCATGTTGCTACAGGGGCAGTGAGCCACTCCCGTTCCGGTACTGGCAAATAGTTGAATCGACTGATCGGTCAACTGCACACAGTGGGCGTGCCAAACATCATCGCCCAGCCAGCCCACGGACTTGGCATAATCACCGGGGCGAACGCCAAATTTTTCTAGGCTGTAGGTGACATCAGATTTATTTTCCGCCAGATGGGTGTGAAGCCGCACCCCAGCATAGCTGCGCGCCATCGCCGCTGACTCCCGCATCAAATCCTGTGACACTGAAAATGGCGAACAGGGAGCCAGCGCAATCCGCAGCATCGAATAGCGGGAATTATCGTGGTACTGCTCAATCAGTCGCTGGGAATCCTTCAAAATGTCCGCTTCATTTTCAATCAGCGAATCGGGCGGCAAACCACCCTTACTTTCCCCCACACTCATACTGCCCCGACAGGCGTGAAACCGCATGCCGATATCCTGAAGCGCTCGGATTTCGTCATCTAGGCTGCAGTCGTTGGGAAATAAATAAAGATGATCGCTGGACGTGGTGCAGCCCGACAGCATAAGTTCCGCCGCTGCCATCTGGGCACTGACGTATACACCTTCAGCCGTAAGCCGTGACCAGATCGGGTAAAGCGCCTGAATCCAGCCAAATAGCTCGCAGTTCTGGGCCGCAGGTATAACGCGAGTGAGCGTCTGATAAAAATGATGATGAGTATTGACTAAACCCGGCAAGACCACATAGCGATCGCAACAATCCAGCACCTGATCAGCAGTATCAGGCAGTTCATCGGTTGTGCCCATTTGTTCAATTACATGATCGCGGATGAACAAGGCACCGTGACGAATTTCTCGTCGAGTCTCATCCATCGTGACCAAGGTATGGATGTTTTTGATGAGAAGCGTGGTCATAAACCGATCACACTAAACCCCAGATGCGGCTTGTTCAATTGGGCGATGACCGTTTGCCAAAGTTGGTGGACGAGATTTCGCAGACTCTAAAAGTTCAACATTAAATCGATAGCCCACATTGCGAACCGTCTGAATAATATTGGGTTGACGTGGATCGATTTCGATTTTTTTACGCAGCGATAAAACGTGAGTATCGACCGTGCGCGGATTATCGATTTCATCTGGCCACGCTCGCCGCAGTAGCTCCGCACGACTTAGCGGCACGCCCGCCGATTGGGCCAGAACGTAAAGCAGACTGAACTCCTGCGGCGTTAAATCAATGCCCTGATCGCGATAATGTACCTGTCGCTGCACCAAGTTAATCTTTAAATCGCCGTAGTTGAGGGATGCAGGAACCGTCATCATCCGGCTGCGGCGGGTCAAAGCTTCTACCCGCGCCAAAAACTCCTGCATACCGAAGGGTTTGGTCAAATAGTCGTCAGCCCCAGATCGCAACCCTGCAACAATATCAGCTTCTGTATTGCGAGCCGACAAAATCAGAATTAAAACCTGATATTGCTGAAGCCAGCGACAGAATTCGAGCGCCTCTCCATCTGGCAGTTCAGAATCCAAAATAATCAAATCAGGCTGTCGCTGAAGAAACACATCTCTGGCTCGGCGCAGGTCTGCCGATTGCTGCACCCAATAGCCCGCTTGCTGAAGGTGCCATCCCAGGAGCGATCGCAAATGTGGATTGCTCTCAACAATTTGAATACATTTAGATCCCACGTGATTGTCGCTGCTCTAAATCTGCACCTCAAACCTACCAGAGCATTTGTCAGGGTTTTGTAACCCCCGTTACCTGAGCCTAACTCTTTATCAGAGGAGCTGCCCTGGGTCAACTATTTTGTTGCCGGATTCTGATTAGATCTAGACTTATTTCATCTAGACTTAGCAGACATGCACCCCACATAGATGTGTTAAGGTGATGTTGGTTAAGATTTCGGTAGAGTACGCTTGTTTCAACTTCAACTTTTCTCAGTTTCGAATTTCGTTTCAGGCTCATCTCCGTTTAACCGCTACATGATGTTTTTGACGAAGGAGATGTCCTCATGTCTGTATACGTAGGAAATTTGTCTTACGATGTAACCCAAGAAGATTTAACTCAAGTTTTTGCTGAATATGGCACGGTCAAGCGTGTAACTGTGCCCACCGATCGCGAAACGGGCCGTCCTCGTGGATTCGCATTCGTTGAAATGGAATCCGAGGCTGAAGAAACCGCAGCGATTGATGAGCTAGATGGCGCAGAATGGATGGGCCGCGACATGCGCGTCAACAAAGCACGTCCTCGCAGCGACAGTGGCAATGGTGGCGGTGGCAACAGCCGCAGCCGCAACTACAGCCGCAGCTCATTCTAAGACTGTTCTTAAATATCAGCGCATGACGCAAATTCTGCGCTGATCATTTGTGAATTTGTCACTTGTATTATCACTTGTAATGATTAGGGGCAGATGAATTCATCTGCCCCTTACTTTGTGATCTATATCAAGTTTGTAATATCAAGTCCGCGTATAGGAACTCTGTTTGTTTGCGAAATACTTGCTGAGTAAACATTTCACAAACAATAGATAGTGAGCCTTTAATGGGATTTCATATAACATCAACACCCGCTTCTTTATTGATAGGAATGTGCGGTGTAAGTTGCTGACAAAAATGGTTTTGGGTGTTCAACCGCATTCGATATGACTTTGTAGTAAGGAGGATATTTTGGCTCAGGTTACTGTTGGTCAAGATGAAAAACTAGAATCGGCGCTGCGACGGTTTAAGCGGAAAGTATCGCGAGCTGGCATTTTTTCTGATATGAAAAAGAATCGCTTTTTTGAAACCCCGCTCGAAAAAGATAAGCGCAAGGCGAGTTCTAGACGGCGACAGCGCCGAAATCGACGTTAGTAATTACGAGCTAGGGTTGAGAAGGGGCAATGCCTTCGATGGTGATGAGCGTTTCCATTGCAGATTTGACCAGTGGAGCCGCTACGGTTGAGCCAAACGCATTGTCCCCTTGTGGCTCATCTACGACAGCTAAGACAACATAGCGGGGGTTATCAACGGGAATGATGCCGACAAAGCTGGTAATCTTGGCGTTTTCATAGTAGCCGCCATAGGGGCTGGCTTTTTGTGCGGTGCCCGTTTTGCCTGCAATCCGATAGCCTGGAATTTGGGCTGATTTGCCAGTACCATCGCGCACTACGGTTTCCATCATATTGACGACGGCTTGAGCTGTGTCAGGAGAAAAGATCGGTCGGGCAGAGGGGCGATTGGGTTGCCAAGCAATGGTGCCACTGGGATCAACTAGACCTCGAACCACATGGGGAACGACTAGCTTGCCGCCGTTAGCTAGTGCGCCATGCAGTTGCAAGAGCTTGATCGGCGTTAAGGATAAACCTTGACCAAATGAGGCTGTGGCTGGCTCAATGCGTGATCCAACGAACTGTTCTCGATCTTTGATGACGGGCGGCACTTCGGAGGGTAAGTCGGTGCCCATGAGCCGATTGAACCCAGACCAGGTGAGCCAGTTGTAGTATTCTTCGGCTGATAGCTGCTCCATGATGTGCACCATGCCGACGTTGCTGGAGTAGGTCAGCACGTCCTCGATGGTGATTGGGCCGCGACCACCCCGCGAGGAGTAGTCAAAGTTTTCAATTGGCCATTCGCCAATTTGAATGCGGCCTTCGTCATAAACGGTTTGGTCAGCCGTGATGCCGCCTGCTTCGAGCGCGATCGCAACATTAATTGGTTTAAAGGTAGACCCCGGTTCATAGAGGTCAGTGACCACCCAACTGCGAAACAGATCCACGTCGGCTTCGTAGTATTTATTGGGATCATAGGTGGGCGATTGGGCCAAAGCGAGTAGCGAACCATCACGGGCATCCATCACGATCACTGCGCCCCGCTTGGCTCCATACTCACCGATTTGAGCCACCAGTTTTTCCTGAATGGCTCGCTGTAGCCGACTGTCAAGGGTGAGCTGAAGCCGCAATCCATCTTTATGAATCAAGTCGTTGGGTACCTGGGTTGCTACTAAATCGCCTGCTCCAGTGCGGTTTAACCACCGTCCCGTAACGACCTGCTTGAGCTTCTCTTCATAGTCCAGTTCGAGTCCAGCTTGACCGTTGCCTTCTGTATCAACGTAGCCTGTCACACTGGCAAAAAGCTGACCCTGGGGATACTCCCGCTGTTGACGGGGTAGGAGGTCTAACCCATCTACGCGTAGACTCCGAATGGCGGTTGCTTGAGTTTCTGATAGCTCACGGTCAATAATTAACCCCGTTTCTCCTTCACTAAACGCGTTGAGCAATACATCAACTGGCTGTTTGAGGACAGGACTGAGCTGTTCTGCGATTTCTTGGGGTGTCCCCGAAAACATGCGGGGGTGGGCATAGAGCGTATAGAGCGGACTATCAATTGCGATCGCATTATTCATCCGATCCACAATGGGTCGTCGTGAGACAGGGGGTTCTAGCAGCGTTTGCTGCTGCTCCAGCGCTCGCTGCTGGAGGATTTCACCCTGCACCACTTGAATTCGCACCAGATTAATCAGTAAGCCGATAGCCCCGGCGAGCAGAATGCCCCAAACCAAGAATAGGCGAAACTTATGGGTGTAGGCTCCGGCGGGCAGTCGTAAACGGCTCAACCGCGTCAGCCAGCGCAATAGGACAGATGCCCGGCGTGGTGATTTCTGGCGCGATAATCTCTGGCGCGGTGATTTCTGGCGCGATCGCGGTGATTGGGGAGATGAATGGGTCTGAACGGAGCCGTGCCGAGTGCGATTTTGTCGGGTCGAGCGCGATCGCGCAGACCGCGAGTGAGAAGTAGCCATAACTCGCTCTAATATCCCAACGAGGTGGGCAACTGAGCCCGTGTTTCAGCAGGGTGAGGTTTAGATTGTGCTTTAGATTGGGAAATAAAGGGTGTTTTGGATGTGAATTGGGTTGGTGAGGTTATAAGTTGATGGCTGGGTACACCGGATACTGCTGCCTGATCGGAACTGGGTACGTTAGGGGCAGGCTGATTGACCTGAGCTGCCATGCTAGCGGTGTCCATTGCCGCCTGCGTCGCTGATACCAGCGGAATCGTCGTACTGGGCGTAGCGGGCTGTAAATTGGCGCTGGCGGCCTGAATGGTGGCTTGCTCTTTCAACCCTTCAATGGCTGAAAGCATCTGTTCTTCGCTGCGCTGAAGCCGACTAAGCCGCTCGTAATTTTGCGACCAGATCTGCTGGGAATAAACCGTCCAGCCATACAGACCCAAGACACTAACGCCCAATCCCCAAGCGGCAATTGTAGTTGCTTGCTGAACCGTAAACAGTGCCTGGAGCCACTTGGGTTGCGATCGCGGTGTGGGAAACGATTCAATAACTGCTGCCTGACGTTCTCGACGGGATGAGATGCGCGTCGGACTAGGAACGGCTGCGGGCTGAGCATTGCCTTGAAACAGATGGGAGGGAACATCTGGAACGACGTGTAACGGAGATCGGGCCGACCGCAACTCTGAATATTGAGGCTTGGGGACAGCGGACATAGCATTTACTCCTCACAACAAACGGTTCCAGACAAATCAGTCAAGGACATGGAAAGACAACGGGGAAGCGTCAACGGGCTGCATCAATCAACTGCATTGATCAACGGTGTAAAAGTCAATGGCATCAACCTGTAAATTCAGCTCACAACGCTTCAAGATATCTGCAATTCACACCAATTTATACCCTAAAGTAAATGACTAAAAAATCACAGTGGGAGAATAGAGAGTTAAACCATTTTTTAAGCATTTCTGCTTATGGACTCTTTATCGATATGAATACATGCCATAGATAAATGTAATGTTGATGTCAACTTCCGACTGGCAACGGACAAGCAGCGAGATGACAGTAACTCTTGTGCTGGGCAGTTGAAGCTGAAGCAGCGTCGTAGGGAAGTATAAGTGCGATCGCAAAATCAGCCTATATCAGAATCAAGTTCTGTAGTATTTTTTGACATTTTGTACCCCTGTCACCGGATCGGCTTGGCAATGAAGCGGCTTGGAATTGTCATCAGTTGCTCATCTACTGGGCGTTTGAGCTACCAAACAAGCAGAGGAAGCAGAAGCAAAAATCCTACAATTAAAGAAGAAGATCACCCAAAAGTGTGCTCTGGAATACTGAATTCTATTGCATTTTGCTTAGCCAAATTTCTACTCTCACATCTTGCCCCAAAAACCAAAAGGGTGATGTTGCCGCTGCGTCGCGGCGGTAACATCACCTCTTCCGGCTTGGGTTATACAAGATGTGACTACTCGTACCTGACTTATATCCCCACTTCCTATGATTGCGACTGTTTCCCATAGCCTATCGGTTGATCCATCCCGGATTCGGCCTCAAATTCGCACCCTGCAAGCGCAGCTCGTCACCTGGCGGCGACATCTGCATCAGTATCCGGAACTCGGTTTCCGTGAGCGATTGACGGCGGACTTTATTACCCAAAAGCTGACGGAATGGGGCATCGAGCATCAAACCCAGATTGCAGAAACGGGGATCGTTGCCTGTATCCCTGGTCGTCAGCCTGGCCCCGTGCTGGGCATCCGGGCTGACATGGATGCGCTGCCGATTCAGGAAGCTAATCAAGTGCCCTATCGCTCCTGTCACGACGGCGTGATGCACGCCTGCGGTCACGATGGCCACGTGACCATTGCGCTCGGTACCGCCTACTACCTCAGCCAGCATCGCGACGACTTTGCGGGGACGGTCAAGATCATCTTTCAACCCGCTGAAGAAGGCCCAGGGGGTGCCAAACCGATGATTGAAGCGGGCGCACTGCGGAACCCCGACGTTGATGCCATTATCGGCCTGCATCTCTGGAATAACCTGCCGCTGGGAACGGTCGGTGTGCGGGATGGGGCGCTAATGGCAGCAGTGGAGCTGTTCGACTGCACGATTCAAGGCCGGGGCGGACACGGCGCGATCCCGCACCAAACAGTGGATTCCATCGTCGTCGGCGCACAGATTGTCACGGCTCTGCAAACCATCGTGGCGCGTAATATCGATCCGCTGAAGTCCGGTGTCGTCACCGTCGGCGAATTCCATGCAGGCGGCGCAAACAACGTGATTGCCGATAGCGCCCATATGACTGGAACGGTTCGCTATTTCGATCCGCAGCTAGAAGGCTTCTTTGGTCGCCGCCTGGAAGAAGTGATTGCCGGAGTCTGTCAAGCCCACGGCGCAACCTACAAGCTGGACTACTGGCAGCTCTATCCACCCGTCGTCAACGATCGCGCGATCGCAGATTTGGTTCGTTCCATAGCAGAAGCCGTAGTCGAAACACCAGCAGGCGTCGTGCCAGAATGCCAAACAATGGGCGGCGAAGACATGTCGTTCTTCCTGCGAGAAGTTCCCGGCTGCTATTTCTTCTTGGGTGCCGCCAATCCTGAGAAAGATCTGGCCTATCCGCATCATCATCCCCGCTTTGATTTTGATGAGACGGCATTGGGTATGGGGGTTGAGATGTTTGTTCGGTGTGTTGAGAAGTTTTGTGGGTTGTAGACCTCCTGCAACGTTACATTCCTGAAATAGTCGATACCGGAAAGCGAATTCAGCCAGTACACTCTAGGGCAGAAAGAGGGCATACAGGAACGGTCAGAAGGGGCCGTAAACACGCATGATTAGACGTAAGTGGTTAGTTGGAATATTGGGTTTCGTAAGTGCGATCGCAGTTAGCCTCGTCCTGTTTCAAGGACATCAATCGTCCATTGCTGTGGCCCAATCGCCTGCACCCGCACCCAGTCCGATTCCATCGCTATCAGAACCAAGTCCCACACCGAGTCCCGCCGCTAGTCCGGCGGCTCCGACAGATCCCGCTGCCGCTCCAGCACCGACTGCGGCTCCCTCACCGCTGCCTGTGCCGCCAGAAGCAGTCACCGAGCTAGAGTTTGAGCCACTGCCCCTAGCAGGCAACTACGAAGATGACAGCGGCCTGTTCGAAGTGGGGATTCTAGAAGATTTCACCGTGAGCAGTGCAGGTGCTGCACCTTTGTTTGAGTCCGGTGATGGCAATGTCGCCTATACCGTGGCTGTGGCTCCAATTGACTTCAGTGCTACGCCAACGGGTTTGTCCAGTGAGGCGCTGGTCAGAGTGGCTGAGCGTGTCTTTGGTCGGGGAGAAGGTTTCCGAATTCAGTCTGTTGAACCCACGCTCAACAATGGCACCTTAATGGAGTGGGTCGGCAGCTTGACGGTGGGTGGACAGACGCAGCCGATGCGGGGTTCTATTATTGCGCGGCAGGCTGGCAGTAATGTGGTGCTGCTGCTGGTTGCGGCAACGGAAACTGGGGCCGAAACCTTAACCTCTGTGACGGGCACGTTGGCAGGAAGCTTAGAAATTGCCCAGGGATAGAGGCCAATCATCACGTGATTTGTCAAAAGAGTTATGGGTGTTTTACGCTCATGGCTCTTTTGGGGTTGTTAGGCAGGGATTAAACCATGTATCCGGATGATGAAATTCGCCACTTGATTGACCTGATGCCTGCATCCGGTCGGATGAAGGTGAAAATCGTTAACGATCTGGGGCAACCGCAGGTGATTTTGGCCGAACTGCCTAAGCCGTGGCAGTCTCTTTGTCCGGTTGCAATTAATTTTGACCTGTGGAGCCAGCTTGACCGAGGTCAGCGGGATTTAGTCTTTCTCCGCACGGTCTGCTGGGTGACGCAAACGAAGCTGCTGAAGCCAGATTTATATCAAGGGATGGCCGCTGCTGGATTAGTAGGGTTACTCTTTGAACTGGCGCAGACGGATGCGATCGGGATTTTGACGGCTGGGGGGTTGATTGGAATTGCCGGTACGCAAATTTGGCGCAGCACCCGCAGTCCCAAAGCGGAAATTGAAGCCGATGAAGCGGGAATTCGGGTGGCTCTCCGACGCGGCTACACGGAACCAACGGCAGCCCAAGCACTCCTAACAGGAATTGAAGCCGTTGCCAGTCTAGAACGGCGTCCGCTCAGCTTTGCTGAACTTCTGCGCTGCCAAAATTTGAAGCGTTTGGCAGGTCTATCAACAGTTGAAGTACCGGAAACAGCACGAGATTTGTAGTGCGATCGCGCTGAAAAAGAGGACTAATCAATGAATATGACAGAGTGGGAAGCATTTTTGAGGCAAGAGAGCCAGAATGCCATTTCTGCTTATTTAGAAGAGAAAAATAGTGATGATCCTGATTTATGTTTATGGGAATACGTGGAATTAGAACAAGAAATTATTGATTCTGGCTGGTTAGGTTCAGAAGGTGCTTCTGAAGAAGCGATCAGAGCGACAGAAGAACGTTTAGGAACAAGCTTACCTCCTTCGTATAGAAATTTTCTAAAGGTAACAAATGGATGGGGTACTATAAATCCTGAATTGATTCAGCTTTACTCAATTCAAGAAATTTGTTGGTTTAGAGAGCAAAATCAAGATTGGATTGATATATGGATAGACTCTAGATCAATTCTCGATCGAGTACCTGATTCAGAGTATTTCATCTATGGAGAAGATCAAGAACCAACCCAGATTCGAGAAGAGTATTTACAGACAATGCTTCAAATTAGCAAAGTATATGATGGAGACGTTGTCCTATTGAATCCTCAAGTTATTGTCGATGGTGAATGGGAAGCTTGGATTTTTAGTAATAGTTCTTGCGGCGCATACAGATACACAAGTTTTTTTGACATGCTCAAGGAGAAAGGTTTATCAGATTCATGGTTATAATTCTACCCTTGCATAGTTGGAGAGAAGTGCGATCGCGCTTTAGATTCCTGTAATGAGATCGCAGATCTTATGAAGTATGTTGCTGACAAACAAATGCATTATTAAATATCGTGATGATTTCATACCAGAGCAATTTAGTCTTTAAGACTACAAGCATTTCCCACCAAAACTGCATACAAGAAATAAACCAACAAAAGGATAAGATAACGTATTTAAAGTAATCAGCACTACAGCTATATAAAATCGATTAAATGTCAACCAACTTACACTCATCTGAGTAGATGGATTCAAGTCCCGAAACATAAGATATGTAATAAGAGCAGGCAGACAAACTTGCATACTTAAAGGAATTAAATATGAAATTAGTCCATCTCTTACATTTTCTATCATAGAAACTGAAGTTGGTGGAAATCTAGAAATCTCCAAACCAGTAGCTAATGCAGTAATACAGATAGCAAAAAATATAGGTATAAATGAATTTCTTCTTTTTCGTAGTCGTATAACTCCAAGTATAACTCCCAAGATTGAGCAAACTATTGCTGTTCCGTAAACTTCAACATCAAAGAGCATTTTAAAAGTCTTCTAGAAACTTGTAGAGTGCGATCGCAGATTTTATGAAGTACGTTGCTGATAAATAAATGCGCCCTATGCGAGAGGTGCGATCACACTATGGGGTGAATGCGATCGCATCAGTAGAACGGTATCAATTATAGGTTAGGTTGATAAGCAAAACCCAACGCTCGCATGGGTTACGCTTTGCTAACCCATCCTGCAAGCGAAAAGCGAGTTTGCCGACAAATGATAAATTTGAAGCAACACTGGTCAACGCAACCCGCCCTTACATCTGATGACCCTTAAAGAACGCTTACAAGAAAAACGAGAAGAGATCCTCGGTTTAGCTACCAAGTATGGTGCTTACAACATACGTATCTTTGGTTCCGTTGCCAGGGGTGAAGCAGACTCCGCCAGTGACATCGATTTTCTGGTTGAACTGGAGCCAGGGCGAAGCTTGCTCGATTTGGGTGGTCTGCTCATGGAACTGCAAGAACTACTCGATTGTCCAGTCGATGTCGTTACCGATAAAGGATTACGCAGCAGAATCCGCGAACAAGTCCTTTGTGAAGCTATTCCCCTATGAGAAGCGACCGTGAAAAATTGCACGATATTCTAGACGCGATTGAACGGATTGAGCGTTATTCCGTCCAGGGAAAAACAGCATTTGAGCAAAATGAACTGATCCAAACCTGGTTTACTCAAAATCTCCAGATTGTTGGTGAAGCCGCGCGATCCCTCTCATCAAAAATCCGAGATCAGCATCCACATATACCCTGGACAAAAATGATTGGCATGCGTAACATTCTGACCCACAACTATTTTGAGATCGACTTGGACATTGTCTGGGTTGTAGTGGATCAAGAATTGCCGAACATTAAGCAAGATATTGAGAGTATTCTGCAAGCACTATGACTTCATGCTCAACAGCGTTATTCGCTTACACAAAGATAATGACTATAAAGCTGTGCATTACAGCTATGCCAGTGATCTCGCCCATTGCCGCAAAGCCAACTCTGCTTCCACCTCATCTTGACGCGCCGTAGCCAAAAACTCGTAAAGCTTCACCTTAGGCACTTGTGGAAACGTCGGACTAACCTCAACTTCCTGGTATTCGCCATTTCGCAACACATAAATGCGCCAAACCTCGCCGTTGTACCGCCAGAATTCCGGAACGAGCATGGCCGCATAAAGCGCTAACTTATCGATGTCCGTGTGGGTAATATCCACCTCAACAATTAAGTCCGGCGGCGGATCTTGATCCAAGTCAACATCTCGACCCGCCACCAGCGATTGATTCTGAATGTAGTAAGCATTGTCCGGTTCAGCCGATCGCTCCAACGCCTCCCGATCTAACGTAGTTGAACCCATCGTTTTAACTTTCAGGCCAAGTTCCACCACCAAAATCCGAATGAATAGCTCAATGAGCCGAGCTGAGAACTCGTGGATTTCCAGGGGCATGGTGACTTCTAACTTCCCTTGCAGATAGGTAAAACGAATGTTGCGATTCTCCAGCGGGGAAGCACCGCGATCGCGGCAGAGGGTTTCTCGCAGGGTTTGGTAGCGCTGCCAGGTCAGCGAGTGAAATAACAGCCGCTTTTCGCCAACGGGTTGAGCAACGGGCTGTGAGACGAGTGGGGCGACGTTAACCATGACGAACCTCGGAAGCGAGAGATCTAGCGAATTCTGATCTTAATTATTGAATGCGATCGCAATACACAAGAGTTTTGCGTCAAATATTCCGACATACAACGCGATACTTCTTCAATAAACTTAAGCTTTGTAACAATTCATAACGCCTTGTTTTTAATCTTTTGCCCCCGAATCAAAACCGCGATCGCACAGTGATAAGCTAGCCAATGCGCTTAAAAAAATGCGATTTATTTAAGAAGATTGGTGGCGTTTGCATGACTGGATCAACTGACACTCCTTACTTGTTACGGGCTGCCCGTGGTGAAAAAGTAGACCGACCGCCAGTGTGGATGATGCGTCAGGCGGGACGCTACATGAAGGTTTATCGCGATTTGCGCGAAAAGTATCCCTCCTTCCGGGAGCGGTCTGAAAATACCGATTTAGCCGTTGAAATTTCTCTGCAACCGTGGCGGGCGTTTCGGCCAGACGGAGTGATTCTGTTCTCCGACATTCTGACGCCGCTGCCGGGAATGGGCATTCCCTTTGACATTATTGAAAGCAAAGGGCCGATGATCGAGCCTGCCATTCGGACTCAGGAGCAAATTGATCAGGTGCGTCCGCTCGATCCAGAGGAATCGGTGCCGTTTGTCGGCGAAGCACTGCGTACCCTGCGTCAGGAAGTCGGCAACGAGGCAACCGTACTGGGCTTTGTGGGTTCGCCTTGGACGTTAGCGGCCTACGCCATTGAAGGCAAAAGCTCCAAGAACTACAGCGTGATCAAGGGCATGGCCTTCTCGGAGCCTGCCATGCTGCATCAGCTCTTGAGCAAGATTGCTGACTCGATTGCCACCTACGTGCGCTATCAGATTGACAATGGCGCTCAGGTGGTTCAGCTCTTCGACTCTTGGGCTGGACAGCTCAGTCCCCAAGATTTTGAAACCTTTGCCCTGCCCTATCAGCAGCAGATTGTCCGTCAGGTGAAGCAGACTCACCCTGACACTCCCCTGATTCTCTATATTAGCGGCAGTGCTGGCATCCTGGAGCGCATGGGCCAGTCCGGTGTAGACATCATCAGCGTGGACTGGACGGTGGATATGGCCGATGCTTGCCAGCGGCTCGACCCCTCGCTGGGTGTGCAGGGCAACGTTGACCCCGGTCTGCTGTTCGGTTCCAAGGAGATCATCCGCGATCGCATTTTGGACACCGTCCGCAAAGCCCGAGGCCGCAAGCATATCCTCAACTTGGGACATGGCATTCTGCCGGGAACACCGGAGGAAAATGCCGCCTACTTCTTTGAGACGGGTAAGCAGGTTGACGAGCTGTTGGCCGCAACGGTTTAACGCTCGGACGACTTAGCGAATTGACAACGATATACAAAGAGGGCTGGCGATGCCAGCCCTCTTTGTAAGGTTGCGATCGCACTACTCTCCATTGACATGTCGGTTGGATTTATGTCAACTGACTGATAAATGTGGGAACCTGGAAATTGAGAAGTTAAGTCTCATCAGTGAGGCTTAATTTCTCAATTCTTTTTTGTGATGTGCAACTCATAATGGCAAAACAGCGAATCTTTCTCACCGGGGCTAGTGGGTGCATCGGCCACTATATTTCAGAAGCTTTAATTCAAGATACGGATCATGATCTGTTTTTGATGGTGCGCGATCGCAACAAGCTGAAAATTGATGTCGATGCGCGTCCCGGCGTGACAGTGATTGAAGCCGATATGCGTGAGATTGAGCGGCTTGGCGATTTGCTCAAGACGATGGACACCGCCATTCTGACTGCTGCGGCCTGGGGGGGCGCACAGGATACCTATGACATCAACGTCAGCAAAACACTGACCCTACTCAACTTGCTTGATCCAGCCCAGTGTCAGCAGGTGATTTACTTTTCGACTGAAAGTATTCTCGACCAGAACAATCAGCCGCTCAAAGAAGCGAAGGAGTTGGGAACGGAATATATCCGCACCAAAGCGCTCTGTCATCAGCAGATTGGGCGACTTGCGATCGCGCCTAAAGTCACCACTCTCTTCCCCACGCTGGTCTTTGGTGGCGATGAGCAAAAGCCGATGTCGCACCTGTCAGCCGGACTGCCCGATGTAGTGAAGTGGATCGGTCTGGCTCGCTTTCTTAAGGCCGACGGCAGTTTTCACCTCGTTCATGCTCGCGATATTGCTTCGGTGGTTCGGCACTTAGTCGATCATCCCCCCGCACCGGAAGAATCGCGCGAACTCGTGTTGGGAACAGCGCCAATCACAGTCAATCAAGCGGTAGAAGAGATCTGCGCCTATCTCAATAAGCGTATTTATCTGCGATTGCCGCTGTCGATGTGGCTCGCGGACGTGATTATTCGCGTCTTTAAGATTCAAATGGCCTCTTGGGATCGGTTCTGTCTGGAGTATCGCCACTTCACCCACCGCGATCCGGTCAGTCCCGCCACGTTTAACGGAGTACCCTACTGCTCATCGGTGACGGATTTGCTGAAGGTGAGCGGCATCCCGCCCAGTTAAATCCGCAATACTTTGCAATACAGTGAGAGAGGTGGGCAGGTTCATGTCCGCCTCTCTCACGTTTTTGGGTTTTGTATGAATCGAGTGACTATTGTGGGCTGTGGTGTGGTTGGGGCTGAGATCGCATATGAACTAAGCCAAAATCCCCGCTTGGAAATTACCGTTCTAGACCGACAGCCACCCGCCCAAGCCTCGACGGGAGCGGCGCTCGGCATCTTGATGGGCATCATCAGCCAGAAGGTGAAAGGACGCAACTGGCGACTGCGGCAGGCCAGCATCCAGCGCTATGCCACGCTGATTCCTGAACTGGAAGAACAAATTGGGGAACCCATTCAATTCAATCGTCACGGGATTTTGAATCTCTGTTTTGATCCGGACGAACTGGAAAAATGGGATCGCCTGATTAATACTCGTCATCAGCAGGGCTGGCGAATTGAGCGCTGGCCGCTGGAGCGAATCCGCGATCGCACACCACAGCTCAACCTCGATCAGGTCGTAGCCGGGATCTACTCACCCCAAGATGGCCAGGTGAATCCCACTGAGCTAACCCATGCGCTGATCACGGCCAGCCAGCAGTGCGGTGTTCAGTTCCGCTTTGATGCCGAGGTGACGGGGTTTGAACGAGCAGAGGCAACGGTTAAAGCCGTACAAGTTACTGACAGTGATGGGAAATCGGGTGCGATCGCAACTGATTGGATTATTCTCGCCAGCGGCATAGGAACCTCTTTGCTCACACAGGCGATGAATGCTCCAATCTCCGTTATGCCCGTTTTAGGTCAGGCCATGACGTTACAGATGGCGGAAGCGCTGGGACATTCAGCCTTTCAGCCCGTCGTCAACGGCAACGATATTCACATCGCCCCCATTGGTCAGAATCAATACTGGGTAGGCGCAACCGTCGAATTTCCCTCTCCAGAAGTGATGGAGCAAGAATTAGAGCTTCTACCTATCGCTGAACGATTAGAAGAAGTGAAGCAGGGTGCGATCGCAATGTGTCCCGCCCTCGCCAATGCCACCGTTCTCAACACTTGGTCAGGACTGCGCCCCCGCCCCCAAGGCCGTCCAGCCCCGGTAATTGAGTGGCTACCCAATTCAGATAACGTACTGATTGCAACCGCCCACTACCGCAACGGCGTCCTCCTCGCTCCCGCCACTGCCCAGGAAGTTGCTGCCCAACTCAATCAACGCCTCAACTAGGTTCAAAAGAAGGGAGGTGATTCTACATACCTGTTAGGGCGAATGGTCATTCGCCCTAACAGCGTCAATCGGTTCAATTCGTCCAACTTCCCCCAACTCTTATTACCACCCCTTACAACCTCTACAGCCCTTTAATTACGGCAAACCGAACCTCTCCAGTCGGCCTTTCCCCAATGTAAATGTTTATTTCCCCTGACAAAAAACCAAAATCGTATCTTATAATACAGAAAGAAACAAGAAATCGTTCATCTCTCAGCCATCCGCGAATCAAGATAGTTTTAGATGATCCGTGGTAATTGAGAGACGGAAGTAGGGAGAAATCCCGAAGGAACGCGCCTCTGTAAACCTGAAACGTAACTGACGTTAGGAGGCGAATCCTCATGAAACTGACATATCGCGGACAAAGCTACGACTATAATCCTCCCGCTGTCGCAACCAGTGATGCTCCCAGTGTGGGCAAGTATCGCGGTCTCGACGTTCGATTCCGGAATCCAGTTAAGCCTGTTGTTATTCCCCAAACTTTAAACCTCAAGTACCGGGGTGCAGCTTATCAAACAGGAGAAACCGCTCCTGCTGCAGATGCTTCGGCTCCTGTTGCAGCTCAAGCTTCTCATTCCGAGGATCGGGCACGGTCATTAATGATGGGTCACCATCGCAACGTTAAGCGTCGTCAGCAAGTGATGCTGTCTCGTTTAGCGAGTGAGATTGGTTTGAAGGCTGATGTAACCCAGTACTGGAACCACATCCAAGGCAAAGTTCATCCGTCTTTCTGGGCAATGTACGATCGCAGCCATGCAACTCTCAGCTAGTCGCTAAGCTGGCTTGATTGGCTGATTCACTTCTATACAGTGAAGTAGCTTGCTCAAACTCAACCATCACAACTATTCCATCACAATTAGACTTCACGCTTTGATTTCGCGATAGGTCTAATGCTGGATAGTTAAGCACTCCGCAAGGAGTGCTTTTTTCTGATCATAAAGGGGTGAAAATCATTGTATGGCAACGATTTTCACCCCTTTTTTAGAGAAGTGACTGGGAGCATCCCATTTTTACAAATGGCCTTCATCCCCCGACCCCTTCTCCCACAATGGGGAGAAGGGGAGCAAGAACACTGCCTTCAAAGTCCCTCTCTCGAAGCTGGGAGAGGGATTTAGGGAGAGGGCAAAACCATATACTACACATTCGGGATGCTCCCAAGTGACTGTTGATCAATACTGATCAATATCAAGCCGCGAGATAGCTGTTTCTGGATAGTAGTGAGCCAGAATTTGGCCGTAGGTGTAGCCTCGGCTGGCAAAATCGAGCGCTCCTAGCTGACTCATGCCTAAACCGCCATGAACCGATTGCACAATTTGATCGGAGGCGGCATAGAGTGACTCAACAATGCCGCCATCGTAGCTAATGAATTCGCCGGATGTCGCATCGACGGCATCTCGCGTGGTGTTATATTCTGCGGCCAATCCACCATAGGCTTGGAAGCG
Source organism: uncultured bacterium (assembly GCA_966674685.1). Classification (GTDB taxonomy): domain Bacteria; phylum Cyanobacteriota; class Cyanobacteriia; order Phormidesmidales; family Phormidesmidaceae; genus Thainema. The sequence goes on from CBKWJC010000038.1 coordinate 18,365, forward strand.
CTGGGTGTCATCCATATCGTACAGATCGCTGGCGGGTCGAATGTTGTGGGTCAGCGCATAGGAACGTGCCGCAACAGCTTGGGCTTTCAGTGCTTCCATTGGCCAGCTTGGAGAGACTTCTTTGCCTACGACGCCGTAGAGATATTCGCGCAGCAGCACGTAGTTAACGGCATAGATGCCTGTACCCTGCCGCACGAGCAGTAGCCGACCGCGATACCAGCGATCGCCAACTGCTATAAAACCGGATGCTTCGGCAGGCTCAATCCACACGGCGGTTGGTAAAGCCGTGCCGTCTAGACTCATGCCGGAGTTGGTGGCTTGAATGCCGTAGCCTGTTTCAGGCGAGAGTTCTGCTAAAGCCTGACCGTCCATGCTGACTACTACACCTGCGGTTGAAGTGCCAGTGGTGAGGCTGCCGACTTCTTTGGCTAAAGCGATGCGTATTTCGAGCACATCATCAATGGTCATACCTGCAAGCTGAATCGGTGCGGGTACGGGAGCCGATGCTGTTTTGTTGGTGGTGTCGTTACTGGGTGCTGGGGCTGGAGCAGAGTTAGTGGAGGGCTTGGTCGTAGGAGGTGCGATCGCAACTTCTACGACCTGATCAGGTACTTCGGCAATTCGCTTCAGAGTACGCTTAGAAAATTGAGCAGTTAGAGGAACAGTCGTTGAAAATTCTGACGAACGAGTAGGGATAGCAGAACGATCTACATTGCGGAATGCAAAACCTGTACCAACCAGTACGAGGCTGAGGCTAGAAGCTACTGCCCAGGAATACCTACGGGGGATTTGTTTCAATCGCTGATGCCAACGCTGCATAGCGGTTTGATCACTTCGATCACTCTTTCGATCACTCAACGCTATAACATCCTTTTCTACGCGCAGCACTAAACCTTACCGTTGTTTAGATTAACGAATTCCGTAGTGGAGTGACAACGGAGCGGAGGGATTCGTTAATCGCGCGCGCGAAAAATTCCCCCGGCAGCGCTGGCCACCGGGGGAATAAGTTCTGGGTGATTGAAACTCTGTTCTAGCAGAACTGAATTGAAAGGGCTTTGAACAAATCGCGACTAACGCGCGACGCGACCATCATAACCCGCTTCCGGTAAGGCAGTTTTTTGTCGAGCTGCCGATAGTAGGCGCGGTGAGCTGCGAGATACTTCACATCCGTAAGTTTGCCAGAGTCAAGCACTACCTTAATGGCGCAATGTTGCCATAGAGCAGTGCGAGCATAGGAAGCGCCACCAGCAGTCCAGTCTGTTTTTTTGCCGCTCTGACTCTGAACCATGCCCATGCCGAGCGAGAGTTTAAATGCAGCTTCGGATCGACGGCGCTTGGTCATGCCGTTTTTACGTTTCGAGTCTTCACTATATACATACTCGACTATCGGTTTTCCGTCGCTGTCAAGGAACTTCTCAAAGGGAAATATTCGACTTAGAAGCACGGCCCGGATCTTTGGGCTGAAATCAAAATCGTCAAACACGTCATGGTAGCGACGAAAGCGATCGGCGTTCAGGAGCTGCTCAATCTCTAACTCCTGTTGGTACATCTGGCGATGCAGATCGCACACCTGCGACGCGAGCCAAATTGTTTGCTCGTCCAAACCTGTACCTATAGATTCACTTAACTTTTGCGATCGCACTTTCTGGCCTTTGACTGGTTCACCAGCAATGAAGCGCCACAGAGTAGGCGGGTTAGGGTTGAGATACAGTCTAGGATTCTGCGGTTTAGTGCCCGATTTTGTTACACACGCTTCAGGCCATTCAGTTGTTAACCGGGACCACAGGCGGTTAATTGTTGCCGTGCACAATCTGGATAGTGAGTGCCGATTGAACAGCAGCTCGCGCAAATCCTCGGCAGATAAATCAATGAATGCTGATTCATCACTGAAGTTTTCCAGGGTATAGGCTGCGATGCAGACCGGATCGTAGCGGTCTGATTTGTTATTGAGTCCTTTATAGCCGCGATATTTGCCAATCCGGTGAGTTGGAATGAGCCGAACGATTTTGTCAGCGCCACGCAGATGATCGATCCACGGTCTTGAGTAACGGCCTGTTGGCTCCAGGGCGTAGCAATCGGCATCCAGCGACAGCAGATAGTCAATCCCAGACTGACTGATATCAACTGATTCAGTTCTGTGTTTCTGGGCAAAGCGCTTTAAATCGCGCGGTACTTCATCAAGCAAGCACACTGAAACCGACGTTTTACCAACGTCTAAGCCACAAATTACAGTCATAATGTTCTCTAATTCAGTACAGAATTCGCGTTAAACCCGTCATCAATCGCAGGTCAGCACACTTATAGAACCGGATTCTTAGAGAGTTGGGGCGCGATTCAGGTCGTGTGTTTGTTAAAACCTGGATGGATACGGGACGCGATTCAGGCCGTGTGTTCCGTAAACCTTCTTCGGTCAATTCGTTAAAAAACCCGAATCGCGGTGTGATGGCTTTGGACACCACCACAGCGAGCGTTCGTAAACGCTCGGTGTGAGGGTGGTTAGCGCTGCTGTTGAGCGATTTTGTGAGCATGAGTGATGAACTTGATAGTTACTTGCTCCAGTTCCTGCGGGGGAATTGCGTCATAGTTTTCAACGCCAGTCTGAAGCAAGTCTCCAAGCACTTCATCGGCATCGCGATCTGTTAGTTGGGCAATCTGATCAGCAGCAAATCTGAGTGCTAAAACGTGATGGCCTACGGCTTCTAGGAAGCAGGGGTTTAGAACGGAGATGCCGGGGAATCTGGGGGAGTCGGTCATTAGTTGTTGTCCTGTCGGTTCAAGCGTTTAACATGTACTTCAGCGGCTACTAGGGAGCAATGGTTTTCCCATTCGTCGGCTTTGGCCTTGTTCTTGATGGCGTCGATTGCCAGCAGTGCAGATTCGCCAGTGATGGAACATTTACCAGCGCCGGGGTAGTAAAGGTCTATCCACATTGCCTCTTCATCCCAATCGGCGTAGGCAAAATTGTCGAGGTTGTAAGCGTTGCATCCAGTCTCTATGAGCATTTTTGCTGTGCCTCCAGCATGAGTTCGTAAGGGTCGATGAAAACAACTTCGTATTCGTGTTGGTTGCTGGCTGAGATGGCGGTTAGGCCACGGACATACATTTCAGCGTGAGAGCGGAATTTGAAGGCAGCAACACAATGGGGTTTACCGACACAGGGACGGTGATAGACGCGATATTGGAAATGAGAAACGATATGATTGGCGGTAACTTTGGAAGTCATTGGTTATCTTCTCCTGACTAGAGTTTTCAAGTGGGCTTATTTCTCCACAGTGCGATCGCGGGGGTTTTGCGATCGCACTTTTTTCATGGGTCAAAGTGGGTCAATTCCTAGCTGAAGCGCTTGGTTTAGCCATTGCCAGATCGTTTCTCGCGTTCCGTTCACAACCAGATCGTTAAACCTCCCACGCAGCGCTTCAAGTTCGTCAGGTAATCCCTGCCAAGGGAAATCAGCCCAAATCTTTAGGTAATAGGCCAAAAGGCGATGATCCTCCTCGGTGAACTCGGCTTCTAGATCTAAAAAATGTTCGACGGCAGTGGCTAGCTTGCCGCTTTGCTCATACCGCCAATAAACCAGTACTTGCATAGGCTCACTCTCAGGTAGTGGGTAAGTTGCGATCGCACTTTTCACGCGATCTGTTTTCTCGTATCTGGTCATCATGCTACTGCAATATTGCAGCACATCACAAGAGATATTGCTGCAAATCCTCCGAATTGTTATAAATAACCCATGAGTTTAAGAGGCTAATTGCATGGTTATTGCTGCAATATCGCAACAGAAGGGGAATAAAATAGACGTGAAGACTCACCCATTAACGCCTGTGGCAACGACTCGACTTTCAACCGCCGAATTGGGCGACTACCATTACCAACGCTTCATCTGTTGGGCATTCTGTGACCGACAGAGCAAAGCGGCACTCTCACGCAACCTGATCGCGGCTCGCACCGATGCAAACGCTGATCTGATTGACGACAAGCTGCAATACTACGCGGGCCTTTATGGGTTAACGCTTGAGGAGTTGCAAACACGCTTGATGCAATCTGACCAGGACGGGGTATCTATTGCTGAACTACATCGCCAATTGGCGGCTGAGGCTGAAGAGAAGAACGCTTAAGCGACCATGGACAACAGAACACCAGTCAACGCGCGCGGCATCGTGCGCGTTACTCATTCGGGTTGGATGGAGCACAAAGATGGGCGCATGCTGAACCCGCGCGCCTATCGCATGATCACGTCTAAGCATGAGACTGATCCAATGGAAAAAACGGCAGCTATAGACGGGCCTAACGGCAAAACAAAACCTTCCGACAGCAACGCAAAATCAAGCGCTATCGGAAGGTGGCTGAAGGTGCATAAGTACAAGTCTCATGGTGAGACTTACTACAGATTTGTATGGGGATGTGGGCACACCGTTGGGGGTGTTCGCCACATACCTGGCGGCAATGTCAAAAATGCGATCGCAACTTCCAGAGCTGTGGAAGTTCGACGGTGGATCACACTCGGCAGGTCGCCTGACGAGATTTGCAAGCTGATCGACGGCTGGCGCAATCGAAATCGGCGCGGCTCTACTCGCTAGCCTCTTTTAGTGATTGAGCGTGGTAGAGAAAATAGTTTTGGCACTGGACGCGCCGCCCTTCATCACCTGCGATCGCATCTTCGTTGAGTGTTTGAAGCATGTCTAGTATGGTTGCACTGTAACCCGCCTCAGCTTCGTTATCTACCATCTCTGAAGCCATCGCAGCCAGATACTGTCTATCTTCAGTGCAGTAGTCTTGGAGGCTATCCAGCACCTCAACGTATGGTGTTTCATCTGCTGGTTGCTGGTTGTTATCCATGAAAGCCAGCACTTTCTCTAAATCTTCAATTGGTTCAGTTTTGACGGTCTGAGAACAACCGACAGTTAGCAGCAACAGTGCTGCTGATAAAACTTGCTTCATGGTGCATCCTAACTATATGAGTCTTCAAAGCGCTGGTGGCGATGCCAGCGCTTTTTTATAGGATGCCCAGACTATTGATGAGGAGCGATATTTAGCCAGCGCTGGATCGCATTCTTCCACAGCTCTATAAGCTGCACTTTCTTCTCAAGTGATGCGATACGGGCGACAAGACAGGAGTACTCTTGCTCCGTCAGGGTGATTTCGTTCTGAAAGTCGTGTGACATCGCCTATTCCCTGTCCCTTGGGATGAATCCGTGTTTGGTCATGTAACCCTGGAGCTGTTCGATCTGGCCGCCGAGCCGTCGCACTTCCTCCGTTATCCGAGCATGTAGGTCTTTATCAGCCGATTGAAATCGGTCGGTGCGATGGCCGATGAGATTGGTGTTCTCATTGGCGCGATATTCCAGCATTTCAATTTGCGATCGCAGTTCGGTATCTTTGACGCTCTGAGTGTGCTGGACACTCTCAATTCTATGAGAGAGCCGTTCAAAGCGGCTATTCATCCAGTTCACCATCGCCACAATCGCGCCGACAGTCGGCAGTAGACCACCAACGAGAGCAAATAGAGATTCGTATGTCACATGAGGAACCCTCACTAGAGCCATTGCTCAATCGTGACTTGCCAGTTCGTATCGGCATAGACGCGAGAGGACACAGGCATTTTGATTTGGATATACCGAGCTGCACCCGTCAGCACTCGAATCTCTGGTGACAGTGGGAATTCGAGTAGCAGGGGTTCAGGGTCGGGAAAAATGACTTTGATTTCGGCTGATCCGGCGCTGGCAAACAGATTGCGAATCAGCAGCTTACCGGGGTTTTCACCGCTGTAAGTCTGAGTGATGCGAAACAGATTGGTGTCGAAAATAGCGGTGTCGAACGCTTGCCAATCATAGGAGGGAGCAAGCGTTCCGATAGATGACCAACCCATAGTTAACTCGGCAGTAGTAATCCGGTCGGTGTTTCAACAAATGTGATTCCGCTATCGACCACATGCTGCATGTTTGCCGCCGCCATGTCCATCCAGGCAATCGGGTCAATGCCCTGCTCTGCGAGACAGTCAAGATAGGTGTCGATGTCCTCTGTCCCATCCATGACATTCTCAAGGATGCGATTGCGCTGACCCAGCAGCTTAGCCTCTTCAATCTGATCGGCCTCGCTCATGTCTGGGTCATCGCGGTCAAACGTGATCAATGCGTCGATAGCGGAATACATAGGTCAGATTACGCGGTGTAGTCGATATTTTCTTCAGATAGCGATACTCGGTTGACCGCTAAGCCTGTCTGAGATTTCAGCACACCCTTGAGAGCATTGAAGCTGTCATAGATGGTGTCGCCGTCAGCCTTGCGACCAAAGGGACAGCTCAGGCGAGCTGCATCATATTTGATGTATTGCAAACCTGTGATCTGAGAGGTTTCAACCGATCTCGCTTTGGAGGCGTTGCGCTGCCAAATGACGCGAGCGGGGCGGAATTTACCAAAGGCAACTAATGTATTGGCTCCAATGGCATTTGAGACTTCAGCACCAGTTCCAGCTCCATTAATTAGCGGCGCAAGCGTAGTGTAATGGGTGGACTGCGCCCGACCTTCAACCCGCTCGGTTGTGCCGCCCAAGTCAGCGCCAAAGGGCCATACAAACACGCTGATAAATTCCATTTCGGGACGGGTCAGCAGTCGGCGGGGCCGCGTTGCGGCGGTCTGCAAATAGTTAACGTAGTTGGTTAAGCCTTGGTTGTAGTATGCACCTTGACGGATGCGCGAAAAGCGTCGAGCCATAGCAAGTTACCTTGATCGTTTGCCTTATCCTGCTACCTTGATCGAAAAGATAATATCGATACGAAAGGTGACACCGTTCTAGTGAAACTTATCGAATAAGTTGGACGGTAAATTCCCTCATACAGCGACCAATGGCTGCGGCCAGGTGCCAGATCGATCGACTAGACAGATAGGATTCGGCAATTTCGCGATTTTCATCAATGCGTACTGAAACCGCACGTCGGCAATCGGACGGCGGCGGGCGAGCTTGCGCGACTCGCCCAAAACGATGTCTTGGCCTGGCAGTGTCGGATAGGCGACACTCTCGGCCTGGTTCAACTTCACATTCATAAATTCCGGCTGATAAGTGTCATTCTGGATGCTCAGCACTTTCTGGGTCAGTTGCACCGCATCCGATTCGGTTCGACACAGCAGTTGCAGTTGGTAACCTTGCTCCCAGCTCGTATACGTCCAAAGCTCCTTTCCTTTACGCCAGATATAGCCGTTGTTGGTGGCAAACTCACTACGGATGTCGTTGGCGTAGGAAGTTGCGATCGCAGTTGTGATCGATTCGCTGGTGTAGTTCATCAGCCGGAAGCTGATCCGGGCTGTAACGGGCGCATATCCCGGCTCAATGTCTTCGTTGTCCTCTTGGAAATAGAGCAGGATTTGGGGCTTGTGTTTCCGGTAGGGGCCTTTGCCTCCCTCCTCAAATCCTGGTACACCCTGCATACGCTGATTCAGCGCAAGGTCAAAGGCCAGCATTTTTGCGATGGTCATGAAAAAAGTATCGCCGTCAAAATGCTGCACCGCCATGCGAAGCGAATCGCGTGATGAATTGACATTAGGTAACCAATCATCACCGCCCAAATCCTTGAAATACTCACGGACAGCACGGTTGTAAATCTTTTTGATGGTGTCCTGTAGGTGTTCAGAAGGGCTGAAATTATCCGGTAGCACTGGCGTTTTCTCCCTTAACCCCGATTCATGTCGGCTGTGCTGATCTCTGGCGACTGGCTCGCGGCGGCGGCAGCGGCAGCGGCGGCAGCAACTTCAGCGTTATCGACGGGTTGTTGTGACTGCTGTGGGATGTAAGGCTGGCCTGTGGCTGGGTCAATCTCTCCTGTGACCATGCCACGAAATTGACCTGCGTTGTTGCCAAGTTCACCAATTTCTTCCTGAGCATCCCTAACTGTACTGGTGACGGCATAGAGTGAACTGGCAGTATCTTCCAGCGACTCTAGACCATCTGTAACCCGTCCGATTCGGTTGCGCCATTTCTCCTGTGCGCGCACTTTCTCGGCCATATATGGATAGGCAGAGCGGCCAACTACACCGTATTTCTTGAGGGCGTTGCCGATTTTGCCTAGATTCTCCGCTATCCATTCCTCGACTTCTGCCGTGCTGTCCATGATGCTGCGAACAGTCCAGATGACCTGAGAGCCTGCTTGCAAAATTCGGTTCATTCTGAGCCATTGCAGCTTAACCCCGGCATATACTTCGGCTCCCAGGATGGAGATAATCAGATTTTCGAACGTGTTGCCAATTAGCCCATTCACGTCGAGGGCGTTGCCTTCTTCGTCCCGAATGCCGATGACGTTGAGAACTTGGCTAGTAAGTTCGCCTAGTGTCTCCCCTAAATCTCTCGTCAGCATTGAGGCATTGTGCAGCGTGACCACTAGCGTGAGCGTTGACACTACCTTATCCATTCGCGTGAACTGCCACGCCTTTCGGGAAAATTCATCGAGCTTATTCAGTGTCTGCTGAGTTTTGACAGCTACTGTGCGAGTGGCAATCACCACTGGCGACATCACCCTAGACAGACGATTAGTGTCCGAAGTTGTTCGGTCAATTTTTCGAAGCAAAGCTTTATCGGCGGCATCCATCTCCCCATCCTTTCCATCTTTACCATCTCGGCCAGGACGCCCCACAGCACCGGGAGCACCCGCTCGACCCGGAGCACCCGTTTTCCCAGGAGCACCCGCTCGACCGGGAGCACCCGTTTTCCCAGGAGCACCCGCTCGACCGGGAGCACCAACAGCACCGGGACGACCGCGCAGTCCCGCAAACCCACGCGGCCCCCTTTCACCGTCCTTACCATCGCGACCATCGCGACCATCGCGACCATTGCGCCGACTTCTAGCGATACCGATGGCAGTATCAGCCTTAGCTCCAGCAGCAGATGCACGCGCCATAGCCCCACGGGCAATCGCACCAACACCAGCTACAGCACCCTGCACAGCATTGGCAGTAGCAACCGCAACAGCAGCATTACGAGCAGACTGCATTGCAGTTTGTTGAGCCTCCATCGCAGTTTGTTGAGCGGTTTCCGCCGTGGTTTGCGCCTTAGCTGCATCTCTAAGCGCCATAGCTGCATCCCGAATAGCCTGCCCTGCATTTTTCATCGCTTGCTGAGATAGCTCTGTCGCAGCGTGCATGAGCTTCTCAAAGGCATCTAAGCGAAATTTAATCGCAGTGATGATTGACAAAATTTTCGACATATCAGCACTCAGCCGATCTTGAGATTTTTCAATAGCCTGCATTCTGCGTCGCAAGCCTTGAACCTCAGCCAGAGTTGCTAGACCCGCAATCAAATCCAAGATATTGAGGATCAGCCCCAAAGCTTTTAGCGCCACTTTCAAAGCCCTTCTAGCAATGGGGGCAATATCATCGATATATCGAAGCGCTTGCCGCCCAAGATTACTAGCTTCTAGAGCCTTACGTATCGCCAACGAAGCTTTATTTGTAAGTTCACGAATAGCTCTAGAAACCGATGCAATGAAATTATCGACTTTATTTTCAAGAGCCTTTAACCGCCTACCTAAAGCAGTAGCGGCACTATCCGCAGATGCAGCTTTGGTTTGTGCTATTTGAGCTTTACGAGACGCTAACTCAGCCTGCATTAATGCATTCTCGGCAGAGTGACGCGCTTGTGATGCCTGCATCTGAGCAAAAGCTTTGATGTTGGACTGCATGTTGAGGATTTCGGGATGAGTAACAAACATCCCTCCTAGCACTCCCGCACCAGCCAGCAACATACTGTTAAATTTTCCTTGGTCAAGCGGCTTCAGCTTGGATATTTCCGCCCTGAGCGCTGCTATTTCCTGTTTGAGCTGATCGCATTCAGACACACGCCCCCCTTATCTATTGATATCTAATGGCTGATTCTGCAACTGTTTAACCTGAGAAGTGAGCGATCGCACACTGCCCAAATAATCACCACAGTCGAGGCAGCAATCACCACACTTGAGAGTATCTGGGGGACAATCACCTTCTACGCTCCAGGTTGGACAACCGCCCTCCCTTTGATCGCTGAAAACGATTGCACCCTGACTATTTTTGACAATGAACTTGCAAGCGTTTGGGGCGCAACCAGATGATGAGCTAGAAAGATTGACGGATAGGATTTGGCCTGACGTGCGTTGATACTGGCACTGGCAGCCGGAACCGACAGAATACCAATAGCGCAAACTTCCGTCCGCATATCTAGAAGCAATCTGAAATCGCCAAAGGCCATTAATGCACTCATCGCGCGTCTCACCTGTGATGATGCCGAGAATTGAAGACTGAATAGTTCGCGGCCAGTAGATGCAATTAGCTCCAGACTGCCGATAATGAATCCGAGAAGTCACAATGTACGACTGTGATTCACAGGTACCCGGCAGGGTGATCTGCTCTGTTTCCGCCGTGGCTGTGAGGTCATTCACCTTTACTCGATACTGCTGCGGATCATCCGGCCATTGATAGCTGACAATCGTTTCCGGCGTACTCATCAGCTCACCACATCATCCGGATCAAGAGAGCCACCCAACGCCGCTGCCTTATAAAGCCCTACGTTGTAGCTGTATTGAATCTGGCTATCGCTCCTCACAATTTGAAGAAACGGATCGTCGATGGTCACGCCGACTGTGGCGTCATCTAAGGCGTTGGTCGGTTGAATGGCTTTGTTGTGGAGAATCATAGCCGCGAAGATTTGATCGGCTGTGGCTGTGGCGCTGGTGAGGCCAGTGAGGTTGGTGATGGTGATGGAGAGAACGCCACCGGATAGAGATGCGCCTGTGCCGAATCGTTGTTCAAGACTTAAACCCATTGCATTTTTCCTCGGTTTACTGTTAGGAATAAACCAACGATAAAAAGCATTTTGCTTAGCGGCAATCACCAACTTCTCTGTAGAATTTGTAGATCTTCAGCAATTCCACGATGCCTGACATATAAGGCGTTGAGCTATATTTGGCAGTAGTTAGCGAGGGAAAACCGCCAAGTTATTCAGAGTTTCAACGAATAATTTGGAGGGATTTTAGAGCAAGAATTGGCTAAAAATAATCGGTCGGGGAAAGCTGCATTATTGAGCGATCGGCAGTGGCAACATTTACGGCGCTCATTCCGATCACCGTCGCACCGCATGATTTTTGATATCGCCTACTGGACGGGGGAGAGGTTGGGGGCAATCGTTCAACTGCGGGTTGAGCATGCTTACACACTGGATAGATGGCCGCGCGAGTCGATCACGTTTCCGGCCAGCACCAGAAAGGCACGACCGAACGGAGAGCGCGAAACGAGAGAGGTTTACGTCCATTCAAACTTGCGCTCTCTGCTCTGCGAATATCAGCAGCCGTTCTATGGGTATCTGTTCCCAGGTCTAGAAGATAGTTCGCACCTCAGTTTTGATGCTGCTGATGATGCACTCCGGCGCGCCGTCGATAAAGCTCGGTTGAATCATGTGGGCATCTCTACCCACTCATTCCGGCGCTCGTTCGCCAATGCGATCGCCAACAATGGCGCGTCGCTGCAAGAGTTAATGAGTGTGATGGGATGGAGAGATCCAAAGGTCGCTATCGGTTATTTAGAAACCAATCCAGAGCGGCTGAAGCAGGTTGTGATGTCACGCTGACCGACGGCGGGAAAGTTGCGATCGCAGATCTGTATGTGATTTTTTAACGTACAGTTTTTTAGTTAAGTGTGTTTGTTCCGCCTTTGTCTGCCTGCAAGAATATTCCTTTTTGTCAAGTGCCGCGCAAATTTTTCGTTGGAGTAGCCTGCAATCGTCATCGGTTTACGCAGTACTCGAATGAATGAAGTTGGCGTGGTTGAGTAAATCCGCAGCGTTTCCTGGCAAACAGCGGTTAGGTGATTCGTATCAGGTTGTGTAAATCAGCGTGATTCGGCTCGAATTTGCGAAACAATGAAAAGCGTTGTTTGCCCCACGAATCTCCAGGAGTGCGTCCATGCTGTATGTCAATCCATCAGTCGGAGACGATGCTGCCAATGGTAGTCAGTCTGCCCCGTTTCGCACAATTAGCTATGCTCTGAATCAAGCCCCTGTCGGCAGCAAAATCCAGCTTGCTCCCGGCACCTACTCAGCAGAGAGCGGTGAGCAGTTTCCTCTCGAAATTCCGGCTAGCGTGGTGCTAATTGGCGATGAAGCCAGTCGCGGCAAAGACTACATCATTCGTGGCAGTGGCAAGAAACTGACGCTGGATGGCAATCAGGAAGTTACTGTTTGGCTGAACAAGAATGCTGAGCTGCGGGGCGTAACGGTTACAAATCCGGCCTCTCGTGGGACTGGAGTGTGGCTGCAAACGGGAATTACCACAGTGGCGAACTGCACGCTGAAGGACTGCAAGCGTGAGGGCATCCGCATTACTGGACAGGCAAATCCCAAAGTTTTCAACAATCTCTGTGTAGGGAACGACTCCTACGGCATTTGGGTACTGGGGCAGGCCAGTGGAGAGATTCGTCAAAACACCTGCCGCAATACGGGCACAGGTTTGGCCGTGGGAGATGCGGCTAAACCTCGGCTGATTGACAATCTGTTGAGCCAGAACCGGACAGGGGTGATTCTGGCAAACGAGGCTCGTCCGGTGCTGCGGCAGAACCGAATTGAGCGCAATACGGGGGATGGACTGACGGTCATTGGTGAAGCGCTGCCTGATCTGGGCAAGATGGATGACGTTGGCGGCAATATTCTGCGGGAAAATGGTGGTTTTGACCTGCAAAATGCCACCTCGCAGCGGCTGCTGTCGGTTGGCAATCAGGTGCTGCTGGCTAAAGTCAAAGGCTTGGTAGAACTGATGCACAATCAGCAGCCTGAGCCAGTTTCAGACTCAGAAATAGATGATACGGATACAGATACCGAGCCAGATCTAGACAGTACGACCGATCCGGATGCAATCGACACGGAGACCGATTCTGATCCGGATGTAGCCACCGACACAGATAGCACCACCGATTCGGATGTGGATGCGGATGCAACTGATACTGATACTGATTCAAGCGTTACGGATACCGATCCAGACGTAGATGATGCTGAGCCAGATACCGACATCTGGACTGATGGGGATGATGGGGATGACAGTACCGAGTTGCCGCCCCAAGCTGATACTCCAGCAGTTAATCTGGCCGATATTCAGGGTCACTGGGCCGCGCCGTTTATTCAAGCCCTAGTTGCACAGGAAATTATTACAGGTTTTCCCGACGGTACATTTAAGCCTGACACAAAGATGACGCGATCGCAGTTTGCGGCGTTAATTTCCCAGGCATTTGATCAGCCGCTGGTGCATGAGGCAATTCAGTTTCGCGATTTGCCGCCTAACTTTTGGGCCGCAGGTGCGATCGCAGAAGCAACCCGTATGGGATTCCTCAGTGGATATCCCGGTGGACGGTTTCAGCCGAATCAGGAACTCAACCGCGTCCAGGCCATCGTTGCGCTAATGAGCGGTTTAGGATTGACCGATGGCAGCCGAAATCTACTGCGGATTTATCAGGATCGGCTACGGATTCCCAGCTATGCCACAGCTAAAGTGGCGGCTGCGACTCAGCAACAGATGGTGGTCAATCATCCGGAAATCAATGCGCTGCGCCCGACTGATGCTGTCACTCGTGCGGAAGTAGCGGCGCTGGTGCATCAAGCGCTGGTCTATCAGAATCGGTTACCTGCGATCTCATCTGCTTACATCGTGCAGCCGGAAAAAGTAGGGCTGATTTTTACCGATATCGAGGGGCACTGGGCCGTAGACGCGCTTCAGGCCATTGCCGCACGGGGCTGGATTTCCGGCTACAGCGATGGGGCATTTCGTCCGAATGCGCCGCTGACTCGTGCCCAATACGCGACGCTGATTGCTAATGTGTTTGATCCGCCAGTGGAGCGTCCGCCAATTGACTTTAGCGATGTATCCGACCGCTTCTGGGCCAAAGCTGCGATCGCACAGGCATACAGCGGTGGTTTTTTGTCTGGCTATCCCGACGGCACGTTTAAGCCAAGTGCCTATGCCACGCGACTCAATGTTGTTACGTCGCTAGCGACTGGCCTGGACTTACCTGCTGCTGATCCATCGGTTGTGAATGGTTTCGCTGACCAGAGCGAAATTCCAGCCGTGGCCAAAAGCGCGATCGCAAGTGCAATTCAGGCCAAGATTATTGCTTCACCGTCAAATGGTAATAATTTTGAGCCGTTCCGCAATGTGACGCGAGCTGAAGCGGTCAAAATGGTGCATCAGGCGTTGATTCAGTTGGGGCGAATGTAGCAGTGAGGAGTGAGGAGTAAGGGCTGTAGGGGTGACGGGGTGGATGGATAGATGGGTGACGGGGCATCGCGTGATGATGCGAAACAAACAATCTACTCACCCCCCCATCTACTCATCCACTCATCTACCCATCCACTGGCAAACTAATCAGATCGTAATGCTTCAACCGGATCGAGGCGACTGGCTTGGAGAGCGGGTGCGAAACTTGCGCCGACGCCAACGAGGAGGGCGGAGCCGAGGGAGACGAGGGCCGTGTGCTGCTCAAACTGGTAGGGCAGGTTAAATGTGTTGGCGACGATGCGGGTTAGACCGTGGACGGTTGCGATCGCAATTACCCCTCCCACGACGCTGATTACCACCGATTCCAGGATGAATTGCAGCATCACGTCTCTCTGGGTGGCTCCAATGGCGCGGCGCAGGCCGATTTCAGCTGTACGTTCGGTGACGGAGGCAATCATAATATTGGCGATGCCGACACCACCAACCAGCAGCGTGACCATACCCACGGCAGCGAGGGAGCGAGAGGCTAGGGTGAGAACGCGCTGCTGCTCTCGAATATCTTCGACATTATTCCATGTCCAGTATCTCTGCTCTGGCGATCGCTGGGTGAGCAATGCTTTAGCCTGCTCTTCTAGCGGTTCAATTGTGTCCAGATGCTCAGCATGAATTTGCATATTGCCGAGATCGCGATCGCCCTGTAGCGCATGGTGTAGCGACATGGGAAGATAGGCTTCGCCCTGTGGAGCTTCATCTTCCTCATCAATTTTGGCTTCTACGACTCCAATAACGACGTAAGGGCGCTGATCGACATACACTCGCTGACCAACCGGATCAACGTTGACTTGTCCAAACAGGCTATCGGCAAGGAAATTGTCCATGACCAGTACCGACCGATAGTTATTAAAGTCGGCTTGAGTAAACAGCCGCCCTGACAGCAGCCTGCGTCCTGTACTGCCTAAAAAGTTTTGCGTAACCGCCAACACAAACGGATTTGACTCTTGATCTTGAAAAAGCATCGAGCTGGCTCCAGCGTACGATACGGCGCTCACCGAGTCAGATCGCCCCAAGCGCTGTTGCAAAAACGTTAAATCATCGGTTGTAAATCGACGATAAGTTTTACCTGGTTCCCAGCGTGGGTAGATGGCAATGCTGGGTGCATCCCGCTTTTGCAGTTCTTGCTGAATGACAGCCCGGCTGATGCTGCCCACTTGCAGCGTGGCGCTGACAGCAGCGACGCCCATGAAGACGCCCACCATTGATAGAGTTGAGCGGACGGGATTGCCGCGCAGAGCATGAAACGTCAGACGCAGTAAATCAGTTGATGAAAGACTCATTGGCTTCAGGAGATGCAGAAGGACTGGAGGATTCAGCTTCAATCGGTGTGCCTGCGGTTAGAGGCTGATCGGGAGACGGCACGATCACTTGATCACCTGATTCAAGCCCGTCCGTGACTTCAATGGTGACCAGTCCCTCTAGACCAAGTTCAACGGGCTGCTGTTGAGCCTGTCCCTGGTCGTCAATCACCCAGACAAATGGGTCTTCGCCATTACGCTGAATTGTTTCCGTACCCAGCGCTACAACATTGGGTCGTGCTTCCAGAATAATTTCGACATTGACCTGACTGCCCGGAATCAAGGTGCGAGTTGGTTGATCGAGCTGAACCAGGGTTGTCACCACTGACTGAGCCGATTGTTCACCATTACTGCTGCTGTCCGTTACGGCGAGCGGTGACAGATACACGACCCGCCCCATGTAAACTTCGGGATTGGGGCCAATCACGCTGACGCGGGCTGTTTGTCCAACTCTGACACGGGCGGCGTCCAGGGTGGACAGCTTCAGCCGGACGACTTCTTCTGCTGGATCGCCTAGCGTCAACAGTTCGGTGCGGACTTCAACCCCATCGCCATCTAGAACGCCAATGTTCAAGATCATGCCGTCAATCGGTGCTGTCACCACGGTTTCGCGGAGCTGTTGCTGAACTTTTTGATCTTCCACCCGCAGCCGCTCTAGCTCTAGCAAAGCGGTATCAGCCCCGGATTGAGCATCCCGCAGTTGGGCTTCGGTGTTGCGAATTTGCTCCTGCTTATTGAGAATTTCCGTACCCGTTTCTGCGATCGCACCTTCTGATACCAACTGATTCAATCGCTCCAAATCAGCCCGGTAGGCGGCAAGCTGCACCTCTGCTTCGGCGATGCGCTGGCGACTGCGCTGGAGGGTTTCTTCCTGTTGAGCAATCAGTAGTTGCTGATTTGTCGTGGCCGTTTCCCGCTCGGCATTGCGTAGGGTAATTAGGGTTTGTCCCGCTGTGACCCGATCGCCAGAGTTGACGAAGACTTGTTCAACGGCTCCTTCCGTTGGAGAGGTTAGGGTTTGCTGATCGCCCAGTTCCACTGCGCCGCTGGCGTTGATGGTTTCTTCGACGGTATTCCGCTCGACGGTCAGAACTCTGGCGCTGACGGCTTTGGGGGGCTGTTGCTGCCAGAATAGATAAGCTAAGACGCTGCCTGTGCCTAAAAGTGCGATCGCGCTGGCAGCAGCAATCCATCGCGATCCGGTTTTGAACGCTGGTAGAGACTGTGAACTCATGTGATACACCTGATGTCAGGAGTAAATCTGCATCCTAATTTAAAGCACGTTCAAACTAAATATTTCGGACAACTTACCGAAATTTATTGAAAACGATGAGTGCGATCGCAGTTCTAATTCCAACTCTGAATCAAAAGATCAGCGGTTGAATTTTAGCCTGAACTTCTGCAACGACTTCTTCAGGTGCATACTCAACAAAACGAACTTTTCGAGCTTTCCAGTCTAGACACTTCAGTTGATCTGCAAGAATGACTCCTTGAACTTGTGCTTCGGGCGGAAGAGAAACTTCAAAGGGATAACCTTTGCGCTGTCTGGTAATTGGCATCAAGATAGCGAGGGAACTGCGTTGATTGTAAGCTTGGGGCGACAGCACGAAAGCAGGTCTGTGGCCTTTTTGCTCGTGACCTTTGGTTGGATCAAAATCTAGATAAACGATATCGCCTCGATTGGGAACATAAGGCTCTGGCTGCTCTACCAAATTTCGTTCCCCATAGCGACTCCACTATCAAGTTCATCATGCCGATTCTCTGGCGTAATCGCTTCCACCAACTCTTCTAGTGAATACTGCTGCCGGGTTCTGGGTTGGATAATAAGTTTGCCATCTTCTAAAATCAGCTCTACCTCGGAACCTTCAGTTAAGTTAATTTTTTGGGCTAGATTTTGGGGAATCCGAACAGCAAGGCTATTTCCCCATTTAGAAATGATCGTAGACATTACTAATTCTCACTTTTGGTGCGATCTAAAACTTTGTATCTCTGGAGCTATGTATATACAAAGTATATACTTCTTGCAAATGGCTAAGACACGTTACTGCGATCGCGCTGACAACAACAATTCATTATGAACGCTGATAGAGACTGTGAATTCATGTGATACACCTGATGTTAGGAGTAAATCTGCATCCTAATTTGAAGCACGTTCGAACTAAATATCTTGGGCAACCTACCAAAATTCGTCGAAGATGATGAGTATAATTGTAAACTTCCAGGGAATAGGAGTTGACTTAATGGATATTGCAGAGTGGGAAGCATTTCTCAGGAAAGAAAGCCAAAATGCTATTACTGCTTATCTAGAGGAAAAAAGTAGCAATACTTTAGGTCTCTGGCAAAATACGAAACTGCCGCAAAAGATAATCGATTCTGGATGGCTAGGATGTAAAGGTGCTTCAGAAAAAGAGCTTCTTGCTACAGAGGAACGTTTAGGAGTCAATTTACCTCTGTCATATCGAAACTTTTTAAAAGTAACTGATGGATGGAAAAATTGGCATTTGGGAATACTAGAATTCTGCTCAGCAGAGAAAATCACGTGGTTTAGACAGGAAAATCAGACCTGGATTAACACATATCTGGATAGTGTAGTTGAATGGTACACATTGAAAGATGGATGCCGCAGAAATTCTGCACCTGATGAAGAATACTTTGTGTATGGAGATATACAGGACGAATATAGTTTTCGAGTAGAGTACCTAGAAACTGCATTGCAAATCAGTAAGGAGGAGGAAGGAGAAGTGGTCTTGCTGAACCCTCAAATTGTTCATGATGGAGAATGGGAGGCTTGGTTTTTTAGTGATCATATTGGTTCTTACAGGTATCGCTCATTTGCAGAAATGCTTCAGGTAAAAGGATTAGTGAAAGCGTGGAAATAGAATTTTGAATGGCGTTAGTAGTAAGGTTTATCAATAAAGCATAAGATGCAGAAGATCGGCTATTTTTTATTTCTTGATGAAAACTTGACTTCGATCAAGAGTATAGTCACTAGGAGAATTGCAAATAACATTGCAATCGTTAAAAAGTTTCTCCAAGTATCTAGATTTTCTTCTGCCAAGTTGCCCCAAAAGCCCCATGCTTCAAAGTCGTATTTGACAATATATGTGCATATACTTGAACGAGGAATAGGATTAGAGGAAGAGTATAGATCAGCATGTTGCCAACAGTTATCTATGATCCTCTGAGAATCTTGTTTAAAGGGTTCTAACCAATTTTCTAGCTGTTCTTCAGTAGTCATATTAAATTTAATAAGAATTTAGGCCGCAGATCCAGATCTCGTAAAACTAGACTTTCCTTATATCCACTATTATCTCCGGCCACTAAATAGTGTGTTGTGGCTTTGCCTGATATATCCTACAGCATCTACTGTTTAGTAAAGCCGGAAATCAAGTATTTAACCATAACGAGTAACCAAAAAATATTAAACCAGCCGACTGTAGTCAGAGAAAAGGTCAGACCTTCGACAAATTCTTCTTTGCCAAAAGAAACATCGTAAAAATTAATAGTGAAAGCAGGAATTGAGCCGATTGCATATACAGGTGAAAACAAATAGAGCGCTGTAAAAATTATTGTAGGAAGTCCAATAATTGCTGGTGCAGCCCATAGACAAAGCGAGGCTATTACTTTTCCCTTGCTCGATTTGAATTCATTGAAAATAGCAATAGGTATACATTGAATAATAAACACCATCAGAAAGTATGCAAAGTAAGTAGTTAATACAGCGACTAGATGCTGATGAATATAATTCCAGAATATTTCAGGCGGAATCCTCAGAGTTTCCCCATCTTCCAGTCCAGCTAATATCGCCTTTTCGCCAAAGTTGCCGTAGGTTAATACATAGCCTTGATAAATACTCAAAAATAGATTGCAAATCAACAAGGTTTTGAGCGAGCTTTTTCTACGCATTTCGTATAACTATTTGTCCGGATAGAGGATGAAGCACTGCGTGGCTATGCGCGATCGCAGATCCAGATCGCAATATAAAACTAGACTTCCCATAGCCCACACCAATCCTTTACAGCCTCTACAGCCCTTTACAGCCTTCCCCAACCGAGAACAACAAAATATTTACCAAAAGCCATTCCAGAACCGATGCGTGGGAAACTGGATCTTCGCAAGGTAGAACAACGACTTCGATCCGTGACTCCATCTTCTTCCACCCATCCCATTTCCGCCCAAGGCACTCCAGATACCGCTCACGCAGCCACCGAAACCGCCCATGAAACCCAGGTTCGCAAGGCCGACCACCTGCGGATTTGTCTTGACGAAGACGTGCAGTTTCATCGCACAGGCAATGGCCTCGACCGCTATCGGTTTGTCCACTGCTGCCTGCCCGAACTGGACTATCAAGATTTGGTGCTGAACACGACGTTCCTCGGTAAATCCCTGGGCGCGCCGCTGCTGATTTCCTCTATGACGGGCGGCACCGAGCAGGCCAAGCTGATTAACACTCGACTGGCGGAAGTGGCGCAGCAGTACCGCTTAGCAATGGGCGTCGGCTCGCAGCGGGTAGCGGTGGAAAATCCGGAACTGCAATCAACCTTTTCCATTCGTGCGATCGCACCCGATGCGCTAGTTTTTGCTAACCTGGGCGCGGTGCAGTTGAACTACAGTTATGGCCTAGAGCAGTGTCAGCAGGTGGTGGACTGGCTGGGAGCCGATGCCCTGATTTTGCACCTGAATCCGCTACAAGAGTGCGTTCAGACGCGGGGCGATACCAACTTCAAGGGCCTGCTGGCGAAAATTGAAACCCTCTGTCAGCAGTTGCCTGTACCCGTAATCGCCAAAGAAGTCGGTAACGGCATTTCAGCCAAAATGGCGAAACGGCTAATTGACTGCGGCATCAGCGCCATCGACGTGGCGGGCGCAGGCGGCACCTCCTGGGCGCGGGTGGAAAGCGAGCGGGCACAGGACTTCAAGCAGCGCCGCTTGGGCAATACCTTTGCCGATTGGGGCTTGCCGACGGCGGATTGTATTACGGCGATCCGTGCGATCGCACCTGAAATCCCCCTAATCGCCTCCGGTGGACTGCGGACGGGATTGGACGTAGCGAAAACGATTGCGCTGGGGGCAGATTTAGCGGGACTGGCTTGGCCGTTTTTGCAGGCGGCGTCGGATTCAGAGGCAGCGGTTTATGATTTAGCCGAACTGCTGGTCGCTGAAATCTCAACGGCCATGTTCTGCACAGGCAGCGCCACGCTAGCCGATTTGAGGAGTCCGGAGGTTCTTCAGCGAATAGGTTAAGCAA
This sequence comes from uncultured bacterium, assembly GCA_966674685.1. Classification (GTDB taxonomy): domain Bacteria; phylum Cyanobacteriota; class Cyanobacteriia; order Phormidesmidales; family Phormidesmidaceae; genus Thainema. The sequence goes on from CBKWJC010000038.1 coordinate 39,177, forward strand.
CTAACGTTGAGGCCATACTGATGCAGCTACAGCACATTCATCACGTTGCCATCATCTGCTCAAATTATGCAGCGTCCAAACGCTTTTACACCGAAGTTCTGGGCTTGCCGATCATTCGAGAAACCTATCGCCAAGCCCGCGATTCCTACAAACTCGATTTGAAAGTTGGCGATCAGGCTCAGATCGAGCTGTTTTCGTTCCCCCAGCCACCCGAGCGACCCTCGCGGCCCGAAGCCTGTGGACTGCGCCACTTGTCGTTTGCGGTGGAAAATCTGGAAACTGCGATCGCAGAATTGGAGGCGCATGGCGTTGCGGTTGAACCGATTCGACTCGATGAGCTGACCAACAAGCGCTTCACGTTTTTCCAAGATCCGGATGGCCTACCGCTGGAGCTTTACGAACAGTAAGCCTAAATTGCCTCATGATATTACACAAGGCTGGAACAAGAGGACAGTTTCGCTGCGTCGCGGCGGCAAACTATCCTCTTCTGGGTTTTGATCAAGCTGTAAGCTAACCAGCGTGAGGAAAACGGCGCACCTGATATTCCTTTGATGCCATCATGTCGTAATCAAAGCTCAGTGCTTGATCAAACTGTTGGGTCACTTGTTTCAGATCTTTGGCCGGAATTGATTTCCACTCTTCACGGCTATGCCAGCGGATCATCATCACCACTTCCTGGGACTGATCGGGCTGAATCCAAACTTCTTTGGTCAAAAAGCCGGGGCACTGTTCGAGAAAGGGCGTCCAAATTTCCAAATCGCACTGAATAAATTGCTCCCGCTTACCTTCAGGAACTCGAAATTTTAACCACTCAATAACCATTGAAAATTAACTTTCTGCTGACTGAGACAACTCCCTATTTAGGCTAAACCACACTGAACTGATATGCAGCCATGCTGAGAACACCGTAGGTATAGCTATCGTGCAACCGTGTGCCTTTGGCCCGTTGGCCTGCCGCTCCCAGGGCCACAAATAGCGGCAGCAGATGTTCATCCGTGGGATGGTTTTGCACCGCATGGGGAGCGCGATCGCGATAGTCGAGCAACGCCTGCCAGTCAGCCTGGGCAATGGTGGTTTGAAGCCACTGGTCAAACGCCTGCGCCCAATCGACGGGCGGCGCATCGAAGCTGTACTGCTTAAAAACAGAGAGATTATGCGTGGCGCTGCCTGTTGCCAGAATCAGCGCGTCATCCTGACGGAGCGGAGCCAGGGCTTGACCCAGTTTGAACTGCTCGTTTGGACTCCACTTGGGCTGAAGGGAAAGCTGAACGATGGGAATATCGGCGTTGGGATACATGAACAGTAACGGTGCCCAAACGCCGTGATCCAAACCGCGATCGCGATTGGCCTGTACTTCAAATCCAGCATCGTGCAGCCGCGCCATCAAGCGATTAGCAAATTCCGGTGCGCCCAAGGCGGGATATTGCAACTGATATAGCTCAGCCGGAAAGCCGCTAAAGTCATGAATTGTCTTCATCTCAGCGGCTATGCTCACCTGAAGCTTGGGCGTTGACCAGTGGGGCGAAATCGCCAAAATCACCTTGGGCTGACCTAAGCGGCTGCCCAACTGTCGCCAAAAGTTGAGCACCGGATGGTGGGAATGGAGCAAAACATCCGGCGAACCATGAGAAATAAACAAGCTGGGAAATAGAGGCATAGTGATACCTGCGGCTACTTGTTTTTGATCAGTTTCAAAATCGTTTTGACCAAACGGGTAATCTCAACGGGTTTCGGTAAATGGGCTTGAAACCCGACGGCCAAAGCTCGTTCTTGATCCATTTCCCCAACATGGGATGTAAGTGCGATCGCAGGAATGTGTCGCGTTCTGGGATCGCTGCGAATTGCCTGCATGAGCATGTAGCCATCCATCTTCGGCATGCCGATGTCGCTAATCAAGATATCCGGTTCAATGTGCGGCAAAGTTGCAAGTGCATTGGCTGCTGAGGCTACGGTGGTGACCTCCGCACCATACATCTGGAGGGCAAACGTGGCGAGTTCACGGCTATCTTCATCGTCGTCAACCACGAACACATGGATATTGGCCAGCGCGTGATCGACCGCCGCCACTTCCTTTGCTTGGGGAGTTTGCACGCTGTCGGCCACGAGCGGTAAGTGAACCGTAAAGGTTGCGCCCTGACCGTCACCCGGACTGGCCGCTGTGATGGTGCCGCCGTGCAAATCCACAATTTGCTTTGCGATCGCTAATCCTAAACCCAAGCCGCCAAAGGTCTTGGTCGTCGTGCTGTCTCCCTGCTGAAAGCGATCAAAGACATAGGGCAGAAACTCAGCCGCAATCCCTTTGCCCGTGTCGCTAATGGTGACTTGAGCGTAGGCGCAATGGGCGGACGAGGAGAGGGGAAAACAGGGAGAACGGTCTAGCTCCCCTGCTCCCCTGCTCCCCTGCTCTCCTGCTCCTACACCCCGACCCATATCTCCACTCACCTCTTCCACCCTCACCTCGACCTGACCACCATTGGGTGTAAACTTCACCGCATTCGAGAGTAGGTTCCAAAAAACTTGTTTCAGCCGGATGGCATCGCCGAATACCTGCGCCGGAATATCTTTAATGTCGGTCTGGATCTGGATTTGTTTCGTTTCAATGGCTGTTTGGACTGTGGCCAATGCATCATCCAGGATGGGAATCAGTGAGACTGGCGACAGATCGAGGATAAATTTGTTCTCCAAAATTCGGGAGATATCGAGCAGATCGTCAATCATTTGAGCTTGCGATCTGGCATTTCGCTCAATGGTTTCCAGCGCTCGTTGGGTTGTGTTTTGATCAAACTGCCGCGACAGCAATAATTTTGACCAGCCCAAAATCGGATTCAATGGCGATCGCAACTCGTGGGACAGAACCGCTAAAAACTGGTCCTTCAGCAAATTGGCCTGCTCGGCGGTGGCTCTTGCTGCTTCGGTTTCAATCCGCAATTCGCGTTCGCGGCGTTCGCTCAAAATCTTCTGTGTGGTTTCATTCACGGCAATAAAAATGCCGCCAACTTTGCCAGGGCTTTCCCAAATGGGCGTATAGGAAAAGGTGAAATATCCTTCTTCTAGCTGACCGTATCGATTCAACATCAGCAATTGATCTTCTGACCAGGTGGCCGTGCCACTTGCCACTACCTGATCCAGCATCGGCCCCACCAGATCCCATACTTCCTGCCAGCAGTCTTGGCCTCGCTGCCCCAGCGCGATTGGATGTTTGTCACCCGCGATCGCAATGTAGGCATCGTTGTAGAACTGGACATACTCATGGCCCCACAAAATCTGCATGGGAAACTTGGACAGCAGCAGAATTTGCAGCGCAACTCTAAGGCTTTGCGGCCAAGTGTCAGTGGAACCAATTGCTGTGGATGACCAATCAAAAGCTTGGATTCGGGCACCCATTTCTCCACCATTTGCAAAGAGATGCTCTAAGAGATTTGTTTCGGGCGGGTTGACTGTGCCATCTTCCATCAGGGTGTGATCAATGTGAAAGCAGTTTAGGACGAATGTAGAACGCAGTAGACTCGCATTCTGCACCTTGCACGTTGAGAACCCAACGCGGTATTTTGCTGCCGCATCTGGCGGCAAGATAACCTACTGGGTTTTGGTGCAAGATGTGAGTAGAGCTATTCAGTAGAGTGACTGAATAGAATTTTGGATGCGATCGCATCTCCCTTTATCTATGTTATCGTCCCAATTTCACCGTTTTATCTAAAAAATTCACCGAAAATTATTGGCTGAGGTGGTGATGGAACAGTAGCCTTGACCATCGATAGGATAGTAAATAACAAACTGGCTCAGTTGCGCTGTATTCGTGCCGTTCTAGACCTACAGTTGATGATGAAGAACCGTACTGAGAGCGATACGTTCGCCACCATCAACGACCAACTGCAAACTTGCAACACACCCGCAGCGCCAATAAATGGCAATTTAAATCTACAGATGAAATTTAGATTGGAACCTGGAGCACTCCTCGTGATGTGAATGACGTCAGTCTGATTGAAGCCTGGAAAATCTGGTTGTCTGGTGATTTGCCTGCCGACACGGTGCTTTGGGGCATCCGCCTGTTGTGGTGGGAGCGGATTGGCAAGCTGATGCAGGTGATTGGCGCGACGACGATTATTGCTGATATTATCGGCCCTGAAGACATTCGGCAGTTTGGTTCATCCCTGCAAAGTACGGTGCCGTCCGCAGCGCTCATGCAGTTTCTTCAACAGTGTTTTACGTGGTACTCTGCAACTTTTCGCCAAACAATTCTGAAAGACTTTGTAGATGAATCGACTGAACTGAAATTAGAATCAAATCATTTTTATCTCAGCACTTTAAACTATTTGGTCTGCCTGATTTTAACTTTATTTTTAATATATGTCGCTGAATTATACACAGTTGGCTGGGGTATTTTGATACTTGAATTTATCATCATTTTCGGGTGCTTATTAGTATCGATTGCTCCCATTTTTACTGTACTCACTGTGATTGGTTTGACGACGGCTGGGCTGGCAGTCAACTCCTTGATAATCAAGCCTTTGGCCTGGATCTTAGAAAATCCCTCGCTCGATCGATTTATCAAAATTGCGAGCCTACTATTTTTGCTATTAGGGTTTCACTTCGAGTTACTAGCATCCTAGTGCAACTGCTCAAGATGAAAGGGCATTTGCAACAGCGGGATGCTCCCTCACGTTATCTCTAGCGGTTGCGATCGCAACCATAGCTTTATTGGATTTGGTGTTTTGCACCTCACCGACGCCTCAAAATTTTGCTGAACAAATTTTAACAAATTTAAATAATGGAAGATATTGTTCATGTCTGTTTCTAATCGTCGTAAATCAAATACGTTTTATGTCGTTCTGATTGCCGCCGCCGCTGCTTTGGGCGGCTTCCTGTTTGGTTTTGATACAGCTGTGATTAACGGTGCAGTTGCGGCGCTCACCACTGCCTTCAGTGCAACTAGTTTCGGCATTGGATTAGCTGTATCACTGGCATTGCTGGGTTCTGCGGTTGGTGCCTTTTATGCAGGTCGAGTCGCCGATCGCTATGGCCGAGTCAAAGCCATGATCGCGGCTTCCATCATGTTTACTATCAGCGCTATCGGCTCTGGATTGGCGTTGGGAATTTGGGACTTTACCTTTTGGCGTCTGCTCGGCGGTATTGCCGTGGGTGCTGCGAGTGTGATTGCCCCGGCTTACATCGCCGAATGCTCTCCAGCCAGCTTGCGCGGCAGACTGGGGTCACTCCAGCAGTTGGCTATCGTAATTGGGATTTTTATTGCGCTTCTATGCGATTACTTTATTGCCGTATCGGCGGGTTCCGCTGAGGCACCGTTCTTATTTGGGATTGCGGCTTGGCGCTGGATGTTCTGGACAGAGATTCCACCCGCAGTACTTTACGGCATGGCTGCTTTGATGATTCCAGAGTCTCCTCGCTATCTGGTAGCCCGAGGTCGTGAACCAGAAGCTGCTAAGGTGCTGGACAAGATTTTAGCTGATAACGTTGTCGCCAAAGTCGAGGAAATCCGGCAAACGGTTTTACGAGAGCGCGAACCTCGGCTTTCAGATCTGTTGTCCAGACGTGGTGGACTGCTGCCGATTGTTTGGGTGGGCATTGGCCTATCGCTGCTCCAGCAGCTCGTCGGCATCAATGTCATCTTCTACTACAGCAGCGTTTTGTGGCGGGCAGTTGGCTTCTCTGAGCAGGATTCCCTCACGATTACGGTGATTACAGCGGCTGTCAATATTGTGACGACTCTAGTTGCGATCGCATTTGTCGATAAATTTGGCCGTAAACCGCTACTGGTGCTGGGTTCCATCGGTATGACGGTTACGCTGGGGACACTGGCCTATATCTTCGGGAATGCGCCTGTCGATGCCGCTGGTAATCCTTCCTTACCGGGACTATCAGGCTCAATTGCTCTGATAGCCGCTAATCTCTACGTCTTTTGCTTTGGTTTTTCCTGGGGGCCAGTGGTGTGGGTACTGTTAGGGGAAATGTTTAATAACAAGATTCGCGGCGCGGCGCTGTCGGTAGCGGCCTCCATGCAGTGGATCGCCAACTTTGCAGTCTCTACGACCTTCCCGCCGATCTTGGAATACCTGGGGCTAGGGGCGGCCTACGGTCTCTATACCGTTGCGGCAGCTATCTCGCTATTCTTCGTTCTCTTCTTCATCCGAGAAACCAAAGGCATGGAATTAGAAGCCATGTAATTTATATCAAGTTCGCCTATAAGAACCCAATTTATGATTTGAGAAACGCTTGCTCCGTAAGCGTTTCTCAAATCATAAATTATGGGTTTTCAACCGGATCTCATATTAGAAGCTGTGTAATAGAGACGAATGGCCATTTGCCATACATAACGTTCACTGATTTTCATAAAAAGAGGAGCGGAATTGCTGAACAATTCCGCCCCTTTTTTCACACTAATGATACTCCGCTGAATTTATATCAGTTCTGCAATTTAGCGCTACAGATGAATCCAGTGCTGATGACTGAGGTGAAATTCGCCTCACGCCTCACAGTACCGACAATTGATGTATATAGCGCTTCTTGTGCTAATAAAGGGGGAGTTATTTTTTGGAAGCCGCGCGGAGCGCGGCTTCCAAAAAATAACTTGTACCTCAGTAGCTTAGGAAAGGCTATAGCAATAGTTAAGAGAAACGATATTAGCTCTGATATAGCGTCAACAAACTACGGTTGGTAGCGGTGTTTAGGCAATGACTTGTGTAGCCATGCTACACAAACACTATCTTTTGCAAACTATCCTACGGTTCAGTTCTCAACTGCTCAACTGGCTGAAGATATTCAACCATTTGTTCGATACCGCGCTGAATGCGGCGGGTAACCGTCATGGGGCTAACTCCAATCTTCTCAGCTACTTCTTTACGAGACAGACCTTTCAGGAACACATAGTCGATTGCACAGCGGGTTTTCTCTTCCAGTTGACCCATCGCCCGGTGGAGCTGTTGGCGATCTTCCTCTAGCTGTTGTAAGACTTGATAGTGAGCGTCGGGAATCGTATCGCCCAGAGTTAATGAGGAATCAGACTGATAGCTAACGGTAGCATCAAGGCTGAGCAGGGAACGATTTTTAGATGCCATTTTTACTTCGCGCCACTCGTTGACTGGAACGTTCATCCGCTCAGCAATTTCAATATCGCTAGGCTGACGACCCAGTTCACGGGTGAGAGCAAGACGCGCTCTTTGACCTTCTTTTTGTAGATCTTGCCAGCGACGGGGAATTCTAACAGTATTGCCGCGATCGCGTAGGAAGTGGAGCATCTCACCGCGAATGTAGGGAACGGCGAAGGAACTGAATGCACAACCCTGGGTGGGGTCAAACCGCTCAATGGCACGGATCAAACCGAGGTAGCCAATTTGCTCTAGATCTTCATAGGGTTCAGAGCACTGATGACAAACCCGGTGAGCAATCTTACGGACGAGACCAGCATTGAGGCGAACCAGTTGGTTGCGGAGTCTAACAGAGGGGGTCTGCTTGTAAGCAATGAGCAGTTCCATACCACGGGTGCGAAGTGAGGTTGTTTGAGTAGCCATGTCTGCGGAGTACCTTAGTGTTTTGGAGTTCAATCATCGTTGAATTTATTCTCGGCAGAATGACCAATTGAAACCATCGTTGTTTTACGGGACTCTCACCCCTCATTCCGACCCGATTCGGGAGAAACACGTATAATTTCGGAAAACCGCCCTAAAATTGCTTAACATTTCGTTACATTTGAGGCGCGAAATGCGTAATATGGTTAAGCAAATAACTACGATTTATTACTGATAGTCCTTTGGCAGTAAGGCTTTCACGGATTGATGGGCTGGTTTGGAGCAGCAGATTAAATCTAAGCCGACATTTTCCTTCAGTTTTTGGAAAAAGTAGCCGCTAATGCTGTTGTCTGGCTGTAGTTGTTTAGCTTTTACGAAACCCAACGGTTAAACGCTGGAACGTCCTCTCATGAAAGATAAACAAGGTTCTTTCTTACACACGGCCTTGATACTATTCCTCTTGCCTCACATGCTGCTGTGTATACATACGTCCTGGGGTCAAGTTATGTATAACCAGTAGCGCCTCACATTCGAGACAAGAGCAACGGTATGACCAGCGACTATTTATGCAGCCTTTTTGGATAACCTTATAGTGCCCGCATAAACTATTAAAATCGCGACCGAAATTTCAATTGTGTTGTAGCGCTATTCTAGGAGTACGGTATCTCATACCGAATCTGACTCAAAAACGAACTAGTGTTTGTTAATGTCAGGCCGTGCCTGATCACAAAACATCAAAACTGGTTTTTACTAGCGGACTTCGTATCCCATCTTGCACTAGAGATCAGAAGGGTGATTTGCCGCTGTCATGTGATGAAATAATCCTTAGGGTCTTGATTCTCAAGGCGCAAGATGTACTGTATTTCACACGCTTTGTACCCGATATCACAGCTTGCAGCTTATGGATGTATTGGACATTAAACGCGATGTAGAACAACTGTCGAGTCGCCTGGGCAAAGCCCAGGACTATCTTTGACGTTCCGGCACTGACCGCCAAAATTCAAGATTTAGAGCAGCTCGCGGCTCAGCCCGATTTTTGGGACAATCCCGATCACGCTCAGCAGCAGATGCAGGAGCTGAATGATCTGAAGTCCCACCTGGAGCAGATGGGGCAATGGCGATCGCAACTGGACGATGTTCAGTCGTTTGTTGAACTGATGGACGGTGAAGCCGCTGACGAGGCGCTGCTTCAGGAAGCTCAGGCAACCGTGCAGCAGCTTTATCGATCGCTAGATCAGTGGGAGCTTCAGCAGTTGCTGTCAGGGCCGTATGACCAGCGCGGCGCGGTGCTGTCGATCAACGCGGGGGCAGGCGGCACGGATGCCCAAGACTGGGCGGAGATGCTGCTGCGTATGTATACCCGCTGGGGTGAAGCTCAAGGATACAAGGTTCACCTGACGGAAATCTCAGAGGGTGACGAAGCGGGAATCAAGTCTGCCACGCTAGAAATCGATGGTAAGTATGCCTACGGCTATCTCAAGTCAGAGAAAGGTACCCATCGGCTCGTGCGGATTTCACCGTTTAATGCCAACGGTAAGCGCCAAACCAGCTTTGCCGGGGTGGAAGTGATGCCCGTGCTGGATGACACGATTGAGCTGAATATTCCCGAAAAAGATCTGGACATTAACACTTCACGTTCGGGTGGTGCGGGTGGCCAAAACGTGAATAAAGTGGAAACGGCGGTACGGATTACCCACATTCCCACCGGGATTTCGGTGCGCTGTACCCAAGAGCGATCGCAACTGCAAAACCGCGAGAAAGCGATGGCCATTTTGAAAGCGAAACTGTTGGTGATTGCCCAAGAACAGCGAGCCAAAGAGGTCGCTGATATTCGAGGCGATATGGTGGAAGCGGCCTGGGGCAACCAGATTCGCAACTATGTCTTCCATCCTTATCAGATGGTGAAGGATTTACGCACTGGGGAAGAAACAACCGCGATTGACGATGTGATGAATGGGGAACTGGCCGAATTCATTGAAGCGTACCTGCGGCAGGAAAATAACCTAGTTGACGATACGGCTGCTGAGCTGGTCTAACAGAAACCTATAAAAAGCTGAAGAGGCCGCAAGTTTGCGGCCTCTTCAGCTTTTTATGAGGATTTTCGTACATCTCCACACCATTTATAGAGATCGAACTGAGAACGATTGTTACAATGTGTTAAGTAGTGTGTTCAAGAATGACGCTTTATCAACGATGGCGTAGTTTTTCTACTGCTCAGTCGATGTGGCGATTCAAAGAAGTTGATACATTGACTCTAAGCGGTACATATTCAACTCGCCTGAATCATGTCGCCCGGATCGTATCGATATCGTAGATTCAGGTCATTCTTCAACGCTCTGCTTTTGTATTCGCTCACTTTGCCCATTTTGCCTTCGGAGGCTGTATGACGACGAGGTTATCTGAAACTCAAGCGACGGCACTCGCATCTTCTACGATTTCGACCGAGGCCGCCCCATCTCCAATTGCGGTAACAGATCCAATCGAGTCGTCCACTCGGAATCAGGTTGATTATCAATCTTCTGATGTTATAAGCAGTAGCGTTAATGGCTCATTTGCCTCCGACTATCCGCTGCAGAAAAGCTCCACAGGCGAGGCGGTCGCAGAGTTTGAGTCTGGAGAAGAAATTGTTTATGACCCCGATGCGATCGCAAATATTTATCGCCGTCGTCCGCTCCAGGTCATGGGCCGCATTCTGGGCATTTTGGGGCCAATGCTTTTCTTTTACCTGAAACTTTGGTGGGATGGCCGCACGGGACAGGCCAAGAAGAATGAGCGTAAGCGGGCTGTGCAGTTGCGGAACCTACTGACCAATTTGGGGCCAGCCTACATCAAAATTGGGCAAGCGCTTTCCACCCGTCCCGACCTCGTGCCACCGCTTTATCTGGATGAGCTGACCCAGCTACAGGATCAGCTGCCTGCATTTCCAAATGAGATTGCTTTTCACTTTATTGAGGAAGAACTCGGCGCACATCCCAGTGCCTTGTATGCCGAACTATCTCCTAACCCGGTTTCAGCCGCGTCGTTAGGACAGGTTTATCGCGGTCGGTTGTCTACGGGCGAAGAAGTAGCCGTCAAGGTTCAGCGCCCTGGTCTTGCCGAGCGGATCACCCTGGACTTATTCATTCTGCGGGGATTGGCGAAATGGGCCAGCAACCTTAAGCAGGTGCGGAGCGACCTAGTCGGCATCATGGACGAGTTCGGTGCCCGCATTTTTGAAGAGATGGACTATGCCCACGAGGGGCGAAATGCCGAGCGCTTTGCCGACCTCTACGGTCACTTGCGGGATGTCTACGTGCCCACGATTTACTGGGAATACACCGGGCGGCGCGTCCTGACGATGGAGTGGATTACGGGCACAAAGCTGACCCGGCCTGACTTATTGGCCACGCAGGGGATCGATGCTCGCTATTTGATTGACGTAGGAGTTCAGTGCTCCCTACGGCAGCTACTGGAGCATGGCTTCTTCCACGCCGACCCGCATCCGGGTAACTTACTGGCTACTCCCGATGGCAAGCTGGCCTATCTCGACTTCGGCATGATGAGCGAAGTCAAACCCTATCAGCGCTACGGCCTGATTGAGGCGGTCGTACACATGGTCAACCGGGACTTTGAATCGCTAGTGAAGGATTACGTGAAGCTGGAGTTCCTGACGCCCGATACCGACCTCGCGCCGATTGTACCTGCTCTAGCGAACGTGTTTGGCAACGCATTGGGGGCCAGCGTAGCTGAGCTGAACTTCAAGAGCATTACCGATCAGCTTTCGGAGTTGATGTATGAGTATCCGTTCCGGGTGCCTGCTTACTATGCGCTGATTATTCGGTCACTGGTGACGCTGGAAGGGATTGCCATCAACGTCGATCCGGAGTTTAAGGTGTTGAGTCAGGCGTATCCCTATATTGCCAAACGGTTGCTGACCGATCCCTCACCTGAACTGCGCGCCTCCTTACGAGATTTGCTGTTCAAAGACGGTAGCTTCCGCTGGAATCGCTTAGAGAACCTGCTACGCAACGCCAAAGACAGCCAGGATTACGACCTGGATGCCGTGCTGGATCAAACTGTTGACTTCCTGTTCTCCGAACGGGGCGCATTTATCCGCGATCGCATTGCCTCAGAAATTGTCAACAATGTTGATTATCTAGGACAGAATGCGATTCAGCGATTTACCCGTGGCATCAGTGAGCGCATCGGCTTTGAACCTCGGATTGGCAGCGCGGCTCCAGCCAAACCAACTAACAATGCTGAAGCACAAAAGAATCTAGAGCATATTCAGCGAATTATCGGCATTCTGCGGGAAACGCAGGGATTTGATCCAATCAAAGTCGCGTCCCTGGTACCTCAGCTCTTAACGAAGCCAGAAACCCATCAAATGGGACAGAAAATTGCGGGACAACTGGCTCAGAGAGCAGCGGCTCGCCTAATTCGCCAGTTTCTAGTGCCGGAACCTGATACGGCATCACTGCCACCTGTAACTGCATCTGCGAGTTCACCTCGCTCAGCCGCGATCGCGCCTGCCGCATCGAGAAGGGTTTGATGCCAGTTCTAGAGATTAGCGCCACAGATGAGGTCAGTGCTGGGTGCTGAGGCGGAGTTATTATTTGTAGCCATACCTAGAGGAGCGGTACAGCTCTCTTAAGCCGCAGCTTAATTGCAATTGAAACCCCCAGAACCGTTTTTGCTTAACTGCTAAAACGATTCTGAGGTTTTTTACTGTTTATATAGTGGTTCTAGATAAGAACGAGAGAGGAGAGTGCCTCATCCTGAGGCCACTCTCCTCTCTCGTTCTCTCATTCTTAACTGGAATGACTATAAAGCTGACTTGAGGCTGAATTGCGTCTGGGGAATTTAAAGCTCTTACTTAGGGGACAGGATCATGGGAAGTCAGTTCGTTAGCCTAATGAAGAGTAGCAGTGCACGGTTGATTTGAATTTGACTGATGTGACTATTCAAATTAGCTATTTCTGTCAGCTCTGCCATTTTGTTTTTAAATTTGATAAGAATTAATCGTATTAATATGTCCCAGACTCGACCTTTAACTGGAACGGATTTAGTTGATTGCGCTAAAGCTAATGCTGCTCAGGGCAACGACGTCGCTGCGTCTCGCTGTGGCTATGACGACATCGACTCATTCATGAGCGCCCTGCGTCAAGCGGCTGGAGAAATGGGAGTCGAACTTACAAGCCTAAACGACCTAGTTTCGAATGGCGGCACGGTTCAGCGTGGCGGAGTGGAAATTTCACCGGATGGGCCAGGACAGTTGTAATATCAAGTCTGTATCGAAAAGCCATGAGATCGTTGATGGGACGATGGGACGGCAAGACAAAACTTATTTGTTGTGTGATGCAGTCTATTGATTCGCCAACTGTTTGTAGAATTTCTATATAAAGCTGTGTGTAAACTTAAAAGCTAGTTGCTCAATTATCGTTTTTCTTCAGCATTTTTAGATCTTACTGGCAATCTTCAACGCCATAATGAATGGGAATCTTTCGATTTGAGTGTTGTTGATGGGGTTGCGATCGCACCTCACGCACCTTACTCTCTTTCCCCTCACGCTTCACCCCAAAGATGCGATAATCCCCTTGACGTATTACTGAGCTGTCTCTCTACGCATGGAGATTATTTCAACTCGCATTCCCGAGGTATTGCTGATCAAGCCCAAAGTCTTTGCCGATCATCGCGGCTTTTTTCTGGAAAGCTACAATCGTCAGCGCTTTGCTGAACAGACTGGCATTGACGTTGACTTTGTGCAGGACAACCATTCCCAGTCTAAACAGCACACCCTGCGCGGCTTGCACTACCAAATTCGCCAAGCTCAGGGTAAGTTAGTTCGCGTCGTGCAGGGCGCAATCTTCGACGTAGCGGTCGATATTCGCAAAGACTCCGCTACGTTTGGCGAGTGGGTCGGCTGCGTTCTGGATGCCGAGAATAAGCATCAAATTTGGGTGCCGCCCGGATTTGCCCACGGCTTCCTGGTTTTATCCGATACCGCCGAAGTGCTCTACAAAACAACTGATTTCTACGCGCCGCAGCACGAACGCTGCATTTTCTGGAACGATCCGACCATTGGCATTGGCTGGCCACTGGAGGGCGTGGAACCCATTCTTTCCGCCAAAGACCAGACCGGGCAACTCCTGCACAAAGCAGAAGTGTTTGAACCATGCGGATTGTTCTAACGGGGATTACCGGACAGGTGGGGGCGGAGCTGAACCGCTTGCTCCATGCCAATTCTCGCTATCAGGTGATTGGTCTAGATCGGCAAGCGCTGAACTTAGCTCAACCGGACAAGATTGGAGACGCGATCGCACCTTTGCAGCCTGACCTAATCATCAATCCCGCTGCCTATACCGCTGTCGATAAAGCCGAAGCGGAAACAGAACTGGCGCATCGCATTAATGCAGAAGCACCAGCTCAATTGGCACAGGTGGCAGAGGATTTAGAAATTCCGCTGATTCACGTCTCAACCGATTACGTGTTCAACGGCCAGCAGAGTACGCCCTATCGCGAAACCGATCCGACCGATCCGCTCGGCGTGTATGGCAAGACCAAGCTTTTGGGTGAACAGGGAATCTGCGATCGCACTCAGCGGTTTATCATCCTGCGTACAGCTTGGGTCTACGGAACTGAGGGCGGCGGCAACTTTGTCAAAACCATGCTGCGCTTGGGCGCAGAGCGCGAGGAAATGCGGATCGTAGCCGATCAGATTGGTAGTCCCACCTGGGCAAGAGAAATTGCAGGTGCGATCGCAGCTCTCATTCCCAAACTTACGACCAACCAGGCTTCCGAGCTATGCGGTACCTATCACTTCACCAATAGCGGCGTCGCCAGTTGGTATGACTTTGCCGTAGCCATTTTTGAAGAAGCTCAGCAGATCGGGTTGCCACTCAAGGTACAGCAGGTGACACCGATTACCACAGCGGACTACCCCACCCCGGCTCGTCGTCCAGCATATTCAGTCTTGCACTGTGCCAAAATAGCTACAGTTTTGGGAACGTCGCCCCCCCATTGGCGGCAGTCATTACGGCAGATGCTTCGCGACTATGTCCAAGCTCATGAAAGCGCTGATTCTCTCCGGCGGTAAAGGTACTCGCCTGCGGCCTCTGACTCATACGGGAGCCAAACAGCTTGTCCCTGTCGCCAACAAGCCAATCCTCTGGTATGGCATCGAAAGCCTTGCTGCGGCTGGGATTACGGACATTGGCATCATTATTAATCCGGAAACGGGCGACGAAATCTGCCAGAAAACGGGCGACGGTTCTCGCTTCGGTGTGCAAATCACCTACATTCTGCAAGAGCATCCCGGTGGACTGGCTCACGCAGTCAAAACGGCTCAGCCCTTTCTGGGACAAACACCCTTTGTCATGTATCTGGGCGATAACTTAATTCAAGATTCGCTGCACGATTTTCTCGATCAGTTTCATAACAACCAGCTTGATTCACTGATTTTGCTTAAGCAGGTGGACGATCCCACTGCCTTTGGTGTCGCCAAAGTGATGGCCGATGGTCAAGTTGTCGGTCTGGTCGAAAAGCCCAAGGTGCCGCCGTCAGATTTGGCCCTGGTCGGCATTTATTTTTTTGCGCCTACAATTCATGATGCGATCGCACGTATTCAGCCTTCGGCTCGCGGCGAACTGGAAATCACCGACGCCATTCAAACGCTGATTGATCACCAAAAATCGGTCGTTGCCTGTCAACTTCGCGGCTGGTGGCTAGATACAGGCAAAAAAGATGACCTGCTCGAAGCCAATCGCATCATTCTTGACGAATGTCCGCTTGTGACTTGCGATGGCACTGTGGATGGCGACAGCCGCGTGATCGGTCGAGTCAAAATTGGCGCAGGCTCAACCATTACCAACTGCTCCATCCGTGGCCCGGTGATTATCGGCAAAGACTGCCATATTGAAAACTGCTGCATCGGCCCCTACAGCAGCATTGCAGATCGAGTGACACTGATTGATGCTGACCTTGACCACAGCGTGGTGCTCGAAGGTGCAACCGTTTCCGGCATTCACCAGCGCATTGTTGATAGCTTGATTGGTCAACGCGCCAGAGTCGTCGCCACGGCCAAACGTCCTAAAGCTCTCCGCTTCATGGTGGGAGATGACAGCCAAATTGAGCTAGTTGAATAGTTATGTTTATCTTTATGTCATGCTTATCAGGCAAGCATTGCGCGGACTAGCAGGAGTGGTAGGACTCGAACCTACACCTATCGATTTAGAAGATCGATGCCCTCATCCATTAGGCGACACTCCCGTAATTTTGGTAGTCCTGGCAGGAGTTGAACCCACAACCTCTCGCCTGTAAGGCGCTTGCTCTACCGTTGAGCTATAGGACTTTGGAGCGAACGATGGGATTTGAACCCATGCGCTGAGACTGGCAGACTCAGATGCTACCGCTACATCACGTTCGCAAATGGGGCTGGTGACAGGAGTTGAACCTGCAACCGACTGTTTACAAAACAGTTGCTCTACCGTTGAGCCACACCAGCATTTGGTCGCGGGGGTGAGAATTGCACTCACTGATTTGAAGGGTATGAACCTTCCGAGCCGCTGTTGCTCCATCCCCGCAATACCCCTGGCGAGAGTCGAACTCGCAACAAACTTGTTTTAAGCAAGCGATGTCTACCATTTGCATCACAGAGGTTAAGAATTTTGGATTGCGGATTTTGGATTGCGGATTGTGCCAATCTAAAATCCAAAATCGACAATTTAAAATCGAGTGGGCTGTGTAGGTTTCGAACCTACGCGCTTCCGATTAAGAATCGGCTGCTCTGCCAACTGAGCTAACAGCCCAAGGGGGATTTTGGATCAATGATTTTAGGTTTTGAATAAGGGGGCGAAATCCCAAATCCAAAATCGCCAATCCAAAATCCAGTGGGTCGCCCAGGGGTTGAACCTGGATCGTTCCGCTTAAAAGGCGGCTGCATATCCGCTCTGCCAACGACCCATGACAGTACTCCTATGAAAGCCAGTAGAAAATTCATCATTTATTTTTGTGAAACGCTTGCAGAGCAAGCGTTTCACAAAAATAAACTGGGTTCTTATATGCGGACTTGATATAAATCGGGATGGTAGGATTCGAACCTACGGCTCCTTGGTCCCAAACCAAGGCTTCTGACCACTGAATTACATCCCGATAGTTGCGGTAGTTGCGGTAGTTGCGATCGCATTTAAATTGACCTTTTCGTGAAGTAGATTAGCCACTCCGCCAAAAAACCTGAACCTAACAGTGATCGCCACAGCACTGCTGGTGGGAGTTGTTCGCGGAGCGTCTCCGTTAGGAGAAACCCACAACCTCTGGTTTCTAAGACCAGCGCCTCTTCCAGTTGGGCTACAGCAGCGGATGATTTTAGATTGCCGATTTTGGATTTTGGATTGGGGTTGCTTAATCCAAAATCCAAAATCGGCAATCCAAAATTCAGTTCTAAAGAATGGGAGGCGCGCAGCAATTTGACCCAGGCGACTGTTTACCTCCCAACTGCCCCACCAGGATTCGAACCTAGAACTACGCCTTCAAAGGGCGGGGTGTTGCCAGTTACACCACAGGGCATTGGCTGCCGAGGCTGGATTTGAACCAGCATCTCCGTGATTCAGAGTCACAGCGACTTTCCATGTCGTCCACTCGGCAGTGATATCTGTATTTTGAGAAATTAATGGCTGCCCCAGCAGGAATCGAACCTGCAACCTCGCGGTTAACAGCCGCTTGCTCTGCCAGTTGAGCTATAGGGCAACGAACGTAGATAGTTTCAACTTTTGATTGAGTGGAAACCTATGCAACCAGAAATTAAAGACCACCTGAGTGGGAAGTGACGGAATTCTCCTTCGGAGACGCTTCGCGAACGAACCGCCATCTCGCCGTCTATGTCCTTCGGACAGGCTTTGCCAACAGCGGCACGTGAGCACCAGCTTCACCAACTTCCCATTTGGCGGAGAGTAGAGGAATCGAACCCCTAGCCCGAGAGCTACCCTGGTTTTCAAGACCAGTTGCCGACCATTTAGCGGTACTCTCCGTAAGTTGTATTCATCTGCTATGGAACTCTAGTTTGTTTCTGCAAATCTTGTGGCGCAGGCGTTTCAGAAGCAAAAAATCGGTTTTCACCAACAGCTTGAGTGACATTAGTAAATAGCAAGGACGGAGGGACTTGAACCCCCACTTTTCAGATTCGTAGTCTGAGATGTTTATCCAGTTACACCACGTCCTCACGCTGATCTGTTCATAAAAATCTGGGTAAAGGCGGAGAGCAGTGGACTCGAACCACAATTAGATCATCCATCTGTTTAGCAAACAGCGCCGATTGCCTAATCGGTTTACTCTCCATTGTTTTAAACAGGTAGCAGCGGCGGGAGTTGAACCCGCAATTACCAAGGTATGAACTTGGGGCTTTGCCAGTTAAGCTACGCTGCCATAAATTTCTTCGTGAATTGCTGTGCGGTGTTATCGTACAGCAAATTCACATCGTCAAAAAAGTGCATACACAAGGCTAATAACTTGGACTCCAGGGCGGGAATCGAACCCGCGAGTAATCAGTTTTGCAGACCAATGCCTTCCCACTTGGCGACCTGGAGTTAGCATTACTTTGAAGGTTTTCGTTGTGTGAGCCAAACCCACACAACGAAAACCTTCAAGGCAACAAAGCCATGACGAGAGTTGCACTCGCTTCTCTGTGACTGAGAATCACAGCGACTTATCTAATCGTCCACACGGCTCCACGGGGATGATGGAATTCGTAATCCCCAAGCAATGGTGGTTCTCTGGTTTTAGGAGGTTCGCCCCCATGCCCGAAAAACCACAATCTTTAAAGGTGGGATTTCTAAAAAGGTGGCATTCAGTTGTCAAGGTTCAGAATTGGCTCGGAGCGAGGACTACAGAAAACTGCGCTGCTTCAGGTAATAGGTTTGCCTCAGATCGCGGAGGGCTTGGGTTTGATGCTTCAAGCGATGAGACTGAGGGCGGTGATCCGGCGAATCCTTCGGCAGTGAGGAAGAAGATGGATGATCTGCTTTGCTCAGCTTGGGTTTGACTGTCGTTCGCTTGAGTAATCGTGGGGAGCTAGTTGTCATTGGTAGTGCTCCTTTGCTTGTTGTATTACATTTGTAGTGTATATACTACAAAATTGTCAAGGGAATATACTACATTTTTTTGAAAAAAGTTTGAAATGCTTGCTAGACAGGAATTTGAGGAGGGAACTGAGGCTTGTAGTATGTATACTGCTTAGCTATCAGTTCCCTTAACTGAGATCGCAACTCATGAGTTCCAATCGCGATTTTCGATCCAGAACTGCTCGGCAAATGCGATCGCCGGATGGATAGGAGCTTTGGGTTTGGTTTTGAGTGTCATGCTGATTTCATGGAGCAAGCGGTCGCCCTTAGCAGAGTTACACGTACTACAAGCAGCCACAACGTTATCCCAGGTATGGGTGCCACCCTTTGAACGAGGGATGACGTGGTCAATCGTCAGATGCTTGGTGCTGCCGCAGTATTGGCAAGTGTGGTTGTCGCGGCGGAAGACTTCTCGGCGGTTGACGGGTGGCACCTTCCACTGCCGTTCGGGGTTACTACCCACTAAGCGAATGTGCTCGGAAACCTGTAGTACAAGGTTGGGTGAGCGAATTTGCCACTGGTGAGCGTTCCCAAAATCGAGGGCTTCAGCTTGACCTGTTACCAAAAGCGCGATCGCACGCTTGGTATTGATTCGCATCAAAGGTAAATAGTTTTTGGAAAACACCACTACCTGCCGCTGCAAGACCGAAGGCGATTGGTGTTGCTGTCCGACGTGCATCATTTCTTCCTCCAAAAAACAGCCCCCACTTTCGAGAATCAAAAGCGGGGGCTGAAGCAGTTGCTATGCTTTTCTATCTAAGAAACAGGGCTAAACCTGCTGCTTCCGCTTTTGATCCATCCATTTATCGATCGATTTGGCTTCGATCCTGCGGCAATGAGGCCGATGATGAGATCGCAAAGAACCGTCATATCTAAATTTGAATACAGTCTGTCCCGCTCAGATCGACTGTTAAATCGCATCATCGGTTTATCCCAACCTTGACTAGGACAAAATTCGATAGTGTTATGTAGCGCGATGGAATAGAACATGAGCTGTATTACTTGTATTACATTCTTAAGCAACAATATATTACATGTGTAGTACATTGTCCACTTTTCTATCTTTTACTAGATGCACGTCGTCACAACAAGCCATAACGTGAATTTGCTTCGGATACAAATGACCTGCTTCTATGCCCATGAAAATGAATTTCAGCGCCATTCTGAATCAAAAGCGTGACACGCTCATTGAGCGATGGGTTGAGGCAGTTTTTGAAGATCAACAGATTGAAGCGACCAATGAGTTAACGTTTAATGCGGTGCGGGATAGCCTGCCCAAGGTCTTGGATTCCTTGGCTGCGATGCTGGCCCCCGATCAGCATGAAACTTTTCAAGCCATTGATGAAGCAAGTTTAGAACATGGTGTGCTCCGAGCCGAACAGGGATTCGAACCAGCCGAAATCGCCCGAGAGTATCGCCTGCTGCGGTCTGTGATTTTCTCAGAGCTGGAGTCTGATTTGGTGCAGGCATCTGCAAAAGAGGTTCTGTGGGCAACTCGGTTAATCGATACGGTCGTCGATGAAGCGATCGCAAATTGTTTTAACAGCTATACCCAGGGGCGGGTTGAGGAGTTCGAAAAATTGAAAGCTCAACTGCAACTGACGAATCAGGAACTCACTCGTTTGGTCTGGGCTAGCCATGACAACATGATGAAGCTGACCCACGAACTCAAAACGCCACTAGCTTCGATTATTGGCTATGCTGATTTGTTTCTGCGCCAGCAAGAGCTTGATCCAAACGAGTCTTACACTCATTTAGAAAGCATTGAGCGGGTGTTACGCAGCGGACGGCTGCTGCTGCGGTTAATTAACGATACGCTCCAGCTCCAGCAGTCTACTGGGCAGATCACACTCAAGATCGTTTCGATGGCTCCTGAAGATCTAATTCAGTCGGTGATTGAAATTATCGAACCGCTGGCTCGGAATAAAAAATTAGAGTTAAAGGTGAATTGCGATCGCGCCCCCCAGATCGTGCAAACCGATCCGCTGCGCTTGCAGCAAATTCTCACTAATCTATTGAGCAATGCCATTCGCTATACCGAAAGTGGCCATATCACTGTCTCCGCTGCAACCCTTGAGGATCACCGCTGGTCAATTGCCGTCAGTGATAGCGGTATTGGTCTGACCCAGGATGAGCAACAACAGATTTTTCAACCCTATTTCCGCGTGAGCGATGTTCCGCTGGCCGAAAATGAACAAGGCACAGGATTGGG
This sequence comes from uncultured bacterium, assembly GCA_966674685.1. Lineage (GTDB taxonomy): Bacteria > Cyanobacteriota > Cyanobacteriia > Phormidesmidales > Phormidesmidaceae > Thainema. Next base: position 60,005 of record CBKWJC010000038.1, read on the forward strand.
ACTAACTGTTGTTTCCCAATTAGTGGATCTGATGCAGGGTGAAATTTTTGTATCATCGCAAGCGGGTCAGGGTTCAACCTTCACCGTGATCTTTCCCATTGAACAAGGCAAAGATTCAACACCAAAAATGAAATAGCGCAAATATACTGTTCCAATCAGCCAAACTGGCTGATCGGGCTGAAAAATGTTGACCGAGTTAAGATGCAAATTTCCACATCACGGGATCTTGATCAAGCTGATCCGTAACCAGATGACTAATTCGATCCATTTCCGCCAAATCTTCCTCAGACAGCTTGATGTCAGCCGCTTTTGCATTCTCGGTTGCTTGCTCTGGCTTACGGGCGCCGACGATCGCATTGCTGTTGGGCTGGGCAATTAACCAAGCTAAGGCTAAGCAGGTGAGGCTCGTGTCATACTTTTCTGCGATCCGCCGCAGTTGATCCAGAGCCTGTAGGGCTTTCTGATAGGTTTCACCCTGAAACAGCTTGTTTTTGGAGCGGATATCGTCTTTTGCAAATCGATGATCGGGGCCAAATTTACCCGTCAGCAAGCCCTGTGCCAGAGATGAGTAGGCAATAATCGAGATGCCGTGATCAATGCAGTAGGGCATCGCGTCCTGTTCAAACTGCCGCCAAAACAGGGAGTAAGGTGGTTGGATGCTGTCAATTTGACCATATTGAGCCGCTTCCGCAAGTTGATCGCGTGAGAAATTGGAGACCCCAATCGCTCGAATCTTGCCGTCATCTTTTAGCGTATTTAACGCCCGCATGGTTTCTTCAACAGGCACAATTTCGTGATTGAATGAACCGGACGGCCAGTGGATTTGATAGAGGTCAATATAGTCCGTCTGTAAGCGCTTCAGCGATCCTTCACAAGCTTTAATCACCTGATCGTATTTGAGATGATTGGCAAATACTTTGGTGGCAATAACGACGCGATCGCGCACGTCTGACAGCGCCTTGGCAACTAGCTTTTCCGAATAGCCATCGCCATAAACCTCCGCCGTATCAAACGCGGTAACGCCCGCATCAAATGCCGCTTTCATGGCGTCGATTACGAGCTGATCTTCGACATCCACCCAGCCAGACTTGCCTGCTTGCCAAGTCCCCATGATGATAGGTGAAATTTGGATGTCAGAATGTCCCAGCGATCGCAATTTCATCTTGATGATTCCTTATATTGGCAATAGTTTCTATTGTGCTGAGATTAGCTGCGATCGCAACTCTATCGCGAGATAGTCTCACCTTAGCAATCGCCAGCACTATCTCCAGCATCATCTATTGAGAACGAGCTGAGTACTTTTTATAAAGTCTTCTAGCCCCTTAACTAGGCACAATCATGGGACAGCGCATTACACTAGCCACACCTAATTTGCATCTCTCCTAAGAGTAAAGTGGATCATCTTAAACTTGCATCAAAATTTAGAGGATTATTGTGTTGTCGCATCACAGTAGCCTATACCTCTAGGAGCATCCCATTTTTGCAAATAGCCCTCATCCCCCACCCCCCACCCCCTGCTCCCACAACCAGGTAAGGGAGAGCAGGCTCAGTGCTTTCAAAGTTCCTTCCTTGATACTTTTGCAAGAGGAAAGGAGCAAGATAGCCCATTCGCACATTTGGTATGCACCCATATTCTTTCGTTTTTCCAGTACAAGGTGCAAGATGTGAACCATTAAATCCAAGCAGAACTTTGCCCCTACTTCACATCAAGAAGCGTATAAATAGATAGACCTAAAACCAAATCAAAAAGAGGAGTTTTTCCGCGATCTCTACATCTCATTCTTCGTGCCCTGTACTACAGAAATTCACGGCAGTATTGGCTCTCAAGTTCAATAAGTCTAAACAAGCCTTGTAAATTTCAATGAAGTTTTAATCTGATTCTCAATATATTCACTTATATTTAACATTACCGGGGGAGTTCCTATCCTGTGGTGTGTTCGGTTAAGTGTGTTTTGTCATGCTGTTTAGTAGGTTGACATGATGATTGTCGGGTAATTGACGAAACGCTCTCGCTAATTCGAATGTCTCCCTGTGTAAACCTAGAATTAATCACCGAGTCAAATAGTTCGCAGCTAGAAGAATCAGTCGCTTATTTGCGATCGCTGTTTTTTCTAGCTTGTGTACCCTCTAGCACCTTTGAAACTTTGGAGAGTAGAACTATGACGTTTGCTAATCAGCAAGCCGTTGAAAATACAACGCTTTTAGACACACTTAAAAGCTTTTTAATGTGGGTCATCATCCTAGAAGTTAGCTTTCTAGTGGTTGGATTTCCGCTGTTTACTGTTATTGTGGCAGGCGCAGCCCTACTGGCAGTAACCCTCCAGTCCTTTATGTCCAGCGCAGTTCTCATCGTCGCGACCGGATTCATTGGCATTAACCTCCTAGCTGTATTCCTTGCATCAGGTCTACTGGTCAGTCGTGGCGTTTACCCTCACGAAGTGAGCTGGCTTGACTGGTTGAAATCAGATGCAGATCCGCTTAATCAGCCTATCTACGCCTCTTGTCCACTAACCTGCGACATTCAGCACTAAAAGTTTGTTCTACTTTTCTAGCGACAGCGGGGCCTGATCCAACTCAGATTAGGCCCCGCTGTCATATGTGTATATGTAAGTTTTTGCAATCAAGTTCTTGCAGAATACATGAGTCTGCTTTTCAGATTCCACAGAAGAGTTGAGTCCCTTCACGTCCCGAACCCCTTGCCCCGTATATTTTGGAGTCATCCCAAGAAAGTTTTATCGAAGTAGTTGACAATTCTGTATAGGG
>CBKWJC010000039.1:0-59202 GCA_966674685.1 uncultured bacterium
TAGTACAATTACAAAGAATTGGCATAAGTTGTAAGCCTACTATGTAATAGCCTTACCTCGAAAATTGTCTTGATTCTCGATAAACCAAGTGTAGGTTTTCTCAATTCCTTCTTTTAGACCTGTTTTAGCTTGCCAACCCATCTCTCGTAATCGAGATACATCCAGTAATTTACGAGGAGTCCCATCGGGTTTGGAAGCATCAAATATTAATTCACCTTCGTATCCAACTACAGCCTTAATAGTTAGGGCTAAATCTTTAATTGAAATTTCTTCACCCGTCCCCACATTGACGAAGCTAGGCTCATTATAGTGATGCATTAAAAATAGTAGGGCATCAGCTAAGTCATCAACATACAAAAATTCCCGTAAAGGACTACCTGTTCCCCAAACAGTTACAGTGGGGGTACTATTTAGCTTAGCCTCATGAAACTTCCGTAACAATGCAGGTAGAACATGGGAACCAGACAAATCAAAATTGTCATTCATGCCGTAAAGGTTTGTAGGCATTGCAGATATGAAATTCACTCCATACTGACGCGAGTAATTTTCACACAGCTTTAGGCCCGCGATTTTTGCGATCGCATAAGGTTCATTTGTAGGTTCGAGAAGGTCAGTTAATAAATATTCCTCTTTCATGGGTTGAGGACACAATTTGGGATAAATACAGGAAGATCCCAAAAATAACAGCTTATCTACTCCATGATGATATGCACTATGAATGATATTAGCCTCAATCATTAAGTTGTCATAGAGAAACTCAGCTCGATAGGTATTGTTAGCTTGAATACCTCCAACCTTAGCAGCTGCTAGAAAAACATAATTTGGCTTTTCTTGAGCAAAAAAATCATCAACAGCTTGCTGATTTCGTAAATCTAATTCTTGGCTAGATCGTAGTACTAAATTATGGTAGCCCTTATTTTTTAAGGCCCTAACAATAGCGCTTCCAGCAAGCCCATTGTGCCCTGCAACATAAATTTTAGCGTCGATATCCATAACACCTAGCCTCTTCGTTTGGTTCAGGCGCTTACATTAAATTTGAAAATCAAGATAATTACTCTATAACGCTTCTCACGCTGATAGAACGCGAGAGCGCTTCTCTATTTTTGGTGGAAAAGCGCTCTCACGAATCTCATTTAGTCGAGATCTGCTGTATCAGCCATATTACCAATCAAGCAACTCTTCTTAGCTCTTATGCAAGGTATAAGTTGAACCAGTATAAATTTCGAGAAAATTTGATAGCTTAAGCTTCTATCCAATACTGATACCGCCTTCGCTCGGCACTCGTAAGGTAGCTTTATCCAATACGGTTTGGGCGGCATGACCATTCAAAGGTACAAGTCCTAAAGCCTTCAGATCAGCATCCACCATCAAATATACCAATTCTTTAAAAGTCACAGAAGGTTGCCAACCCAACTGCTCCTTAGCTTTACTCGGATCTCCAATTAACAGTTCAACCTCGGCAGGACGCAAGTATCGTTCATCAAAAGCTACGTAGTCCTCCCAGTTAAGGTTAACATAGCCAAAAGCGATATCTAGAAACTCCCGTACAGAGTGAGTCTCACCCGTAGCAACGACATAATCATCCGGTTCGTCTTGCTGTAGCATCAGCCACATTGCTTTCACATAATCTTTAGCGTAGCCCCAATCACGTTTGGCATCTAGATTGCCCATGTACAACATTTTTTGCTGTCCTGCCACAATTCGAGCAACAGCTCGCGTGACTTTGCGAGTTACAAACGTTTCGCCTCGCCGAGGAGACTCATGATTAAACAAAATACCGTTACAGGCAAACATTCCATAGGATTCACGATAATTCAGCGTTTGCCAGTGGGCATAGACTTTAGCACAAGCATAGGGACTACGAGGGTAAAAAGGAGTCGTTTCTTTTTGAGGCACCTCCTGAACCTTACCAAACATTTCAGAAGAACCTGCTTGATAATATCGAACTTCAATCCCGGTTCGATGTTGATAATCCCGAATCGCTTCTAGCAGACGCAGGGTTCCCATACCCACAGTGTCAACTGTATATTCAGGAGCATCGAAACTGACTCGAACATGAGACTGTGCACCGAGATTATAGATTTCAACTGGCTGTACTTCTTCTAAAATTCGGCGTAGGGTTGTACCATCAGTCAAATCTCCATAGTGTAGAAAGAGCTGAGCATCTGGGCTATGTGGATCCTCATACAAATGATCGATTCGATCAGTATTAAAGGTGGAAGTTCGACGAATCAAACCATGAACTTCATACCCTTTCTCTAATAAAAGCTCACTTAGATAGGATCCATCTTGACCAGTAATACCTGTAATTAAAGCTTTCTTGGTTGACATAGTAGACCTTTGGTTACTTTGACTTATTAACAATGAGAACTCTCAGGTCAATTAGCCCAAGCAGGTTAAACAAAAGATTTGGAAAATCTTTTTACAAAATATTTCCAGACCTTGAATGCTTGGTTTAATTTATTACGCTTAATTATTTGTTAAGGAGCAATATAGATAGTACTATTTACAGCTCATTTTTAGCAGAGCATTTCAATTTTTCACAACAAAAACCAAGTTAGGCTATCAAAACCAATGCTTAGCCAAAACCTAATTCTTGGCTCGATTTCTAGTGCGATAGCGCAAACTGCTCATCCGCGCCACTATCTTTTGTTTATTTTAATAGCGATTTCAATAGACATAACAGTATTTAACTAATCATAATTAGTACTATTTATCCAGCAACTACAGTCTAAACAAACGCTGCTGCAGTTTACTCTGACTAGTAATTTGCTGAAATGCTAACCAGATAAAGGGCGGAATAGTCGTGAAGTAACGCTTGAATAGGCGTCGAGGTTCCTGAACCAGCCGATACAACCACTCTAATCCGTTATTACGAATCCATTTTGGTGCATGCTTTTGCACCCCTGCATAAACAGGAAAGACACCACCAACGCCAATCATAACGGATTGAATTTTGTTCCGGTGAGCAGCCATCCAATATTCCTGTTTTGGACATCCTAAAGATACAAAGGTAAATCCAGCGCCACTGCCATTAATTCGCTCAATGAGTTCAGCATCTTCAGCCGCTGTCAATGGACGGAAAGGTGGTGATTCCACTCCTGCTAATTGAAGCGTTGGAAACTCTCTTTTAAGCCTTTCTTGCATTCTGTCCAAAACAACCTGCGTAGATCCCAAAAGATAAATTGGGATATCGTGTGCCACTGCTTGCTGACAAGTTGCAAGAAAGATATCCATACCAGCAACCCGATCCTGGGTTTTAAAGCCAAGTGCTCTCATCACCCAAACTAACGGCATACCATCGGGCGTAACCATGTCTGCTTCCATTAAAATTTTTTGCAGGACGTTATCCCAACGGGATTCCATCAACATGTGAACATTAGCAACACATATTACTCGGCTTGAGCGGCATTTTGCCCAATTCGTCATCACAGCTATCTGCTCTTTTAATGGAAGCGCTGTGATAGGCGAACCCGTAACTTCGGCCTTTGGCAGTTGTTCAACTTCAGACAAATACATGGTGTGTGCTCCTATCTACAAACGACGTCATTCCCTACCGTTTGATTGCTATTGTCAGCCAACCTACAGACACAGGGTTCTAAGATCACGCCCTGTAAAACACGAAATGAACCTATCTCAATGCTGAAGACCTAGTTCAGTCATTAGCTCAAAACAGCTTTTAGTTAAGCTATTTCCAGAAAATCACCCAAACCATTGCTAAGAGGCAGAAAACCAGTACTGGCTTACTCCAATTCAGATGTCCTACAGGAGTCCAAAATTCGATTCAAAATCTGGAACACCTAAAGGAATGCTTTCCCTAGAGTAAAATACCTCCTTGTAGGTATGCCTGATGATATAGATATAGGGCAATCGCCATATAACCTTCTTCATTGAAATTTAATAGAGTGTTTGCGGGTTTTACGTAGCTTATATAACGAAATGTTTTTACGTGTCTATTTAGGCTTGTATTCGCAATTCAACCCGCTTTGCAAGCTATAGCTTATTTATATAAGGCCACTATTCAAATCTCACCTAGTTGATGTAGTTCAGCAGACAGACTTCATAGCAATCGATAGACCCCCCTTCAGGCATAGGTTTAGAGGGAGGTCAAAAATACTTAACAAAGTTTTTCAGGCATTTTTCAGGGCTTCGCATTTCTTTCATATACGCCTAGGGAGAATATATCATGTTTTCATTTTTTTGAAGCTTAAATGAAGTTTTCTACTTAGAGGGATTTTTTGCCACGTATTCTCTGTTAGATCCAAATAGGATAAAGTCAGTGGAAATAACTATGCCTTCCGGAGGATATTCATCCGCGATCCAGTGCATCTGCTCACGACTTTAACCGCATTTTCTAAACCAACATACTGTGCCAAGGGTTAAAAACCACTGCGACAGGAGTCACTATCGAGATTTACGCCAAGAAAATATGCATCCGTTGAGGCGTTGCCACTTCAGGATCGAACCAGCCAGGGCCACTACAGTTCACATGTACTCACCCAATTCACATCAGTCGTTAAAGATGCAACACACCCAGTTTGAAAGGATTCATCTCCGGTCATTAACTTGTACGACCAGTTTAGAAGCAGTTGGCAATTGCTTTACGGCATGTTTACCTGTTCCTGAGGTTGCCCAAACCAATCTCGTTTTTATGGATACAAATATAGAAGATTATGAGATTCTCTTGGCAAGACCGTTGCCGAATTCTCAAGTGTTTCTGTTAACACCGAAACAAAATGGGACAGAGCAGATTCACAGCATGATTCTTGATTTCTTAAATCTTCAAAGTGCTCATAATTGTTTCTCATGCTAGTCTCAACTGTCTCACCATAGGCTCCACCTTACTATCGATCGATAATTTGAATCAGTATGTCGGGATACTTGGACAGTGATTCAAGTTTTTTGCAGATGATGGTCAATTCTTACCTTATGGATGCCGAGTTGCAGAAGGCGATCGCGGCTCAGAATTCATTCAGCAGTTTAGCGGGTTAATTGGTGCATCTGTTATTGCCTCTATCACCCTGACGGGGTGTAAGGAAAAGGACGGCGATTGGTATCTCAATACCAGAACCGCACATTTCACTTCTATTTTGGCCTTTCATTCTACAAGTCTTGAAAATACGATTTTACTCTTATGGCTACCGCAGAAGAATTATTTGCAGGAATTACACCCGTTGATCCAGTTGTTGAGGGACAAGTAGGTGCCCTCAAAATTTCCATTACGCTTGGCAGTGGAATTCAAACCTCCAACTATGGAACTGGCTCTTTCCAAATTGAGAATATTGGACAAAAGCAGATTGCTGCCGTTTATTTCGATGTAACAGACGCTTTATTTCCCGACACAGTTTTTGATCCAATTGGGCTTGCTGGAGACAGCGTTGCACGAGGTTTTACCCTGAAAAATAGTAATACGGGTAGCACAGGTGTTTTTGTACCTACAAGCGAACAAATTCTCGTACCTTTTTATGGCATCGGCGGAACTTCTGGTTATGAGGGAATGCTTCTCACCTTCGACCCCAACGTTAATCAGGGGTTTAACACCAACGAAAAGATTTCCTTTGGTGTCGATATGGATGCCAATTCTATTCAGGGGCTTCCAAAAAATGTGAAAGACATTAATGGAATTCAGCCCATGTTGAACTCTTGGGATATCGGTGGAGTTTCTGGCGCGGAGCTAATCAACGCCAAAATCCATGTGCTGTTTACAGATGGGACAACAGCAGTCGGAGAGTTAATCAGTGATGGTTCCCAAGGGGGAAGTTATGCTGTCGCTTCACAAGCTAGCCCTAATAAGGAAGTCACTCTAACCGTTAATGGTATTCAGGGTACCATTGAGGCAGGTGGTGCAGGCTTTTACTCTCAGTCAAACATTCAGGTTCTGATTTCTGGCCAAGCAGGCGATACCGCTCGGGTCACCCTCGTCAAGGGCTTTATTCAACCTTTTACTTACATAGATCCTAATGGCAATCCTGTAGACTTATCTAAAAAGTTTATTGAGTCTCCATTTCCTGCAAACAATGCTCTCCAGTTCCAAACCGTTGACGTATTGTTAACTGGAGATGTGCAAGATATCACCTCCCTATTCGATTTTAGTGCTCCTGGTGGTACTCTGGCTTTTCCTGGTGATGATAAGCTTCCCATTGGTCTGGTGGCATCAGTTGTTGATGCTGATAAACAACCTATCGGTGCTGTTACTGAACCGATTTATTTAATTCATTCGGACGCCGGGAGCCCTGAAGGTAATGTCGCTCCGATAACGAATGGGATTGCCAATGTCACTGTGCCTGAAGGTGCTGCCAACACCATCATTAACTTGTTCGATGTCTTCGCCGATGCTGAAGATCCCGATACGGCATTAACTTATGAAATTATTAGTAATACAACACCCACACTATTCGACAGCATCGCGATCGATCCCGCTACAGGGACAATGACATTGGATTATCCTGCCGTAGGAACAGGTAGCAGCATCATTACTGTGAGAGCTACTGATACCGAAGGCCTCTCCGTTGATACAGCCTTTACTGTTACCGTTGATTCAGTCGCGCCTCCTCCTTCAGGAGTACCCATCCGCATAGAGGCTGAAAGTTACCTCAAGGGAATCAATGGAGTTGAATATTTTGACAAGACTGCTGGCAACAGTGGCGGTACACCCGAGTTTACTGATGATGTTGATGTTTTCGTAAACCCGACAGGTGGCTTCTACGTCGGGGACAACAGCAAAAACGAGTGGCTAACCTACCAGTTGACAGTACCGGCTTCTGGTGTTTATGACTTGGTGGTACGAGCAGCCACTAACCTCAACGGGAAATCTATTACAGTCAACATCGCAGGACAGAACTACACGATAGCAATCCCTGCGACTGGCGGTTGGACAACTTGGCAAGATATTGTGGTGCCTAATGTCACCTTGACTGCAGGCATCACCTCTATGCGGGTGGATATGACCACCACAGGTTTCAACCTGGATTACTTTGAGTTGAGACCTCAAGGGCAACTCCCAAACACAGCCCCTACAACTAGCGGTATTACTGATATCACAGTTATCGAAGGTGCTGCTAACACCGTCATTAATTTGTTTGATGCCTTTGCCGATACCGAAGACTCTGATACTGCACTAGTCTATGCAACTACGGCTAATAGCAATCCAACCCTCTTTGACGCTGTCACGATTGATCCAGTCACGGGTGTTCTAACGCTGGACTATACTGCTGTAGGGACGGGATCCAGCAACATCACTGTGAGTGCGACTGACTCTGAAGGGCTATCTGTAGAAACTACCTTCACAGTCACAGTAAATGCACCTGGTGCAAACACAGCACCAACAACAAGCGGCGTTGCCAATGTGGTAGTTACAGAAGGGGCTGCCAACACAGTTATTGACTTGTTTGCTGCTTTTGCTGATGCGGAAGACCTTGACACAGCGCTGACCTATGCGATCGCAGGCAATACAACACCTGCTCTCTTTGATAACATCTCCATCGACCCTGCTACAGGCACACTCATACTGAATTATGCAGCCGCAGGTGTCGGAACCAGCAATATCACTGTCAGTGCAACTGATACAGGTGGGCTTTCTGTCGAGACCACTTTTACAGTGACCGTGAATGAAGATGTGCCTCCGCCCGATGGCCCCATTCGCATTGAAGCAGAAAGCTACATCAAAGGTACTAACGGGGTTGAGTATTTTGACAAGACCGTAGGTAGCAGTGGCGGTGCGCCAGGTTTCACTGATGATGTCGATGTTTTCGTAAACCCATCTGGTGGGTTTTATGTAGGGGACAACAGTAAAAACGAATATCTGAACTACTCTGTCACAGTCCCGTCTACTGGAATTTATGATCTGGTTGTGCGGGCCGCGACCAACCTCAATGGTAAGGCTGTCAAAGTGACGATTGGGGGACAAAGTTACACCGTAGATATTCCTGCTACTGGGGGCTGGACAACTTGGCAAGATTTCGTGATCCCTAACGTTAGCCTAAGTGAAGGGACGACAACCATGCGGGTGGACATGGTCACTACAGGCTTCAACCTCGATTACTTTGAGCTAGTTTCTAAAGAGGATTTGGTCGCTCCCAGTGCCAACTTGGTGCCAACAGGGTTATCTACATTATCAGTCGGTAGCACTCAAGGCGCTCGCTTTACAGTTACCTACTCGGACAATATTGCGATCGATGCATCGAGCATTGATGCAGTCGATGTCCGCGTAACCCGCGCCGATGGCGAACCAGTTGCGGTGACCTTGGTCGGCATCAACCCTGCATCAGGAGATAGCACTCCACTTCAGGTAACTTACGAAATTGCTGCCCCTGCAGGGGGGTGGGAACTCGACGATAGAGGTAACTATACCATAACGGTTCGGGGTGACGAAGTATTCGACACCTGGATTGAACCGAACTCAGTGCCTGCTCAAGAGCTGGGGAGCCTTTTTATAAACGTTGTTGATCCAACTCAAAATCCTTCTACTCTCGGCCTTCCAGATGTTGTTGTACCTACAGGGACTAGCGATACGCTCATCGACTTGGGGCTATCCTTTGATGATTCCCAAGACCCTGACGCAAATCTGACGTATTCGATTATCAACATTACCGATCCGTCGTTGGTAACAGCCATAATCAGTGGTAGCACTTTGGTTCTGAATGCTCCTTCAGAATCAGTAGGCATAACTGATCTTGTAATCCGAGCTACGGATACAGATGGCTTTTTTATCGATGCTGATTTTACTGTCTCTGTTGTGGATACACTTTATGGGGACGATCCTGCAATTCGCATTAATGCAGGAGGCAATAGTGTTATCGACGCAGAAGGCAATATTTGGTTAGAGGATACCTACTTTACAGGAGGTAACGCTTATGCCGTTAGTAGTGGTATCCCTATCGAAAACACCCTTACTGATTCGATTTATCAAACCCAACGCAAAGGAAACACCTTCTCCTACGCAATTCCAGTGGCAGAGGGCAACTACAACATTGAATTCCATCTTTCTGAATTGGAGTACGCTAATTTTGAAGAGCGATTTTTTGACATCACTGTCGAAGGTACGCTCATCTTTGACAATTTTGATGTTTACGGCGAAATCAAAAATGCCTTCTTAGAAGGCAATAACACTGCCAAGGTGATTCAAGGACCGGATAAGACAACTATCACTACCAATGTTACTGACGGGTTCCTCAACATTGATTTTTCATCAGTTCTCAACGACGCTGTGATTGCTGGTTTGGTAGTGAAACCCGTCTCTGGTGCAAGTGTGCTGGTTCAAATCACAAACAATACGACTCAGGTTGCCGAAGGTGGAGCAGGGGATTCTTACAGCCTAGTCCTCAACAGTCAGCCTACTGCCGATGTTGTCATTAACCTACAAAGCAGTCCAAGCAATCAGATTACGCTCAATACATCGACCCTGACGTTTACCGCTGCGAACTGGAATATTCCGCAGGTCGTGAGCATTAGTGCCGTAAATGACACAGTATCAGAAGGAGTTCACCTGTCCACCATCAATCATACGGTGACTTCTACTGATCCCAACTACAACGGCTTAGCCATCGATCCTCTCACAGTGACTATTGCTGATGATGAGAGTGTACCCATCATCTTCAACCAAAAGGTTATTACTGATCCAAGCCTCATTGCGCCGACGGTAGGAACCTGGGGACCTGATGGCCGATTGTACGTAGGTACAATTCAGGGTGAAATTAAGGCCATCACATTTGATGACAATTACAACGTTGTTGATACTCAGGTCATCACGACCCTGACAGGTCTTTACAACAACGATATCTTGGGCATTGCGTTTAATCCTTTTGAATACGTGCCTGGTCAACCACCCAAAATCTATGTGGCCCATAGCGCCCTTTACTACTCGGTACAAGCCGCGAAGAATGACCAACTCCTGACAACTTTCATTCCCTATAGCGGTCAAGTCTCGGTTCTAGAAGGACCTAACTTTGAAACTTATACTCCGCTGGTGACGGGCATCGGGGTTTCCAACCATGACCACGGAGTCAATGGACTTGACTTTGATGCAGACGGTAATCTGCTGATTGCAGTGGGTGGCAACACAAATGCTGGCATCCCCGCCACGAAAATTGGCGGTTTAGCAGAATCTCCTACTACAGCCGCCATTCTTAAGGCCGAAATCACCAAACCTGATTTTAATGGAGCGATTCAGTATCAGCTCTCTCCAAACGCACCAGTGATATCTGGTTTGAACTTTGATCCTGCAAATAGTCAAGGGTATGGGGAATGGGCTTCAATTGTACCTGGGGTAGATGTTTCCGTTTATGCAAGTGGATTACGTAATCCCTTTGACATTGTCTGGAGTACCCGAGGAAAGCTGTATGGGACTGATAATGGTCCTAATGTCAACTTTGGAGATGTTTCAACAGGGGCTGATACAGAAATTCCTTTTACTCAGAATGTGCCCGATGAAATCTTATTGATTGAGCAAGACAACTACTACGGGCATCCCAACCGCAATCGCGGTCAGACTGATGATCGGCAAAACGTTTACTACAGCGCCTTCGAACCGACTGTTCCAGGGGTATATACGGCTCCACTGGCAGTAGTTAACTCTGCCACGGTTGGAATTACAGAGTATCGCTCTCTCGCATTTGATGGTCAGCTTTATGGAAACTTGTTTGCCCAGAAGTGGAAACAGCAAGCCTGGAACGTAAAGCTTAATGCCAGCGGTGATCAGGCACTTCAGGTAACTTCAATTACAGGGATGGCTGATGGCCTTGACATCCTGACAGGGCCGGGTGGTGCAGTGTTAGGAATTGACTATACGGCTGACTACATCACCGTAGCAATCCCAGATCCTAACCTCAACCCAGTCGGTGCAACTGCTTGGGATATCCATCCATGGCGAGCCCCGGCTGGTGCTGAATTCGTTATTGGTGGGGTTAACTTCGATCCGAGTGATACAACGGTAATCATTGCAGATCAGCAAATCGTGCTTACTGGAGTTTCCAGTAACCGAATTCGAGGTATTTTACCGGATCTTTCAGGATTGGATCCTACGACACTGGCAGGCATTTTGGGACCTGATGGCTTGGCGGATGTGGTTGTGCAAAGTGGAGGTCAAGTTTCGACTATCCCTGATGCATTTAAACCGCTCTTTGTGTAGATAATGGAGAGACACTTGGATGCATTTAGTACATCCAAGTGTCTAGCTTTCCAAATCATGGTTTTCAGCTAAAATTCAATTAGTTTGCAAAATACAATACGAAGCATATTAACTCTAATAGTCAAGATAACCAACCCATGCAAGGAACCCTTCAAAAGCTTTTAAAGATTCTTCCAGCTCCTGCTAGTAAGCTCATAGCAATCCTAGTACTATTCCTATTTACGTCTATCCTTGAAGTAATTGGAATTGGAGTAATTGGGCCATTTATTGCCCTTGCAAACGACTTTAACCTGATCAACAAAACGCCATTCTTAAGTCGGCTCTTTGAGCTTTCTAGAATTCAAGAAGAGCACCAATTTGTCGCTTTTATTGGTTTATTAGTTATGGGAGCCTTTATTGTTAAAACGCTTGGCTCTTGGTTTACACAGGCTTATATTATAAGGTTTAGCGATCATCAACAAAGACTGCTGATCGTCCAAATGGCTCACGGATATCTTTCGGCTCCATATATTTACCATACGAAGAAAAATAGTTCTTCCATCATTGATACCATTATTGAGATATCTAATACATTTACAAATACAATCCTGACGCCTTTACTAGCTACAATAGCTAATATCTTCGTTTCTGTAGCTCTATTCCTTCTGTTATGTGTAACTAGCCTGTCAACAATGGCGATTTTACTGGCAGTTTTGCTACCAGTTTTTATATTCTTCAACTCGTTTAAAGTCAGAATTAATCGTTGGGGGAAAGATTTAAGAAATAGCAAAGAAAGCATTATTCGAATCATCAATCATGCTTTTGGAGGCATCAAAGAAACTAAGATTATTGGTTGTGAAGAATATTTCGAAGAGCAGATTATTGCTCAAGCAAAGTTGCTAGAACATGCCCATGGTAATTTTGCATCCTTCAAAATTCTACCTCGCTTCATAACAGAAGGCGCTATGGTCATAAGCATCGTAGCTATTATTTCAATATCTCTACTGCTAAATATAGGAGTAGAAAACTTGACTTCTGTTCTTGGAGTTTATGCTTTAGCCTCAATTCGGCTACTACCTGCAATTAGCAACTCTATAAATGGGATTAATCAACTGAGAAACTCCAGCTATACCATCAATCAAATTTATGCTGACCACACTGAGCTTGAGATATTTAAGAATCAGGATCTCCACAATCATAGCGATTTGAAAGTCAATTCTCATTATAAAGAATATTTTGAACCTGAAAGGTTGGGTTCCCATAGCTTATTTGATAAGCATTCCAACCCCTCAAAAGAAATTTCCCTAATAGATGTTACTTATCATTATCCCGGTTCATCAGTTCCTGCTGTTTCAAATCTTTCTTTAGTTTTGAATCAAGGAGAGTCTATTGCATTCATTGGCAAATCTGGTGCTGGTAAAACAACACTCGTTGATGTCATTTTAGGATTATTAATTCCTCAAGGAGGAGATATCAAAGTCGATGGCGTATCAATATATAAAGATTTACGGGCTTGGCAAAATTTGATTGGATACATTCCCCAAACTATTTTTCTGACAGATGAAACATTGGAGAAAAATATTGCCTTCGGAGTTCCTGACAAACTGATTGATCAGGAGCGATTGCATAAAGCGATTCATGCAGCCCAATTGTCTGAAGTAGTCGAAAGATTACCGAACGGCCTACAGACAGTTGTAGGTGAACGAGGAATTTTATTATCGGGGGGACAAAGGCAGCGAGTCGGAATTGCAAGGGCTCTTTATCATGAACGGGAAATTTTAGTACTTGACGAGGCAACTGCTGCTCTTGACAATGAAACAGAGAAACTAGTCACTGATTCTATCCGCTCTTTAATAGGTCAAAAAACAATCATCATGATTGCTCACAGACTAACTACCGTTAAAGATTGTCAACAGATTTACCACTTGGAAAACGGAAAAATCAAAGTTTTTGGTAGTTATGACAAAGTTGTTTTAGGGGTTGATTAAGTCTAGAAATCATATTCTAAGGGAGCAAGATTAGCGCCTTTAAGGCATGAAAGACAATTATTATGAATTCATAAAAGGTAATTATTATGAAAGCAGCATATGTAACTGCTTATGACTCCCGTAAACTACAGGGCCGGAAAGAGTGGTCTGGATTAGGTTATTATATCGCTCAATCATTACTCAAACAGTCTATCTCACTTGATTTTTTTGGGCCTTTAGGCGAACCTATTTACTTCAACTGGATTTATAAATTTAGAAAGGCTTATTCCAAATTTGTGAACCAAAGGGTCTATTTGCCGAATCCCGATCCCTGGTTGCTCAAAAATTATGCTCAGCAAATCAATCAAAAGCTAGCAGAGTCGGATGCAGATATCGTTTTTAGTGCGACAAGTCTCCCGATTGCATATTTAGATTGTGATCGACCAATGGTTTTTTGGGCTGATGCAACTTTTGCCGGACTACATAATTTTTATTGGCAATACACCAATTTAGATGAGAGTGTTATTAGAAATTGGCATTATCTAGAAAAACTTACACTCCAGAAGTGCAGCCTGGCAATTTATGCCTCTGACTGGGCGGCTAGATCAGCCATCGAAGTCTACGGTGCTGATCCAAGCAAGGTTAAAGTTGTCCCATTTGGGGCCAACATTGACACTGAAATGAGTCCCGAAGAAATTTGCCAGGCAATTGAGGCAAGACCCTCTACGGTATGCAAATTTCTTTTTTTAGGTATGGATTGGAATAGAAAAGGGGGGGATACAGCTTATGAAGTTGTTAAACAACTAAATGCTTCTGGAATTAATGCCGAGTTAACCATAGTTGGCTGTTCCCCTCCCGTTGAAGAACCTATCCCTGATTTTGTAAAACCTCTCGGTTTTATTAGCAAAGGGACTCCTGAAGGGCGAACTCGTCTCCAAAATTTAATTATGGAATCACATTTCTTGATTTTGCCCACCTTAGCTGAATGTTTTGGTGTCGTGTTCTGTGAAGCCAATTCTCTCGGAGTACCTTGCATTGCAAGAGCGGTAGGAGGTGTGCCTACTGCAATCCGTAATGGGGTCAATGGTCAGCTTTTTGGCCGAGATGCAGAGATTTCAGAATATTGTGATTATATTTTGGATATTTTCTGTAACTATACTAAATATAAAGAGTTAGCCTTGTCTAGCTTAAACGAGTATCTTACTCGACTATCTTGGCGTGTTGCTGGTAAAGCAGTCCGTCAGTTTATAGATGAAATCCTCTAGACTTCTAAAATTTCCACCATTTTTATCTGCTTAAAACGCAGCTTTTTGTTAGGAATTCTAAAATGGAAACTAAGTATACGTTGAATGCGGCGCTGAAGGATCTATCAATCAAAAAAATGCTGCTTAAGCAGTATGTCAGAGTCCAGCTTCCCTGGCCTTATCAGACCGTATTGAAAGCACCTATTTTTGTAATTGGTAGTAGCCGTTCTGGGACGAGTATTTTGACGGATGTGCTCAGCTATTCCCCCCAGCTATGCAATTTTTCGGAAAACGATACAGTACGTCGCAATATGTGGCAGATGGTACAGCATCCCGAGTCGGTTGAAGAAAGGATACCTTACCTAGAAAAAATTTTAGTACGTTTGAGTGGGATTAAACCTGGCCAAAGATTGCTAGAAAAATCCCCGGGTCACAGTCTACTAGCTAGAGAGCTGGCCGACTATTTTGCTGATGCCAGGTTTGTGCATATTGTTAGAGATCCCCGTGATGTTGCATCTTCTATGCTTAATCATGAGTGGATCGGCAATGAGCTAAAAGGGCTTAATCCTACATTCTGGTTCCGTCTGCTTCCGTCACTCTTTCAGACTGAATGGACAACATTAAGCCCCTGGAAACGAGGGGTTTTACGCTGGGCTGTCTATGTCAAGGCAGCCCGAAAAGTTGCTCATCAAACCGATCGCTACCTAGAAATTCAGTATGAATCTTTCTGTAGCGATCCACAGTTGTATATGGACAAGGCGCTTACCTTTTTAGAGTTAGAAAAGGATGAAAGTATTAGCTCCCAATTAGCTAGGGTCAAGCCTCGAAGCAGCTTTCGCTGGAAAACCGAAAATCTTACGATTGATCAGCTTGAGTTTGTAGATAGAGTCATATCTCATTTCGAAATAAACCATTTTCTGGCTGAACAGCAAGGAGTTTGATATTAACATTTTCAGAAATAGTTTATTCTTCCCCTGTTGAGTTCTCTATTATCATGAGTCAGGTACAGCACTTTTACTCTTAATCTAAGATGTTGCCGTCCTGCTAGTTGAATCATTCTAAGCTGACTGAATCAACTTTTGTCGTTAGTTATTTAGAAATATGAATCGACCTATTTTTGTTGTTGGATGCCCTGGTTCTGGCACAACCTTATTATTTACTATGCTTGAGTCTCACCCCAATATTAGCTGTGGTAATGAGACAGACTTTTTGATAGATTTACAGAGCCTTGTTGAAGGGCGGTATTGGAAAAAACTTCAGGAGTATGATTTTAATAAGCAATATTGGCACGGGATTATTGCCAATATGTTTAATCAATTTAAAGAAGACTACGCTCTGAAGCATGGGAAGCAGCGATGGGCTGATAAGACCCCTAGTTATACCCCTTATATTGGCTTCATTCATTCCCTATTTCCAGATTGCCAAATTATTCATATCATTCGGGATGGGCGAGATGTTGTTATGTCGGCTCGTCAGCGTTGGGGATATAAGTCTGCTATCAACTTAATATATAAGTGGCGAGATTATATTCAAGCTGCTCGTGACTATGGCAAGACAATGCCTTCGAATCAATACTTCGAAGTGCGTTATGAAGACCTGGTAGCCAAACCAGAAAGCAGTTCAAAAGATATTTTTGAATACCTCCAAGAACCCTGGGAGCCGACAGTTTTAAGGTTTGATAAATCTTCAAGTTATAACCCAGAAGGCGGATATGAGCGGTATACCGAGGAAGTGCGAAAGAAAGAGAAGACAGAGGGATTTGTCTATCGTTCGCGAGTAGGGACTGGTAAGCAGCTAGATCCCTTACTAAAAAGTATCATGCATTTTTCTGATGGTGAGCTGCTTAAAGAATTGGGGTATTTATAAGTTATGAGGCCAGGAAGTTTTCAATGAAGATGGAGATGTGTTATGAGTGAGCGGCCCCTCGTAAGTATTATTATCAATAATTACAATTATGTTCGCTTTCTTGCAGAAGCAGTTGAAAGTGCTTGTAGTCAAGCTTATTCAAATATAGAGGTCATTGTTGTCGATGACGGTTCTACTGATAATTCCAAGGACGTCATTGATTCATTTGGCGATCGCATTTTACCTGTCTTCAAAGAAAACGGAGGCCAAGCATCTGCTTTCAACACTGGATTTGAAGCCAGTCATGGTGAAATCATACTGTTTTTAGATGCCGATGATGCCCTATTACCGCACGCTGTCGAAAAAATTGTTTCAGATTGGAAACCGGGTATAGCAAAAGCTCACTTCCTACTTAATGCAATTGATGGAGAAGGGCAACCTTTAGGGTATACCTATCCTTCTCGAGGCCAGTATTTAGGCCGAGGAGATGTGGTTGCTACATTGCTTGAACGGGGTGTCTATGGCGTTGCGCCAACTAGTGGGAATGCCCTTGGTCGTGATGCTTTATCATCTATTTTTCCAATTCCCGAAGAGAAATATTGCATTTCTGCTGACGGGTATATTGCCACCTCAATTGCATTTTATGGCGACGTCCTTGCCATTGAAGAACCTCTAGGGCTTTATCGTGTTCATGGCAACAACAATTGGGGAACATCTATGAATGGTAACTGCTTTCGCTCCTTTATTGAGCATGATTTAAGGAAGCAAGATCTTATCATTGAGCGAGCCACTGAATTTGGATATATCGTTCCCTCAAATTTACTCTTTCGAACCAATACTCACTTGTGGGCTCGTTTGGCATCTTTACGTCTTGATCCTCAAAATCATCCCATTCAATCAGACACTATACTTAGTCTAATTTATCACGGTATTCGGTCTGTCTGGCTCTACTCTGATTTAAATCGAAAGAAACGGCTAATTATTTCCCTCTGGTTCTTGACCGTTGGATTGATGCCTTTACCGGTTGCTAAACCTGCTATTGGTTGGTTATTTGCTCAAGAAAGTCGACCTAAAGCAGTTGAATGGTTTCTCAATCTATTGCGCCCATTTTTGAACCGTGCTGAAAGAATTCAACAGCAAGAAGAACCGACATAGTTGCCTTTAGTTCATTTCTTAATTCTCACCATCAAAATAGCTAATTTGAATATAAGATCATGAGGCAATTAAATAGAAATAACACCAAAGAAGCAAGCAATATCTTGAAGGGCATTGCAATATCAGCTGTACTTATAAATCATTATCTTAATCATTATACCGGATTAAATAGCGGCGGTTTTGCAAATATTTTAGTAACAATATTTTTTTTCCTTAGTGGCTATGGCATATTTTGTTCACTCGCAAAAAACATAAAGCGCAGCGTAAACTACAAAAAAATTCTTTCTTTTTATTTTCGCAGATTCTCAAAAATTTTTCCTTTATATTGGGTCGCTCTCTTAATACAAGTACTAGTTGTTTCTTATTCATACCCGCTTTCCATGTTTTTAGGATATAAAGCAGGAGAGCACTATTGGTTTATTTCCTCTATATTACAATGCTACCTATTTGCTCCAATATTCTTCATCGCGCTGAAAAAGAACGGGTCTGCAACATTCCTGATAGTAACTGCTCTGTTTGGCCTCTTGAACTTACTTTGTAACCTTTATCCATCGGTTGAAGCATCTTTGAATTTATTCAGCATTTCTGAGCAGCCCTATTTAGGAACACCTTTTCTAGGAAGATATATTTTCTTTCTAGGAATGTGTTCTGAGAGATTCTGCTTATTTAATTCAGGAAGCCAGCTTATCCAAAAGGTATCCGAAGCTAGATCAAACTTATTTTTTGGCTGTTTGATTAGCATCACATTCACCTACATGTTCATGGAAAAGCTTATACCTAATACCCCTGTACTAGGAGGAGTTGTACTAATTATATATACATGCATCTTTTTTGTCAGGAATTACACAAGAACAGATGCATTTCCAAACAATTTTTTTCGACTCCTAGGAACTCACTCATTTTCGATATACTTACTTCATTTATCATACTATTTTGGGCTAGAGAATATAGGTGTTTTAGAGGGTGGAGATTCCACACATTTCTTAGCTCTAATCATTTTCTTTCCCATTTTTGTTTTTATGTCTGTCGCTTTAGAAGCCACTGTAGAGAAGGCATACCATCTAGGCTTTGAAAATAAAAGATAATACTATTAAAAGAAATAAAACAAATGAATGTTTTCTTTAGACAGACTCTGATGTGAAAAATAGTTTCAATCAATTTTATCTGACACGTTATTAGCAATTTTACTAGTATGGAAATGCAACCTTTTGTCAGCATTATAATCAACAATTACAATTATGGAAAATTCCTGGCAGAAGCAATCTATAGTGCCTTATTGCAAAGCTATTCTAATATTGAAGTAATTGTTGTAGATGATGGTTCTACTGATAATTCCCGTGAGATTATTGAAGAATACAAAGATCGTATTCATGCTATTTTTCAGATTAATGGGAAACAAGCTGCCGCGCTAAATACAGGATTTTTTGCTTGTAAAGGCGAAATCATTTTATTTCTAGATGCCGATGATTATTTGTTGCCTACAGCAGTTCAAAAAGTAGTTGAAGCCTTTCAACCAGGAATAGGAAAAGTTCACTTTCGTCTTCAAGTTGTTGATGGAAACAGTGAGCCTTTAGGCTATTTTATTCCTTCAGTTGGCATGAGTTTGGCAACAGGAGCAGTTTGGCAGAAGCTCCTACAAACTAGTAGTTATGTTAGTTCGCCCATGAGCGGCAACGCTTATCGGCGGGAGACCCTAAATCCGGTCTTTCCAATTCCTGATGAATATAAAACTACAGCTGATGACTATTTGATGATTTCAACGCCCTTTTATGCGGGAGATCTAGCTGCGATTAACGAAGCTCTCGGGGCTTATCGAGTGCATACCAGCAACCAATGGGCCTTGACTTCTATCTCAGGAAGCCGCTTTCGGCGGTTTGTGAACCACGATTTACAAAATTTTTCACTGCTGCGACAGCGGGCCCAAGAACTTAACTTAGAAGTACCCAGCGATTTAGAACGGAGATCGCTCGGACGCATTTGGTCTCGTTTAGCCTCTTTACGACTAGAACCCAAAGCGCACCCTGTTGAGACCGACCAGGTATTGATACTAGTTAGCTGGGGTCTTCTAGCACTCTGGCGGTATTCCAACCATAATTTGCCTAAAAAAATTATTTATAGCTCCTTATTTTTGTGGGTGGGATTTATGCCACTAGCTCTCGCCCAGCGGGGTATTACCTATCTATATGCTCCACACCTTCGCCCCAAGCTGATTGACATCACCTTAAACCAACTACGTGCCCTTGTAAGTTAAAAATCGTCTAACGAGTGCATCGGAATACCCTTTATCTCGGAATTTCTCTATGCGTGTTGCAATCCTACGTAGAGCACCTAAAGCTTCTGTTAGTATGGATGTCTATGCTGATAACTTGATTCATGGACTTAAAATAGTTCGTCCCCACTGGTCGATTTTAGAACGCTATCCGTTTTTTAAGCCTAGAGATGGTCAATCCAATCATTGGCTAGAAGGTGCCCAAAAGTATGTAGAAAGATATTGGCGCTATCCTAATAGCTTGAAGCATATTGATGCCGATATCTTCCACATTATTGATCATACTGACGGGGATCTGAGTAGATGGTTGCGTCGTAATCAACACCTTAATGTTATAACCTGCCACGATTTAATCAACTTAATTAAGCCAGAAACTTTTAAGGGACGAGCACGAATTCCCATGATTAGTATGGCTGCTTGGCGTTGGGGAGTGATGGGAATGCGACAGGCCAACCATATAGTTACTGTTTCTTCCCATACGAAGCAGGATGTCATTAAGCACCTAGAGATTAGAGCTTCAGCAATTACCGTTATCCCAAATGCGGTTGACACCGTGTTTCGATATCTATCTGCCAATGAAATTCAACTTGTTCGACAGCGTTACGGCTTGAAACCAGAAACATTTTGCTTGCTGAATGTTGGCTCCAACAATTCTCGTAAAAATATTTCCGGTATCCTAGCTGCGATCGCGGAACTAAGAAATCAAGACGTTCCCATACATTTTTGGAAAGTTGGTGCCGATTTTAATGGGGAACAAAAACAGTTCATTCACACCCAATCCTTAACGGATTGTGTGATGTATCTAGGTCAACCGGATGAACAAACGTTGATCCAAATCTATAACGCTGCTGATTGTTTGTTGGCACCCTCCTTATATGAGGGATTCGGGCTGACAATCTTAGAAGCTATGGCATGTGGAACGCCTGTCATTACTGCAAATGTATCCGCGATGCCTGAAGTTGCTGGAGAAGCTGCAATTTTAGTAAACCCATCAGATATTAAAGCGATCGCCCAAGCCGTTCATCAACTTTACACCTGTCCCGAAATTGCCCAGTCCTTAGTGCATAAGGGCTTAGAGCGTGTTAAGCACTTTACTTGGGAAAATACAGCTGAGCAGGTTGCTCAGATCTATGAGCAAATGTTGTCTAAGTCTGCGGTGCCGATCCAGTCATCAGATACCCTGTAGTCTACCAACTAGCCGTCCTGAGTTACATCTGTTTAAGTGCTTTAGGTGACAAAGAATGAGCTATCAACTTCAAGATATTGTTCGATTACATGGCCGTGATGCCATTTTTGCTGCCAAGTACTGGCAAGAAAAAATTCGAAATCAGCTACAAGGCAGGGGGCCCAAAAAACTAATTCTGTGTAATTCTTATCCTAAAAGCGGTACCCATCTGCTTTACCAAATTCTGTATTCTATCCCTGGCTTATATAAATGGGATGATATTGTTTCGGTTCAGGCGCTATGTGGCGTTATGAACACGGCTTCCCATGTGCGTTGGAAAGTTGGATCTGCTCCTGATTCTTCAATTGTCAGAAGCCATCTCATGCACTGTGATGAAATTTTGGCAGTATTACAAGAATTTAATTATAAGGCTCTTTTCATTTACCGAGATTTACGGGATGTTGCTGTTTCTCATGCCCGTTGGGTTACAAAAGAAGAGCGGATATTTTTACATGGTATTTATAAGAATTATCCTGATTTTGATACTCAGCTTATGAGTTCTATAAAAGGGATACCAATTGGCAGCCCTTTTGGTTCAAATTTATCACAACCAGATATTGGTACTGATTTTTCACGATGGCAAGGATGGGTTACTGACCCTAACGTTTATGCAGTACGGTTTGAAGAACTGGTAGGTGAACGAGGAGGAGGTTCAGAAGAAAATCGGCTACATATCGTAGAACAAATTCTTGACCACCTAGAGATTAGTTTATCTTCTAGTGAAATCAAGGCCAAATTTAGCTCAAAGGTCATGAATCCTGAGGAGTCCCACACTTTTCAGAAAGGCGGGAGAGGTAGTATTGGAGGATGGCGGTCTTTTTTCAAGGAGAAACATAAAGAGGCATTCAAAGAAGTAGCAGGACAACTTTTAATCGACTTAAAGTACGAAAAAGACTTATCCTGGTAACCAACATCGCATTTCATAGATATCGGTAACGTGTATATCTTATAAATATCTACCAAAGGAGTCTGTAAACGAGAAGTTAGTTAGGATAGAGCAATGCAGCAGAAAAATAAGTTCAAGCTCCCAAGAATTTTCGTAGTTAGCTCAGGACGATCTGGAACCACATTGTTAGCTTCTATGCTGAATGCAGGTGATCAGCTGTACATTCCATATGAAAGTGATTTCATAGCGCGAGCATATCCTTATTTTTATGATAAAACTCACTTTGATATTAATGACTATCAATTAATTGCAAAGCTTTTTAGAATTACTGCCAAACAGAATGGTTGGGGAATGTCTGAGCAATATTTGCTCGATTATCTTACGAAGAAGTCTCCTCAAAGTTTTGCCGAAGTCAATTCAACTATCTATGAAGCTTTTCACGTACAAGAGGGTACAGAAGAGTTAGATTGGGGAATTAAAGCTCCCGTGCTAATCGCTAGCCTTGATCGAATCAATGATGTTTGCCCAAAATCCAAAATCACCCATATTGTTCGAGATGGTCGGGATGTTTACTTATCTTACAGAAAGGTACATGAGACCAGTGATATTAAGTTTGGCCCAAAAGGTGTAATAGCTAGTGCCCTCTATTGGGTGGATGGTCTGAGGCGAGTAGAAGAACTATCTGAAGTCCGTAAAAATGTTTGCATAATTGAACTTCGCTATAAAGATCTACTGGCTGATCCAGGTAAAAAGCTTCAGCAGATTTGCAGCTTTCTTTCTATCAAATATAAGCCTGAAATGTATGAAAGATTTAACCAAAATAATCGCAATAAGAAAGTCGCTCCTGAGCAGTTTCAGCAAAGCATCCATAAAAAGCTGCAAGGTGGTCTAGATCCGACAAATACGAGTAAGTATCGCACCAAAATGACTGGGTACGAGCTTTTTATATTTGAACTTATTGCTGCTCCTTACTTAGCAAAGTATCATTATCAGCTTCAGTATCCTATCCTCAATTCTTTTTGGTTTATGCCAGTTAGATCTTTTTTATACTTTTTTGCTCATCTGTTTAATGATTGGCGCTACGCTCGACGCGATCGCAAAATGTATCGTATGGCCAGTGAGGCTTTACAGGATTAACAAAACCTTTGCAGAACCATATTATGTTTGTCTTGGTGACTTGAGTGCCAAGCTATTACGACCTATTTATAAAGCTGGAGAAATTATGAATAATGATTTATTTCGGTTAGGAGTTGTTTTTACTCACCCAACACAGCATCACGGTCCCTTATGGAGAAAACTGAGTGAACAGCCGGGAATATCGCTCCAGGTTTTATATCTATCAGATGAGAATCAATCTGCTGGGGATAGTTTTTTGGGTGATCAGGCAAAACCCTGGGATGTGGATCTTTTAGGGGGTTACTCTTATGAGTACTTGAAGGATTTATCAGGCAAAGTTCCGACTCAGCGGAAAAAGTCGGTGATTAGTCCAGCCCTCTTTAATCGTCTAACCCCTGGTAATTTTGATGCCATTTTTATGCAGAGTTTCGTCAACTACTCTTATCGGTTGACAGCAGCGCTCTGCAAACTTCGGGGCATTCCCCTCATCATGCAAAACGACGCCAGTATGATGTCAGATGCTCGTTATAGTCGGCTGCGGCTGATTGCCATGGCTGTGCTTTATCCTTGGATGAATAATTTAGCGGACTATTGGCTATCTTGTGGTGACCACAATGAAATTCATCTGCGGCACTATGGCGTATCGGATAACAAGATTGTGAGGGGTTGCCATCCCGTAGATGGCGATCGCTTCCAGCAAACAATTGCTGCTCAGCCAGAAGAAGTGAAGCGGATTCGCCAAGAGCTTGCTTGGGATGAAAATACTATCCTGTACGGATTCATGGGCAAATACATGGAGCGTAAGAACCCCTTTGAATTTATTGATGCGATCGCAAAAGCTCACCAACGTGATTCACGAATACGAGGGATCTTGTTCGGCGGCGGCGATCTTGATTCTGCAATCAACCAACGAATTGCAGATCTCAATGGCGAAGTGATTAACTACGGCTTCGTCAATCAATCTCAGATTCCCCTTTACTTTGCAGCCCTAGACGTTTTCATTTCTACTTCCTGGATTGATCCTCATCCTCTGGTTGTTTCAGAGGCAATGGTATCTGGAACACCCCCCATCTTGAGCGATCGCTGCGGCAACTGGGGCTATAGTGATACGGTACGCCATAAATATAATGGCCTAGTTTACCAGTGCGGCAAGGTAGACAGCTTGGTGGCAGCCATTCTTGAAATGACCGACGCCAAAACTCGTCAACGGTATAGCGAGCGATCTCAAGAAGTCTTCGGAGAACAAGACCTCTATTGTGAAGTCAACGCTTTTCTAGAAGTGATCGAGCGCATTAAAGCCCCAAAAGGACTCGTATCGGTGCCCACGCCTGCTGCCAGCCCCTTGCCAGAGACTGCGACTCAGCATATTCCTACTGAAATGCCTTAGACCCCACTCGTACTGAGGTTAATGAATCATGAAAGTACTGATATCGGCCTATTCCTGCGAACCCGGCAGGGGATCAGAACGAGGGGTGGGTTGGAACGTTGCTTATGAAGTCGCCAAACGTAATGAAGTATGGGTCTTAACCCGTCCTGATGAAAGTCGAGAGGCGATCGAATCAGAGTTAGCCGCAAATCCTATGCCTAATCTGCACTTCATCTACTTTACCCTGCCTTTTTGGCAAGACAGTATGCGGCTCGGGCAGTCAGGAGCCATGCAAATTCACTATTATCTTTGGCAAATTCAGGCTTATTTCGTGGCCCGCCAACTCCATCAAGAAATTGGCTTTGACATCGCTCATCATGTTACCTTCGTCAAATATTCAGCTCCGAGCCTTCTATCTTTGTTGCCAATTCCTTTTATTTGGGGACCCGTCGGCGGTGGAGAGTCAGCCCCCCCCAAGTTTTGGAAAGACTTTAGCCTACGGGCGCGGCTATACGAATGGGCACGGGACATTACGCGCAATATTGGACAGCGCGATCCTCTAGTTGGGCTAACTATCCGTAACACTACTGTAGTGCGCGCCACGACCGACGATACGGCAAAACGCCTCTACCGGATGGGAGCAACAGATGTCCAAATCGTGCCAGAAGTAGGGCTGCTGGATGAAGAAATTGCAGGCTTGAACAAATTTTCATTACCTGATTCGCAACCCGTTCGCTTTATCAGCATGGGGCGATTGCTCCACTGGAAGGGATTCCACTTAGGCATTCAGGCATTCGCCAAAGCTGATTTGCCCGATGCTGAGTACTGGCTCGCCGGGGATGGCCCAGAAATGGTTAAGTTACAGCAGCTAGCGCAAGAACTTGGTGTGGCTCATCAGGTGAAATTTTTGGGGCGGCTCCCTCGTGAAGAGACCCTCGAACGCCTGGGGGAAAGCCATGTCTTAGTGCATCCCAGCCTACATGATTCCGGAGGATGGGTCTGTATTGAAGCCATGGCTTCTGGTCGTCCTGTGGTTTGTTTAAATCTTGGCGGACCTGCTGTTCAAGTCACTGAGAAAACGGGGTTTAAGGTGTCTGCTCAGGAACCAGAGCAAGCTATCCAGGAAATGGCGATCGCGATGCAAAAGCTAGCTTGCAATCCTGATTTGCGGGTACAAATGGGACAGGCGGGTCGTCAACTGGTTGCAGACAACTTTAGCTGGAAAGTTGTTGGCGATCGCCTGAACTTACTGTATGAGGAAATAGTCAAGACAGCATCAGACAGCTGATAGCCCTAGAAAATTTTTAGAGCTAACGGGATACCGCCTGTATCATTTTCTTCATCTTGCTCGTATAGCCTAGGTGTAGTGACACATAACACCAAAATAGTATATTGGATGACTTTGGGGGTTGTTTAACCATGCATGTGTTGATTCCTGCCCTACATCGACCGATTAAACCCACAGGAGTTTGCAGACATGCTGTTAACCTGGCTCAATGCTTATCCTCTGCTAATCAAGTTAGTCAGGTCACGCTTCTAATAGGGCAATGGCAGCAAGACTATTTTGAGCAATTCTTCAAACCAACGTCTTCTAAGATTTGTATTAGAAGCATTAATATTCAGAATACTTCTTTGGCTAGAAATCGTTGGTTCATGTTTGGGTTGCCCAAACTTGCTCACCAATTAAAACCCGACTTGGTTCATATGTCCTTTCCATTTCCGTTTGTGCGGCAATGGTTTAAGGTTCCAGTAGTATCCACTATTCATGATTTGTATCCTTACGAATGCCCAGAAAACTTTGGATATCCTCAAGTTTGGTTCAACCAACTCTTTTTACAACAGTGCATCCGAGAAAGTGATGGTCTAGTGTGTGTATCTAAATGCACACTGAAAACACTGAAGCACTATTTTCCGCAGATTGAAGATGCTAAATCTACAACCGTTATTTATAACGTTGTGGATTTTGAAGGAATTGAGCCTAAGAGGCCTTCTGCTCTCGGATCTCTTTTTGCTGAACCATTTCTTCTCTCAGTAGCCCAGCATCGAAAAAACAAAAATCTAGATCTGCTCATCAATGCCTACAACTTACTGCTTCAGGATGGTCGATTGCAGTCTAATACTCAGCTACTGCTTGTTGGAAGTTCAGGGCCTGAAACAGAAGCCCTCAAGGAACTAGCTCAAACCCTAGACCTGGATCAGCAGGTTCGTTTTTTATCTGGCCTGGAAGATGGGGAGTTGCGATGGCTTTATGAGCAGGCTACTCTCTTCGTCATTCCCTCCTCTACGGAAGGATTTTGTTTGCCATTGGTAGAAGCACTCACCTTATCTTGTCCTGCTGTATGCTCAAATATTTCGATTTTTCGTGAGGTTGGTAATCACAATTGCCACTATTTTGATTTTGAAGAGGATCAGGGGATCCGGAACCTGAGTGAGGCGATCGCGGTCAGGATTTCTCAAGTCCCTGCCCAGCATCCCATCTCAGAAACTCGGTTTTCTAGAGAAGCTATACAATGTCAACTATTGGAGTATTACGCTGGATTATCAACCTCAATGTAATCCTCATCCGCATATAGTTAAGTAGCCGCATACAAATAAATGCATACTAAAAAACCGGGGGAGTGCCCCTCTGGGGCGCTCCCCCGGTTTTTTAGATGCGTTTATTTATGCCAACCTACTTAATCATTGTTTCACCGACAGCAGCTAAGCAAAACAATAGCCGAGTCGAGGCATCCTTAAAGATGCACTGACGTTCGAAGTTTCCTATCAGAGATCAGAACAATGGCAAACATCACTCTTACAAGACAGGAGAAGGGCGAAATCAAGAACGTAGATTTAATCCTCTTTGCTTACGCTACTGTATTTTTTCCCCGCTTTTTCACTTTTTTTGGCGCACCCGATCCTCTTAATTTTGCTCATCTTTTAATTGTCCCCGTTGTTTCTATAATTGCTATTTTTAGCACTCGCACAAAAAATCGCGAGCAGATTAAGATTGTATTAACAATTCTTGCCGGTCTTGCTATTTTCTTGATTTGCCTAGTGACATCTTCTTTGGTAAATGGTGCAGGGCTCATTAATGCTGTTATACAGTTATTACTATTCGGGGAGCCCTATTTATTGCTTATCGCTATGATGGCTATTCCCATTTCAAAAGAGCGTCTAGTCAAACTAAGAAATTGGCTACTAGGGTTTGCATTATTTAATCTTTTCCTCGCATTAGCACAGTCTGTATTACTACCAATAGGTATCTATCCTCATAAGGGCGGTACCATTCAAGATGCTACTGCAGGAGTATTTACCTCTGGCCCTGGAAGTGCGGGTAATTATGTATCCTGTACAGTTTCGATTTATTTTTCCGTCTATGCACTTTTGTTCCTTCAAAAAGCACCTCTATGGATGAGAGTAATAGCATTATTTGCCGCTCTTTATCAAACAGAAGTATCAGATTCTAAACAAATTTTTCTAGCAATGCTCCTAGGTTGCGTCATATTATTCTTGTCTAGACTTAAAAATCCACTTTTACTTTTGGGCTATGTTGTAGCAGCAATTTTAGGGTTTTACGGTATTGTTTGGATACTTCAAAATATACAAGTCGAAGCCCTTTCTGATTATGCTAACTGGGTAACTCGACCAGGATTATATGGGCCTGACGGGGCAGCAACTCAAACCAAACTCGCATCTTTTTTTATCATTCCCAAATATTTTGAATCCTCGCTAGGTTGGATATTTGGCCTTGGTCCAGGCCACAGCGTGACTCGGCTAGGGGGGTGGATGATGCCTAAATATGAACCACTGCTCCGACCGCTTGGGGCAACCAGTCATCCAGTTTCTGAGGAAGTGTTTAGGGTTGTGAGTGAGGGATGGATTGCTCAGGAATCCACCATTTTTTTCCCACTATTTACTTGGGCAGGCATCTGGGGAGACTTCGGGATAGCAGGTTTAATGGCTTATCTCTATCTTGGCTATATACTCATGACCAAGGTATGTGTAGATAACCTAGGGCGATTTATGATTTGGTCTACATTTATTTTAGGTTTTATCCTGACTCAAATGGAGGAACCTGGCCACACACTTACGATTGCTATCCTTTTAGGAATCCGATGGCATGAAGAGAGATTAAAAAAACAAGCTGTTGTTTACTCCGCTCCCTCAAATAAGGTTTAATTCTGGTTGATCTGCATGATTCCATTGCGACAGAAACTCGTTTAAAACAATTAGTATAGTGGTTTTAGATAAGAACGAGAGAGGAGAGTGCCTCAGGATGAGGCACTCTCCTCTCTCGCTCTCTCATTCTTAACTGGAATGACTACAACTTACGGTAGTGGTATGTAAATAATGATTTTTGGTAGTATGGGCGCCCATACTACCAAAAATCATTATTGCTTGAGAACTACCCAACTTACCTTAAGTAATTTGAATAAGTAATTATGACCGATACAGTCCATCAAGTTGTTTATAGTTACTTAATTGTTGCTTCTGGGCAATTTGCTTTTTTGGCAGAG
Organism: uncultured bacterium; assembly: GCA_966674685.1. Taxonomy (GTDB): domain Bacteria; phylum Cyanobacteriota; class Cyanobacteriia; order Phormidesmidales; family Phormidesmidaceae; genus Thainema. Next base: position 28,677 of record CBKWJC010000039.1, read on the forward strand.
TGGGCATTTGTTGTTGTACTGGTGCTGTCATCAGTCAAAGTTTTATCCGTACTATCTGCCGTATTTGAATTCGCTGGTGCTTTAGAAGTGTCTGAAGCTAAAGAATCGGTGTTGTTTTGGGCAGTTTGGGCAGCGACATCTTCAACTCGCTGCATGAGAGCCGCTGCCATCAGCATGAAACCGCCGCCCAGCACAACAGCCGTTAATCGGTTATTGTCGAGTACATTCTCCATAAACCAGCCCAGTCCCAGCGATGCTAAAACTTCTGGCAGGACGATGAAGAAGTTGAAAATGCCCATGTAGATGCCGCTTTTCTTGGGTGGGAGTGCCCCAACCAAAATGGCGTAGGGCATTGACAGCAGACTGGCCCAGGCGACGCCCAGTCCCACCATTGGCAAGAGCACGAGGTACTGATTATGGATGAACTGTAGTGAAATCAGGCCAATGCCGCCGCAAATCAAACACAGCGTATGGGCAATCTTGCGACTGGTGGCTCTGGCGAGTTTGGGCAGAACAAACGAAAACAAGAAGCAGACGGCGTTATACATGGCGATGCACAGCCCAGCCCATTCAATGCCGTCGGTATAGAGAGCTGTGCGTTCATCAATTGCGCCGACAATATTGCGGGCCACGGCGGGCGGAAAATAAAGAAAGACACAGTACATACCGAGCCAGCTAAAGCATTGTGCCCAGGCGAGCTGGCGCATGGTCAGTGGCATGTCTCGCAGTGCTACGAAAGTTTCACGAACAGTGCCAACAATACCGCCCCGTTCTTCCTTTTGCTGCTCAAAGGCTGCCATATCCTTGGGCGGATATTCATCAGTGGTAAAAACCGTCCAGGCAACGGTACCAATAAATGCGATCGCACCTACATAAAACGACCACTTGACGGCTTGTGGAATCGTATTCGGCTGTCCGGCTCCGGCTGTGATGTGAAAGACATGAGACAAAATCCACGGCAGAGCCGAGGCAATCACCGCACCAATGCCGATGAAGAAGCTCTGCATGGCATAGCCACGGGTGCGCTGATTGGCGGGTAGAATGTCGCCAACAAAGGCCCGAAAGGGTTCCATGCTGACATTGGCAGAGGTATCTAAAATCCAGAGCAGTCCGGCAGCGACCCAAAGATTGGGTGAATTGGGCATCAGCACCAGCGCAATGGAGCTGAAAATGGCTCCCACTAAAAAGTAGGGACGCCGTCGGCCCAGTGGCCCCCAGGTATTGTCGCTCATGTTGCCAATGATGGGCTGAATAATTAACCCAGTTAGGGGAGCGGCCAGCCAGAGAATCGGGATTTGATGGGCATGGGCACCCAAATGTTCAAAAATCGCGCTTGTGTTTGCCATCTGCAAGGCCCAGCCAAACTGAATACCAAACAGGCCAAAGCTCATATTCCACAATTGCCAAAAATTTAGGCGTTCCTTTTCCATGAAGTCGTTATGCGATCTGCGTTACCGTATCTTCTCCTTTGAGATGCTGATGAAATACTGAAACATCATTAAGCCTGGGATCGACTACCGCTCACCGAAACGGCGTTGGATGTTTAGGTTGTGAATCAAATACGTCCGATATTAGGTAGGGGCAGGTTTAGTCGATCAACCTACACCGTGTCATAGAGCTGACGGCAAAACCCGCCCCTACAGTTTGCGGATTTATTACATCCACGCTCAGAATTGATGGAAACTGCAGCTAGAGAATACAAGCTTCCGGTTTTAGATCCCGCTCCATGAGGGCAAGAACGGCTTCCTCGGGGGTGATCTTGCCGTTTAACAAGCGATAAACCTGCCGAGAAATGGGCACGGGAATCGCTTCTCGATTGGCAATCTGGATCAGCACATTGGTTGTATTGACCCCTTCAGCCGTACTTTGCAGCTCGTCCAAAATTTGATCAAGGGTCTTACCCTGAGCTAAACCATAGCCAACGCGATAGTTACGGCTGAGCGGACTGCTGCAGGTGGCCAGCATGTCGCCCAATCCAGACAGACCGAAGAAAGTTTCGGCCTGCCCGCCCAGATGGGTGCCAATCCGAATCACTTCCGTTAGCGCCCGCGTAATCAGAGCCGATTTGGCGTTGGTGCCGAGGTTTAGACCATCACAGACGCCAACTGCGATCGCAATTACGTTTTTCAATGTGCCGCCCAACTCGGTGCCAATTGGATCGGTATTGGTGTAGACCCGGAAGCAATCAGAGGAAAATACCTGCTGGACGGCTTCGGCGGCGGGTTCATGTTCACTGGCGACGACAGTGGCAGCAGGCAAACCCTGCTCAATTTCCTTGGATAAGTTGGGGCCGGATAATACGACAACGGGATGATTTGGGAAAGCCGCTTGCCAAATCTGGGACGGGGTGCGCGTCGTTTCTGGATCGAGTCCCTTGGTAGCCGTGACAAAAATCGTATCGCCATGCAGGGGAGCGGCCTCTAGCTGTTTGACCATTTCGTTGACCCCTTTCATCGAAATCGCCGATAGCACCAAGTGACTGCCTTCGAGGGCGTCTTCTAGCGACAAATTGCCGCGACGCGACCATAGCTTGACCTGATGGCCGTTGTACTCGGCAATTTTAGCCAGCGCTGAACCCCAGGCTCCGGCTCCCAAAACAGTGATGACTGCCGTATCAACTTGGGTGATTTGCTGGATTGCGGCTTGAGCCTCTGCGGCAAGAGAAGCATCAGTCATAGAGCTTTGTTTAACTTGGCTAACCATATGTTTATTTTTCTATTGTGAAGGTGATGTATTAAAAAAACAAATCGACTGAATCGGGATGCTGTAGAGGTGGGTTTCTGCAGAATATTCCGGCTACTAGTATTAGATACTGTGGGCGGGGGAGCAGAGGAGCAATCGGGCAGGGGAGAATTTTCAATTTGGGAAATTGGTATGAGTTACATCGAAGCACTCAAAACTGGTCAACAAAACCCGATCCCTGCCCGTATGTTTAGGGTGATCCGTTCAGATTGGATTTACGGCAAAATCTGGAGTTCGCGCTGCGTCATGTCGGACTGGAGCAGGTAATCGGGCAGACAGTTGTCACGGATGTAGATCCAGTATTGTTCAGCATTGCGATCGCAATCGGCCTGACTCCAGCCGCAGTGCTGCTTCAGGGTTTCGGCAAGCACGGGCAGCAAATCCAGACCGTAGTTGGCCTGCATGGCCAGCGTCGTGCGCCGCCGCAAAATATCGACATAGGTATGAGCTAATTCATGCTGAATTGCGTACACTATCTGGGCGCGGATATCGGGGAAACCTTCGGCAATGGGCTGAAGTAAATCAGGATGCTCATCGGTCAGCGCCAAGACAGAGGGCGCATTGGAGCCATAGAGCTTAAATAAATGAGCTACAGTCGTGACCGACAGGCGATCTGCGTACTGCTGGGTTAACTGCTCAATCTGGGGATCGTCTGGCCAAATTGCGCCGGGGAAGGGGCATTGACGGGTCGGACAGGGCGGCGGCGTGCGACCCTGCTTGCGATACACCGCGTCAACTAGTTCTTCACCGACTTGCCGGAAGGTGGTCAGCTTGCCGCCAATCAGGGAAATCAGGTTAGCTACTCCGGCCTGTCCGTGATCATGCAGAATGTGCTTGCGGGTAATGCTGCCTGTATCCTGCCCCTCGGTGTAAGGCAGAGGCCGCACGCCGGAGTAGGTAAACCGGACATCACTGCGGGTAAGCTGCGCGATGGGAAAAATCCGGTTAGTTTCGTAGAGCAAATAGTCGATTTCGTCGTTATTGGCCTTAATTCGCTCTAAATCACCCTCAAAGCGAATATCTGTCGTGCCAATCAGATACATGCCCAACCACGGCACGATAAAGAAGGGGCGATTATCCGATTTCGCTTCCACGTAAAACGCCGTATCCGGTGCGCCAGGGAACGGACTGACGACAATGTGACTGCCTTTGGTGCCACCCATCAGCCGCTTGGCTTCCAGGGAAATTGGCGTGTGATCCTGCTGACCCCGCTGACACACCTGATCGACCCAGGGGCCAGCCGTGTTGATCACCACTGCGTTATCGCGACCGCGTACCGTAAATTCTTGACCCGTCAGCTCATCCACACAGGTTAAATAAGTGATTCGGTTGCGATCGCGGTGCAGCGCTGTAACCGTCACGTAGTTGAGCACGGTCGCACCCGCCGCCTGCGCCCCCAGAATATTTTCTAAACACAGCCGCTCGGCATATTCCGCCTGTCCGTCATAGTACTGAGCCGCTCCCTTCAGTCCTTCATCATCAACGGCGCGGAAAAGCTGCTGGAACTTTGTTGCAGTTAGCATGCGATGGGCGGGAACCGTTTTGTCATAGCTCAGCAGGTCATAGAGCAGCATACCCGCCTGAATTTCCCAGTAGCTGCGCGCTCCCCGCCGATAGATTGGAATCGTGAGCTGTACGGGATGCACCAGGTGGGGCGCATGTTCGAGCAGTAGCTCCCGCTCACGGAGAGATTCTCGAACTAGCCTAAATTCAAAATACTCTAGATATCGCAGCCCGCCATGAATTAGGCGCGTTGACCAGCTACTCGTCCCGCTGGCAAAGTCATTTTTTTCTAGCAAAATGGGCTTCAGCCCCCGCAGTGCGGCATCTCGCGCAGTTGCCGCTCCATTAATTCCCCCACCGATAATCAATACGTCATATTGACTATCCGAAATGGTTTGAAAATCTCGCATGTTAACTGTTGTTGAATTTAACAAGCAGGCCGTTAACTCTATTGCAGCCGATTTCACCCCATAAAAAATCCAATCTTAGAAAGATTTTGGGTTTGGTTGAAGCAATCTAGCGCAACGACATCCTATCAAGGGCAGGTTTGTTGATTAACCTCGGTTAACGGTCATAATCTCTGGCAAAACCTGCCCCTACAGCAGGGCGTATCTGGTGCAGTGGGTGCGATCGCACTTAATTCCCTGACAGCAACACTGGTAAAAAAGTGCGATCGCAAATCGCCCTTTCTGCTCTATCGAACGCTAGACCAGTACAGGCTCTTGTTGCGCGCGGTCGGCTGCAGCCTGAGCTTCCCGGAATAGATGGTTCGCCCACTGCTGTACGTCATAGCGCTGAATGGCGTGCAGGAGCTTCCTATTCCGCTCTTGTTGCTCTTCACTGGACATATCAATCGCCTGATCAATCGACTCATCCATGCGCGTGGATGAATAGGGATTGGTCAAAACGGCATCCGGTAGTTCAACCGCTGCGCCAGTAAACTCAGACAGAATCAAGACGCCATCCTTGCCCTTGTGCGCGACAACGTATTCCTTGGCCACTAGATTCAAACCATCCCGCAGCGGTGTAATCCAAGCGATATCCGCCGCCGCATAGCAAGCCATCAGTTCATCAAACGGCAGTGGCTTAGTAAACAGCAGAATCGGCGTCCAGTTTAACTTGGCAAAGCGACCGTTAATCTTACCAACCAGTTGCTCAATTTGCGCTTGGGCATTGCGATAGACACGCATTCCTTCTGCGGGCTTGGCCGCCGTCACCAGCAGGTTGATTTTGCCCTGTAGCTCCGGCCTGCGCTCCAGCAAACGCTCGTAGCACAGCAGCATTTCACGGGTTCCCTTCACATAGTCAACCCGACCAGCCGAGATAATTAGCTTGTTGCCGTTCAGCTCTTCCCGAATCTCTGTTACCCGCTTTTGCACTTCGGGCCGTTCAACAATAGAGCGAATCAGCTCTGGATTGGTGCCGACCGGAAACGCATCCAAATTGACAATTCGACCGTTGTGTTCAATCTGAGTCGTCAATTCAGGCTCAGCCAGTGCTGTGCCAAACGGCGTAAACGCCTTATCTACGGGCTTTTGGGTAATCGTTTTGGTGCCTCGAAGGCTGCGAGCTACGTCAACAAAGTTCTGCACGTAGCGCGGAATATGGAAACCGACCAGGTCGCAGCACAGCAGGCTGTCCACAATGGCCTCGCGCCACGGCAGGATGTTGAAAATATCCGAGGAGGGAAACGGCGTGTGGTGGAAAAAGGCGATTTTCACATTTGGCATTCGCTGCCGGATAAAGTATGGTGCCAGCCACAGGTTGTAGTCATGTACCCAGATCAGCGCATCGTCTGCCGCGTCTTCGCAAGCCGCTTCGGCAAACATCTCGTTGATGTGCTTAAAGTTTTCCCAGTCCGATGAATCGTAGGTAAACTGCCAGGGGAAGGAGTGCAAAATCGGCCAGAATGCTTCTTTTGACGTGATGTGGTAAAAGTTTTTGACCTGGTCAGCGCTGAGGGGAATGCGGCGCACAATGCAGCCATCGTTACCACCTTCGACCTGAACTCGCTCTTGGAAGTTGGTTTGCTGTTTGGAGTTAACCTGCTTCCAGGCGACCCAAGTGCCCTGATCAGAATTCAGGAAAAAGCTTTTTAGTGTGGGGACAATGCCGTTGGGGCTTTTCTTATCGACGTAGCGAACTTTGCCATCAACCTTAATCTCATCATAGGGTTCCCGATGGTAAAGGATGACAAGTGATGATTTCATGCAATTTGCTCCTATGCACTGCTAATGAACAACCGTAACGCCAGCAAAAACGGGGGTTCTAGATTGCATTGGATAAATGCCTAAACATGCCTAAGCGCTCGAAACGTGAATACTAGCTATTCAGCTCAGATGCCAACTTGGAGTTAGCCGAGAGCAAATATTGCGAGCGATTGAGCATGGCGCTGAGCGGATAAAACTCATCTGGCACCTAACCAATGATGGTCATTTTTCAACGAATTTAACGACTGAAACCAGCATAAAACTCGACTGTCTTTTATACCAAATCTCAATCATGCTCGATCAACGGCTCCGTTCACGGAGAGGACAAAGCATTTGGTTCTAGTCTAGATTTGTCCAGCTCGAATTTAGACTAAGCCTGGTACTACAAGACACTTTTCGAGAAGATTCTGAATCGTTTTTCGCGTTATCTACAATCTTCTTTTACAACAATTATCTCTCAATCGGGGACGTGCCCAGCCTTGACATCGGTATTATCAACATGTGATTTAAAAGACCTCCAAAGGCTTTCTTGATCAACTCTCCAACTAAGCTATGCTCAACCAGATTGCGATCGCAAATCCGCATTCATACGCTGGAATCAACTTAACAGAAGAGCGGCATTGACCATAGCCATTATAAAAAAATACTAAAGCGGACCAATAAAATACTAGCGCAAACCGTCTAATCAAAAATCACTCATGCGACTGATGCTTGATGAGCCAAAGGGTAGGTTTACCGCTGATCAGTGCCCATTTTTACAAATTAAATCATCAAAAAAACTGGCCTTTCTGTACAAATCTGAGACAGAATAGGGGTTCAGGTCTTTGAACTGACCTCATACCAATCCGCGATGTGGCTACCTTGAACAAGGAGGCAAACCTTTTGCCTTATCGGGGTTCATTTGGCTCATCCTTACATTTGAATTGGTAGTCTCACATCTTGCACCACCATCCCAACGGGTCATGTTAGCCCGCGATGCGGCAACAACAAGACCTCTCTCGGTTTCCATTTTGAATGGTGCAAGATATGAATATTTAAAGTGCCAAGCCTTAGGCTGACTACGCGTTATCCTGGCTGGCAACAGAATTTTGTGTAGCATTCAAAAATTTTTTGGCGTTTGCTGTGACTCAGACTACTTCTCTCTCCGTAGCTCTTGTTGAAGACCAAACCCAACAACTCCTAGATTGGGCAGCCCGCATCACAGATGCATCAGAATTTACGTATCTACAGCGATCTCAGATTTTAGCTCGCCGACTGGGCGCTCATTGGCGAGCCGAAACAGGACTAGCGGAAATTGGCTTTTGGACGCCAGAGCTGGCTGGGGAAGTCATCCAATCTGATCGCCAAATCTATTTGGAGGTACTAACTCCACTCAACCCGATTGATTTTCAGCAGAAAGAGCAAACGCTGAAGTTCCAGCGCGACTGCATTCGGCTACCGCTCCAAGGTGAATTCATCTGGGGCGTTGTCGAAGGCATGAAGCCAGGACGGCGAGATCAAGCTGGCTCATTCTACTGGCTACGGTTTGTCGATATCGAAGGCCGGATGCACATCATCCGTGATCCCTTGGCTTATTCAGTGCCCTACGGGGTGTTTGGGCCAGCCGAACTCTACGACATGGATCGCCTACAGCGAGAACGTCCAGATCTGGACTACTTCCGTCAAACGGGACTATCGACAATAGTCGAAGATGCTCTTGAAGCCTCGATTACGGATAGCGCCGCTGATGCCGCAACTGGCAATGGTGCCGCAGCGGTGACTCATCTAGAATCCGTCATCACCGAAGAGGAGATTCAGCAACTGCCTCGAATTCCGGCTCCAGTCAATATCCTGCAAATCCACGTCAACACCGCCTCGGAAGCTGGCACGTTGGCAGGACTAACCGCCATCTATCAGCAAATTTCGAACAAACTTGCAGCAGGCGAAGAATTAACCGCTGATGAAGTCCACTATGTCGGCTACGATGCAGTGCAGTTTTTGCCGCTAGAGCCAACGATTGAATATCGCTTAGAAGACGTCAGCAACGTCGCCCACGAGTTTTTTGCCATCCATGATCCCGACGATTACATCCAAACAGGTCTAGCTGAAGAATCAGAAGTTCTGGAGATCACCCTGCGGAAATCCAAAACGCAAAACTGGGGCTATGACGTACCAATTCTGGCTTCATCAGCAACAAATCCGGCCATTATGGGCAGTCTGCGTCCAGAGGAGCTGATTGACTTAACCGCCACGCTGCACAATTTTTCTCAAGGCCCGATTCAGGTGATCTATGACCTGGTGTATGGACATGCCGATAATCAGTGTCTAGACCTACTGGGTCGCCAATATCTCAAAGGCCCCAACATGTACGGACAGGATCTCAATCACCAGTTGCCGGGTGTACGAGCCATTCTGCTGGAAATGCAGCGGCGCAAGATTAACACCGGAGCCGATGGCATTCGCGTCGATGGCGGGCAGGATTTTCGCTACTTTAACCCGATGTCGGGCCGAGTCGAGCAGGATGACGCTTATCTACTAGCAATGAGCGATGTCGTGCAGGACATCAACGGCTATCAGCGCTTGATGTTTACCATTTTTGAAGATGGTCGTCCCTGGCCAGAAGAAGGCTGGGAAGAGAAGTCTACCTATCGCGAGCTAATTGAGCTGAGACCCGAATCCTACCAGTGGGGGCCGTTAATTTTTGCCCACAATACGCCCACGCTCAGGGGATTTTGGGATCGCAAGTGGCGGCGAGTCTGCGAAGTCATGTATCAAGGCGATCGCTGGATTACTGGCTGTGCCAACCACGATACGGTGCGACGCGGCAATCAGGTTGATATAGATAGTCCAGTCAACTGGAATCTGGGCCACACCCTGCCCGATGTTTTACGCAATGCCTATCAAAATCCAGCCACCTTGCTGTGGGTTTATGGATTCAGTCCCGGCTTACCGATGGATTTCCTCAACGCCAACTTCCGTGCGCCTTGGGGCTTTTTCCGCAATACGGACGATCGCTACGGGGTTAAGGTCGTTTCCGAAGAAGTTGGTTTCCTAGACTGGCAGGTCAAACCAGAGGTCTATCAGCGCTCGGAAACGTTCCCTCGGATCAAGCAGCTCGGATTTGATCACCTCGATAATCTGAAGCAGTTTGCCAAAGCGCTACGCATTGCCATGATTGAAACCGATTATGACTTGGACGCGGTAGCCGAAATTTGCCAGCACTGCATTAGCGATGATCCCGCAGGCTGTGAGGTTCCATCCCTGGAAGAAATTGGTGATGATCCGGATCGGTTCGAATTTCTGAGAAACCTGGATGTGCCTCGGCTTAAAGAATTTGCGATGGCCTTTATGGAAGACGGGCATGAACTCTGCAAGGTCTCGCACTATCGGGACGAAGTTGATCCTGAGCAAAGCCGCTATTTGCTAAACCTACGGCGCTATCGTCAGGCCAATCCCTGGCTCGGCGACAATCTGACAGGTCTGGATCGGTTTAATCGCATCAGTGACGATCAGCGGACAATTTTCTACGGTCTGCGGACAGCCCCTCACCATAGTCATGATGAACAGCCGCAAAAGCAGGTGGTATTTGTGGCACACATGGGCGGCGATCCAACTGCGATCGCGCTTACCGACTGGCTCCAGTTAGATCTTAGTGAATGGCGCGTCGCACTAACTACACCAGGCGTCGAAATCAATGATGCCCTAGCGATCCAACCAGCACATCCAGTATTTGAACTCTGTGATGGTCAAGGTGTCCTGTTCGAACGCCAATTAACCTCTAATGCGACAGCAGAATAAGCTCTCATTAAAATTGAGCAGCCCTCAATCAAAAGTCATCAGCCGATTAGCTTTCACATTACACCTTGAGAACCCAGAAAGGTTATTTTCGCCGTATCGCAGTGGATTACTGATGCACCATTTCAGATACTTCAAAAATCAAGAGGAGGATGAATCTGAGATGTAATAATCATCCGAGCTAATTTTGCCAACGGCATCTGGATCTTGATTAATGCAGCCTGCTTTTTGATTGTATTGACAGACTCGTGCCCACAATTTGGCTCGCGTCCCTGGTGGGCCTGAAGCAAACAAAACACGATCGCCGCCAACCACACCAACTAATATTTTGACGCCACAAACTGGGCAGGTTTGGTTTCGGGGTGCTGTCATAAGTTGATAATTGTAGTGTTCAATACAGCATACCCATCATATTAAGTTTTTTGCGGCTCAGGATCAGACCTATGACAGGATAGAAACGTAACAGTAAGATAGGAAAGCATTTAGAACTATTTCATTAATCAGCCCATCCATTAGCCTCAGATACAAGGAGGCTGCATGAATATTCGAGCTCAAATTGACCGCCAACGACTTCAATACATTATTGACAATTATCACCTTCAAGGCAACGACGATATAGATGCCTTTGAAGCCGCCTTGGCAGAATTATTAGACAATTATCCGACGCCCATCGTTGAACTAGCAGTCGTCGAAACAGTCGTCAACGGATGGCTAAATATTCCTCTCGTGCGTGGCTGTGCATTTTTACATCAGGTACATGAACAACTGCTGCTATGGCACAACTACTCTATCGTGAGTACACTGACAGCAATGCAGTTTCAAAGTATTACTGGACTAAGCCCCAACCCCATTCTCAAAAACGCTCAAGCATTTGCGTCACAGCCCAAAGCCCATACCTCATAGGCAGGCTCAGTACTAAATTACTATACTAAAGTGACTAAGTACTCTGTAAATTTAAGTTTTGCTGGTTGATGTGTCGTGCTGAGCGCGGCACATCAACCAGCAAAACCCACTAAAACAGAGTTGACAGACTACTAAGAACTAAGAGTGGCTGAGAAAGGGAGCCAAGAGAAGTATCTGATAGTCACACTCATGGTCGCACCAATGGAAAAGTTGATAGATCTCTATCAAAACCTGGATTAGATCTGCCCTGAATGGTCTTTATAATGTGAAATGTAAAGCGCAAGCAACAGATCCGCAAAACTAGTAAGAGCGTACTATAGTGTTTGTTCTGTCTGGATACGAATATTTTCTAGGTTTTCTCATTATCTGTAGCCTGGTTCCCATCCTGGCTCTCACGGCATCCAAACTCCTGCGTCCCGATAGCCGTGGCCCAGAGCGAAAAACAACCTACGAATCAGGTATGGAGCCAATTGGGGGAGCCTGGATTCAGTTCAATATTCGGTACTACATGTTTGCCCTAGTTTTTGTCATTTTTGACGTGGAAACGGTTTTTCTATATCCGTGGGCAGTTGCGTTTAGCAAGCTAGGGCTACTCGCGTTTGTCGAGGCTCTCATCTTTATTGCAATTTTGGTGGTTGGCCTTGTCTACGCATGGAGAAAAGGAGCATTGGAGTGGTCATGACGCCTAATACGACACCAAAACAGAATTCTATGTTGATGCAGCCAAACGAACGTATTGCCAATCCGACAAGTCCACCGACCGTTACTCAGGATTTGTCTGAAAACGTGATTTTGACGACCGTTGATGATCTCTACAACTGGTCAAGATTGTCAAGCTTGTTTCCGCTGCTGTACGGTACGGCCTGTTGCTTTATTGAGTTTGCAGCGCTAATTGGTTCCCGCTTTGATTTCGACCGATTTGGATTGCTGCCTCGTTCAAGCCCGCGTCAGGCTGATTTGATCATTACGGCAGGCACCATCACGATGAAGATGGCTCCGGCTTTAGTCCGTCTGTACGAGCAGATGCCGGAACCCAAGTACGTGATTGCAATGGGAGCTTGTACGATCACGGGCGGTATGTTTAGTGCCGACTCGACGACGGCGGTACGAGGAGTTGATAAGCTGATTCCGGTAGATGTGTATATGCCGGGTTGTCCTCCCCGCCCCGAGGCAATTATTGATGCCATTATTAAGTTGCGTAAAAAAGTTGCCAATGAGTCGATGCAGGAGCGGGGCTATTTGAAGCAGATCCATCGCTACTACAGCACAACCCATAACATGAAGGCTGTGCCTCAAATTCATGATGGAAAATACCTGCGGGCTGAAGCTCGTCAAGCACCGCCAAAGGAACTGATGGCTTCTATGGGAATACCTGCACCAGAAGCTTTGGAATCGGCTGAAGTGGAAAAGGAGGGGCGTGAGCGTGGCTGAAGATAAGTCGAAAGAGGAAATTCAATCACAGGGACAAGAAGAGTCAGCCGAGATTGTTGAAGCGGGTAAGGTTTCTCGCTGGCTGACTGAGAATGGCTTTGAGCATGAGATTATGGAACCTGATCATTCGGGGATTGAGGTTCTGAAGATTTTACCCGAGTATCTAATTCCGTTTTCGACAGCGCTTTATGCTTACGGATTCAACTATTTGCAGTGTCAGGCTGCCTATGATACAGGGCCGGGGGGTGATCTGGTCAGTATATATCACCTAATTAAGGTGGATGATAATGCCGATCGCCCAGAAGAGGTGCGAATCAAAGTGTTTGTGCCTCGTGACAATCCTAAGGTTCCTTCTGTTTACTGGATTTGGAAGGCGGCAGACTGGCAGGAGCGGGAAAGCTATGACATGTTCGGCATTGTCTATGAAGGCCATCCGAATCTGAAGCGGTTGCTGATGCCGGAGGATTGGGTTGGCTGGCCGCTGCGGAAAGACTATATTTCGCCTGATTTCTACGAGCTACAGGATGCGTATTGATCTGGGCCCAGCATGAGGCAGGTGCGATCGCACCTGCCCTACTAACCAAAGCTAAACCAAAAGAAAGCCCCTGCTGATCAGCAGGGGCTTTCTTTTGTGTGTTACGAACTTATACCGCTACACTGCCTGTCCTAGCAGCTCAATCAGGGCTTCATGTCCATCGGGAGGAATACAGGGTTCAGCCTGGCGCGCATCGGTAATCAGCCAGTCAAGGGCAGCAGCCTGAACATCAATAGCAGCTCCGGTCTTATCCACACAGTAGCGACCAAACACCAGCTTATCGACGAGGCGAATGCCAGGGCCGAGCCGCGAATATTCGAAGATAACGCTGTTATCCACTTCAGCCCCAGCGCAAATTCGACAGTTCGGCCCAATCATCGTCGGGCCAACGATATTAACGCCATCTTCAATTTGGGTCATGCCGCCAATGTAAACAGGGCCACGGACATTGACCTTGTCCCAGTTCACCTTAACGTTCATGCCCGTGTACACACCGGGCATAACCTCGCGACCCGGAATCGGCACGTTGCGAACATGCCCAGACAGCACCTCACGAACAGCATGCCAATAGTCCGGCACTTTACCGATATCCACCCACTGGAAATCCATCGTGATGCCGTAGAAGGGCGCACCCGACTGAACCAGCTTAGGAAATAGGTCGCCACCAATATCAAAAGGCTGACCGGAAGGAATGAAGTTAAAAATTTCCGGTTCGAAAATATAAATCCCGGTGTTGATATTCGTACTCAGAGCTTCATTGACCGCAGGTTTTTCTTGGAACGAGTGGATGCGACCATCTTCATCCGTCACAACAACCCCGTAGCTAGAAACTTCTTCACGGGGCACAGATTTCATGATGATTGTGGCAATCGAACCCTTCTCACGGTGCTGACGCACGGCTTCAGTGAGATCAAGATCGATCAGGGCATCACCACACAGAACAATAAATGTGTCGTCAAAGAATGGATAAAAATCTTGAATTTTACGCATGCCGCCTGCGGAACCAACGGCCTCACCAATCAGTTCGCCATCAGCAATTCGACCCTCGAAGGAGTATCCAATTTCTACGCCAAATCGTTGTCCATCTCGAAAGTAGGATTCAATTTCATTGGCGAGATGACTGACATTCACCATGATTTGATTGAACCCATGCTCACGTAACAGTTCCAGCAGGAATTCCATTACAGGCTTTTGCAGAATTGGAATCATTGGCTTGGGAATGGTGTACGTGATTGGACGAACACGAGTACCTTTACCCGCGGCCAGAATCATGGCTTTCATAGATTCACTTCTCTCAACTTGTAATCTTCAACATGTATCACGTCAGGAGCTCAGAGCCAATGAACTAAAAACCTAAAACCGGAGGTGTGCCTCAGAGGTTCATCCCCCAGTTTGCATGGAGTACATTGATGCCTGACCTACTAGCTCACGACCAAACCCGTCAGTCTAACCATTCTGAGTTTTGCGGGCGGGTTCAGGATTTGATCTTGCATGGTGCAAGGCTGTAGTTGACTTACAGATTCTTGGGGCGCGGAACGGCCCAAACAAAGGAACAAGAGATGAAAGGTTTCACTTAGAAGGTGACAGCTATGTATTTAGTATGCGTATTCCTTTATTAAATGACCAGAGTGCTATGAAATACCTTCAGAGTGATGGAGTAACTCTCGCTAGATTTTATGCACCACAGCGCTGATACCAACATATAAGTAGGTTTGCACAAATAAACGCATCTAAAAAACCGGGGGAACGCCCCGGAGGGGCGTTCCCCCGGTTTTTTAGGTTATGCCTTTATTGACATGCAGCTACTTACATCTGGGATAGCATGACAAATGTGATGTAGGAAACCCCCTATTGGAAAACCTAATCTCTGAAGTTAAACTTCAGAGATTTCACGGTATGCAGATGTGCTATCAAGAGATCCTAGGTTTAATTTAGCGAATTTAGCAGTTTTTCCTAAGTACTTGAGGGTGGACTTTACAGAAGCTTACTGAAATTCGGCTCGTTTTCTAAAGCCTGTGAAGTCGCAGAACGTAAGATGGGTTTAGGGTAGAGGACTGAGTTATAGCTGTAGACGGCGCACTACAAGCATCCAGCTTTAAGCCTGAAAGTTACTGCGGTGAGGATTCTGTGCTGTCTGAGGTGAGGTGACGAACTTTCAGCGCGCCGTAAAACTCGTTTTGGGATAGCTCCACTTTGGATTGAGCAGACAAAAATAACAGTGCCCAGAATACACCCACTCGATCTGTAGCGTGTTCTGTGTGATGCTGCGGCTGTGAGTCAGTAGAAGAAGAGGCAGATGGTGCGATCGCACCATTGCCAGTCCCATCATCGGCACCATTGCCATTGCCATCACCGTTTAATCCAGATGCGCCAGCAGGCCACAGCGCCAGCAAATACTCGAAATCGATCCATTCCTGATCGCTGGTTCGATTATCTTGCCAATACTGACGCAGAAACGCTTCCAGAGTGCTGGCAATTTCAGAGAGGTTTTCTTGGTGAGCCAGTTGATTAATGGCGCGAACGGCCTGTCGGGCCGATTGGGGCCTAGAACGGGGACGGCGCGATCGCGGTGTCGCATTGGCCATTGCCGCCGCCATCAGTTCCAACTGCTCAATCAAATCAGTGAGCGTCACTCGCCGACTGGGAGGCGGGGCGGCGGCTGTACGTCGCTTCAGCGTTTTTTCTAGCTTATGGGGCAGGGGAGCATCGTGTGTCCCTTCAGCCAACCATTCCTCGGCAAAGGGTTCCTCCTCAACCTCTTCTTCTTCAACCTCCATGCGAGCTAGGGTATCGGCCTTTAGCAGAACCAGCATCGACGCATACAAAAACGCCTGTCCTGACTGGGACAGATTTGCTTCATAGGCAGTTCGTCCCTGACTGTTCTGTGGGAGTTGTAGTGATCCCAATTCAGCCAGGAAGCGATCAATCACTTCGATGACTTTCACATCCCACGGATCGATTTCGCCCCGTTCGGCGAGATCAATCAGGAACGCGATCGCGTTTTTAGCGAGGGATGAAGACATTCGATGTTTCGTAATCCAGACAGATTAGAGATAGATAATTGCCTTGATAATAGCGACTAACGGCTGAGTCTGGCGAAATAAACCGCTGCTAGACCAATCAATAAGAGTAGCGCAACTGGAACCCAGAGGCTCCAAAGACTACTTGGCGTCACAAAATCAGCGAAACGAGGCATTTTGATCCAATAATTTTGACAGGGTTAAGCGAGGCAGGAGAAAGCGCCCATGATCATGAAAGTCTCCGACATTATGACCCGGAACGTCGTGACGATTCGGAATTCGGCAACAGTGGCCGAAGCCGCTCAAGTCATGCAGGAACGAGGGGTTACGGTGATGGCGGGCGGGCGGGGGAGAGGCCGAATAGGAAATCGGCTTGGAGGTAGTCTTCGGAGCTGGAGGTGGTGCCGCTGATGCTGTGGATGGAGCCGAGGAAGCGCTGTACGGCTTGGAATTCGGCGGTTTTCCATTCAGGGGGAAGGAGCTGATAGACCAGGGAGAGAGTAGCACCTGTGTTGAGGAAGACGTACCCATAGTTGGGATGGGGCAAGCGCTGGTTGACGGCTGAAAATGGGTAGGCAGTCGAGATTGGATCGAGCGGGGCGGGATTGAGCAGCGACATTTGGGATTCTCCCAAGGTCATCACCAAAGTGTTGTCATTTACCCAGCCGTAGCTAAATACGCTGGGATCGAGACTGACGGGCACCGTCCCGTCGGACGGGATACGCAGGCTGGTAATGGGCTGGTCATTGATCTGGTTGGGCGTGACTTCTAGTTGCAGGGCGCTAGCCGCTAAATCGCTTAGGGCGGCGAGAGCGGTTTCAGCAGAGTTGCGATCGCGAGTTTGGATCATCACGCCCAACCCTAAATCCAGATTAGGTAAGAAATCATCTAGCAAACTGTAGCGGCTGGGAAACAGGAACAAGCTGTATTCGCCATCCAGCCAACGGAAGATATCTTCATCCAGATCAAGACCTGTGGCCAATTGCGTTCCCAGGCGAGCCATATTGAGATATTCAGCCGTCGCGGGATTCGCCTCCAGTAAACTACTCACCGTTAGCCACAGTTGTGACAAATCCTGGCCACTGACCAGAAAGTAGGTCGGTGCAGGAATTTGGTCGTAGATTTGATCCACGTCATCCAGTAAGGCATAGCTGAGCTGCGGTAAGCGAAAATGCACGCGACTTTGGAACTGGATGCCTTCTGGCTCCAGCGTGACAAAGTTTTCGACAGTATCAATGGCGGTTGCGGCCAGCTCTAGTGCTTGGAAAAAACTGGCTTCGGAATCAATCGGTAGTTCTGAGGGCGCGGGGACGGGCGGAACCGGAAACGGTGCACCAGGGGGGAGCGACGGCGCTTCAATACCAAATCCACTGAAGCGGGAGAGCTGATCCAAGTGACCGTAGCCAACGATTAACGAACGCTCAAACTTGGAATCTATGAGGATGCGCTGAAAGTCACTGTTTTCGGCCAGAGTTTCGGTGGAGATAGGGGCTGGGGAGAAGGAGAGCAGGGGGTCAGGGGAGCTAGGAGGCTGGGGGGCAGAAGTTGAGGGGTCGAGGATTCGATTGGCTGGTGCTGGGGGTGCGATCGCAGCTTCAACGCCGAATGCGTGGGTAACGGGATTATCGAGCCATTGCTGGATGGGGGCAGGGGATGCGGCAAGAGCGATGAAGTCAGGCAAAACTGCGATCGCAAGTCCCGGAATGGTTGGCAGGATGCTCTCGTCCAATGGGAAATCGTCACTCTCCGGTTCAGGCACAGCGGGAAAGGCTTCTGGAAGTGTGTCATCGGGTTCGGATGGTTCTGCCTCAGAGGGTTCACTTTCCTCTAATCCTTCAATCGGCGGCATCGCTTCATCCGACAAATCCAGATCAAAAACGCTTTGCCCAGACTCGATTTGGATCACCTCGCCATCGACTTCAACTTCAATAACGGGTTGCTCGGTGGTCTCGGCTGGCGCGGTATTCGCAGCATCCGCTAATTCCCCAGTTGGCGCTAGGTTTTCAGCATTCAACGGCAAGAGCGCAGCCTTGGATAAGGGATTGAAGTTAAGGCTAGATTGATCGCTGGGCAACTCTGGCAGCGGCGCAGGCTCAGGCAGCGGGACAGCATCGGGTTCAGAGGGAAACGGCTCGAACTCATCCTCCGGCACATTCAGCACTGTTTCAGGCCAGGCCAAAATGGAGATGCCGCGATAGGTCATCTCCGTGGGAGACTCATCCCGCGTGGCTTTGATCGCCTCAATAAATGCAGGGATGCTATCCGCATCAACCACCGGAGCGATCATCATACTGTTTTCGGTAATAGTAGCTTCGGTATCGGGACGAGCGGGCATGACGACCGTAGCCGCGTAGTCGCCAATCCAAGGTGCGATCGCAGTTTCATAATCCACCTGATAGGGCACAAACGGCAGGCTGCCCGGATTTGAGGGTGCAGCCCCAAAGCTTTCCTCAAACAGTTGAACCATTTGATACTGCGAGAGCGCCTGCCACTGATCTGGTTGCGTATTCATTAAGATGACGCCCGCCACATCCGCTGGCAAGATGGTCGTCACGCTGGGAATAATGGCCGGAGTTTCCGCTTGCGACTTGTTGGCTAAAGGGTCAGTAGCGGCATCGGTCGTGGATTCCATTGCCGAATCCGGCGACTCAGTTGATTGAGCCAACGCGGGCGAACCTAAGCTTACAAGCGTGAAGGGAACTGCGATCGCACTGCCAAGTAGTCCTGTCTGCCATTGGCTCAACTGCTGGTGCCGCATAGCCTGTCTCCTCATTGCTCGTTTAGGTGATATGAACTGTGAAAAGTGCGATCGCGCTAGCGAAAGTCACTGAGAACATAGCCTTCACAAAAATAACCTGGATGTTCTGGGAATCAAGTAGAAACGGCATAAAACGGAATAACTCTACTACAAATCAACCCAAATCACGATTTAGATCAGCCGATCCGTCCAGTAGGTTATAGACGTGGAATTCGGTTTGCCTAACTGCTTTAGTGCTTCAAGGTATAGCCATCGCCACTTGAGTTGAAACATTGACAAAGTTCAATTTTTCAACATTTGAACGGTTTAGGGTTTTTCAACGCCCTAAACAATATGGCTAGCTATATGTTGCGAGATACACACAATGCACAATGATTTATAGGTATCAACCTTAAGAGTGCGTGAATCCGTACCGCAAACATCGCAGTCTCCCCTCCCGCTTTTTAAAAAGCCTGCCTAGAATTTAGACAAGGTTTGTAAACAAACATTAATTGCAAGGCGGAGTCCTGACGGGCAATCGGGTTATCCACTTTGCACCTCATCAAAAAGGACAAACTTACTTATGAACCAAGTCAAAACAGCAGCATTACTCGGACTGCTCAGTGGCCTGTTAATTGCCATCTGCTACTGGATCTTTGGCGGCACAGGCGGAGCATTGCTCGGCGTGGGAGTCGCAGCAGTTATGAACTTTGGCTCCTGGTTCTACTCCGATCAGATAGCCCTGAGAGCCTATCGTGCCCAACCCGTGACTCCGCAACAAGCCCCTGAACTTTATGCCATGGTGCAGCGTCTCAGCCAGAAGGCTGACCTGCCGATGCCTGGGGTTTACATTATTCCAACTCAATCCGCTAATGCTTTTGCGACGGGCCGCGATCCCCAACATGCAGCAGTTGCAGTCACGCAGGGCATCATGCGGATGCTACCAGCCGACGAGCTAGAAGGCGTAATTGCTCACGAACTCACCCACATCCGCAACCGCGACACGCTCACTCAAGCCGTTGCGGCAACGATTGGGGGTGCAATTTCGTTCCTGGCTCAAATCCTCAGCTATAGCCTGTGGTTTGGTGGTGGTGGTCGGGATGACAATGGCCCCAACCCAATCGGCCTGTTAGCCACCGTGATCCTGGCACCACTATCGGCTAGCGTCATTCAAATGGGCATTTCCCGGACGCGTGAATTCTCCGCCGACGCTGGAGCCGCACAGATTACGGGTAATCCCAAAGCCCTAGCTCGGGCGCTGAAGCGATTGGAAGCTGGCGCTCGCCAAATGCCACTGGAAGCAAATCCGGCCTTTGAACCTTTGCTAATTATGAATAACCTTAAGGGAGGGCTGTCGGGTCTATTCTCCACTCACCCAGCTACAGACCTACGGGTTGAGCGGTTGCTCCAGCTTGACCGTCAGATCAACGGCGGTAACGTTACCCGACCTAGCGCTCTCGTTTAATCCGTCTAACACTTCTGAAATCCTGAACACTCTAGCCCCAAGGAGGGATCATGAACGAAGAATATCAAGTTCCTGTATCTTCGGCGATTGTTGAAACAGACGAATCTAAAGCACTGGTTGAAACGGATATGACCCCTGAAGCAACGACCCGCACCCGAGAGTCCGATATGCAGGCTGAGACCAATGCGCTAATTGAAGCCATCAAAAAGCGCGCTCAGGCCGAGGTTCAGGCCGCTGAAGCTGCAGGCCGGGAAACCTATCTTACGGCTGTTAAAAATGCCCGCTTGGCCTTAGAAGAGAATCGGCTAATTGATCCCGATCGCATTGAAGCCGCTGTCAGACATCTTCAGGAAGATGCAGAGCAAAACTGGAATTCGATTTTTGCTGAAATTCAGTCACTCGGCGATCGCCTGTCTGATGCTGCCAAAGCCGCATGGGAAGTACTAACTGAACCCCGCGATCGCAACCACACCCGCTAATCTAGCGGTAACCATGTTGGGTTAGAACATTTGTGTAGCGCGGTTCCGCCGCGCCACGCAGATATTTGTGTCCTAACCTAGCTGACTACAGCTATAAATTTCATGTTTCAGCCAAAAGGGGCGCGAATATCATATCGCGTCCCTTTTGCTAATTTTCATTATGTCCAGCGGCGAAAGAAGCTGTTTTCTTCCCAAACGCTGGCTGTGCGCTGTTCAATACTAGCCATCGTTGCCGCATCCATGGGTTGAAAAGCTTGGGCAGCAGCGACATTTTCTTCTAGCTGAGCTACGGTATCAGCCGCAATGATGCAGAGCTGTACGCCGGGTTGAGACAGCGTATAGCCCAGTGCTTCGGGCATACCGGACAACACTCCGGGCTTGAATAAATTGCCGTATGCAGGCACCTTCATGGCAATGACGGCTACGTTCTGCTGCTGAGCAACGGGGAGCAATGTAGTGATAAAAGGTTGAGCTGTATGCTTATCGGCTGCATTAATAGGTACCAAAGCCGTATCAAACGGATAGCGCTGTAGTGCAGTGGCGATAATATTGGCATCATGATGGCCTGAAACGCCCACGTGACGAATTAATCCCTGTTCCTGCGCTTCCTGAGCAGCTTTAATCGCTCCCGTTTGCGGCTGTAAAAGCGTGTCCACATCCCAATCGTAGGTCAGCGCATGGAACTGCCACAGGTCAATGCTGTCCGTTTTGAGCCGCTGTAGCGATCGCTCTAGTTCGCGCCATGCACCGTCATAGTCCCGCTTGCTGGTCTTCGTGGCAATGATCACGTTGTCCCGATGGGCTGGCAGCACTTTACCGAGAAAGTCTTCACTGGGGCCATAGTTGGCTGCTGTATCAAAATAGCGAATTCCTAATTCCAGCGCCCGCTGAATGATGGACAGCGCTGTCGCTTCCTGGCTGGGTTGCGATAGCGGTGAGGCAGAACCGCCTAAACCCAGCACGGGCAAACTCCATCCTGTTTGATCTAAAACTCGTTCTGGCATCGGAGTCGGTGCGTCAGATGTTCCTGTCGTCTCTGCCGTTGGCCTCGTAGCTGGCGCTGTGGTGGCGGGGGTTGAATTGGAAGATGACAGAGTTGAAGTGTCTGGTTTAGCCATTGGCACTGAATTAGTTGTCTGCTGGCAGGCAGAAAGCCCAATGACTCCGCCCATCGTGCTGAGTGCCGTGAGTAAAAAATTGCGGCGAGTCTGACCAGATCGAGTCATGGCATTAAATCATGGCGAAATGATGTTCAAGAGCGCCAGAGAATGTCCCAATTTAATTTTATTGAATTTAATTTGATCTATTCGGTATCAGGGCTTATCGATTCTGCGATCGCACATTTATGTCGCACATCTATGTCGCACATTTAAGCCGCACATTTGAGCCGCACGTCTCGCTCTATGATTACATACGCGTGATTACATACGCGCCGAAGAGGATCTGCGATCGCATCTAAATTTTTCTCTAAGAATAGACTATTTGAGTTCAGGACAGTTTTTTGCTGTCCTGAACTCAAATATCTTTAGGCAATCAGCTAGCTATTGATTAGCTATTTTGCATGGCTTGTTGAAGATGCTGACGAATTTCCTGAATTTGGCCTGCTTCCGCTTCTTTTAGCTTAGAAAACAGCTCAACGCAGGTTTGAGAATTAGCTTGGCGAGCATCTTCAATATATTCATCGTAAGCCTGTAATGCTTGAGCTTTGTTGTGCATTACAGTCAGCCAATCATATTCTAAGTTGCTAACGACTTGTTGAGTTTTAGGGCTTGTTGGCATATGAGAAATTCCAAATCTTCACTCTTTAATGTGGCAATTCTGGGAACCTCATCTCATCTATCCAAAGAACAGTAAGCGAGGAATCTGCCGACTCGCAACAAATTGATAGATGAGCCATTCATCAGCCCATGTCAGGCCATCGTCAAGTATTTCAAGTGCTAGAGACAATTCGTTTATTTTTATCTAGATAAACATATTTACCAATCTATTCCCAAAGCAGATCCAACTTATTTCAAACTCTCTACCTTATGAGTGAAGGAGCTAAAACGCTAGCTTTCTATCCTGACAGTGTAATCAAAACTTCTGCACCAAATCATCTTCAAGCTTCTTCTTGAAACTTTTTTCAATTAAGTAGGTTGGCATAAATAAACGCACTGAACAGACCAAGAGCACTCCTGCGGAATGCTCCCCCAGTTTGTCAATATGCACTTAATCTATATGCAGCAACTTAATGGCAACCAATACACAATAAGTACATCAATAGCTGGACTAATGCCTACCTCAACGGCCTTGTAGCGCGACATCAAAGCGTAGCTGTGAACTTGTAGTGAATTGACAAATGAAATGATACGAGTGATCAACCCATTTCTAGCAGACCTATTAGTACTGTTACAGGAGATCCCAGCATGGAAAACTCTATGAGCACACAAACTCCAGTTACGCAAAAGGCTGGTGATTTGGAGCGTTGGGCGTCGTTAATCGGCGGCGGTGCGCTAGTCCTCACTGGGCTGCAACAGCGATCGCTACGTGGCATTTTAATGGCGATCGCAGGTGGTGGGCTGGTTTATCAGGGTACGCAGGGAAACAGCACCCTGAAGCAGGTGGAAGACGCTGTCGGCCTGGATCATGCGCTTCGGGTGGAAAAAACTGTCACGATTAATCGCCCCGCCTCAGAACTCTATAGTTTTTGGCGCAATTTTGAAAATTTGCCCCGCTTCATGAAGCATGTTCAGTCGGTGCAAAGTCTGGACACGCAGCGTTCTCACTGGGTTACCAATGCGCCGCTGGGTCAAACGATTGAGTGGGATGCCGTGATTGTCACCGATGAACCCGATCACTTAATTGCTTGGGCATCGGCAGAAGGAGCAGATATTGAAAACTCCGGTTTTGTTCGGTTCCAACCGATTGACAACCTTGGTACTGAGGTCAAGGTGGTGATGGAATATCAACCACCTGGCGGTGTCTTAGCAGCTGCGATCGCAAAACTGTTTGGGGAAGAACCCGAGCAGCAGATTGGCGATGAACTGAATCGCTTTAAGCAGCTCATGGAAGCTGGCGAAATCGCCACAACTGAGGGCCAGCCTAAAGGCGCTTAAGTCTTTCAAATATTCCATTCGCAATCTGTTCACGATATCTATTCGAGATGGTAAATGGCTGGCTTATGAGTCGGTGGGACAGGCCGTGTACTAACCACTCAATTCAATACTCATCATTTGCCATTCACGAATCAATCAACAATCGGTAGTCCTCAAAAGGTAATGATTTTTGGATGTGTGGGCGGTGCCCACACATCCAAAAATCATTACCTGAATACCACTACCCAACAATCAACTAACAACCAACGAATCACTATGCAACTTTTTCATCTCCGCTTTTCAATTCCCGGAATGAAGGCTATTCAAGCTATCTTTTCGCTCCTGCCTGCCCTCAGAAATGGCCAGCTGACGCGCCTGTTGGGGATTAGCGTACTGGCCATTGCGCTGTGGTTTGGAACCGCAAGTGCCTATATTCAGCCTGCTCAGGCCGCTAATACACAAGGGACTGAAGCGTATAAAAATGGCCCCGTTCGCCAGTCTCACAATCCCCTCAGCAAAGAAAACTATAACGGTGGTGTTGATCCCTCTGTGGTTTATGAGCACCAAAACCAGCAGGCTCGGCAGCCAGAAGAGGACGAAACGCCGCTTGAGCGGATCAGCGAGCAGATTAAAGAGACCTTTTCTGGAACATCCTCATCTGATGTGCAGCCAGAGAAAAATCCAACACTGCGCTACACCGACGAGCAACAGTAATCTCAAGTCCGTGTATCAGAACCCGATTTATTTTTTGTGAAAAACTGGCTGAGCCAGTTTTTCACAAAAAATTTTCACAACACTCAATCATTGGGTTCTAACCGAACTTCGTATCACTTAGCGCCCCGCTTCATGAAGACTTAGGAAATTACGGAGAATTAAGATGAAAGCTGTCTGCTGGCATGGTTCTCAGGATGTTCGGGTTGATAATGTGCCTGACCCGCAAATTTTGAACCCGCGCGATGCCATCCTTAAAGTCACTTCGACCGCGATTTGTGGCTCTGACCTACACCTCTATGATGGCTACATTCCCACCATGCAGTCAGGGGACATCTTGGGCCATGAGTTTATGGGTGAAGTGGTTGAAATTGGCCCCGAAGTCAAAAATCTGCAAATCGGCGATCGCGTTGTTGTGCCCTTTACGATTTCCTGCGGCAACTGCTTTTTCTGTAACCGTGATCTGTGGTCGCTCTGCGATAACTCCAATCCCAATGCCTGGATGGCGGAGAAATTCTACGGACATTCTCCATCCGGACTGTTTGGCTATTCCCACCTACTCGGTGGTTATGCTGGCGGACAAGCGCAGTATGTACGGGTTCCCTTTGCCGATGTTGGCCCGCTGAAAGTGCCCGATGGACTTACGGATGAACAGGTTCTTTTCCTGACTGATATTTTTCCCACGGGCTACATGGCCGCTGAAAATTGCGATATTCAGCCGGGAGAAGTGGTCGCGGTCTGGGGCTGTGGGCCAGTGGGCCAATTCGCGATTCGCAGTGCCTTCATGCTGGGGGCTGAGCGGGTGATTGCGATTGACCGCATCCCCGAACGCCTGGAACTCGCAAAAGCGGGTGGCGCAGAAACTATCAACTACGAAGAGTTTGACGCTGGCGTCGCACTCAAGGAAATGACGGGCGGTCGCGGCCCCGACTGCTGTATTGATGCGGTCGGGATGGAAGCTCACGGTACGGGCGTGATGGCGCTGTATGACACGGTAAAACAGGCCATTCGGATGGAAACGGGTCGAGCGATGGTGCTACGGCAAGCGATTGTGGCCTGTCGCAAAGGCGGTAAGGTGTCTGTCCCAGGCGTATACGGTGGCTTTATTGACAAGGTTCCAATGGGTTCATTTGTCAATAAAGGGTTAACGATGCGCTCCGGCCAAACCCACGTTCACAAGTATCTACGACCGCTGCTAGAGCGTATCCAGCAGGGCGACATTGATCCATCCTTCTTGATTACTCACACGCTACCGATCGAAGAAGCGCCCAACGCCTATCGTATCTTCCGCGACAAAGAAGAAAACTGCATCAAGGTTGTCCTCAAACCCTTTGCAGCTTAGTGAAACGAAGTCCGGTTAAAACCCAATTTATTTTTTGTGAGCGGCTGGCTAGCCAGCCGCTCACAAAAAATAAATCATTGGTTCTCATACGCGGACTTGATATATAGGAGACACAACCGATGGCAAACCAACAAGCGGATCGTAAAGACCAGGCTCGGAAAGCCGATATTCGTACTGATCCAGAAATTTTTGACCACGAAGCTCAGAATGCGGAGGCGGAAGAAAGCCCGACCGGGGCTGGCGGGGTTGAAATTCCCAGCACAGTTGATGACCATGTGCCGAGCAGTTCAGAGCCGGAAGCAACCGATATTCCCTCGGCAAATGCACCCGATCCGGATCAGGCTGGCCCGGATAATCCAAATTCGTCTAAAAGACAAGAGGAGTGAGAAGAAAGGGGGCTGTAAAGGCTGTAAAGGGCTGTAAAGGGCTATAAAGAACTCGGAAAACTTTAACTTCTCAATTCAGTACCCCAAATAAGCAAATCAAAACAAAACGGATTGCTGGTAGCAGTAATCCGTTTCGTTTTGATTTGGGCATCAATAGCGCCGTGGGGGAGTGCGTAAGGATCTGTTGATGAAACCTGCGATCGCAGCAAAAATTGCCGAGCCAATTACCGACCAGATTACTGGAAACGTATTGCCTGCAATATTAATCGGCAACAGGAAGGGAAAGCCAAACTGACGCGCCAACCAAGCGCCCAAAAACGCACCGATTAAACCAATCACCATTGAAGTTAGACAGCCACCAACCGTATATCCAACAATGGCC
The DNA here is from genome assembly GCA_966674685.1 of uncultured bacterium. Lineage (GTDB taxonomy): Bacteria > Cyanobacteriota > Cyanobacteriia > Phormidesmidales > Phormidesmidaceae > Thainema. The sequence goes on from CBKWJC010000039.1 coordinate 55,371, forward strand.
TGTCCGATGCCGCCGCAGATAGCGGCAATGAGCAGCAGAATGAGCAATTCAAGGATTGACATTTTGACGCTCCTAAAGAGACTTATTCTCTAATCTTGCCGAAACGTCCAAGCCAGTTGCTGACGAGGCGCATTTTTTAAAGCATTACTTAACTCTTCCTGATCCTGAAACTTGAGCTGATGAAGGATGCAGGCTTCGACTTCGACCGCAAACTCATCCGGTTTAAACGGCCAAGGCTCCACTGTTAGATCGCCAGAATCGAGCTGGCGCACAAAATACGCTTGTCCATCGGGGCCAGTCGTGACTTCCAGCGACCGATCCGCCTTTGGCACCTGACGCTGACAGAGGATCAGCGACATGCGATCGCACCAGCGCATAAAGTCATATATCGAAGCGGCTTTGTCTTTACTGATGCCCAGTTCTTTACGCCACTGGGCCTGATGTTCTCGCTGTTCGTCTAGAAATTTGGCTATCTCTGAATCATCACTGGCTTTCCCAGCATTCAGGTATGACAAATGCATGGAGGTCAACATAGCCACCCAGCGACCCCGATAAAGCGCTTCATCGGCATGACGACGCAAGTCTTCAACTTTGGGATCGCGCTCCAGCATAAAATCCAGCGGCGCGCCCGCTTCCGTTAGCTGATCGCCTTCCCACTCTTTCTCTAAATCATCGTGATGCGAAATGGCGACAATCGTTTCATACAAACGGTGTGAGGCATCCTCACCAAAGTCCCAATAGCCAGCGATCTGAGCTGCCAGCAGCGCATGGGCGCGATGGTAAATCACTTCCCAGCCAGTTTCTTGTAAATTGACGATCATGTTTTGTTGAGTAAATGAGTTGAAATTAAAGAATCACCGCAGCGCCTGACTCACATAGTCCACCGCCACAGGCGTCAGTAAATTAACCGCTTGCTCGATCAAGTGGCGATCGGTGGAACTCCACAGACGCGGATGGTGGAACACCTCTGGCTGCAAAATGCCCCAAAGCTGCTGATCCTGGCAGAGATGGGCATGAACTAGTGCCCGATGGCCAAAGGTGGCGTGTTCAAACTCGCGGTTTAACGTATCTGAACTGGCAGTTTCCACATCGGCAATAAAAATGCTGGGTTTGGTATTGAGAGCCGCTGCAAACATGGGATCATCGTCTGCCAAAGACGCAGGTTCTTCTTTCCAGTTTGCGTCGTAGATAGGCGGCACATCCGCGCGATCGCACCAGCAGAATGGCACGCGACCTTGATTCAAATCGGGGTGACGCAGGTAGATAAAAATGCGATCGCAGCTTAACTGCTGTCCCAAAGCGGGCAGCACAGCGCCAAGGGCTTCACTCGGACTTTTCGCCTGCATAATTAACCCCAGCAGGGATCGAGAAGCCGCTGCCTGTTCCTGATCTAGCAAAACCATTGTGGTGACTGGGCTAAGCCCTCGTACTACAGTTAGACATCGCTATGCTAAATAGCGATCCCCGCCTTTCACATCACGCTTTAGGCAGACCGCGTCCAGACGGCTAAAACCCAGAAGAGACATTTTGTAGATCCCACTCGCGTAATTGGGTACTCACATGGGGATCAGATCAAATCATGACCAATTCGCAAAATCGATGTTCAAGATGCCGAACAATCCTCGATAATGGAGAGGTTTTCGATTTTTAAGTCAACCCGTTTATTTACTACAGAATTTAGTTTGAAGAACCATGCGAACCCACTATTGCGGCCAACTTCGCTCTGATCACATTGGAGAAACCGTAACCCTCTGTGGCTGGGTCGATCGTCGCCGTGATCACGGGGGCGTTATCTTTCTCGACGTGCGCGATCGCACTGGCATCGCCCAAGTGGTCAGCGACCCAGAGCGGACTCCCGCCTCCTATGAGATGGCGGGACAAATGCGGAATGAGTACGTCGTCAAAATTACGGGCCGAGTCAGCAAACGACCGGACGAATCCCTCAACCCCAAGCTGCCGACGGGAGAGGTGGAAATCTATGCCGATCAGATTGAGCTGCTCAATCCGGTTCGCAAACAGCTACCGTTTCAAGTCTCCAGCGCCGAAACCGAATCCGTGCGGGAAGACCTACGGCTCAAGTATCGCTATTTAGATCTAAGGCGCGATCGCATGAGCCGCAATCTACGCATTCGCCACGAAACCGTCAAGGCCATGCGCCGCTTTCTAGAAGACCAAGAAGGTTTTATCGAAGTCGAAACCCCTATTCTGACTCGCTCCACGCCCGAAGGCGCAAGGGATTATCTGGTGCCCTCGCGAGCCAATCCCGGTGAGTGGTATGCACTGCCGCAGTCACCCCAGTTATTTAAGCAATTGCTGATGGTCAGCGGTGTCGATCGCTACTACCAGATTGCCCGCTGTTTCCGGGATGAAGACCTGCGCGCCGACCGCCAGCCGGAGTTCACCCAGCTCGACATGGAAATGAGCTTCATGACTCAGGAAGAAGTCATTGAGCTGAATGAGTCGCTAGTCAGCTATATCTTCAAAACCGTACAGGGCGTTGAGCTTCCGCGCCCCTTCCCCCGGTTGACCTACGCTGAAGCAATGGATCGCTACGGCACCGACCGACCCGATACCCGCTACGGGCTGGAGCTGGTCAACGTGTCCGACATCGTGCAGAATTCTGGCTTCAAGGTCTTTTCTGGTGCCGTGCAGTCCGGCGGCAAGGTCAAGGTGCTGCCGATTCCCGATGGCGATCGCATTTCCAATGTGCGAATTAAACCCGGTGGTGACTTGTTCAACGCTGCCACAGAAATGGGTGCTAAGGGTCTGGCCTACGTTCGGGTGCGGGAAGGCGGCAAGATCGACACCATCGGTGCCATCAAGGACAACTTGACTGACGAGCAAAAGCAGGAATTGCTGAGCCGGACACAAGCCCAACCCGGTCACCTGCTCCTCTTTGGTGCGGGCGATACCGATACCGTTAATAAAACGCTGGATCGGCTACGGCAGGTGGTTGCTCAAGAATTCAACCTGATTGATCCCAACAAGATTAATCTGCTGTGGATCACCGACTTCCCCATGTTTGAGTGGAACGCCGACGAGCAGCGGCTTGAAGCCCTGCACCACCCGTTCACCGCTCCCCACCCGGACGACATGGACGATATCAAAACGGCACGGGCAGTGGCCTATGACCTTGTCTACAACGGCTTTGAGATTGGCGGCGGCAGTCTGCGGATTTATCAGCCGGACATTCAAGCTCAGGTGTTTGCCGCCATTGGTCTCTCTGAAGAGGAAGCGCGCAATAAGTTTGGCTTCTTGCTCGATGCCTTCGACTACGGCACGCCACCCCACGGCGGCATTGCCTATGGACTGGATCGCCTGGTCATGCTGCTGGCAGGTGAAGAGTCGATCCGCGACACCATCGCCTTTCCGAAGACCCAGCAGGCGCGCTGCTTGCTCACGAATGCCCCATCCGGCGTTGATGAAAAGCAGCTCCGAGAGCTAGAAGTGAAATCCACGTATCGTCCGAAGCAAGAGAAAGACAAAAAAGAAGCTTAGGGTGTGATAATTCGATGACATTTGCACGGCAGTAACGCTTTGCATGGCTGCCGTGCAAATGTATCCTAAACATCCAGCATCATTCCGTCACGCGGTCAGTCGCACCATGAAAATCATCTACGATCCGGACAAAGACATTCTCCAGATTACGTTTTCGACTCATGCTGCCTATGAGACAACGCAGATGGCTCCGGGGTTCGTGCTGGATTATGACGAAGATGGGCGCGTGATTGGACTGGAAGTGCGGAAAGCCTCGCAGCGGGTGGATAATCCCTATCAAATAGACTTTATCGGAAATAGGAGAGAAATGGCTGCAAGTCAACTTCACCCGTGG
>CBKWJC010000040.1:0-57950 GCA_966674685.1 uncultured bacterium
GTTTTGTTCTAGATCTGTTAGTGCAGATATCGCGTCAAAATGCTGATTTGGTCGTCGGGCTGGCGCTGGGTGAGAATTCGCGCTACGTCGCTAGCGCTGGGGCAGGGAATGGGTTGGCTCCACTCGTCAGCGGGAGCGAAGCCGCGCCGATGCAGGTTTTTGATCGTGACGATGATATCGGGGCGGGGGCCGAGCAGAATGATTCGCAACGGATGGCGACCCTCGCGTTGGGGCTGGTTGGGTTGAGGCGCAACAGGCTGTGGCGCTGCGTTGGACGCAGCACCGAGAATGAGATATGCCATTGGTTTCTCCTGTGTTTTTGACTTTCAGAGGAAAGCCAAAAATCTAGCCCTCCTGCTTTGAAGTGCAATGCAGAAGGGCTAAGGAGCTATAATCTCCCAAGCCTGTTGCGTTGCTCGTCCAACGTGGCAGGTCAGCGACTCAGGATTGTTCGCAGCAATGCTGGGTCGCGCCGACTAGATTTTTGGTATCCAGTTGCCGTTTTAACAACTTAACGTTTCACAGTACGGGATTTGGCCTGTGGAGTCAATACAGGATTACTGAGAGACATAATCGAGACGATCTCAAAGTTGCAATCTCACCATAAGTTTTGCATATAAATAAAAAGTTCGCATATTTACAATATTTTTTGTGGCCTGTTTCGCTTATCAAGCTTACACATTGTAATTCTATAATCGACTTAACCCATGTATAGCAAGAGTCTTGATAGACAGAAGAAATACGAAAAGGATTTCAACACAATCAGTAAACCTTTGCCTTCTCTTATATCAGCATTTCATTCATTCCAAAGAGCGCTTAGAGAGGTAAATATAGCTTCCGAATTAGAATTAAACGAGCATCCATTTATCATATCTGCACTTCTTAGTTCAATGTTAATTAATTATTCAAAACCTTTCTTACAAGGAACTGACAAAAATCATACAGTTGTAATGAGCCAAAAGTATTTGACAAAAAATAGTTTATTTGACTCGAACATTCACGTTTCTCTGCTTGAACTCAGAAACGACCTAGTTGCTCATGCCAATCGCGATTTTGAAAAACAAGAATTTCGAATCATTTCAGCACTAGTAGAAAGCAACGTTGCTAATAGCAAAGCTAGACAAATTCATTTGCCGATGAAGCTCCTGGCACATAACGAGTCTTTATTGACAATAAATCCGAAAATGCTAAATACTATAAAAGACCACTTGCAAAAAACTTTGTCTTTAACTGATCAGGAAATTAAAAGAAATCTACTTTTAATTAAGAACATAATGCTACAGTATCTTGATATTGCAAATTCTGTAAACGAAGTTATTTCTCTAGATGGGCAAGAGATTTCAACTTTAGGCGAGAGAGTTCTACAGAACCTTGCTTTTCAAGACATAGAACAGACAGTCAAGCTCAAACTCGGTAAAAACATGATTGTAATGGAACACTTCCATATTGCAGTAGACATTCCAAGAGAAGATTTCGAAAATGACCTCTTCAAAATTACTTGTACGACTAATCAGAAGACAGGACTGACTAATTTTCAGATTCAGTTCAAAATCTAGGCAAACCTAATTTCGAAATTAATCGAAGTTAAACTAGACATCTAGCGCGATTGCAGCTCTTGTAATCTCAGTGCGATCGCAACTCTCATAGATTGCGCTCCACAACACAACCTTTATCAGTCATAGCATCTACATTCTTGAAACGCACCATCTTATCCCTTCATTGTTTCGGTGCGTTTCGCTTCGCTCTACACACCCTACGGGAGAAGTGCGATCGCAGATTGAGAGGATTGAGCGATCGCAAATTGGGGATGTTGGAATGTGCGATCGCAGGTTGAGAGGGTTGGGAAGTGCAATCGCAGATTGAGAGGATTGAGCGATCGCAAATTGGGGGTGTTGGAATGTGCGATCGCAGGTTGAGAGGGTTGGGAAGTGCGATCGCGCTTTAGGAGGCGGGATGTTGAAGTGCGATCGCACTTCTCTAGGAACTTGATCAATATTATCTTGGAGCCTTTTGCCAACCCGCAGCAGTCGCCTCAGACTCAGAGCAAAACCATCGTTCTCCGTTGAATCTATCAATAGTGGTTGTCTCGTAGTCCTCCATGCCTGGAAGGTGATAATATCTTTTGCCACTGTTCACGGAAATATTGCCTTTAATGTTACATTCCGGCTGAGCAATAGAGGCAACTGGAGATGGCGAGCGGCTGGGACGAGGATTTAAATTGAACAGAACCATGATAATCACGAAGACAAGACCTACGCCTATACCAAAGATTCCTTGATCATTGGTTTTCCGGCGATTGGACTGCCCGTTTTGTCTAGGTGCACCTGATCTTGAGCGAGTAACTGATGGTTGGGGTTGAGGAGTAACACCTTGAATAGAAGCCCTGACAGCTCGTGGTTTCCCATTAGAATCAGTGCCCTGCTCATAGAAAATAGTGTCTCCTACTTGCGGACGGCGACCTGCACCCTTCAGCGCACTAATATGGATAAAAATTTCTGGGCTCCCGTCATTCGGCTTAATGAAGCCAAAGCCTCGGTCATCCTTCCATTTGATGAGTTGTCCTTTCTTACGCACAGGCTGCATATCTTTTACGCTGTATCAGTGGGCATTTGTAGTGTTAGTGTTCCCCGGCATCAGTAGAGAGGCCGCATCTATCAACAACCGCGCGATCGCAACTCTCATAGATTGCGCTCCACAACACAACCTTTATCAGTCATAGCATCTACATTCTTGAAACGCACCATCTTATCCCTTCATTGTTTCGGTGCGTTTCGCTTCGCTCTACACACCCTACGCAAGAATTGCGATCGCAGGTTGAGAGGGTTGGGAAGTGCGATCGCATTCAGCTAAAGCAAATTTATCTGCCTTGTCTAAATCAATAGAATACAGGCTTGCAGTGAGCGTTATACTCTTGGTGAGTAGAAAAGTTACAGTTATGCGTAGACATTCCTTGAGAGATCGTTCAAACAGTATCGGCAAAAGAGCTGAACTGTTTTTCATCCTGTCAGGATACTTTAATAAGCTGCTGAATGATGGCGAAATTTCTGACCCTCAATATAAGGCTCTGGTGAAATACGCGGCATCTGTATTATTTGAGGATGAAATCAGAGCAGAAATTGTTGAACCTTTAGAGAAGGAAATATCGTCTCTGTTTACTTCTGAACTGTGGAATCAGCTATTGCAAACGAAATTCAGCCAAAAATCAACGGGTTCACTCTTGTTTAGTGTTGTTCAGGGCAATGGAAGATAACGAGAACCAGCAAGAAGAGCAAGATGTAACGTTAGAGAAATTATCGAACCAGAAAGATGATTTAGGCGATTTGCCACCGGAAGTTATTCAGGTCATCAGTGAATTAAGAGAGTTCTCTATTGAAAGTGAAAGAAGTGGCTTTTCGGTAGAAGAATCCGTTTTCAGTAAGATTGACAGTAGCCATATTACGAAAGTTCTTGACATTAGGCTTGAGCAGATCAAGCAGGAAAAAGAAAATGCTGCTTCAATCAGAGATTTCTATTTTAAGAGTCTGATATCAATACTATTTTTTCTTTTGATTACGACTTTATTTTTAGGCTATCAGGATGTTTCAGCTTTCATTGAGTTAGTGAAGTTAGCAGGCCAAGCAATTGCTCTTATCTTTGGTGGAATAGGAATCAAAAGCTTGTTCGATAAATCGCAGAAGTAGACTCATCGGCTTGATCATGTGTTGTGAAACTGCGATCGCGATTTAGGAGTCGGGACGTGAAGTGCGATCGCAATTTGTCTCATGAGTCAATCCAATTCACGATAGACGTTTTCGTAGGGGCGAATGGCCATTCGCCCCTACAATTCGGAGATATGTAAACAGGGATTTGTATTCCTCAAAACTGGATTAACCCACTAGAACTGGAGCCGTACACCCGCCTGAATCGTATGGATAAACACCGAATCCGCATCAAACTCCACATCATCTAGCTCAAAATTTTGCCCCGGCACGACAAAGAGCCGATAGCCCAAGAACAAATGCGTAAACGGTGCCAAATGATACGTGACGCCCGCCTTGCCTTGGAAGACAAAGGACACTTCAGAATCATCAATCGTCGTCACAGGCAGACCCGGAACACCCAGCTCTAAATCATTGACCGATAGAATTCCTACACCCGCACCGCCACCAATATAGGGACGCAATCTGCCACGGGTGGGCACATCAAAATAGCCATTCAGCATCAAGATAAAGTTGTCGATACTGCCGTCTGATTCCGAGGTTAGCGACCCGCCCGGAACCAGCGCACTGTTGAGCGTTACATCATCAATATCGTTGTTGTTGTAGTTTAGTTCCAGTTCAGCCCGCGCCACCGAGAACCGATAGCCCACCGCACCGCTGAGGCCAAAGCCCGATTGTGTATTGAGTTCCACCGATGCATTTGGCGAAACCCCTGGCGGCAGCGGAGCCAGCCCAAACGCAGGTATCGTCACCGAATCCGCATCCACATCGTAGCCAAAGACCAGAGATGGCGAAGCCGAAACATACCAGCCCATGCGGATGCCAAAGGGATTGGGCAACTGCGACAGGTAAACCGGATCGGTCGGCAGCGACTCTAATCCACGCGGTTCGGTGTTGAACAAATCTTCAGCCAGATTGGGTGAGGTTGATGAGAAGCTAACCGTCAGAGGCTCAAGTGCGATCGCGCTTGTTTCCACTGCGCTGGTTTCCGCTTCATCAGATACCTCTGTCGTCTCTACTGTTTCCAACGGGTTCAGCTCTAACGGCGCAAGTTCTGCTGGTTCAAGCGTAGATGCTGGTTCAGCAATGGTCGAATCGGGAATGGTCGAATCGGTGGCTGATGCAGCAGGTTCTGCAATAGGTTCTGCAACAGTCTGAGCCAGAACAGGCGCGAGATCTGGGGATAGATTCGTCTCTGGTTCTACAGCAGGATTGGGAACCGTCGCAACCTCAGGCGATACCGCATCCCATTTGGCTTTAGCAAACGCCGCATCACTTAAACAGAGCAGCGCAACGAGGCCAGTACATCCAGTTAGAGCAAGCCGAGCAACGTACATGGTTGATCTCCTTGGGGCAATTGAGAGTAAACATAGTCTTAGTGCCTCTTATAGTAAGGAGTTTGAGCAAAATCGCACCTAAAGAATCAATAACAAAGCAAATCACCGTTTTCCCACTTTCAAAACGCGCACATCACTCATGCCAAAATCCCCCTCCTGAACAAGCCCCTAACCTAACCTTCATACTTCCTTGCCCCTCAAGCTCTTCCTCCCTTTGTACTCCTCACTCCTCGCTCCTCACTCCTCACCTCTTCACATGCTCCAACTTCTCCTCCTCCGCCACGCCGAGTCCATCGCCAATGAAGTTCAGCGGATGCAGGGCAGCAACGATACCGATCCGCTCTCTGCACACGGCGTTGAGCAAGCGCAGCAACTCGGTGCCCAGCTTAAACATGAGCACTGGTGCCCAACGCATATCTATTGCAGTCCAGCTTTACGAACTCAGCAAACGCTAGAGATTTTGCTGCGATCGCAATTTCCCGATCCACTTCTCGTCAAGCTGCCTATCCTGCACCCGGACAACCCAGATACGGTTTACCACTGGACATCCTCTTCCAGCCCTGAACCCGTCACAATTTCGGTTACCTATACCCACGCGCTCAGCGAACTCGATCCCGGCATTTTCGACGACTTGACCTGGGCAGAAGCGCAGGCGCAGTTTCCTGATTTATGTGAAAAACTGCTTTCGACCCTCGACTGGGTGCCGATCCCCAATGCTGAAACACCGGATCAGGGACGCGATCGCGCTCAGCGATTTATTCAGCAGTTGATTGACCAACATCAAAACTGCGATCGCATTTGGATTATCAGCCATGCGGGAATTTTGCAGTACTTGATAACTGAGCTGCTGGGTTGCGATCGCGCCTGGGGTTTTGCAGCGCAGCATACAGCGCGGTTTGAGTTCACGCTTGACCGATCCCGCTGGCAGGTGTCATCTCAGCGCAACAACATAGCTCTCTGGAGAATTCAGCGATTCAATGACATAAGTCATTTGCTGACGAAAAGCAGCTTTGACTAGGTATGGAGCACGACAACCAGCAGTGTAATATCAAGTGGCTGCTCAAGCTTGTGTAGTGGGGAGTCCAAATGCGAAACCTGGTTTATTACGTCGCTTGTAGCGTAGATGGGTTTATTGCCCACACCGACGGTTCCCATGATGGATTTTCGTACGATCAGGACTATTTTGCTGATCTATTTGCGGCTTTTCCTGAAACGGTTCCCACCCATCTACGCGAGGTGATGGGCGTTGATAGTGAGAATCAGTGGTTTGATACGGTGCTGATGGGGCGAAAAACTTATGAAGTTGGCCTGAAGGACGGCGTCACCAGTCCATATTCACATCTGCGGCAGTACCTCTTTTCGCGCAGCATACCGGAAAGTCCAGATGCCAACGTTGAACTAGTTTCAGATCAGGCCATTGAGGTGGTGCAACAGCTAAAAGCGGAAGATGGCAAAGATATTTGGCTCTGCGGCGGCGCAAATCTTGCCAGCACCTTGTTTGCTAACCAGCTGATCGATCAGCTCATTCTCAAAGTGAATCCCTTTTTGATGGGCGCAGGCATTCCACTATTCGCTGATGTGATTCCGCAAACGGCATTAGATCTGACAAACAGCAAAATTTATGCTAACGGTGTACTGCTGCTTTATTACAGCGTAAAACGCTGAATCATTAGGAGTTAACCCTAACAATCCAGCGTCGTTTCCCGCTCCCACGGCGTAATTTGGGCGTGGTAGCTGTTCCATTCCTGATGTTTGAGCTTGAGATACGACTGCACAAACTCTGCTCCCATCGCATCCTGGAAGACGGTATTTTGCTCCAACTGCCGCAAGGCATCTAACAGATTGGCAGGCAGAGGCTGAGCTGAACCCTGTGGTAGCGGCTCGGTGTAGTTATTGTTGTCACAGCGGGAACCCGGATCGCGCTTCTGAGCGATGCCGTCCAGCCCTGACGCAATCAGCGCCGCTGCGAGTAGATAGGGATTAGCTGCACCATCGGCTAACCGCAGCTCAAACCGCCCCGCATCCGGAATCCGAATTGCATGGGTGCGGTTGTTGCCGCTGTAGCTAGCGGTATTGGGTGACCAAGTTGCACCGGAGAGCGTGACGGGCGCATTGATCCGCTTGTAGGAGTTAATTGTCGGGTTGGTGAAGGCACAAAGCGCTGATGCTGAGTGCAGTACGCCGCCAATAAAGTGGTAGGCCAGCGACGACAACCCCAGTTCGCCCTCTGGATCATGAAATAGATTCGTCGTGCCGCTGGTATCCCACACTGAGAGGTGTGTGTGACAGCCGTTACCCGTCAGGTGTGCGAACGGCTTGGGCATAAACGTGGCTCGCAGACCATGCTTTTCGGCAATCGACTTGACCATGTACTTGAAGAACGCATGGCGATCGGCAGTGACCAGCGCATTGGCATACATCCAGTTCATCTCAAACTGACCGTTGGCGTCCTCGTGGTCGTTCTGATAGGCTCCCCAACCCAGCGCCAGCATCGCATCACAGATTTCCGCAATCACATCGAACCGCCGCATCAGTGCCTGCTGGTCATAGCAGGGTTTCACTTGGCGATCGTAGGGATCAGACACTGCCTCGCCATCTGGTGACAGCAGAAAATACTCGCATTCCACCCCCGTTTTGACGCTGTAGCCCAAGTCGTGCGCCTGCTGAAGCACTCGTTTGAGAACTAAGCGCGGCGTTTGTGCGATCGCATCCATCTCCGGCGTAAACAAATCCGCTGGCATCCAGGCAACATCAGGTTTCCAGGGCAATTGAAACAGGCTGGTGGTATCCGGCACCGCAAACATATCGGCATCGGCTGGAGTCATGTCTAGCCAGGTGGCAAATCCGGCAAATCCCGCCCCACTCGTGGCCATCTCGTCAATTGCGGCAGCGGGAACAAGCTTGGCGCGCTGGGTGCCAAACAGATCGGTGAAGGAGATCAGAAAGTAGCGGATGTTCTTTTCGCGGGCGAGGTGGGAGAGGGGGTGGTTCATGGGTTTGGGAGTAAGAAGGCTGTATGGAGAATCAGCGCGATGCGCTACAGTCCAGTCTTGGATTACCACGATTCTGGGTTTTCTGTCCGTAATCTCCGCCTCAGATCTCACAGCATTGTGCTGGTTTCAGCGGTAAATGCCTGTTGTACCATTCGTCACCCAAATCTGCGAGTAGGACTTCGTATTGTTGCCAGGTTACGTTGTTGATTAACAGGTGGCTTCTTGGTGATAGGTCAATTGTCGTGATGAGAATTTGACTAAGTTAAGCACGGTCATCTGGCTGTCCTCGAAGTTCTGTGCATAGACGTGCAATCTAGTAAAACTAAAGATATTTAAACCCAATTCTTAATGAATAGATCGTTGACCTTCTTCCGAGCTAGTACTACCTATCCTACTAATCTTTTTTTATCTAGAGTTCAATAATCCAAAAATGCTTCAAAAGAAAAATAAAGAATTAATTAAAGATCAACGATATACGCCCACAGAATAAAAACACCTGAACTATTCTATATATAAGGGGTATCACCCCCTAGTGATATAGCTCATTTATCAAATGAAGATGATTTCATGTTGAAAGTTCATTTCTTAAATGTTGGTCATGGTGACTGTACAATTATTGAACATCCGAACGGTCATTTAACTGTAATTGATATTAATAATGCTACAGATTTAGATGCTAGGACAAATCGAGAGATATCAAGAGAGCTATCAATTTCTTATCTCAAATCCCAGTATATAGCTCATACAACAGGGAAAAGGCGTTTGGACGAATTTTCCAAATCTGGTGGATATAACATTGATCTAATTAATCCAATCGAGTTCCTGAAGAGAAATTATCCAGGAAGAGATATTTTTCGTTATATTCAAACCCACCCTGATCTTGATCATATGAGGGGACTTTCTGCTCTTCGCAATGCAGGTATTTCAATTATTAACTTTTGGGACAATAAACACAAAAAACGACCAAAATTCAACTCCATATCAGATATGCGAGAGTGGATAGAATACCGAAAGTTGGGGAACGAAAAAGATACTGCAAAAGTTTTACACCTTTTCCGTGGTAGTAACGGCGACTACTGGAACAGAGATAAGCTTGAAATTCTTTCTCCAACTCCTTCTTTACTTGATAGAGCCAACGAAAAAGAGAATTGGAATAACATGAGTTACGTACTGCGTTTATCCTATAAAGGATGCACTATTATCTTTGGTGCAGACGCAGAACAAGATACTTGGGATGATATAGTTCAATGCTATGGCAATAAACTCAAATGTAATATCTTAAAAGCAAGCCATCATGGCCGCGATTCTGGCTACCATCAGATGGCTGTAGAGTTGATGAGTCCTCAATACACCATTGTTTCTGTTGGTAAAAAGCCCGATACAGATGCTAGCAACAAATATAAAAATTATAGTGACCACGTTTGGTCTACTCGATGGAGAGGCACTATAACCTTAGAAATAGATGATAGCGGTAATGCTTTTATTTATTCAGAATATGACAGATAAGCATGAAAAATTTTGATTTTTACGAGTTTTCTGCCATTTTAGCTCCTGGAGCTGTTTTGCTTTTCGGCATCTCACTTTTATATCCAAATCTAGGCGTTATTCTCCAAGGGAAAGACTTTACCGTAGGTCAGTTAGGGTTGTTTGTTATCTTATCGTATGTTATGGGACATCTATTGCAAGCTATTGGTAATTTTCTAGAAAATATTTGGTGGAAGATTTGGAAAGGGATGCCAACAGACTGGGTGAGAACTAGCCGACACAGACTCTTGACTGAATCGCAAATAGTATTGCTACAGCAGCAGTTACCAAATAAACTGGGATTAGATGAATCTATAGAGATTCCTGCTTTAAATGAAAAAACTTGGTTCAACCTAACAAGACAGATCTATGCTGCTGTTGCTGCCGCCAACCGCAATCAAAGAATTGATATTTTTAACGCCAATTATGGATTACTCCGCGGTATTGCATCTGCCTTAATCATCATATTGATACTTTTTACCCTAGAGCATAAGTTAAGTAATTGGAGATTGTCTATATTGGTTTGCTTTGGTGTTGTCATAGCTCTTATGCGCATGCATAGATTTGGCAAATACTACGCAAGAGAACTCTTTGTTCAGTTTCTCCAACTCCCATTGTTGACAGCAGAATCTTCAGAGAAAGAATCATTAAAGAAGTAGAGTTTCATCTTAATAGGTCACCTCTAATCATACGCATGTAAATAACAAATTTCTTTTCGACTCTTTAACTGGACTTTTATCAATAGCGATCGCACCTGTACCAACGCCGCACCCAGTTAATCCTCCAGCAGTTCCTGTATAGCTTGCCGAATAAAGGCCGCATCCTCGGGATTTTGGTAAGGATTGCCTGCTCGATGACCCCAGATGGAGGGAATCGGGCGGTAGGTCGCATTGGGGATCAGCTTTGCTTCTGCCGCGCAGTCTTCCGGTGTGAAATACAGATCCGTGGTGGCAGGCATGACTAGCGTTTTGGCCTGAATGGACTGCATCGCTCGTTCATAATCCCCCTGATAAAACGGATTATTGCCGACATCACAGCGCAGCCAAGTATCGAGCATGGCGATTAGGTTGCGCGGATCGCGCTTGCGGTAGTTCATTTCCCAGGCTCGCCAGAGGTAGTCGTCCAGCGACTCGTAGCCCAGTTGGTAATAGATGCCCTCCCGGTAATAGGCTTGCGAGGCCGCCCAACTGGCATAAATGCGGGCAAAGGTGCGGAAGCCCCGTTCGGGTATACCGTCGAAGGACTGACCGTTCCAGACTGGATCAGCGGTTAAGGCCGATCGCAAACTGTCCAAGAAAATCCGATTATGGTCCGTGGTTCGCGCCGTGCCGCAGAGAGCCGCGATTCGCTGCACCCGTTTCGGGTAGAGCGCGCCCCAGTGATAGGCTTGCTGCGCTCCCATTGACCAGCCGTAGACCAGCGCCAGTTGCTCAATGCCAAACACCTCCCGCAGCAGTTGTTCCTGGGCCGTGACGTTATCCCAGTGCATGAAGTAAATGCCCTGCTCGGCGACGCCATCGACATCGCCGTTGCTGGGTGAACTGGAGAGGCCATTGCCAAACATGTTGGGGATGATGATGAACCAGCGGGTCGGGTCGAGAATGCCGTCCGGCTGAATCAACCAGTCAATGTCAGTGTGCTGTGCCCCGTAGGACGTGGGGTAGAGGATGACATTGGTGCGATCGCAGTTTAATTCGCCGTAGGTTTGATACACCACGCGCACCTGCGGCAGCGTCACGCCGCACTGGAGCGGGAAGTCTGGCGCTGTCCAAACACCTGCGGAACTGCTCATGCTGCCGTACCCAGCGAGTTGCCGAACTGACTGGCGATCTGGCGATTTACAGCCACGTAGCCTGGTGCCACATGGGTCAGCTTTCCAGCCAGCTTCGCGTGTGCCTGGGGCAATGCATGGAACGGAATCGACGCATAGAGATGATGCTCAGCGTGAAAGGGCATGTTCCACATCAGCAGTCGCAGCGGCCACAGCGTCAGCGTTGTGCGGGTGTTGGTCAAGGGATTATTGTCCTGGGTACAGCCCGTATGCTCCGCCAGCAGAATGAACCGCAGAATTGGCTGACCCACCGCCAGCGGCAGCAGCCAGTAGAGCAGAAACCAGGGCTGCTGGAAGGTGATGGAAAGCGCGATCGCAACTCCATAAACCGCCAACTGCCAGCGAGTCGAGCGGATCACTTCCCCTTTCGCCGCTTCAGAGATATAGGGACAGCCTTCAAAGTTGCCCGTTGCCATCCGCCAGTGACCCTGCGCTTTGCCGATCCACCAGGGCAGACCGCTCAGAATCCAGAGGTAAGATCCCCAACTGGTCGGCGGCAGGTCTTCGTATTCGGGATCTTTACCGAGGACGCGGGTGTAGCGGTGATGCCACTTGTGGTAGCGACGATAGAACGTGCTGTTGTACAGCGACAGAATCCCTGCCAACCAGGCCACAACATCGTTTACCCGCTGATTGGCGAAAGCCGTCCGATGCACGCACTCATGCACCGGGGCAAACATGGAAGCCAAGCTAAAGCCGTAAACCACCACCGCCGGAACCGCCAGCCACCAGAAACCCTGGCTCCAGCTCCAGCCCCAAGTGACACCGCTGATCGCCATAATACTGAGATGAGTGATCAACTGCTGCCAACCTTTGCGATCGCACTTCGCATTTAGCTCAGCCAATTCTTCAACGGAAAAAACGGCGCTTGGCTTCACATGCCAAGCTTCAGCGTTTTCAGATATTTCTGGCTCAACCGCAGACATAACCGGATCTGGCGTAGACATACTTTCGTTCAACCTTGCTCAACGGCATCTAATTGCATAGAACCGATACGGTGTGTGTATCGATCCAGAATCGGTTCATGAAGACCAATTCTGACCTTTGGTAGATGACACGCAAAGCGTGGATTTACCAGAACATGGCCTGCATACCACTACCCTGTTTCGTACTGGTATACTGCTCCGGTTTTGCTGTCCGTTGTAGTAAAAGCTACGATTTGGGCGGATGGCGCTGAAATATTGTTTGCTAATTACGCCACATCAAGGCTATGCCCAGTCAGATTGATAACCAACAGTATTTTTTCCGTCCATCAATAGGCTTGAACAAATAACTGTCGATCTCTTTCTTCTGAAGGGGTGACGAACGGCGCGAATCTCTCACCCTATGAATAAGACCTCTTGTGTGAATGTTGTGCAACCAGCCGTACAGCATTCACGCCTTCAATCGGCATGCGTGCCAGAGGTTCATCGATCACGAGAGGACAGCACTTATGACTTACCAACTTCCCGATCTTCCCTATAGCTACGATGCGCTAGAGCCACATATTTCTTCCAGAACGCTGGAATTTCACCACGGTAAGCACCATGCCAAGTATGTGGACAACTACAACAGCATGGTTCAGGACGCAGGCATGGCCGATAGACCTATCGAAGAAGTCATCAAAGCCGCTTACAACAATCCCGAAATGACGGGGCTGCACAACAACGCGGCGCAAGCCTGGAATCATACGTTTTACTGGAACTGCATGAGTCCCAACGGTGGCGGCATGCCCTCCGGTGAACTGGCCGACAAAATCAAGTCCGACTTTGGCAGCTTTGATCAGTTCAAAGAAGCGTTCAAATCTGCTGGCACAGGACAATTCGGCAGCGGCTATGCGTGGCTAGTGTTAGACGGCGGCAAGCTGAAGGTGGTCAATACGCCCAACGCCGTGAATCCCATCGTGGACGGCCAGACGCCGCTACTGACAATGGATGTCTGGGAGCACGCCTATTATCTTGACTATCAAAATGCACGGCCAAACTACGTTGACACGTTTTTGAACAATCTCGTCAACTGGTCATTTGTATCTGAACAGCTCGAAGCAGCCAAGCAAGCCGCATAAGCAACTTTTCCGTCCGGGTAAACTGGTTCTCTGGGGGCAATCTGTGGATTGCCTCTTTTTTGTTGTTTGCGCTGGTTGCGATCGCGCTGCTCGGGATTATAGGTGAAATATTGGGAAAACTGCGATCGCGTGTTTGTATCAGTCACTGGATCAGCAGGGCAAAGAACGAGCACTTCTGCGATCGCAATCCCAAAGGAACCAAGTTATGAATAAATACTGGCTGGCCCTACGTTGGATACTTCTCATCGTCCAAAGCGTAGTGATAACAGTAGTAGGTTTTCTGACCGTAATCCCATTCATGCTTGTGCGGATGGCTATTGCTCAGATTACCGAGAAAAAAGTTTGTCGAGCCGCATACAACAATGATTTGGATTTGCTCCAAGTTGGCTTAGATCGAGGTGAATCGATAGATGTCATACAACATGGTGAAGCTGCCTTACATATTGCATCGAAAAAGGGATATGAAGCGTTTGTTCGAGCCTTAGTTGAATCGGGAGCATCCATAAATTTGAAGAACAAAATGGGAAGGACTCCACTTGATTTGGCTGTTATCAGCAAGAAAACTGCCGTTGCCGAGTTTCTCATTGAGCAAGGTGCTGAACCGAGTCTTTTCACACAAGTTATCCAAGGAGACGTTGAGAGTGTGAGCAATCAGCTCGAAGCAGGTAAAGATCCGAACACCAGTTTTGGCGGTTTTGGCACTTTGCTCTATTTAGCAACAAAACATGCTCCTATAGAAATGGTTCAAACTCTTTTGGCGCATGGTGCAAACGTGAATGCTCAAACATCATCAGGCGAGACACCGCTTCATGTTGCTGCTGAACGAGGGGATTTACAGCTTGTTCGGCTACTGGTTGAAAATGGAGCAAGAGTTAAATTTAAGCCTGAGACAGAAACTCCGCTGCATGAAGCAGCTTCCAAAGGCCATTCAGATGTTGTGCAATATCTCATTCAGCACGGTGCAGACGTGAACGCTAGAGATAGATTTCCAGTCGGTAAAACCCCATTATTTGAAGCAATAGGTTCAGGTGATGCGGATACGGTGGAAGTTTTGTTAGCCAATGGAGCCGACATTAACCTCAAAATTTGGATAGGAATATCTCCTTTAAAGCTTGCTGAGAATTATCCGGCAATTATGGACGTAATCAATCGGTATTGCCAAACATCCTCATCTTCTGAGTAATGCGATCGCAATCTGCACAGCTACTATGCTGAGTTTATTGTCAATTATGCAACGGAGTCGCTTCATGTCTCTGCAAGACCTGAAAGAACAGGTTTATAACCTACCTGTCCACGATCGACTAGAACTGCTCAGTGCGATCGCACAATCGCTGCAAAACTTGCCTGCTGGTGAAAACTGGCAGTTTCTCGTTGCCCGTCCCCATCCTTGGCGTAAGCAGCTTCACATCAAAGGGCGTAAGCTGCTCGCTGCTACCGTTTGGCGAGACATGATCACCAACAACATGTCTCCAGAACAAGCTGTCGAAAATTGGGACTTGCCGCTTGCTGCCGTTCAAGAAGCCATTCAATACTGCGAAACGCATCATGATCTATTGAAATTAGAATCAGCAGAAGAACACTATCGTTTACGAGCAAGAGGCATTAATCTTGAGCCTACCTTTACTGCTGGATGAGCAAGAGATTATGACATTGCTTGCTAGTCAACCCACTCCAGAGCAAATTTTGACCATTTGCCCCGCTCCAGCATTGCAAGCGCGAGTCAGTGCTCTGCTAGCACAAAGTAAAACTAATACGTTGTCTCCAAACGAGGAAGCTGAGCTAGAACGATACTTGGCGTTAGATCATCTTGTACGCCTTGCCAAAGCTCAAGCACTTCAACAACTTCAATCATTCGATGACAAGAACGTAAATGGTTAATTGCGATCGCACAATATCCTTAGCGCAGTCATCCAACATCGCTCAAAATAGAAAAGATGTGATTCGGGATCAACATGGGTTCAACGCCACTGACAGGTAAAGTGGCCCTGGTGACGGGGGCGACGCGGGGATTAGGCAAAGGAATTGCCGTCGGTTTAGCCGAAGCAGGCGCAACGGTTTACGTGACCGGACGGAGCCTACAGCCCGACGACAGCGACGAGGGCGTTTCCGGCAGCCTGATGGAAACCCAAGCCGCAGTCGAGCAAGCGGGCGGCATCTGCATTCCCGTGCAGGTGGATCACGCCGATGATGAACAAGTGCGATCGCTGTTTGAGCAGATTGAAACCGAGCAAAACGGCCAGCTCGATATCCTGGTGAATAACGTCTACGCCGGAGTTTACGCCCTGCGGAACGCCAACGGCCAGCCCTTCTGGAAAAGTGAGCCGAGTCTTTGGGATGCCTGCAATAACGTCGGTTTACGCAGTCACTATGTCACCAGCGTCTACGCGTCGCGGTTGATGACGGCACGCAAACAGGGGCTAATCTGTACCCTGTCCTCCTGGGGTGGCCTGTCCTACATCTTTGGCGTTGCTTACGGAGCCGGAAAGTCGGCCTGCGATCGCATGGCCGCAGATATGGCAATTGAACTCAAGCCCTACAACGTCACATCCTTATCGCTCTGGCCGGGAATCGTCGGCACCGAGCACATTTCCCAGTTTGTGGACGAAATCAACGAAGAGGTTGATCTGGATCAGGCTGAGTCAAAAACCGAGAACGAAGTCAAAAATCCCGCCCTCAACACCCGCAGCGCCTTGCTCAAAGACCGCTTCAACTGGGAAACGCCGCTGCTGGCCGGACGTGCGATCGCAGCTCTCGCCGCTGACCCCAATCTGATGCGCTACGCCGGACATCTACAAATTGTGGCGGAAGTAGCGCGGCGCTATGGCCTGGTGGATCAGGATGGTCGGCGTCCCGTCTCGTTGCGATCGCTGCGGTTTATTTTGCCGTTTGCCCTACCCGCTTTGCGGAAACAGGCAGGTTGGATTCCTGATTTGCAGATCCCCTGGTGGTTGCTGCTGCTGGTTGCCCTGAGCGCGCCGAAGATTCGCTGACTTCATTCTCAAGCCATTGCGGGTGTACAGGTGACCTTAGCGATGAGGTTATCAATTCTCTCAATTGAGGCTACTAATGAAGCTCCCTTGCCCCCCTGCCCCCCTGCTCCGACGCCCAAACAACCTTACTTGTAATTCCATCAACACAGATATAGGGCAACGGGAGCTTAGCGATCGAAGATCTGACCATCTGGCATCGTTGTATTGTGAAATGTGACGCCGCTTAAGTCAGCACTGCTGGTTTCGGCCCGCAGCAGGGTGGCATCGGTCAAATTCGCATCCGTGAGATCGGCTTTCGCCAAATAGGCTTCCACTAAAGCTGCCCCGGTCAGGTTGACCCGCACCAGGACGGCTCGGCTCAAATCCGAATTGCTGAGCCTTGCCGAAACGAGAACGGCATCTTCTAAATTAGCTTCATGCAAACAGGTACCTGGCATAATCGAGAGCGACAAATTAGCCTGTCGTAAATTGGCCGCTGCTAAATTGGCGCGTTCCAATTTGACGTTGTGCAAGTTTGCCCCTTCCAGATTGGCTCCTTCCAGATTGGCTTCTGTCAAGAAGGCTCCTTTCAGCGTTGCGCCTTGCAGATTGGCACCGCGTAAATCAACCCCTCGGAGGGTGGCTTCGCTTAAGTTGGCCTCACTTAAATCTACCCGCGCTAAATCAGCACCCGTCAGATTGGCTCCCCGTAAGTCAGACTGATGCAGTCGTGCGCCTCGGAGCTGCGCTGAATACTTGCGGTTTTCTTGGCGTAAATTGGCTCCCCGCAGGCAGGCTCCGGTTAAATTGGCTCCGTTCAGATCGGCATTTCGTAAATCAGCATTGACTAAATTGGCATCGAGTAAATCAGCTAGGGTTAAATCGGCACTGCGGAGATCAGCCCCTTCCAGCGTGGCTCCGTGTAGATCTGCGTCGCTCAAATTGGCCTGAATAAAGTTGGCCTGGCTCAAGTTGGCTCCACTCAGACAGGCATGACTGAGATTTGCCTGAGAAAAATTGGCTCGGTTGAGATAAGCCAGCAGAAAGTTTGCGTAGCCCAAGTCAGCTTTGGAGAAATCTGCGCCGATCAAATCGGCATAGGCTAGATTGATATTGGCTAAACTCCACTGCTGGTAATTGGTGTAGCCTCCGGCGTAATGAGCAAGCAGTTCATCAGCGTTCATGCAGGTGCAGCCATCCTCAAGAATATATGAACTACGCAACATTAACTGATGAGTCGGCGGGATAGTAAGGTGCGATCGCACGCATCAAACTGTTGACCGTGGCGTCCTGCTGATAAACATTCGGCATCGCATAGGCGGCCCGCGTTAGATTGACATCGACTTCATCCATGTTGTGATAAGTCTTAAACAGTTGGCGCAGTAAATCTTCCAGCGTCGCATCTTTTAGCAGCAGCCAGTCCTGACTGCTGAAATCAAACGTGTGGTATAGGCTAGAAAACAGAATTAGCTTGGCGCGTAGGGGATTAGCATAGCGGATAATTTGCAGCCGCAGTTCAAACAAGTCTGACCGATCTCGGAAGGCTTGAGTATCATCATCAGCGGCTGAATTTGCACCAATGTCGTAGCCAGAGTAGGGCTGCTCCTGTAATCCTTCTGCTAGCAGCTCACTGGGAATCTCAGGTATAGTCATCTCATGCCGATTGAGGCAATCCATTGCGGGTTCCCACTCGGCCTGGGTCACGCCCTCTACAATTGCGTCCCAGCCGCTGTCGGCCTGAACCATTGAATCCAATATTGGCCCGATGGGAGTGGTCATCTCATCGGCGATCGCAGCCTCGTCCGAGAATGCTGTCTGGGTTCGTGACTCTGGTGATTGAGCATTGGGAATGGGAGTTGCGATCGCGCCCTGTCCGGGAGGCGCTGTAGCAGGGGCAGGTACCAAACCCTCGCTGTAAACAGGGCGCATTAACTCGCAAATGACGTGGGCGACCTGCATATAAACCAGCTTGCGATTGAGCGTCGCTGCTTTTTGATTGAGCATCACGGCCAGGTAGGCCAGGGATGGAGCCTTCTGGTGCAGCAATTCCAGCAGATCAAGCAGCGGATGAGACTGGAGCCGCAGCATGTCGTTTTCCCAGGTTTGATGACAGACTCCGTAAATCAGTTTATGAATACGATGCGCTTCTGTATGACGTTCGAGATTGCGAGCCACAGGCGCATAGGGAGACAGACAGGCTTCCATCATGCCAGCAGCCTGTCCTGATGCTGTAACGGCGGCTGAAGCGGGCTGAGCGCCGATCGTTAATTCTGATGGGGTGGCCCGATGAGTTGCGATCGCAACCCGACCTGCTGTTCGCTCAGGATCTTCAGCGCCGAGCGGATCTGGCGGAGAAAAAGCCGTTTCTTCATCTTTCATCCCCATACGATCCGCCACGGGGGGACTCGCTGGCACTGTGGCCGCATCTAAATGCGTTGGTTCTTCTAGCGGAAACTCACCAAACTGGGTCATCTCCGCATCCTCCTCTGCAGCCGATGCGCGATATAGCGACTCGACCTGATCCAGAAAGAAATAAGCCAGAGGTAAATAGCGGGTTTGGCGATTGAGCCGAGCTACTACCTTCAAAACGGCTTGGCGGAGATCATCAGCACAGCGATAGGTTGCCAACAAACGATTAATTAGACTAATAAAGTCCCGTTGATTCAGCACAGCTGGATCGTTCTCCCAGCGTTTTTCGCAAACGCCGAACGCCAGCTTTTTAATCCGTAGCTGATCGGGGTGTTGTTGCAGGACTTGCGCAACCTGTTCAACTAAACCTGATGTATCCATCTGAGATCCCTGATAGAAATTCAGTTATAAGTAGCTGCCCATCAATAAATGCAGAACTCCCAAAATGCAGAACTCCCAACGCCGGAGAGATCCCTGCGGGACGCTGCCCGGTTTTTGAGATCCGTTTACTCATGCCAAACTACTTACCAAGCTTGCTAGGTAACCCTTTGCTCATTCTCCGCAAAAAAGTGAGCAAACCGATGCCCTTGAGCTTGATTGTTAGAGGTGCGGCCTAATCTCGCCTCCTAACTACCATTGTTTCCAGTCATCAGCCCCTTGCATCCCAACCATTCTGCTGAATGACGAAAACGCGAGGCTGATCGTTCGGAAATATGTAAAATTTTACGTCACGGCTGCTGATTGGAGATTTAAACTGCGATCGAACGCTGTGTCAAATTCGCAGATTAACAATAATCCGCTACTTCTAATATTCCCAGTTCATTCAGTCGGCCAACAGTCGATCAACCCTAACGAGAGTGCAACATCAAGGTAGGACAAATTGTTTTGAGAGGCTGCGCTCCGTGCAGCTTCTCAAAAACAACCTGCTTAGTTTTAAGTGCGTGGTGCTGTACTACTCTAAGATCTTGATTACGAATTTCTATGTCGAACAGCTAGTTCTAGCAGGGGCGATGCACCGAACGCTGATATGTCAGTGGCTGCAATCAATTAGTCCCGGTTCTTTTGACGATCAATCCGAAACAGCCAAACCATCAGCGCCACGACCCCTACTTGAATCGCCAAGTTGGGTACTGCTGAACCTACATCTCGTCCAGCCAGAAGCTGAGTGAAAAAGATAAATGCACCAATCGCTCCCGATGCTGCGATCGCGCTATAAATAAACTTCCGCAGTCCTCGATAGGGAGCCTGGGCTTCGGCTCGCAGCCGCGCATATTTGTCGGGTGGAATATTCCGTGCGGCTTCCGGACGCTGATTATAGGGCTTTGGGGTTTGCTTGACCATGAGCTACCTCTGGCTGATTGCCAATCACAACTGGCTTATACCAATCCTCTGTAAAGCTGCACTGAACGGGGAGTTGAAGTCCCTTGCCCTTCGGGCGGCACTATTTGCAAGCTCACATTGAACTGGTATTTGGGTGAAATAAAGGGCTGCTTCGCGTCTTTATTCCTTTTAAGTCGCTGCATACAGCCACTTATCTTGTTTCCTATTGTGACAGAGGGGTCTAGTCTGTGCAGATTTACGCTTGATATTAGTCTCGTTTGGCCGCCTGTGGGCAAGATTCTCAGCAAATTGCGATCGCACCCCTTGCTTAAGCACGGGTTCGGCCTGCTATACTATATTTCCGGTATTGCATTTTCAAGATTGGAGATTGCAGCCTTGCCGATGTGGCTCAGTGGTAGAGCACTCGATTCGTAATCGAGCGGTCGCGGGTTCAAATCCCGCCATCGGCTTTTTGTTGTACATTCGCACATTAAATGTCGCAGTTCGCGCATTGAACCCCCTTTCCTTAAGGAAAGGGGGTTGGGGTGAAGGTTACCCAATGACCATCGAACTGGCGTTGTGCCAGAAAGGAACTGGATGCTTACCTGCGAACTTGTCTTTATCTCAAGCCAGCTGGTAGAACATTCAGGGTTTTAGTCGCTGGACGTTGAGGAGGAATATGAGGTGCTCCAACATTGGGAGCAGCTATTTGGACAATTCGCTGCATCAGGGCTGGGGCTAGATAGGAGCACCAGACCGCTAAATGGCTTTGGAGATCAACTAAAATTTCAGTGCTGCCTCGCTTCAAGCCGCGAATGAGAGCTTGGGCAACCTGTTCCGGTGAAGCCGGGCGCATCCAGCGGAACCAGCGAAAGTCTTTGACCATATCCGTATCCGTCAGCGAAGGGAGTAAAGCGGCGACCCTGACGTTATAGGGCGCGAGTTCGCTCCGGAGCGCTTGTGTAAATCCCAGGATGCCAAACTTAGTGGCTGAGTAGGTTGCCATCGTTGGGGCTGCTATTTTACCCATCAGACTGGAAACGTTGACAATGTGGCCCTCTCGCCGAACCGCCATCCGTCGTGCGATCGCACGGGTAACGGTATAGAGGCCAACCAAGTTAAGAGCAATTTCGGCTTGCACCTGGGGCAAACGGGTTTGCAAAAACGGCACTTGATGAGCCACGCCTGCACAGTTCACCAGTAAATCAATAGGGCCGAAATCGCGCCAGGCTCGTGCCATTTGCACATTGACCGTCACTGGATCAGTGAGGTCAAGCGGCAGCACAATCGTCTCGACGCCGAGGGGACGAATCGAATTGGCTACATCTTCCAACCGCTGGCGATCGCGAGCAACCAACAGCAGCGTTTGAATACCTTGATGAGCCAGGGTGTGAGCAATGGCGCGGCCAATACCGCGTGATGCTCCAGTCACTAAGGCTGTTTTGCCGTGAAAATTCATCATTGCAAGATCCTCCTTGCCTGCACACTGCTCTCAACCGCGCCAGCCTTTTCACAAAGAAGAACGGATTAAGGCAGTGGCACGCTATTGATAATGATCAACGTGTCAGACAAATTTGAGATGATTTCTGGTCTTTCGAAATCAGAATCCTGGTGATACCAAATCCGACTAGTAAGAACCTGACTATTGTTTGTGATAGACAGGCGTAGCCTAACGTTCACAAACAATAAAAATTGGTTTTTACGAACGGATTTCGTACAAATAGTGAGTCAGACGAAATAGGGTTAATTCTCTAGTATTTCTCTAGCCATCCAGGGAGTCAGCTATTGAGTTGTGAGCGGATCGCTCATCCTGAACCTTAAATCTGCTTTACAGAACTTGAGATGATTGCCGACATAAGCGTTAAGCCTCCTGAACGCATTTGGGTGGTTCTGGATCCAAGAACACACTTCTGACGTTAGCAGCGGGATCAACTAGGCGCAACATAACTTAGTAAATTTATGAAATTATTACATTTGTTAACACTTCACTCAGATTAGTCAATTCTCACCTCCGGCATAAAGAAAACTACGGATCTGCTGACCGTGCAGCACTTTGAGTTATTCCAAAATCGGGGGATCAGATGCCCGTTTCTGAAAAGGTAAAAGTGGCCATTGAGGAAACTGAGAATATTAATTTGTCCTGCGACTCACATCACGACAGTTAGTGTTGTGCTAAATGATTTTTCATAGTTAATATGCTGCGCTTCATGCGGCGTATTAACCATCGAAACCTGCTAACTATAGCGATAGTCATATTACTAGTTAGGACATTTTTGTAGCACGGCTTGGCCGTGCTACAAAAATGTCCGTGTCCTAACCTAGCTGACTACAGCTATAGAAGAATCGATATTATGCACATTGAAAATGCGAGTTCGTCTTAGGCATTAAATAATCGTTGATAGTTCTAGTATGCTTGCGATCGCAAGTGCCAAAATTGCAATCCAGGCATAGCGAATCATGTTGCCAGATGATGCTTCGGCTCGGTGCTTAAAGAAGATATAGAGGTGAGGAGCGCCAAATAAAAAGAACAGCAATCCTAACAAGCTCGCGCTCTGAAAAGGCGGCTGGTTGTCGGTTGGACGCGTTGAGTCAGTTGCCATAATCATGAACTCCAGTGAGTCAGTATAAACGATCAGCAAGTTCGGCCACTGGCATTTTCGACGCTGAGGCACCAGAGTGCCTTCGTTTTACCAAGCTAGCAGAAAAACCTGATTCTTTTGCGTAAAAGTCCCGCGCAGCGGGACTTTACGGGATTACGGGTTTTCAACTTAGCTTGATACTACCGACTACCATAATGACAAAATGTCAATATTCCGATTAGTTCGACGGCTCTAGTTCCTCTAGCCCGGTTATCGCCTCCAACCCGGTCATCTCAGTTGAGCAAGCCTCTGGGTCGGCCTCTGTCAACAGCAGAATGGTTTGATCATCCTTCTCCTGGTCTCGAATTTCTTCCGCGTCCAGAACTGCGATCGCAACTGGACAAGATACAGCAACGGTATCAAAGTGGGCATCGGTTTCACCGAATAGATCGTTTTCCAGCACTGTTATATCTACAACAGGTGGGTTAGTCGGCTCGTCGGGATCGGTCGGTGCGTTGGGATTGGTCGGTTCACCAGGATCGGTTGGTTCACCAGGATTGGTCGGTTCACCAGGATCGGTTGGTTCACCAGGATTGGTCGGTTCACCAGGGTCGGTTGGTTCACCAGGATTGGTCGGTTCACCAGGATCGGTCGGTTCACCAGGATTGGTCGGTTCACCAGGATTGGTTGGCTCGCCGGGATTACTGGGGGGAATAGGATTCCCACCACCAGGAGTTTCACCGCCAGGATTATTACTCAACTGAGCTAAATTGGTTAGATTAAACAGCGCTTCATTCAAATCGCCCACAGCCACATTGACGACGTATGATCCTGCCGTGTCGTTAGCAAAGGGCTGCATTGTAGATGTCAAGCCGTTGCTATCGGTGGAAACTTGATAGACATTGCTGTCACCAAATAGGCTGCTTGCGCCTGTTGCTGGGGCTACAAACGCAACGGTTGCGTTGGGAACAGCGTTGCCAAATTGATCGGTGACCTGAATCGCGAGGGCATTGGCAAAGGCTGTATTCACGGTTGTGGCCTGTGTTTCGCCACCCAAAATCGTGATCTGGGCGGGCTGATCTGCGAGGTTGGTCAGCGTGAACTGCTGGTCGATAAAGTTGCCAGAACTAGCGGTGGTGATGAATTCTCCGCTGCGAATGCTGGCGGTTAGTGTGGGCGAGATCGCAACTCCACTACCGTTGGTATTGACCGTGGCGGTACGGCTACCGCTGAAGTTGCCGCTGACTTCTGCATCGGGCAGAGTGAAGAGAATTGGAATACCTGCGATCGCGGCTGGCTGACCCGCTTCAATCAGTTGCACTCGGAGATTAGTACCAAAATCAGTGTTGACGACCGTTGACTGTCCATCGCCCAGCGTTGCCAGAATCTCGTAGCTCGTTTCCACGGCTCCAATGTCAATCCCTGCCCCCCCAATCCGAACTTGACCCCGCTGATCGGTACTGGAAGCTGCTACAACTGCGCCGCTGTCCAGTGCAAGACTGTCTGGTCGTGGCCGATGGGTTTGGGTGGGGCCACCGTAGTTGCCTAACGGCTGCAGACCCGGATCAAGTGGATTAGCCGTGCTGCCAAGTAGCGTACTGGTCGTAAATCCTATGCTGCCGTCCGCGTTGCCGATGAGGTTTGCACCTCGATCCGTCGTTACTGCGCCTTGTACATCAGCCCCAGAGGTGTTGCTGGTATTTCCAGCAATGATTGAGTTACCAACATCAGTTTCAGCGAAATTCCCCAGGTAAAGGCCACCGCCCTGCCCATCAAGGGCACCAGCGCCGCTGGCTGTGTTGTTTGTGACGGTGCTGTTAACTAAAGTGAGGCGAGCGCCATTATAAATTGCTCCACCATAGCCACCAGCAGTTCCTGCAGTTCCTGCATTGCCACTGATCGCTTGGTTACCGCTGAACGTGCTGTCTGAAATGGTGACATCTGATTGTGTATCGCCAGCATTATAGAGCGCACCACCATGCCCTGCACCACCAGAAGTTCCACCATTACCACCAGTCACTTGGTTATTGCTAAACGTGCTGCGGCGAATGGTCAGATTGCCATCCTGATTGAATAGTCCACCGCCATAGCCTGCTTGACCAGATACAGTACCGTTACCACCTAGAACTGCGTTGTTAGCAATCGTGCTGTCTTCAATCAGCAGACTGCCGCTGGTGCTGTTGTTGTTGAAAATGCCGCCGCCGCGCCGGACAAGTGGTGTCCCAGTCGTGGCTCTGTTATTTTCAATCCGACTGTTGCGAATCGTCAGGTTGGCTTGGTTGTTATAAATGCCCGCCCCTTCAGCCGCTGCGCCTCGGGTTACGGCTAGGTTGCTAAGAGTGACATTTACATTGCCACCGGAGCCATCCACGAATAGGACGCGATGGGTATTATTGCCAAATAGAACTGTTTGGTCGGCTCCTTGACCCTGAAGCGTTAGCGATCGCGCAATTCGAATTTCGCGCCCCTCTTGATACGTCGCAGCAGCGAGATTAACCGTGGCATCCTCAGCGGCAACATCAATCCCGTTCTGCACTCGACCGTTGAAGACATTAACTGTTGTGCCTTCGCCTGTGAGGGTTTGATTGGCACCGAGGGTAATTGGCTGATTGAGATTAATGGTCAGGTTGTTATCGGCATTTTCATCCGTCAGTTGCAGGGTGGCTGTACTTGCCTGTGCGCTGGTATTGATGGGGGCGTTGATGTTAATCGTCGAGGCAGCATCAATGACAACATCTGCACCGGAACCCAGAGCCGTCACAATTGTCGGTACGTCGGCTAACTCTACGTTTGCGACATCTGGATCAAGCAGGACATAACCACCTGCGCCGCTGTTGCTAGACGCATCAATGGTTGCACCGAGCGTAAATTGATCGGCATAAACCTCTAGGCGACCCCCCCCTAGTTCACCCGAAATATCAATCAGTCCGGTTGGAAGTGCTGCGCGGTCAGCTTCAACTACGATTTGCCCACCCGCCTGTCCGCTAGCTCCAGCAACGGTAGTCGTACCGCTGAGTAGCGCGATTCCGCTAGTATTATTGGCTGCAATATCGCGGCTTGTCCCTTGCCCTAGGCGAATCGTGCCGTCTGCATCGACTGTGATCTGATTTGCGTGATCAAGCTGAGTTCCAGTTCCAGTTAGCAGCGACGGTAAATCCAACGGCTGAAATGGCAGTGAATTTAAGTTTGCGCTTGAATCAGCATCCAGTGCTGAAACTTCTAGGCTCAGCAACATGCCGTCTTGACTGATGCGGACTCGTTCGCCGCCCTGTACAGATGCGATCGCAATTTGTCCTGCCGGAGCCTCTAGCTGCCCCGTGCTCACCACATTGCCCGCAATCAGGCTCAGTGACTCACCGGGATTGACACTCAGGTTGGCTTGATTGACGATGCTGCCTGGTTGGGTGGTGCTAAACGCAAAGTCAGTTGGCGAGCCAACCAGAGTGCTGTAGTCATTCTCGCCAACGGCATTGAACCAGCCGTCTCCAAAGCCAATCCCGGTTGCTGTCGTCGCGGTAAATGAGCCGGGAATGTCTAACCGAGCATTTTCACCAAACAGAATGCCCGCCGGATTCATTAAGTACAGATTGGCCTCACTGCCACTCACCCGCAGCAAACCGTCAATCACAGATGGGTCGCCGCCACTAATCCGACCCAGAATGTTTTGGATATCGGGTTGCGATCGGAAGTTGGCTGTTTCGCCTGCATCTAAATTGAGCTGATCAAAGCTGTGAAATAAATTCGCGTCGTTGCGAATGCCACCGTCGATTTGATACTCACTATCGAACTGCTGCACATTTGTGCCACTACCGTCAGTTGCGGTAATGGATTGGGCATAGAGCGGCGACGACAGACTTAACCCAAGCAGCAGACTGGGTAATAAAACACTCGATTTGAAGGCAGTATGCATAAATTTAATGGATGACGTCTTCTCAGTGGTTATCGGTGGCGGACATTAGAAAATAGCTGAACTAGGCTTCAAAATCACTGAGGGGGAAAGCGATTAACAACGGAGCACCCGGAATTTTACTGAGTCCATTATTAAAATTTAGGGATCGCCTCTGAGAAGACTCTGAAAAAGGCTTGTTGGAATTTTTATGGTTGTATGAAGGGATAAACAACCTACTGCTCCAATTGCCAAAGTGATTTTGAGTGACCAGAAAAGTGCGATCGCGCTTTTTACTCTGGCAGTTCTTCATCGGTCATAGTCAAAAATAGGAGCACGAATCCCAATAGCATAATGAAGCGAAAAGCGGGCTGCTGAGCATTCCAGACCTCAGATTGCCACATCGCAAACCATTCTCCGCCAATCGTCATAAATCCAGTCAACCAAAGAAAAATACCTGCGGTGAGTCCTAAAACCGCAGTTCCTTTCGCTTGATTAAAAGCTTTTGCATCTTGTCGCGCTTGATAAAGTTGAATGGTGCCCCACCAGCATAAAATTGCTGTAATAGTTTCGGCTAGTATAAGTGCGATATAAGCCGCATGGTGCAGAGGTGTAGAAGTGACTGCTCGCCAAGCTAATGGGCTATTTGGAAAGATGGTATCCATGCTCATAATATGAGCAACATATTGAAAATTTGATCCGTAATCTGTCAGGTTATTAAACACAATCGCCGTGAGCAATAACGCCACAGACAGCATGAGCAAAATCTTAGAGGCACGAATGTACATGGATTAATATACTGCGCTAGCTTCTGAATAATTTTTTTTGATATCGATTTACTGTTGGCTACTCTTGCATATTTCATAATGCTCTACCTCAGGAAATGGATCATAGAAATGATGTAATAAGGCTTTCCATTCTTGATATTGGGCAGATTTCCGAAATCCTTGAGTATGATCGTCTAGTTTTTCCCAATTAACTAATAATAGGTATCGATTTTTATGTTCAATGCAGCGATGTAGTTCATGTGAAATATACCCATTCATTGATGAAATAATCGACTGGGCTTTCTCAAAAGCCACTTCAAATTCTTCACAATGCTCAGGAATAATATTGAGAATAGCAACTTCTAGAATCATAAAACTATAGGCGATGGTGACGGTAAACATCACTGGCGGCGCGATGCAGAAGGGAATGGCGGTAAACTAAATCTTCCATTTTGTCGCCATAGCCGCCGCCAATAACGCAAGCAACCGGATAGCCAGCGGCGACACAGGTACTCAGCACCTGCATCTCGCGCCGAAAAAGCCCCGTATCGGTTAGTGCCAGTTTACCTAAGCGATCGCACAAATGCGGATCAACCCCGGCATCATAAAGAACTAAATCAGGCTGTACGTCTGCGAGTAAATCAGGCAGATAATCAGCTAAAATCCGCAGATATTCATCATCCTCAGTACCAATTGGCAGCGGCACATCCAGATTGCTCTGCTGCTTGCGGCCTGGAAAATTGGCCTCACAGTGCATCG
Source organism: uncultured bacterium (assembly GCA_966674685.1). Lineage (GTDB taxonomy): Bacteria > Cyanobacteriota > Cyanobacteriia > Phormidesmidales > Phormidesmidaceae > Thainema. The sequence continues at coordinate 28,117 of CBKWJC010000040.1, forward strand.
AAAAGGTGAACACACTGTTGTCATCTTGAAAAATGTGAGCGGTACCATCACCCTGATGCACGTCTAGATCAACAATCAGGATTTTCTGAGCCAAGCCCTGTTGTTGCAGCACACGGCTTGCGATCGCAAGGTCGTTAAAAATGCAAAACCCAGACCCATAGGCCGGAAACGCATGATGAGTGCCACCAGCCGTGTTGCAGGCGAGGCCATACTGCATCGCTAATTGAGCCGTCAGAATCGTGCCGCCGACTGCGGTACAGGTACGCATCACCAGACCGGGACTCCAGGGCAGACCAATCCGCCGCTGCGCCTTCAGATCCAGCGTCCCCTCGCAGTAATCGCGCACGTATTCCGGTAGATGCACCAGTTCCAGCCAGTCTGTAGACGGTAACTCTGGCTGATGAAACTGGTCGGCATGGGCAACTTGGTCTTGCAAAATGCGATCGCGCAGCAAACCAAACTTGGCCATTGGGAATCGATGCCCGTCTGGTAAGGGCGTGACGTAGTTCGGATGATAAACCAGCGGCAAATCGGGCAAAGCTGTAAAAGTGCAGGCTGTACGCAGTGAAACTAAGCTTGGGCAACCAGAAACTGAAATAGGCTACCGATTCTGGATTGTAAAAACTAAATCAGGAACGTGCAACGAAACTGAAGCTGGAAGGGGCTATTCTGTCGCAGTACCACAACAAAACAGCCCCTTCTGGTTGAGTTACATAAAATGTTCTAAACAAGTCGATAGCCAGTCTACTTGCCTAGCGAACGACTGTAATGCCCTCGACCGCTTGACGGAACTCTTCAACTTCCGGCGAATAGTCGATTGGCAGCACGGCGACAACATTTTCATGCGGACGTGGAATAATGACCCAGGTCTCCAGAATACCGCCCGGCGCTTTTTCAGCGGCTTCTACGCCTGCAGCCATTGCCGCTTTTACCTCAGAAATGTCGCCTCGAATATTCACAACAAATCGCGCACTTCCAGCTCGAATATAACCAACCAAAGTCACGCGCCCAGCTTTGACCATTGCATCAGCGGCAGCGAGAACGGGTGGAAACCCCCTGGTTTCAAGTGATCCAACGGCCTGTGGCATGACCTTTCTCCTTAATCCTTAGTGGCGAATCAATCGTATGCATTGATGAATGGATTCAAGCAATCCAAACTCTATTGTACGGGGCAATGTTATTGATTTAGCATCCACAGCAAGGCAAATCGGAGTTCAAACAATTCTCTAGAGTTGATAAGATTAACTTATCAATACTGTCTGATACCCGTTTAACTGGAGCTGGCAATTTAATGAACCCTCAAGGGCAAAGATTTAAGCAGGGTTGTTCCAATATTGGCAACTGATATTGACAACTGAAATGTTAGGGCCACTATGTTATGTATCGAGTTAGGGCGAATGGCCCTATCGTCCTTCAATCATGGCTACACTAGCGCGCCTATTTTGCTAAGAATGGATATGACCGTTTCCTCACGCTTGATCAGGAATAGAAATTAAGCGACTGATCAAGTTGAAGAGCTGTTCTCCATCTTCTGGGTAAGTAATGTATTCATGATCACCAACCTGAATATCTTGTCCCTGTAGTTCCGGTTCAAAGTCGTCCACATAAACAACAATGGGAGTATTTTCAGGTAAACCTGCCTCCCGTCGAATTCGTCTACCCATATTGACCGCAGCATCAGTTGGCTGTTGAATTTGGTTAATCAAAATTAAATGGGGTTTGGTTTGGCTACCTCGGACTCGCTCAATTGCTCCAATTTCATCTAGTTCATCGGCAACCGCATAACCTAGAGTATGAAGATTCTGCTTGAGAAGAGGACGAGTTTCATCGTCTTGCTCAATCAATAAAATGGTTATTTGTTTACCACTTCTTTGATTCATATTATTGACTTATCTGTATATGAATGTGCTGATTTTTAAAGCTCAATTAGCTTGAGCAATATGGTGTTTGTTTTTAATATTGTCGATTAATTAACGCGATGTTTCATCTACTGTAGGAAGTAATTGTTGTAGTAATTTAAAGTAATTTAATAATCGAATAAGTGGCTATATGTGAATCACGATATAACCTCAGGAAATCCCCCGAAGGAGCACGCCGCTATTTTTTTATGTGTTTACTGATGCCAACTTATCTGGTTGCACGGTGGGGCGGCGCGTTCACAAACGGCTCAAAATAGCTATATAAGAAATATGCGATCGCATACCTTTAGAGATCATTCTTCAGGCTGATTAATTTTCATACCTAGAGAGCGGTCATACTCCTGCACCATCATCTGATAGCATTCACAAGCAGATTCTTTTAGCTCGGTATCATTGAGTATCTGAATTCGACCATGATGATATCGAATTGCCCCCTTGAGCTGTAGCTTTTGAGCCGCTTGTGTTACGCCAGCCCGCCGCACGCCCAGCATTTGAGCAATAAATGCTTGAGTTAACTCCAAATAGCTGGAGTCAATTTGGCTCTGAGCCACCAGTAACCAGCGGGCAAAGCGCTGTTCTAACGTATGTAGCCGATTACAAGCAGCCGTTTGTGAAACTTGAGCCAAAAATACCTGCACATAGCCTAATAAAATACTTCGCGCATTGGGATTTTTCTCAAATAGATGACATATTAAATCCGCGCTTACTGTTACGGCTTGTCCTGCGATTTGCACGATATATTCAGTATTAGCCGTTGCCTTGTTGCCCAATAAAGCATCGATACCAAGCATGCCTTGATTACCAACAGTTCCCACTTCTGCTACATCGCCATTCTGCATGGTGACTGTAACTGATAATAAGCAATCTATTGGAAAATAAACTTGTTCAATGGGTTCACCAGAACTTTGAAGTATCTGGTTTTGTTGTAACCTAACTTCTTTTAGATGGGGTTCTAGGGTGTTATTGGTTTCTTCTGTTAACCAGCTCAACAGCGAGTTCATGAAAGTCCTTACGTAGCAAATGGCTTTAGCCGAATCAGATGCATTGAAGCGACAGAAACTAAAACCTTTTACCAATTGATTGTGCTCAAGTAGCTGCACATAGATAAATGCATGTCTAAAGAACCGGAAAGATGCTCTGGGGTTCCCCCCATTTCTTCAAGTTCCCTGATTTATGCCAACCTACTTATGGTAGAAAGCTCTATTTTGATTAGATTAATTTAGATACTTTGGCGCTAATTATCTGAGCTCTTATCGTTGCCACTAACAGAATTAAAGGTTAAGTGGCAGCATTTCATTGCAAAATATTAGTTCACTGGTGCAATTCGTTGCCCTTTATTTTTAACACTATTCGGAGAGTAATTGCATGATAATTTGCATAAATTCATCAAGATCAAATGGCTTTGCGACATGCTGGCAAAATCCTGATTCTAAAGCAATTTGGCGATCATCATCTAAGGCGCAAACTGTTAGGGCAACGGATTTTAGCTGGCTAACACTTTCTAATGGTAGAGATTGAATTTTTTGCAAGAAGATACATCCATCAACATCAGGTAATGCAAGTTCACTAATAATTAGGTCAAGCGACTGCTGTTGAATAATATTTAATGCTTCACTGGCACAAGATGCAGCTTGGATATCCATTTCATAGGATGAGAGCAGCACCTCTAGTAGCCGTCTAGAATCGGAATCACCATCTACGATTAAAACTTTCCGCCCCTTTAGAGACATCGTTGCATCCTGCTCATGAGAAAGTAGATTTGGCATATTAGCTCCACCGATGGAATTAGCTTTTGCAGTGCTTTATTAGCTTAAGGGGGAAAATTACTAGACAATTTATGAACCTTAGAGCGAGCTACTTCGGCTATTGAGATGACGTGAAGCTGCCATGAATATATCTTTGGGGTTTGGCAGGATTAGGAACTATTTTATCGATCAGTGAAATAAAAGTTAGCTACAAATCAGATACTTATTTTTGATCTAGGGTTTAATTGGCTTTGCCTAATGAATTTAGGTTTGCTTGATGATTACAGTGGCAATTTTTAAGTAGAGCTAGAGCTGCATAGTGGCAAAGCGTGGGTAACTGTGAGAGAAATTGCGATCGCAGATGGAAACCTCTAATCGAATCCAAGCTGAGTTTTGTCCTGGTATCAAGTCTGGTTGAAAAATCATCATTTGTTTTCACGGATTTTTTGTGAAATGTTTACTCAGCAAACATTTCACAAAGCGTTTTACAAAAAAGAAGCTGGGTTCCTATACACAGACTAGATATGACAGGCGGTGTAGCATTGTTGATATTCATCTTTTGCTTAGGCCCACGAGACACCTTTGATCACACTCAACACTAGACTATTGCGCTCACTGGTTAAATGCTGTACGCAACCGTGCAAAGTTAAGAGGCCGCAACATAACAGTGGGTCACAGTAGTGGAATTGAGGCGGCAAAATCATCCTTCTGGGGGTGGTAAAAGCTGTGATACCACTGACACCCGCTCAATTTTTGGCTCACTGATCCCAATTGTGATGATTTAAGACAATATAAAGAGAAGTAAAACTCAGTATGTCTAACAACAAGACCCGATAATTTCAACCCCAATATTTCGGATAATGACAAATTGCACTGCTGAATGATGGATAAAAGGGCTAAATCCTCGATTCGCTCGATGTCATCGCGATGTCGTTGATGCAAATCGGGAACTAAAGTGGGGCTAGCAGCGCCCTGTTTCTGTAGTTAAGGTCTAATCTAGATCTGCTCTAGATTCGTCTAAATTAGATTGGTGATGTAAACACGATAACGATGGTGGATACAGCATGGTGTCAAACCAAAAGGCCGCGTCAAACCAAAAGGTTTCTACTATGAATGGATCAGGGATGCCCAAACCTCAAAACGAGACCGACATGTCAGTTTTGGTTGACGACATGTATCACCAGGCTCGTCAGGGCAGTGTAGCTGCAATTATTCAAATTTTGAATGAAAAACTGGCCAATAGCGGTGTGCGGACGCGCGCCGTTTTGGCCGATGGCGTACTGCAACTGCTGTGTGAGGCCGCAACGCCCGAACAGCTTGATTCGACTAGGCTGGTAAATCGAATTCAGCAAATCTTGGAGGGGATTGGCCCCCGCAATATTCGGCAGGTGGTGATCAATAGCCGCATTGTGCGGGAGCAGCAGTTACTCTGGCTAGAAGAAATCCGGCGTGATCCGGAAGGGCAGCTCCTTTGGTCGCAACCGATTACGCTGCGTCGTCCCGGTCTGATGCGCCGCATCCGTGAAGATCGGCAGTTTCAGCAATATGTGCGATCGCGGTTTCAAGCGCCACCATCTGGTAATCAGTCGAAGAAATCCAAGCTACTTATCCGAGGACTTGTCGGCGGTGTCAGTTTAATCGTTTTACTGGGACTTGTTGGTTGGGCTATGCGCGATTGGCTTGGCTTTGGCAATTCGCCTACGCAGCCGATTGAGGAAACAGTCGATAACACAGTCGATAACAACGTTACACCCGAGGTTCGCAATACGGAAGACCCGTCTGCCCAAACTGAAGATCCATTTACCCAGGCGGTAGAGTTGGCGATTCAGGCCGCTGCTGAAGGTAGAGCAGCCCAAACTCGCTCAGATTGGCTGGATTTAGCGGCTCGTTGGCAGCGAGCGTCTGACCTGATGGCACAAGTGCCAGCTAGTCACCCACGCTATGATGAAGCGCAGCAGAAAGTCGCTGAGTATGAAGCGAATAGTACGCTGGCGTTGCAGCAGGCGCAGCAGGTACAGTAAGTAGGGCTATAAAGGGTTTTGAGGCTGTAGGGGCGAATGTTGTTCGCCCTGTTTTTTGCTGCGATCGCGCTTTTGCAAAATGACGAGAACTCAGTATTGATCCGGCTGATCTTTAACGTTAATCGATGCTGATGCCATCAAGGGTATCGGGGCGCTTGCGACTTGCGATCGCGGCTTTTTCCAGCTTGCGCGTTTTCTGGCGATGCTGTTGGAAGTGGGACTGCCACATTTCCGGCGCATTCAGCGTCTCGCCACCGTGAACCGTGAGCCGCTGCCGCACCTTGCAGAGGACGGGCGTATTCACACAGGCTCCGGAAATAATCACCTGTCCTTTGGTGAGCGCAGGCAACTCCTTCAGCAAATCGCGCCCTGCGGCTTCGACCCCATACTTGAGGCTTTCCTGATCCACTGGATTAACGATTCGCATCAGGAACTGACTCATACACTGAGACAGCACATCGGAATCCAGTTTGCCCGGTCGCTGGGTAATCAAACCGACGCCTAAACCAAACTTGCGCCCTTCACTCAGGATTGTCCGCAGAACCGCCTTACAGCGAGATGGTTCCCGCGCTGGCGCAAACCGATGCGCTTCTTCCAGCAGAATGAACACAGGATAGGGCAAATAGTTCTCATCGCCCGCTTCGATCTTGTCCTTGTGCGTATCCATCCGCGCCTGATACGCCTGCCGCAGCACCGCCGCGCAGATCACCTGCTGCTCTTCCTGACTGATTTCGTTCATTTGCAGCACCGTTACCTGTCCCGGTTCAAACAGATCCTTGGGCGGTAGGTGATTCATTGAGTGAAAATATTGCGATCGCGCCAGTTTCTCCAGCTTCCATTCAATCGCTGGTGCTGACGATCCGGTTTTCTCGTTGCCTTCATCGTCTTGAGTGCGATCGGCTTCAAACACAGCAGCGATCAAGTCCTGCACGTCCCAGCGATAGTTGCCTTTGCGGTGTCGATTCAAAATCGTAAATGCCTTGTTCAAAATCGACTGCTGCCGCTCACTCATCTCCGGCAGTAGCGTCAGCACATCATAATAATCCAGCGACGAAAACCGAATGCAGATATCGTCCGGCGTCAGCACCTTCACCTCCGGCGCATAGCCATCGTCCGCCGTGAACGCCGGATGCCCGCGCATATCGGTCAGCGTGCCATATTCCCCGTGCGGATCAAAAATCAGCACTGCCGCTCGATTGTGAGGCAGCATTAGCTCCTCAACTAAAACGCCCGCCGTGTAGGACTTTCCCGATCCGGTTCCGGCCAGAATCGCCATGTGGGTGCTAACCAGTTCCTTCACATCCAGCGCAATGGGAACTGCTGCCCCCTCCCGCAGCAGCAGGGCACCAATATGGGCTGCACCGACTTCATTCGGCTGCCGCTTGTTCAGGATCTGCCGCAGCATGGGATCAGGCGCGAGAAACACTTTATACCCCGGATCGGGGGTCTTACGCGGGTTCATGAAGCCCAGCGCGGGGTGAAAGTAACCAATCACATCGACGGTGACTTCGTAAATTTCGGGATTGGGATAGGCGAAACCCACCAGCGCTGCAATGGTTTCGGGACTAATCTCGGCATCGGCAAAAATGCGATCGGGCAGGTGATCTATCAGCTTGCGCCCGGAAATTTTGCCCAGAATTTGCAGCGTCTCCGTCCGCAGCTCTAGGGAAACGGATTCAACCTCGTAGTAGACAAACTCGCCAATCTTGACATAGCGGTTGTCGGCGGTGATGAACACATACTGGTTGCCGTTTTCGCCTGGCCCTTTGACGGTGCCAACAATCTGTTTAGGCCGAGAAGAATCTGAAGCTGTCATAGGGTCTCTGCTCGGTTCAGCGCGTTAACGTATGGGTTGACTTAGAGAACAAGAGTTCTATCCAGAGTAGCGCGACTGCGGCGATTTTCCCATCAATTGTTAATGGATATGGTGTATGAGTCCACTATTTTGAACTTTGCACTGACAAACTTCAACGTTTGAGCCATGCAAACTGCTGTATTGGTCAGACTGTGACCATCTCAGCTTTCATGTCGGGTGGCATCTGCTCGAAGTGCAGCACCATGATTTGCTCTGGACGTAATCCTAAAGACTCGTAAGTCCGTCCGTTGCGATCGCTAAATTCCACTTCAAATGCAGCACCATCAGCCAGGGTTTCAACCACTGTTCCCACCTGCCCCCGCCACAAATTATGTTGAGGAAGGTCAACGACGAGAGCCACAACATCGAGTAACTTGATTGTGCTGTTCATCATGCTCATTACCTCCACTAACTACAGAGGATAACAGGTCGTCAATTTTGGTATCTCTGAACCATGCTCAATGATCCAGCCACTGCGAAGAGTTGCATTTTTATCTTGCCATTTGATTATGAAATCGAGGGTGTAGCGTTGACCAAACTCATCCCGTCTTCCCAACTGAGCGTCCTGAACTTTGACAATCTCAAGCAAAATCTGTCGTAATTCCTCAGCATGTTCAGTCGTCATTCCAAGAATTGATGAAAAAAGCCGAGCCTTATGCTTGCCGTCATCATGATCTAAATTGAGGCAGTAATCACGCAACTTACGAATATCAACAATTGCATTTTCTGCATTAGGAATTAGCATTTATAGATGTTAGGCAAAAACCGTTATCGCAAAGTGACTGAGCTGCCAGAAAGGAAATTCGCGTGTTACAGCTAATCTCTTTTCTCCAAGTTTTTAGCTTCACGTAACTTTCGCCGTAACTCGGTAGCTGCTCGTATTGATTCGCTAGCTTCTTGCAGTTCACGACGTAAACGATCCATTACGACGGGCGGATTAACTGCTTCTGCCCAGCGTAAAAAATCCTCCTCAGCATGGTCACCACCTACATCACAAACTCCGATCATAATTTTTTCACGAGCTTCACCAACTCCAAACACTCCATCAGCATCTAACGCATGTAATACCTCAAGGCACAACTGTTGTAACTGTTGATCTCCCAGTTCCATTACTCCTGCTTCATGAGCTTCAGAAAGCAAATGATTTGCTCTATCAAAAAATCCTGCATCATAATTTGCATACCAACCATCTTCTGGACTTCCCCAACGTAATTCAGTACGTAGACGATTGATGGATTCTTCGTCTTGTTTTCCTTCACGATCTGCATAGAATTGAGTAATTCTCAATAGCCCTTCTTCTGTTCCAGCGACTGCTTCTACATCAGTTCCTTCCCAAACAGCTTCTAATAAAAAGCTGTATATAGTTTCACCAGCCCAGTCGCGCTTAAAAGCAAGTAGGAAATCTTTAGCACCAACTGAGATCGCCTCTCGAATTTCTGAAAATGCTTGGTTTTTCTCTACCATGATGAGAATGCTCCTAAATCATCTTACCGCTCAACTAAATACGTGGCTTAGTAGGTCAGTAGACATAAGTTGTTGCTATTCGCTAAAATCTATGCTTATAAGTGGCCATATGTCCGCTTTTCACCAACCGTAAATCCTTTCGGAGAGCTTCTACGACTCGATTATAAGCCGAATTGTTAAGGCCAAAAAGGTTTAATACAAGTCGTTGGCTATCTCTCAAACAATCTCATCTCCATCATTTGAAACAGAAATTTTGTCACTAACAATTTCAATGAGGCAATACTTTGTTGAATCAGCTATATCTTACCATTTCGCTAAATAGTTGCCCAAAATATTAATCTCTATGTTCTTTGCACCGATAGGTTTTTGATTACTCCGTGAATTGGATGGCCATCACGAAAAAGACGATATAAATTTCTACCTATTTGCGAGCAATGATTTTCATGAAATCTAATCTAATTTATTGTTTCAGCTGTTAAAAAGCTGTTTGAAATAGAGTTTTTCTTTGCTATCTTTAGCTCATCTACAAGACGAAAAGTTTATCAGTATCCTCTTAAACGGTGTCTTTCACATAGAATTCGCGTGCAATGACTAATCCATGGGCAAACGATAGAACTTGTAAACCTTCAGCTTTGGGTATTTTCCTATGAAGCGAATAATTGACTTTCAACTCTTGCATGAGGTCATGGAACCTACTTTTATCAGAATCTAAGATATTGACAGGTAAGCAGTAATCGGAATATTGGAGCGTTTGCTGTACCTGATCTGGCTCAAATACAGCCATACCAAATATTTGAATAATACGTCCTATTACCATCGGCCAATTGATATTGTTTTCCCAAATGATATAGCAGTTCACTGATTCAAGAAAGGGAAGCAACGTCGGGTGAGAGAGTATACGAGCGGTATTTGGATGAAGTGATAAGCCTGCAAGTCCTTTGTAACTACCTTCCAGAAGGTCAATAATTTCATAGGCCCTAGTATCTAAACACTCAATTTCAATAGCTGTGGGAAAAATCGGTATATCAAGTGAAAATTTCAAGACTAAGCTTTTATCTTTGAATTGGACACAAATGAGCTTAGAACAATGGCTCTGTTCATAAGGATCACCATACGACCATTCATCCAACCTATTTATAAATTCTTGAATTTCCATAAACTGTGTAACCAATCACAAGAACAGGCTTTGCAAAAGCTGGGCTTTAAACCACTGATAGACGACGGATCTCTTATAAGTAACCCCATTGCTCTGTTTACATCTATATCGCCAATCATGCCACCCATCCAAAGTTCAACACTTGTCAAATTAAATGTAGAAGTGCGATCGCACTTTCCATGATGAGGGTTAGGAAGTGCGATCGCACCTTTCAGGATGAGGGGTTGGGAAGTGCGATCGCACTTAGTCTGCGTGCTTCGCTTTCAAATCTTCTAAACTAATTCCTTTGCCCTCTTTCAAACTTTGGCGTGCTTGAGCAATTTCTACATCAAAACGTGGATCTCGCAGCAACAACTCTTCCCACCAGTCCTCAGCATCTTCAAACCCAATGAGAATGCCGACAGGTTGACCATCGCGCATGATCACAACGCTTTCTTTCTCAGCGAGTTGTAGATATCCCGACAGATCGCCCTTCACTTCATCAAATGATACTTGCTTCATTCCGCTCTTTCCCCAAACTCAGCTAACCACTTCATCGCCTCAGTTTTCTCCCGAATACGGAGAACTTCCACCGTCCCAGTTCCATCTTCAGCGTAACTCACGTCATAAAACGCGCGTATATCATCAAGCCGTAATCGATATTGAGGTTTCTGCATCTCTCGCAGACGCTTAATCCGGCTCTTGCTCACCTTTTTCGGCTCATGTCTTAAGAATGTCTCGATGCCATCCAACACCTTGGCTCGATCACTTGCCCTCAGCACAGCAATGTCGGCTTCGGCTTCGGGTGAAAAGAAAATTTCGTATCTCACGTTTGCTCATAATGAGAATTGGGATATGCGATCGCACTTTTGCTAAATTGCTATGCAGCACTGTTTGAATAGTTGTATACAGGAACCTGAACAAAATGGTCGGGCTCTTCGCTATCCAAAATTGTCTGTTGCAAACGTTCTACCGTTGCAGGAGAGAAAAACTGCTCACCTGTTTCTTCATTGACACGAGCAGGCACGTTTTCAATCAGAATCATTTTGCCGTTCAGATTCAAAGCGTATGTTACCTGCTTCTCAACTAATGTCTCTTGCCAATTAGTTGTCATTTACGCCTCCTTTGAGTAAAGTCGTCATTCCATATGAGAAGTAGAAGTGCGATCGCACTTTCCATGATGAGGGTTAGGAAGTGCGATCGCATCTAAGATGCTGACATTAATACTTCTTCTACAGGCTTTGGTACTTCGATGGGATAGAACCGATTGGCAGAAAAAGCGTAATCTTCGCCGCTCTCATCAATAACCCGAATTAATCCATTCGCCTTGGCTTCCTCATCATGGATGACTCGATAGATCTTACCGACTTCCAATGATGCTTGATAGCCCTCATTATTTAGGCAAACAGCAAACTGATTGGGTTGAGACTGCTCTGTTTTCATAGTTAATCTAAAAACGGTAGCTTGAGCTTAAACTCTTTTTTGCCAATCCCGTGCGCCTCATACCAATGAATCTCAGCTAACCGTATCGTATCGTTTGGTAGCCGAACCTGGGCAGTTCCCTTCAACTTTCTCCACTTGCCTCGACCATACTGTTTTTGTAAGCGTGCTCTGTCTCGAATTCCTGTTCCTGTAGCAATCACCTCAACATCTTTTGTAAGCGTGCTCTGTCTCGAAACTGTTTCCTGTTCCTGTAGCAATCACCTCAACATCCGAAATGTCGCCAATAATCTCAAAATCCACGCAAGAACAAGTTGAAAGTGCTATTTGATACTAGCGTACCTTGAATGCATCGCACCTTTCAGGATGAGGGGTTGGGAAGTGCGATCGCATATCAAGAAATATCATTAATGCTTGTCTCTGATACATCTTCAATTTATTACTTGGTGGCTCATTAAATATTTGAGGCGTGAATTGGATGTTATGACCATGCTTCAACCCAGAACCAGTGATCTTGGAGTTTTGTGCGACTGAGATACCAGGGGTCTAGTGAATCGGGGGAAGCCTGTTGGAGGCGTTGATGCTCGTCTGGTGTAATTGATATATCTTGATTGTCAGATCGATAGAGAATTGAAGACTCTCCATCTGAGGTGCCAAACTGACAAAAGGCCAACGTTTTCGCGCCAGAAATCTCTTGAGTTAAAACTGTTCCACAAGGGCTGAGATACTGATAGCGACGAGGTAAGTTGACGAGAAACTTTTGTTCTTCATGTTCTGATCGTCGGGAAAAAGGATCTAGTGTTATTTTTTCCTGCTCCACAATTTTGACGACATGTTCAAAAGCCTTCACATGTAGCCCAAAATTGTTTATTGAAGGATATCCCCAGTAAAAAAGATGGGAGCCAAGAATGAAGAAGATTGCGCTAATTGTAGCGAGGATACGCCATGCATAAGGTCGCAATCTGCGAGGTAGACGTCTCAACTGCGGAATTGCCTTAAAGGCGAACCAAATTAGGGTAATTGCCAGGATACAAAATTCAATGGGCCATAACATTGAACCTCTTATTAAGGCCATGCCCATAGACACCAAATATAGGATTAGCAAAAATAAACCTGTTGTTTGTATCATACTCATGATGGTCTTGCGCCGTAAATCTTGAACCTGATTTTCGACTCGCAAGTAGGCTGGCCAGATTGACAGGTAAGCTGCAAACAGCAGATCTAAAACTAGAAGCGAGATGAACCCACTGCCCATAAATGGCAGCGCATTAATATGGGTCAACCGGAATAAAAGCTGTAAGCAGCCAATGCTAATCAATATTGCCCAAATTACATGAAATCGCTGTTGTTCCAGTTTATTCAAGTCTTCACCTAAAAGTCCGGTTTAGTAACTGTTGTGGAGTATGCCCAAACAGCTTCAAGGACTTCTCATGACTCAAACAAGTGTTATTTTCAAAATCGTTAGATGAAATCAAACGACTGATTCTTGGGTCAAATAATCTGCTGTACGGTTATCCATTATTCTTGTAGCAATCTGGTGCAAGATTTCCGGTGGGGCTGACGTAATTAAAATCGATGGATATACTGCGCTGCCCCATTCAGGATGATCGATCACACAACAATCGCCGCATGGCTTAAGGTCATAGCGTAAGCAGGCTTGCACCACTGCCGCATCATCTAAGCAGCGCTCTCCGGGCTGTGACAGCATCGGCTGTCCTGTACGGGGATCGAAAATATCGCAGCGGTAATCCTGGGTCTGAAGCTGTGATGCGATCTGTTCGGCCCAGATCAAAAACCGATGACGACAGTGTTGCTTATAACTATCAATGCGTGGCGTGGTCACACACAGCGGTTCCGGTACTCGTTGCAGCACAATCAGCACCGACTCTGCTGCGACATCCCACTGTGGCAGAAACTGGTGGAAATGGGTTTGTAGGTAGGTGGGGAGTGGACAGGTGAAGTGTTGGAGCACGGGATCGGGGGGTGGATGAGTCAATAGTTAGTAGTGTGTTGATGGTTCATGGGTGGGATGGGGCTGGTTGAAGTGCTGGTTAGGGTAGAGATGGGTAGAGGTGGGGACGAATGTGCCGTCTGCGATCGCAACTCCGGGACCAATTTGGACGCTGCCGCTAAGAAACACGTCTTTGCCGATTCTAATCCGTTTGACGTAAAGCATCAGGTTGCCGCGTCGGGGCTTGATGGCGTGGGCGTAGAGGCCGACCTGATAGCCAAAAACAGCGCGGTCGCCAATGTCGAGTAGGCTGCGATCGCTAATTTCGAGTTTAGGCGTCCAGTAGACCTGTTGGCCGACTGTTGCGCCCCAGAGCCGTAACCAGGCGGAGAATAAACCGGGTATGAGCCGCAGTACTGTTTCCAAGGCTGGGAAGGCGATATAGATGGCTTGAATTTGGTGACTGCCCCACCAGGGCGAGTAGGTTTTGCCCTGGAGGTAGCTGATTCCCTCTGTGATGGGATAGCGCCACTGGTGCAGCCGATGCACCAGCGGCGGCAGGCCATAGAGAATTGCGATCAGCAGCAGTAAACTCCAGCCGTTGGCGGTGATGCAGAAGGAGAGAAAAGTTGCGATCGCGCTTCCTATCACCAACGCCGGAAAAAACGACAGCACCCAGCTCAGCGGTGTCATACATCCGCCGTCCAGTCGCCAGACTTGCCGCCCGTTTTCTGAAGTAGGCGAATGGTTTTAATTTGCATACCCTTTTCCAGCGCCTTCGCCATGTCGTACAGCGTGAGTGCTGCGACGGAGACCGCCGTGAGCGCTTCCATCTCTACTCCGGTTTCGGCTTTGGTTTTCACTTCGGCCTGAATTTGATATCCCGGCAGCGCTTCGTCGGCAGTAATCTGAATCTCGACTTTCTGGATGGGAATCGTGTGACATAGGGGAATCAGGTTGGCCGTTTGCTTGGCCGCCATAATGCCTGCAATTCGCGCTGTACCCAATACGTCACCTTTGGGCGCGTTGCCAGACTGAATGGTGGCTAAGGTTTCGGGCTGCATTTGGATTTGTGCGATCGCAACCGCTCGCCGGACAGTCTGAGATTTGGCAGAAACGTCTACCATCTGCGCTTGTCCCTGAGAATCCAGATGAGATAAGGCTTTCCCCTCGGTCGGGGGACTGTTTGAAGATGAATTTTCAGCAGGGGATTGCATTGTGTGTCAGTTGTGTTATGATGATTACCCGTGAGGCAAATGGGCCTGTAGCTCAGTGGACTAGAGCACGTGGCTACGGACCACGGTGTCGGAGGTTCGAATCCTTTCAGGCCCGTTGACTAACCAAAAAGAGGCAAGCACTGCTTGCCTCTTTTTGATTTTAGGTTGATTTTGGACGACTCATATTAAGTCCGCGTATAGGACCCCAGTTTATTTTTTCTGAAGCGCTTGTGAAGCAAGCGCTTCAGAAAAAATAAACTATGGGTTTTCAACCAGACTTGATATTACTCACCCTGTAACTCAGGTGGAATGCCAATGACAGGGCAGGGGAAGTCTGCACCTAGTGCTTTGACTAAATCCGCATCGGCTGTTTCGCAGCCGACAACCAGCAGCGTACCCGCTTCTTCCTCTACAACCTGTCGTAGTTCTGCCGCAACTTTTCCCCAGCGCAGATGGGTTTTCAATGAGCCACGCCACTCGTCCGCCAAACAGCGTGCCTGCCACAAGATGCGGTCGGCTTGAGCAAACTGCTCGGCCTGAGTGGGTAGAGTTTTGACGGCTGTAGTCTGCTGCGTTAGGGTATTAGACTCCAGCTTGGGCGCAATCGGCATCGCCAATCGCGACTCGTCAAAGCCCTGAGCAGAACGCTGGCGCTGGCGGACATCCATGATGTCTCGGAGCCGTTTGGAGTCAGGTAAACTGCTGGGAACGCCACCCGCCGATTCTTGCTGATGGAGCAAATCCAACCTACAGGTTTGAGCTTGGGTTTCAGATTCCATTACATAAACAACTTGAACCGTGACCTCCGATGAAGTGGCTAGCCGCGTTTGATAGGCAATCCAAAGTGCAACATCAAGCGCAATCTGGCTGCGAGGAGAGCTGTCATATCCGACGACTAAATTGAGCGGCCCGTTATCGAGTTGATTCAAGGTTGGCTTGGCAATCAGAATCATGCGCTCAGCAATATTGCTGCACTCCAGAGCGCCTTCCAAACGTACAAGCATTGGCCGTATATTCACGATTTCACTTCTCCAAACGCAATTAAATCTGATTCGAGGAAAAAGGTTTCACCTTGAGTAATCCGGTGAATATCTGGAATATCAGCTAGCGGTCGGAATCAGCGAAAGTATAAAAAATACTCTCAATTGGCTGCTTCAATCTACGCGATCGCTGGTGATAAACAGTTAGGGAAAGCCATACAACGTCTGCTCTTATATGCTCTACAGGAATTGGAAGCAATAAGATACAAAATCTAACATCTTATAAACATGCTGTAGACATACACGCTGTTTTTAGTATTAGCCTGATGCTGCGGCCTAGATCAACCGGGAATTTGCCCAATCCGCTTTAGATATGTGTTTTAGATCACATTTGAGGCTAACACCGTGATGGGTTAAATGTTTGAGGCAAAAACAGCAGGTTTTTAGACGGTTTTAGCTGCGATTTTCGCATTGGCTCTTAGAAGAAATCTGATAGAAAAACTGTTAGAGATAATGAGTAGATGGCTTTCTATACAATATTTTGAGCCTGTCATACAGGAGGCAAAAAGTATACGCCTAGTAGATGCTATGGATTAGTCTCACACCAAATTTTTTGCAACTTATCACATTTAGTTAATAGAAAATGATCATTGTAAGAATGACAAGCTGCCGAATTTTTTACGGGAAAAGTAGAAGGATTATCTTGTAAAAGAGCTAGAACAAATAGACAGGTGAACGCGAGTAGTTTTATTGTAGCTGTTAGCGCTGTCATTGCACTAAAGCATACTGAGAGAGCGGTTGTCTATGATTTAAGCTTTGATAAGTTGAACTTTAGTTCAGTTTAGTAGTAGTTAATCAAACGTAATTAAAACTTATTAAAACAGCTATATAAAATCGCTGGCTTTAGAATAGACTCTATTCATTCTGATTAGTCTCTAGTTTTTAATATTGAGTTTTGGCTCAATTAATATAATAGCCCCAAATCTGAAAAAGGCAACAGTAGAACGGCATGGCCAGTCTATCTTTAGACATAAATTTCTAAGCATTATTAAGAGTGGAGACAGGAATTCCTTTGCATTTCTTTAAACTAAAACAGATGATTTAGGCGAAAATAAGTGCGGTTGAAAGGCAGGCTGTATCGGACAATACAGCGCAAAATGCAACTGTTGAAGAGCTAAACAGCATCGTCGGCTCGGATTCCGTTTGGCTTGGCAAACTCTGCAACTTTTCTTCATGTAAACTGCAGGCCAGTCCGCTGAACTTAAGAAATATTTGTGTTCTTAGGGCAGAAACCGCGATCGCTCTTTTTCGGTTGGTACTCGACAGGTTGCCCGTTTGCCAAACCAGTGGTAGCGATTGCTGGCCACCGTGCGATAAACCGCGTTGCGAATCGGCTCAGGGATGATCTGCAACGCCGCCACGATTGACCACGGCTCGCCCAGTTGCTGAGCCACCTTCAGCGCTGCGTCAGACTGGTCATACAGCCCCGTTTCATCCAGATAAAACATCGACCAGGCTTCCAAATCGGTTGGTAGCGGTGGCAGCAGTTGGGCAGCGGTCTCCCCTTGCAGTGGTGCAATCCACAGTTTGCCTGTTGGATCAAGCGTTAACAGCAGATCTACAAAGCCATTGCACAAATTGCACTCGCCATCGAAAAAGACAATGGGCTTGTCAACTGGCGAGGTTGGGCGGTTGGGATGCGCGATCGCATCTGGCATCTCTGGCCTCGAATTTGACGATGCTGCGCGGGGAGAATTCATCGGTCTAGCAACGATGCTTACTCTGCTAGGATGACGCTAAATCCGCTTTCCTGCAACATTTGCATGATGGCATCTGCCTCTGTGCGATCGCGGAATGCACCCGCCTGCATCATCGACCGCCCGTTGTACTGCACTCGGAAGGCGTCGCGGACATGCTGCTTGAGTCGCTCTTGTTCAGCGGTACTGGGGGCATCCACCATTAGCCGATAGCCGAGACCCATGCTCGATGCTCGGGTTGGCGGTGGCGGTGGATCAATGGGGCTACGGGTCGCATTCGGCGAGACGTTGACGGCAGGAACACTGCTGCGGGCCAGAGGAATGTTAATACTGGGAACGGGCAGTGCATTTTGTTCAGATTCTGCGATCGCACGGGCAATTTGCTCGGCCTCTCCGTTGGTGACGGTGCTAGTTGTGCCTGGAGTTGCGCCCCCTGCGGGTGAAACTGGAATAGAAACTGCATTGGTTTCCGTGCCTGTCGTTGAAGGAGTGGCCAGCGCACTCACCAGTGACCCTGTTGCTCTTGTATTGCTGGTCATGGCCAACACTTGCTCACGGGTTGCACGAGAGGGGAGACGCGGCAATGTTGGCTCACGGCGGGTGACTGCACTGGTGGGTAGTGCTGAGGGGCTGCCTGCTTCAGGTGATGCAGCCGGAGCCGTAAATTCAAATTCCCGCACTGCATCAGCATCATTTGCGTCATCCACTTCATCAGGTGCCGCTGCACCTGCGTCAGTCACATCACTCACCGTTCTGTCTAAATCGGTTCTGGCGGCAAGGGTGAACTCGCGCTCGGTGTCGCGATGTTCAGTTTCTTGATCGGCATTGGTTTGATTAGCTGAATCTCGATCGGCGGATCCCGATCGCATGGCAAAGGGACGATCTGCGATCGCAACGGCTAAGTCACTGTAATTCCGGTTGGAGCGACTGTTGGTATCAATAGCTGCTTCGGTTTCTGTCGCATCGACTGAACGGCCATCTAAATTGCTATCATCAATCACCTCAGTTGCTTCCGGTAGCGTTTGCTGACTGTTCTCCGGCACAACGTCCTGCACCGCGTCAATGCTGAATTCCAAAGAACGCACCGTTTCAGCCGGAGCGGCTGCAACAATCTCTGGTTCTGCTGCTGGTTCGTCAGCGGTTGCTTCCGTCGAGGTTGCTTCAGATGGACTTGCTGCTAGAGCGTCTACTGGCGCTTCAGATGCCGTTTCAGAGTCCGGTTCAGATGCATCAGTGGCAGCGGCTGCCGCTAGATTGTCTGAACGGTGAGCGTTCGCTGTTTGACGCTCATGTAGAAGCGAAGGCCAGCCTTCTGGGGCTGCAGTATCAGACGAATTATCACCACTGCTAGAGGTGTCTGGGGACAGGACGGGAATTGAGATGGCCTGGTCGCTGGTCAGATTCTGGGGAGGCGTCGCTAATGCTAATGTGTCGTTACTGTTACCGTTGTTATCTATCACGGGGGCATCAGCAGGAGCGGCTGGCAGTTGCGAGTGCGATCGCGCTGTTGTCGCTGTAGCCGGAGCATCCTGAATGGCGGGTACGCTAGTTGAATCAGTTACCGTTACTCGCGATGTAACGGTCGGTAGCGGCGCTGCTTCCGGTTCCGTCTCAGTTGATGCCGCTTCATCAGCAGGCACTTCAGCGGACGCCGCTGTTTCTGTACTGGTTCCCGCTGCACCAACCTCTGGTACTTCTGGTACTGGCTGAGCAGGTAGCTGTAGAGCCGTGTCTGTGGCTGCTGGAGGCGTAGACGCTGGCGCAGCAGACAGCGTTGGCAATGGCTCTGATGATTCAGATGAACTTGCGCGTTCACCCGTGTCACTGGTCGGTGGTGCCGTAAATTCAACCTCTGTTACCAATGAATCTGAGGCTGATGCCGCCGCTGGTCGAACCGCGATTTGGGTGTCTTCTGGTTCAGCTTCAACTGCTTCTACTGCCGATTCTTCAGATGTTGGTAAAACTGCAACTGGCTCATCTGCTGTTTCTTCGGGACTGGTTTCTGCATGAGTGGCTGCTTCAGCTGCGGCTGGTTCAAGGATTGGCTCAATTGTGATCTCCGTGACCAGCGGCGTTGATGTCGCTGCACCTCTGGGTTCTGCAACTGTCGCAGAAACGGCTGGCGGCGATTCCTCTGCTGGTGTTTCAGATGCTGCTGTCTCGGAGGTGGTTTGCTGATCGCCATCAGCAATCTCTTGCTCTGCGGGTGCTTCTGGTTCAGCCGATTCAGCCGTGGATTCAGCAGCAGGTTCAACTATCGGGATTGAGTTCGTCGCTGGTACGGTTGGAGTGGGGATGCGAATGGCGATCTGATTGCTGTCTGAGCCGCTATCTGATTCATTTACAAGTTCACTAGCCGATTCGCTGGGGGCTGCTGGTTCTTCGCTGATTGCGATCGCAGGTTCCTCAGCGGCGGCTGACTCTGACTCTGAGGCTGTGATCGCGGGCGTGGCAGGTGGAGGTGCGATCGCAACCTGCTCCGCTTCATTCGATTCGACTTCATGGGATTCAACCGATTCGACCGTAGATGCAGCCGCTACCGTGTCTGCCTCTGCTGCTGTGGGTTCTGAGGCATTAGCAGCCGTTTCGAGAGTGACATTAACTGCTGCTGGACGTTCTGCGGATGGATTCTGAATCCAGGCATCCATTGCAGAAATCGGCGGTACTGATTGTGTGCGGCTGGCTTGGGTTTGACTCGTTTGAGGTGCCGATCCGCCGCTGGCTCCGGCCTGAGATGCTTGATGGGTCTGGGACGTGCTGTCCGATGCTGCGCTAGACGCGGCTGGACTCGGTGTAACAGCATTGGACGTTGAGGAATTAGACAGCGCGGTACCGGATGTGATTGGATTAATCGGCGTGACGCTGACCTGATTGGTGCGACTCATCTCCGATAGCGTGGTGCTGAAAGGATTACTGGTCGGGGTGACAGGTGCCGTGGCAACCGTGCGACTGGTGTCCGCGTTGAGTGCGATCGCACCCGTGACATCGATTTTGCCACGGGCGGCACTGGCTTCGAACTGACTGCCATAAACTGGAATCGGCGTTTGCACCGCTTCAGCGTTGATGTCTAAGCGACCATTGCTGCGGAAGATATTGCCGCCCGCTTGATCCGGTGTACCCAAATTAGGCTGAGCATTGGCTCTCGCAACGAGACCGTCGCGCTCCTGACCCTCAATGATATTGACCTGGAGGGCGGGACGCGCTTCATCCTGCACCACAATGCCATCACGGTTCCGCAAAATTCGGTTGCCGACCAGAATCGGACGGGCTTGATGAGCGATATTGACGCCAAAGCTATTGCTGTCAAACGTGTTGTTGCGGAGGGTGCCGCCAGCCTGACCGAAGAGAGAAACGCCGCTCGCGCCGTTGCCTGCAAATAGATTACTCCGCAGCATGGGATTGGCTTGTCCCGCCACTGCAACCCCGTCGTAACCGTTGGCATGAAACGTGTTGTTCACCACAATCGGGCTAGTGGATTCAATCCACAATCCGTAGCCCTTGGGGTCAGTATTCGTGACGGTAACGCCCGTCAGCCCCGCCTGATCGGCTCCAATCAGTGTGACATTCTGCTCACCAAAAGCAGGGCTGTGATGCATACCGCCGCCTTTGATAATTACATCCTGGCCGGAATTCTCTGGGTTGCCCTGAATTGTGACGCCTGACTTAAGCTGAATCGGGAACGATTCACCATTACTGGCGTTGTAGGTACCCGGTGCTAGCACAATCACCGTATTGGGTTGAGCCACCTGGAGCGCGTGAGTCAGACTGCGAAAAGGAGCATTCGATTCACCCGAACCCGATTGATCGTGTCCCGCCACGGAGTTGACGTGCAGCACCGTCACGTTCGAGGCCGCATGAACCGCATTCTCCGTCCCAGACGGCGCGCTGGCAATTGGTTCTGGAACCTGCTGGGCGCTGGATGAATCAGGAACCTGTGCGATCGCAGATTCGCCAACACCCACAGAGAATGCCATGCCAGCTAGCCAGATGACAGATTGGCCGATGGCCGATCGGTGACTCGAATTCATATTTTGTGACTCCTCACACTCACTTCGAAACTCCGACTCCTCACATTCACTCCGCCCTTGTCGTCCTATAAGTTCGACGGACTATCCACACATGACTCACACCGATGGGTACACAGCTAGCGATGCCCTCTATGTACGCTTATGCGGCAACTAGTTGGGAACATTGCCCCGACCCAAAATTGACAAGAATGCTCAAAGTTGTAATTCAAGACCCGCAAAAGATCCAGCTTGAAGTTATAAGTTTTGTCAACAGCCCATCCCGAAACCGATGTCTTTCAGTTGAGACACATAAGATGTGAAGCGCGAGACGAACAAGATAAATACGTTTCTGTTGGTTGGAAGAGGTATGTAGGAACGGGTTGAGCTGATCAATTGTGGTTCAGACTTAAACGATGATGGCAAAAACCGCCCCTACGAATGGTTAAACCGCTCCTACAGGGCAGGTTGTTCCCAGGGAGAAATAACGTTCAGCAAAATTGGTAATATTCTGGAGCGATTTGGGCATGACGGGGCAGAGGATTTGGCAACAACATCAAGTCTGGATACAGGCTGTGCTGTCCTCCTGTAAATCCCGCCTTGGCAAGCCGGAGGCGACAGCCCGATCACTCGCGAAATCTACCGCGACCCAATCAACGTCGCCTAAATCCGCTCAACCCAAACCAGACCCACAAACAGCCACAGCGCAATCAGCCGCTCAACCGACTATCCAGCCATCTGCCAAACCACAAGTCAACCCACAATCAGTCCAATCAAACAAATCAAAATCAGTAGCAACGATGTATCCCTCCCCCATCTCCCACTCAAAATTCAACCCTCAAAACCCATCCACCCCCTCACCCACTACCCCCTCGCGCTACGATGAAAAAGCAACAGTGGTAAGGGCTATGGGCGATATACAGCAACTTCATCCCAACAATCATGCTGAGCATGGGCTACCGTCCAGCGAGACGTTGAGTAATCCGCAACAGGATGCTTTCAAAGCGTCGATCTACCGGATTTTGGACGCCAATTTAGATCGAGCACGGGAAGGATTACGCATCATTGAAGAGTGGTGTCGCTTTAGCTTGAATGATGTTGAGCTAACGCGCCGCTGCAAAGATTGGCGACAGCAAATTGCCCAGTGGCATACACCCGAAATTCGTGCTGCCCGCGACACGCCGGAAGATCCGGGTACAGAGCTGACCCATGTCCGTGAAGCCCAGCGATCTAATATCCAAGACGTGCTACAGGCCAATTTCTGCCGCACGGAAGAAGCGCTGCGGGTGCTAGAGGAATACGGCAAAATTCACCATCCAGAGATGGCTGCGGCCTGTAAGCAACTGCGCTATCAGGTGTACACGCTGGAAAGTGATTTGATTGGCCAGCAGCGCCACCGCAAGCTGCTTCAGGCTCGCTGCTATCTGGTGACATCGCCCAGCGATCGCATTTTAGAAATTGTGGAAGCCGCTCTCAAAGGTGGCCTGCACATTGTCCAGTACCGCGAAAAGCAGCAGGACGATTGCGATCGTATTCCGCTGGCGCAAAAGCTGTGTGACCTCTGCCATCGCTACGGGGCGCTGTTCATCGTCAATGACCGAGTTGATATCGCTCTGGCTGTGAATGCCGATGGCGTCCACCTGGGTCAGCAGGACATGCCAATTGCCACCGCGCGGCAGCTATTGGGTACAAATCGGATTATTGGTCGCTCGACGACAAATCCCGATGAGATGGAACGTGCGATCGCAGAAGGAGCCGATTACATTGGCGTTGGCCCTGTGTATGCCACACCGACGAAGCCAAATAAAGCCGCTGCGGGTCTGGACTATGTTCGCCATGCCGCCGCTCATGCCACGGTGCCCTGGTTCGCGATTGGCGGCATTGATGCCGATAATCTCGGTCAGGTAATCGAAGCAGGTTGCGATCGCGTTGCCGTCGTTCGCGCCATCATGGCTGCCGATCAGCCGACGCTGATGACCCAGTTTTTCGTCAGCCAGTTGGCGAATACTAAAACCTATACAATCTCAAAGTAGTCTTTTGACGTCACGTAGGGGCAAATGGCCATTTGCCCCTACTGTGTTTATTGCTCACGTACTGAAAATCATCATGTCGCACGCTGCCAACTTTTCGACCGATTCTACGGCTCAAGTTAATGTACAGGTGAACGGCAAACCGCAGACCTGTGCGCCGAATACCCCGCTGCCGGATTTTCTCCAGCAGCAGGGCATGAATCCCCGCTTGGTTGCCGTGGAATACAACGGCGAAATTCTGCATCGCCAGTTTTGGGAGTCCACAGTGATGGAAACTGGCGATCAGCTTGAAGTTGTCACCATCGTCGGTGGTGGCTAGGTGCTAGTGGTTATTTTTGAGATGGAAGCCTCTAAGCCGTGCGGATTCCCCTGCGTTTCCCATTGCGGGGTGCAGTGGACTTTTTAGGACGGGACGGTGATTGCGATCGCGCTTGGTCTGGGCGACTACGGCGCTGCTTCGACCGCTCCTGCTTCGGTTTGGGCGCAGTCACAACCTGAGCGGCAGTTGGCTCGTATCCCGGAATCACGTCTTTGTCGAGGCTGCGCTTCAGCAACTGTTCAATCCCTTTCAGCAGGGAATGTTCATCTGTAGACACGAGTGAAACGGCTCGTCCTTCATTTCCTGCTCGTCCGGTGCGACCAATGCGATGCACATAGTCTTCCGGCACGTTGGGCAGCTCAAAATTCACCACATGGGGCAGTTGGTCAATGTCTAACCCTCGTGAAGCCACATCGGTGGCGACAAGCACGCGCACCTTGCCCTGCTTGAAATCCTTGAGAGCGCGGGTGCGAGCGGCCTGACTTTTGTTGCCGTGAATGGCGGCGGTTTTCAGTCCGTCTTTTGCCAGTTGGTCAGCCAATTTGTTCGCGCCATGCTTCGTGCGGGTAAAGACTAGCACCTGTCGCCAGTTGTTGAAGCCAATCAGATAGGACAGCAGTTCTCGCTTGCGATCGCGATCGACAGGATGCACGATCTGTTCAATCTGTTCAGCGGTGGTGTTGCGGGGAGCCACTTCAATCTGTACTGGCTCGTTCAGCAGCGTACTGGCCAGTTTCCGAATTGGGGCAGAAAACGTGGCGGAGAACATCAGCGTCTGTCGAGAAGCGGGCACCTTGGCCAGAATTTTGCGAATGTCGTGAATGAAGCCCATGTCCAACATGCGATCGCACTCGTCTAGGACTAAGATCTCGACCTGGGACAGATCAATCGTCTTTTGCATCATGTGATCCAGCAATCGACCTGGAGTGGCGATCACAATATCCACGCCCCGCTTGAGAGCCTGAATTTGCGGCGCAATGCTGACACCGCCATAAATCACCGCTGGCTTGAGCGCCAAATGTTTACCGTAGGTGTTAACGCTCTCGCTGACCTGAACCGCCAGTTCGCGCGTCGGCGTCAGGATCAGCGCCCGTGGCACCCGATGGCCTTTGCCTGGATATTTGCCTGGATCAGCGCTACTCAGACGTTGCAGCAGCGGCAGTGTAAAGCTGGCGGTTTTACCCGTTCCCGTTTGGGCGCTGGCAAAAACATCCTGTCCCTGCAATACATGGGGAATGGCCTGCTGCTGAATCGGTGTAGGTGTGGTGTACCCCTGATCGGCAACAGCACGCAGCAGTTCGGTCGAGAGACCGAGAGTTTGAAAAGTCATGAATTTAGATTGCTCCTAGATGTGCCCCTACCCCAAATGAAACGCTGGGGCCAGTCTTAAGAGCAGTACAGTTTTATTTTGTCGGACGGCTCGAACCAACATGTTCCAACAAGCCACAACAGACTAGAGTTGAGGGTTCAATCCTAGCATAGATGGGATTGCAAAACTGCACGGTGGAAAACGCTGTAGCAAAAGCTGGATCGTTGCGGGTGCGATCGCAAAGTACTTGTTTAGCGTAGCCGTATGATCTCCCGCTGTCATGCCTGCTAAGAAGGATATACACTTGGCTAACCAGGATTAGGTTTGGATGCGCTACTCTTCAGGTCTATCTTGGCTGCGGTCAAAAAGATTTGGTTGGGCTATTTCATTGTCAGGCCTAGTTGTTTCTATGTAGTCATCACCCAAGTAAGTGATTACGTCATTGACCTCGACCTTGTTTGTCGTAAAGTATCTACGCACTGTTCTTTCAATCGTGGGAGAACATGTCGTCAGATGAAGCTCTCCTGATGTAGGCATTGCTTCACGTGATATATAACCACTGTACTCTTCACCTTCTTCTGTTCTGAAAACAAAATGTCGAGTTTCGACGTGGCCTTGAACTAATCTACCTTTTGGATGAATAACAGTTTTTTCTTCAGAGTTTATTCGATTTATGCTTTTGATTATGCTTTTAGCGAGATCATATGACAAACGACAAGATCCGCCATATTGCGGATTTGTTGAACCCCATTCAAAAAAAAGATTGGCTTGAGCGTTTTTAACTGTTTTGAGAAAGCTGACATATTTTTTAGCTGCCAAAACTTTAACTTTAGCCAGTAAAGGCTGAAGAACTTCAATATTGTCGCCAGCAGATAAAAGTGCGTACAGATCATTAATTGTATTCGGCATAACAGCCCTGGATTGTGACAACAAAGCCACACGGCTAGATGCTAGCTTAATACCAAAAGATCCTTCAAAAGTACCAAAAGCGGTAAGGTCAAGCTCTTTTTTAGTATCCTTTTTAAGATTTTGAGTTTCAAGCCTTGCAAAACTTTCGTCAAAAGATTCTTCTGAAGTGTGGTTCTTGATAACCTGTCTTTTCCCTAACTGATAAATCAAATCTTGTAATGAGAAAAGCATTCTAGACATATCATGTATAGGAGCTTCCGACCCATACTCAGAAGAAAAGTTCATGGAAAACATAATAATCTCTCTTCCCATCAAAGAAGAAACCTGAGATGGCTCAAGCAAATCGTTTAAAATATCAATTCTTGGTCTTTCTTCCGACTCTTCAAGAATCTCTAAAAGTTCTACTATACGCTTAGTATAATCTCTAAGCTCTTGCCTTAATGGGACTATGACCTCATAATCTTCATTAGCCCATACGGTAGCCTTGTCACCAATTTTTTCTTCTGCCTGCCATCCTTTGGATCTCAAATAGTCAGAGATCTTTGTAACATTCATTCCTTGAAGTAAGGAATCTGTTATTTTTATGTTATCCATAGCAAAACTGTACGCCTCACTACTTCAACAATTTTTTTAGCGCTACCGGACTGAAAACGTTTTGGCTAGGTATCGATATCCTTATTTTACTTGTATTTTTCGTTTCCTTGCAAGACTCAAAAGTTTTGTAATAAGCGCATTTTCTCATTACAAGCCTATGCTGCAATTGGCAAAGCCATTTTTCAAAATCTTCAGGAACTAACATCAATACGAGGATTTGAGGAATAGATTCCGGCTTAATCAATTCAATGTAATTATCAACATCTAAGTCAAACTTTATTTCTTTGTCATTGATTGACACGGAAGACGAGTTAACTGAAGAGCATTTTACTTGAACATCCAGAGCAGCTCTTGTCTTTTTCCTGCCTCTTGACCTTTTTCTGATAGTTAAATCAATACCCAGATTATCCTCTAAATGGGTAGGATTGCTGCACACGTATCCAGCCGCAGTTGTGACGGCTGATACATATGAGTAACTAAACTGTTCCTTAAGATCGTTAAGGCCGTCTATTGACAACGTTGAGCAACCCAAAATGACGTAGACTGATAAAAAGAAAATATTGGAAAAAGCGCCAAGTTAACCGAAATGCAACAAAATGAAATAAGTACTAAATACTAAAGATTTGAAAATGCCGTGCACAAGATTTTCTCTGCTCCGCTCCAAAAGTGAAGAAACAGATGGAGCGTGAGCGGCAGGAAAGAGGCTCCAAACGCAAATATAAAGCCTCCCAGAATTGAAGATTAGTCAATCTTAGCTCTCAACTGCTCATCGATGATTTGCCTATCATCTATACCCTGAATCACTCCTACAAATTGTTCTGCTTTAGGATCTTACGCTCATTAAGGCAGTCAAATCCAACTGTCCCAGCGGTTGCAAGAACTCCAGCAGCCGTTGTTTCATCACATTCACGCCACCCGCCACATTCGACTCAATATTCAGCGGCATCACCGGATCATGCAGCGACAGCCGCAGCAAAAACCAGCCGCTTTCTGCCGCCGACTGACAAGCAACCCGCACGCCCTCATAGTTATTCGGCACAACCTGCCAGCCCTCCTGCGCTGCTGCAAAATCTTTCAGTCGCTCAATCACCGCATTGCCATACGCCTTAAAGTCAGCGGCCTTGATCTTGAGCCGAAATTCTTCACTCTCCACTGGCTCCTGCAAATTGGCAATCAAATCTGTCAGCGTCCGCCCTTCCAACTTTGACTTGGCTAACTCAACCAGCAGCTTGCCGACCAGATACGCGCCATCATCCAGAAAATAGTTCTCCCGCATCGCGCCGTGACCAGAGGTTTCAATCGCCAGCCAGGATTCCTGTCCGGCGTTATTCAAGCGAATCGCCTCATTGATCACGTTCTTGTAGCCCCGCTGAAAGCGGTGATGTACGCCGCCCAGCTCCCCTTCAATAAACTGCGTCAATCCGTCCGAGGTGATGGAATCAGTCACGACTGTGCTACCAGGATGCTCCTGAAGCGCGATCGCAGCTATCAAGGCAATTAGCCGATTTCGGTTCAGCTCTCGCCCTTGGTGATCCACCGCCGCCCCCCGATCCACATCGGTATCAAAAATGATGCCAAAGTCAGCCTGATTCTCAATCACCGCCTGACAGATCGAGGCCATCGCGGCTTTATTTTCGGGATTCGGCACATGGTTAGGAAACGAGCCATCCGGTTCCAGAAATTGGCTACCCGTCGTATCCGCTCCCAAGGGTGCAAGCACCTGACTGGCATAGAAACCACCCGCACCGTTACCTGCATCGACAATCACCTTCAATCCTTGCAGCGGCTGGTCATAGTGGTCGGGATGGTTCACCGCTTTGCGAATCATCTGCACCAGTTGATCCGCGTAGACGGCAATAAAGTCACGCGCCTCAATTGCACCGGGCGTCTCGGCTTCGGCAAACTCACCTTGCTCCGCCAGCGCCAGAATATCGCTGATGTTTTGCTTCTCCAGGCCGCCCTTCTTGGTGAAAAATTTCAGTCCGTTGCGGTTAAACGGCAGGTGGCTCGCGGTCATCATGATGCCGCCATCGCAGTCATACTCTGGTGTGACGGTGCTCATAAACATGGCGGGTGTCGATGCGATCGCACAGTCATACACCCGACAGCCACAGGCCGCAATTCCCTCCATCACCGCCTGCATCAGCTCTGGCCCAGACAGGCGACTATCTCGACCCACAGCAATCGTCATCTCCGCAGGCGATTTGCCCAGTGTTTGCGACAGCCAACTGACGAAGGCTTTGCCCAGAGTGCGAACCACATCCGGCGTCAGGTTTACGGTTTCATCGGGCACACCTGCCAAGGCGACCCCACGAATATCCGATCCGTTCTGAAGCTGTTTCCACGTAAATGGTGCTGCTGTCGGCATGGCTTTCTCGCTGATAGACCTAACATTACGTTGTCAGGCTAACGCGAGTTTTTTCTGTAATCAGCAGGCTTTAGGCTTAATTCAGAGTTAGGTGTAGGCGTCTACTCAGTTGCGCGGATCTTGAGTAGGATGCCCAAAGATCTGAGCACGTGCCACTTGTTTTTTTAGTTCTGAATATGATCCCTTTGGAATGGGAGCCTCACAGCCTTTGCTTTGCTTCCACTTCACAATTAAACCAATGACATCATGTGAAGCTAATGTCACTTCACCTGGTTCTGGTGGTTCATCGTCTGGTTCAGGTCGATACCAGTCGCCGTTTTCTAGTGTGAGTAAGTTTATAGGTTCAGAAAGCGCAGAATGGAAAACACCATGATGCCACGCATTATTGGATTGAACCATTACCCACTGAAAACCTGCTTTTTTCACAAGTGAGTTTCCAACAACATAAGGTGCAGCAGTGGCCATAATTGGTTCACAGCAACCTTCATAGTAGGCAAAACTCAAAAGGTTATATTCATCTTCGTAGTTTTTGTAGTTTTTACTCCATACAGTAAAGGTATGCCTTAATTCGGCAAGGTACAAATCAACAAGTTTCATTTCATCTGGAGTTGCTTCTCTGTAGAGGGACATCAGTTGTGTAACCTCAGGTGTCACCGTATTAAATCTCAGTCTTTAAGCTAAAGCGAAATGTTATCAGTATTTTGGTGAATACTAGCCTAAACCAAGAAATAAGACAGCAAATTTTCCATTTAATTTATGGAAGATTAGGTGTTAGGTAGCTGCTGAATCAAGTCTCAAAAGCATTATTTGCAGGTTA
>CBKWJC010000041.1:0-57607 GCA_966674685.1 uncultured bacterium
CTCCTTGCTTTTCCTTTCAACCTTTTCTTTTCCCACTTGCGTTTGGGTGGTTTTGGGTGGTTGGGGGGCCGCGAAACCCCCCCCCCACCAACCATCAAAACGTATTGGGCATAGTACTACTTCTGGTGAAACCGCCGATACAGCATGGCCTGAATGGGCTGCCCATCCCGCAAATGACGTTGAACAATGGCAGGCACTTCTGCGGGCTGCACCCGTTCGTACCAAATTTGATCTGGCAGCACCAGCACCATTGGTCCGCTGCCGCACTGTCCCAAACAGCGGCGACCTTCGAGTTCAACATCAACATCTGCATCTGCGATCGCAGTTTCAAATGCCTTGAGAACATTGGCTGACCCAGCTTTGCGGCAGGCGGTATTTTGACAGACGATTACCAGTTGTTTGTTGCGATCGCAGTTGGGATTAGGATTGGAGGTGGAACTGCGATCGCGGTCTGTCTCTCGTTGGCTGAATGGCTCAACAGCAGCCATAACTGTATGCCTCAAAATTCAGCATCATTGGTCAGCGCTAGAACTGTGAATCAAGTACGTTCGACATTGGGTAAGGGCGGGTTTTGCCGTCAACTCTAGGACACGGTGCAGATTGATCGACTAAACCCGCCCCTACAGTTGGCGGACTGATTAAATTCACTTGATATACGCTCGACCAATTTCGGGCACTTCCAAATTGCGAGATGCCAGCCACTCAGCATTATATAAGCGGGACTGGTAGCGACCGCCCCCATCACACAGCACAGTCACAATGGTATGTCCTGGCCCCATCTGCTTGGCGAGTTCAACCGCTGCGCCAACGTTGATGCCGACCGAACCGCCCATGAACAAGCCCTCTTCATAGAGCAGCCGATAGATCACCTCTAAGGCCATCGAGTCATCAATTTGAATGGCATCGTCGATCGGAACGCCCTCCATATTGGCCGTGATCCGGCTGTTGCCAATTCCTTCCGTCACGGAGTTGCCTGCGGTCGAAATTTCCCCGGTTTTGACATAGCTGTAGAGACCGCTGCCCATCGGGTCGGCCACCACACAGCGAATATTGGGATTCTTCTCTTTTAAAAACAGGGACACTCCGGCATAGGTACCACCTGTTCCCGTGGCGGCAACCCAACCGTCAATTTTCCCATCGGTTTGCTGCCAAATTTCCGGCCCAGTTGTGACGTAGTGGGCTTGGCGATTAGCCAGATTATCGAACTGGTTGGCCCAAATGGCGTTTTCCAGTTCCTCGGCCAGGCGACCGGACACCTTCACATAGTTATTCGGATCGCGATAGGGCACCGCAGGCACGGTTTTCACCTCTGCCCCCAAGGTTCGCAGCATGTCGATTTTTTCCTGAGACTGGGTTTCAGGAATGACAATCATGCAGCGGTAGCCCTTGGCATTGCAGATGTGGGCTAGGCCAATTCCGGTATTTCCTGCCGTACCTTCCACCACGGTGCCACCCGGCTTGAGCAATCCCTTTTCTTCGGCATCTTGAATGATAAACAGCGCGGCTCGATCCTTAACTGAGCCGCCAGGATTGAGAAACTCGGCTTTTCCTAAAATTTCGCAACCCGTTTCCTCACTATACCGATTGAGGCGAATGAGCGGGGTGTTGCCGACTGTGCCAACGAAACCGTCCGTGATCTGCATTACTCAAGCACTATTGATGGACTACGACTTTTACGACTTTAAGTGTTCTCACATCTTGCACCAAAACCCAGGAGGGTTATTTTGCCGCCGCGATGCGGCGGCAAAATAATCGCTTCGGGTTCTCGATTAGCAAGGTGCCAGATACGTAAGTATTCAAGTAATCATTTTTTGTCATGCAGACTCAGTCCACACAAAAAATGATTGTCTTTTGAGCGATGTGCGATCGCACCTAACTACAAGTTTGCGACCTGCTCGACGTTCCCTTCCTATCCTAAAGGCAAATTGAGAAAGGGATAACGCCATCGGTTTTGATTGTACTGATATCTGGCACCGAGCAAAACCAAAACCCAGAGAGGCAGGTGCCTTTCCGGATTTCGCCAGATGTCGTTGTAACGGATTGGGGTACAGCTAGCACGTTACGCGATGGAACTTACCTGGGGTTGATGAATCAGCGGGATTTTTAGTTTAAAGGTAGTTTCCCACAGGTCATCTGCGATGACGGCACTCTCAACGGTAATTTTGCCGTTTAGCTGCTGCACCAAGCAATGCACCAGCGCTAGCCCTAGTCCCGTACCCTGAATGGCCTGCTTAAGCGCCGCCTGTCCCCGCCGGAATTTATCAAACACATAGGGCAACTCTTCGGCTGGAATGCCTGTCCCTCGATTGATCAGCGTTAAATCCATCACGGCCACATCATCAATTGAGCCGGGCTGGATTTGCAAAGAAATGGCTTGTCCCCGCTGGGAATACTTGCTGGCATTGGTCAGTAGCTCCCGCAGAACGCGGTGCAGGCTGGTGACATCGGTTCTCATCAGGAGGGGCTGCTCCGGTAAATCGACCTGTAGCTCAACGCTTTTGGTATCCCATAGAGGACGATTGGCCCGGATAATATCCTGAACGTAGGTATTCAGATTAATTTCTTGCAGTTCGGCCTGGAGCGGCTGCGATTCAATACTCTGAAGCGCCAACAGGTCATTGATCAGGTCAGTTTCCTGGGAACACTGCTGCTCTAAGATATCCAAATACGCTTGTCGGCGTTCTGGCGGCAGGTCGGCTTGGCGCAGCATCCGCGCCGCCAAGCGCATACTGGTCAGCGGCGTCAGCAGTTCATGACTAATCGTGCTGAGAAAGTCGTCCTTCAACTGGTTTAGGCGACGCAGTTGGTCAATTTGGCGGCGGGTTTGCTCGTAGAGTTTGCCCTGCACTTCAATGCTGCGCTCTAGTTGAGCCGTGCGCTTTTCGACCATTGACTGGACTTGGCGCAGGGTTTGTACCTGCAAAATGGCTCCACTGAGTTGAGTGGCGACTGTTTCAACCAGCGCACATTCGTCATCGTGCCAAGACCGCGTTCCTAAATCATGTAGAACAATAAAGCCCAGGATCTTGCCCCGATTTTCAATCGGCGTCACAAGTAAGGTGCGATCGCACAGGTCTTGATACCAATGCTGAAAATATAAATCGTCGGCTGGATTAATCTGAACGGTTTGGTCAGAAAACTTGACCTGGAATTCGGTTGCAGAATGGCTGGCTAGATGAGCAGACTGGATGGGGGTGGCCTGTCGCGACTGGACGGCTAATGACCGAGGCGCAACTTGAATGGCTTGCTGAATAATGTTGCACTTGGAAACCGGAAACATCGGCGAGTTGGAGCCACCGGAGGTTCGCGCCGCGCTATAGGCCACAGGGCTTGATGAATGAGTCGCCTCAGCCGACCAGGTATGAGCTAGCCGAAATCGAATATTTGTGAAGTCAGAAAGCGACTGCTGAAGCACTGGCTGGGAATATTTCAACAGCAAAATTGAGGCGTGCTGAAGTGCAAGACTCTGACCCAAGCCATCCAGCGCGATCGCAAAAATATGGTCAATCTCAGTGGTATTACTGATACTCTGCGCCAGTTGATAAACCAGTTGCTGCTGGTGGATTCGCTGTTCACAGGTTCCCTGGTTGAGCAGCTGAGTCAGGGTGGCGACCGTGGGCACCAGCAACTCCTGGGCTTGCTTTAGCTCAGCTGGGCTCCAGTTGTTTGGAGTAGAACGAACCAGGATAAACTGTGCCTGCTGATTCGGGGTGATCTGAACTGGAGCTGAAAGTGCGATCTCAGTTTGGGTCGATGAATGGGTAAAAACATCGGCATCAAGCTGACAACTGCTTAGGGTAATCTCTAAATCTGTACCATCTGAATCTGCAACATTCAGAGATGCCGAGTGATCCCCTAGAACCTCGGCTTTTGCGGCGCTGATCTGCCCCATCATTTGTCGAACCAGCGCTAGACCCGCAATGATCGATGCGTCATCAATGACTCCGTCTACTTGTACTCGATCATCGGTCACGTTGGTATCGGTCGTATTTGTATCGATTGCACTAGCCGCCTGATGCCATTGAATGCAGTGCTGCGTCGCTAGTTGCGTCGTTGAGTGCCGATAATCGTCCAGTACCAGATAAACGGCTTGTACCCGTAATGCTTGGCCGAGTAGCGCAACAGCGGGTTGAATAGAATGCAAATTTTGACCCACTGTGACAGTCTTCATTGGCCGAGATGGGGATGGGATAAACATGGGGCAATCGATACGCTTGAATTGGAATCCCTTAGCTGTTGCCTAGTCATAGCTAGGGGGATCTAAAGGCCACATACTGTCTACAGACTACTATTCCCAACTCGGCTTCGATATCCGTGTTTTCCCTAGATATCCGTGCTTCTGTTAACAAACTCTTGCTAAAGGTAGAGACCCATTTGTGAGATGGGGAGAGGGGGAAAGTATTGAGGGCAGGGGGGAAAGGGAGTGGGGGAGAAAGGGGGCGGGAAAACGGATTGATGCTGTAGCGATTGTGACTGGTGGGGATCACTGTGTAGAGATGTCTTGATGCCCTCCTGTGGTTTACTTAATGGCGCTTCCTTGCTTTCCAGGTGCCGCCATAGGTGTAATGCGGATTGCCGTGGCGGACATCGGGCCAACAGCGATCGCAGATGAATTTCCATTCGCCTGTCTCATCGATTTGCACTCGATACAGAATTAACCCAGGTTGATAACAGCGATCGCAGATTTTTTCTCGAATACGTCCCATGTCTATTACCTCTCAGGACATGCCAATCAATCTCAGCTCAGCGCGGATGTCATCTAAAGCACAATCCATGTATTCTAGAAGACTAATATAGACATCAGCTAGCATCGGTGAAGACGTGAGCCAGATTCATCATCAGCAGGTATCTAATCAGTCGTCGCATCAGACTACCGAGCCAACTGCACAGGCTACTGCTGAGCAATCTACAGTGCAGCCTGTTTCATTATCCCTTCAGCGCCTCCGACGGCGGTTTTGGCTGATTGATGGGGTGGCACTGCTGCTGTTTGGCATCGCTTATTTAGCTTTTCCATCTATGCGCGACACATTTCTATTCTCTTCGGCAGAAGGACAACTGATTGAAGTACTGGCTCTAGTTTTTTACGCTATTGGTTTTATTTGGGGGGTGCGCGCGCTACTCCGCTTACCTAAACCGAATCGATGGCGCTATTTGGCGATTCCGATTCTTAGCTTTTTTGGTTTTTGGGATGAGCTGAGCTTTACAGAAAGTGTTTTACGCATTCCAGCAATGCGAATTTATGGTGTTCGCTTTGATGCTTTTCATGATGTCATTGAAATTGCTTATATAGTCGGCCAAGAACATCGCTGGATTTTACATGGTTTAGTTGGGCTAATCATCGGTTGTTTGGTGCTGATTGGCTTGAAACATCGACAGATCTGGCGCTTTTTAGTGAGCTATCCGGCCTATCAGTTTGTTGCGATCGCAGCTCTACTCCTCATTATCCCAACGACAATTGACGTGATGTTTCCACTCAATGCTGCTTTGAATCATTTTGAGGAACTGCTGGAAACAAGTGCGGCGCTAGCGTTTGTGTTTGCGGCGGCGTGTATTGGGGAAGTGAGGAGCAAGGCGTGAGGAGAGAGGCGTTTTGAGGAGAAAGCAATAATGCCGCTGCGGTGCAGCGGCAAGCGGCTTGTCCTAAAACTCGACGCTTTGGGGGGCGCGGGGAAAGGGGATCACATCGCGGATATTGGTCATGCCCGTCATGAACTGCACGAGGCGCTCGAAGCCGAGGCCGAAACCGGCGTGGGGCACGGTGCCATAGCGACGCAGATCGAGGTACCACCAATAATCATCTAAATTTAGCCCAGCGTTTTGAATCCGCTGCTCCAGCACATCCAACCGCTCTTCCCGCTGGGAACCGCCGATGATTTCGCCAATACGCGGCGCAAGAACATCCATGGCCCGCACGGTTTTGCCATCGTCGCCTAGCCGCATATAGAAGGCTTTAATCTCGGTGGGGTAGTCCGTCACGATCACAGGCTTCTTAAACAGGTCTTCGGCCAGGTAGCGCTCGTGCTCTGACTGCATATCCAGCCCCCAGGAAACCGGAAACTCGAATGTGCGATCGCTGTTTTCGAGCAGCCGAATCGCTTCCGTGTAAGTGATCCGCTCAAACTCGTTATGGATGATGTTCTCCGCCGTCGCCAGTACGTTCTCGTCGATGCGCTGGTTGAAAAACTCCATGTCATCGGCACAGGTTTCAAACACCGACTTGAACACGTACTTGAGGAACGCTTCCGCCAAGTCCATATTGCCTTCCAAATCGCAGAAGGCCATCTCCGGCTCCACCATCCAGAATTCAGCTAGGTGACGCGAGGTATTGGAGTTCTCCGCCCGGAAGGTTGGCCCAAAGGTGTAGACATCCGAAAACGCCAGCGCCATAATTTCGGCTTCTAGCTGACCGCTAACGGTTAAAAAAGCAGGTTTACCAAAGAAATCCTGGGCATAGTCCACCGCCTGCTCTTTCGTCTTCGGCACATTGCCCATATCGAGGCTAGTCACCGCAAACATTTCGCCTGCGCCTTCACAGTCACTCGCGGTCAAGATGGGCGTATGCACCCACATGAAGCCCCGCTCTTGGAAAAACTGGTGAATGGCACTGGAGCAAGCATTACGGACGCGGAACACAGCACCGAGGGTATTGGTGCGCGATCGCAAATGACCAATTGTGCGTAAAAACTCAAACGAGTGGCGCTTTTTCTGAAGCGGATAGGTTTCGGCATCGGCCTCACCATATACCGTGATGGATTGCGCTTGGATTTCTAGATTTTGCCCCTTACCAGGAGACTGCACCAGCTTACCCGTCACTTCAACAGACGCACCTGTGTTGATTCGCGCCATCGTAGTTTCGTAGTCCGGCAAGCTGCCATCGACCACTACCTGAAGGCCATCCATTGAAGAACCGTCATTGACGTTAACGAAAGCAAATCCCTTGGATTCTCGCTTAGTGCGAACCCAGCCCTGAATGGTGACGACTTGATCGGGCTGTCCTTGGCGAACAATGTTTCGAATCCGTTGTTTGGTCATGATGCAAAGCGACGTATTGGCACATTGGAGAGTATAGCGCTGACGGGTGGCTCTGATCATGCCGCGCCATGTGGGAAGTGGGAGGGGGAAAGGGGAAAGAGGGAGCAGGGAGCAAAGAGGAGAACGAACCTGACTCGGGATAGGGACGGGTTTCGTTGATCAGTTTGCAGAGCCATAGGTTGAGTGGCTAAACCTGCCCCTACAGTTCAGGCATATTGTCGATGCAGCGTGTTAAGGAAGCCAGGGGTCTTGAATTGTAATTTGTCCGTTGTAAAAGGTGACTGTGACGTAGTGCTCAAGTTCGTAACCTTCTGGCGATTGAGAGACAATGTTATACGTAAATTCTTGGCTCACAGAATTGAGATCAACAAATTTAAACGCTACCGTATCCAAGTTCATCCGTTCTTGGTAATTCGCGATCGCACGTTCGGCCCAATAGGTTGAATAGGGATATTGAGGTGTAGACAATGCGGCTGTAAGCTGTTCGGCGTTTTGATTCTGTAACGCTCCGACAAAACTCGACATCTTCGCCTTTGCCATGCCGGAATAGTCTAAAAACTCGTCCGTCACCTTGAGCTGATCAGCCTGTTGCACAACAGTAATTTCTTTCGTCAGCCCCACTTCACTGATTAGCTCATACCGTTGAACCCCTTCTGCTGAATCAGCTGGATCAACAGGTTGAAAACCAACGAGACGACCACCGAGAAAATAAGTTTTGTAATCTGCGATCGCAGCTTCCGCCGCTTGAATCGGATCATCACCACTGTTCGCCATGTATTTCGCTAAAGTCGCGGCATCCCCCTGATTAATAGCATCCATCGCCACATTGACCACAGCATCTGGCGTACTATCAGAGATTTGGGATGAAATTTCTGGTACAGGTGGCGCTGCCGTTTCTTCATCCCTCGCAGTCGTCAATTCAGCAATTGACGTTGCCAGTTCATTACCAGAAATGTTTTGACAACCCGATAGAGCTATTCCTACAGTTCCTATGGTGGCCAAGGCAAGCAGCCACTTTATGTAACGGATATAACGCATTTTTTTGTCCATTCTGTTACTGAGATCAGAAAATCCAGTCCAGTTCAAGACTTCAAATCAATCAAACAATTGTGCTGTTTAAATCAACCTCCAGCACACTGCTCTAACAATTCTCTTGAACCTACTGTTTACGGCAGATGCAGTGATGGATACTCTTAACGAACAGAAATAGTAATGAAAACTGGTAATGAGATTATAAAAGTATTAGC
The DNA here is from genome assembly GCA_966674685.1 of uncultured bacterium. Taxonomy (GTDB): domain Bacteria; phylum Cyanobacteriota; class Cyanobacteriia; order Phormidesmidales; family Phormidesmidaceae; genus Thainema. The sequence goes on from CBKWJC010000041.1 coordinate 8,280, forward strand.
GATACGGCTTGCCAACGGATATTCAATGTTTTCAATAATTCATCACAATAAACTACATAGGCTAGCATCTCACTTTCGCAATGAATTGATTGCTTGCGGATGTTTTTTGACTAAACACATGCACTCATAATCATTACGACAGCCCTGACCTATTCTATTGAGTCGTAGTTCCTTTTTCCTTAAATATGCATCTTTAGGTAGACTCGCATCTCATTCTAGAACCCAGATCTCAGTAACACCATTGCTTCAAAATCGGACGACAGAGCAAAAAGCGTAAGCCCTTTATCCGCCGGGATAATGCGTAGTCATAATCTAGTGAATTGGCATAAATCCTTTGTCCATACACCTTCATCACAGTTACACCACAGACGTTTCAGGCATTTGGCTTTTTCCCTTGCTTCCTTTGGTGTAAGGCTGAACCTGTAGCCACCTCAGTGCAAAAAAGAAGCCTTACCAGGTGGGATCAACAAACAGATCAATCGTAATGTGCGATCGCCCTGCTGGTACTGCCGTAATACATGAGCAGACATCTTCGCCATCCATCTCGACTTCGCAGGCATGACAGGAACCCATCAAACATCCAGTCGGGATGGCAACGCCCGCCCGCGCTGCCACATCGAGCAAGGGTTCACCTGCCTCGGCCTCAACCGTGACATCATCAGGTAAAAAATGAACTTCAATTGACATGCAGACTGAGCGTATATTTGCGCTCCCTTTGTAACAGTAGTTGCGTGACGATGTAGTGATGCAGGTTGGGTTGAGCAATGCGAAATCAAACCGTTTCAAGATCTGATCTGCATAAAATCATTTGCAAAAAGCGGTTAATCTTATAAGCTCAACACCAACCCACACAACCCAACAGTTTGTAAACTGGGTTCACGCTTCAACCCAATCTACAAACTCACTTCTCGGCATGCTTAGGCACGAGCAAAACCTTTGCCGCGATTGGTACTGGAGACCTTACAAACGCAGTCTTCGAGCTGCTGCTTGAGCTGGTCGTGATCGAGGTTTTGACCAATTAGAACAAGCTGATTGCTGGGAGTGCGATCGCCCCACTCAGAATCGTCGAGCGAAAAGCGCTTACCGCTGAGGTGAAAGATATGTCGCTTGGGGCTTTCGTCAAACCAGAGAATTCCCTTGGCGCGAAAAACCGTAGCGGGGAGTTGATTATCCAGAAAATACTGGAACTTGCGAATCGCTAGTGGCTTATCCGTCTTGAAGGACACCGAGGTAAACCCATCCTGCTCTAGGTGATTCGAGTGGTGATGGTGATGCTCATGGTCGTGGTCGTGACCGCAATCATGGTGATCATGGTCGTGGTCGTGATGATCATGCGCGTGATCATCGTGGGCATGGGCTGAATGATCGTGATCGTGGTGATGCTCATGGTCATGATCATGATGCTCGTGATCATGCGCGTCGGCATCTTCGGCAAAGTACTTGTCTGACTCGAACAGACCAACACTCAGGATCAGCGGTAGGGGCACTTTTGATTGCGATGTGCGAATGATCCGGGCATCGGGTTTCATGTCGCGCAGACGTGTTTCCAGCAGATCGGCATCGGCTTCGTCTACTAGGTCAACTTTGTTCAGCAGCAGGATATCGCCGTAGGCAATTTGATTTTGAGCCGCCTGACTGTTGAATAAGTCAATGCTGAAGTTTTCGGCATCAACGACGGTAACAATGGAATCTAGCCGAGTTAAATCACGCAGTTCTGTGCCCAGGAAGGTGAGTGCAATCGGCAGCGGATCGGCAATACCCGTTGTTTCAACGACTAGATAATCAATTTGATCCTGCCGCTCCAGAATCTTGTATACCGCTTCCATCAGGTCATTATTGATGGTGCAGCAGATGCAGCCGTTGCTCAGTTCCACCATGTCGTCATTGGTTTGGATGAGCAGGTCATTATCGATGCCGATCTCACCAAACTCGTTGACCAAAACAGCGGTCTTCAAGCCTTCTTGGTTAGTCAAAATATGGTTCAGCAGGGTGGTTTTGCCGCTGCCGAGGAATCCGGTGATGATGGTGACGGGCAATCCCCGCTTGGAATCATCCATATTGGATGTGGGCTGAGAAGTAACGGCTGAGGTCATAGGGCAACTGTCAAAAACGTCTGCAATTGAGCCGCTAGCAGAGCGGACTGGTGATTTCTATTCTAGCGAGTCTGGATTTAGTCTCTTAATTAATTCCGCAGAAATTTGCGATCCTAGGTACTGAGTGTTACTTACTAGGGGCTATCAGGCGAAGCCATAACGCATTGTTCCACTGACTGTGATCTCTTACGCTCAAGAATTATCATTTTCTATTTTGTCAGGAGAAACCAGAGCTGTTAAGCCCATGACGGTGCCAGCTAGAGCGAATAGAAAACCAAAAGACTTATAGAATGCATTCGCATCTTTCAAGGCTCGTTCTTCGTTGCCAGTTGAATTCAATGTCTGCTTGTAGATTCCACGTCCACTACGCTGATCAAATTGAAGGAGAATTTTTGTCGGTGTCAACGCGACCGTGGAGCCACCGACAAAAAAAGCGATGCCAGCTTTCAACAGGTTGCGTCTCTCAATATCCATGATTATTAAACCGCTAGTAATTGATATAGCCGTAGGTTGAAGTTAAGGGGCGAAACCCAATAGCGAAACGCGCGTTAAGGGGAAAAGTAGGGTTTCGCGTGGCTCAACCCTATTTACGAAATTACTGTACAGGATATGAGGTGACGAGGACTTCGCGGATTTTGCCGCGGCGGCGGGCGTTGGAGTTGATCATGCGGGCGGCCCAGATGGTGTGAATTGCGAAGTCCTGGTATAAATCGCGAATGAAGTCGCAGTCGGAGTTAGAGAGCATCACCTGAACACCGCGCTGGGCCAGTTCGGCAAAGATATCGCGCAGGCGGATTTGTTCTTCCACTAGAAATGAATAGCGGCTGTAGGAGGTGAAGCGGCTGGTGGTGCTGATCGGGTGGTAGGGGGGATCGAAGTAGACGAAATCGGCGGCGGACTGAGCGCGATCGCAAACCGCTTCAAAGGACTGTTCCCGAATCTCAGTACGCTGCAAGGCATCAGACGCAGCATATAACAACGCCGGATTGCAGATGGTGGGATTTTTGTAGCGTCCCATTGGAACGTTGAACTCGCCTTTAGAATTCTCTCGGTACAGGCCGTTGAAGCAGGTTTTATTCAAGTACAGCAGCCGCGCCGCCTGGTCGATATCGGAGCCGCTGTGCTGCGATCGCACCTGATAGTAATGCTCTTTGCTGTGCCGTTGCCGATGCTCGTCTAGGCGTTCGATCACAGCATCAACCTGATCCCGGATGCAGCGATAGACGTTGACTAGAGCCGGATTCACGTCGCTGAGCACGGCCTGAGGGGGCTGGAGATGGAAAAAGACGGCTCCTCCTCCCAAAAACGGTTCATGGTAGGTCGTATAGTCCGTCGGGAAAAAGGATTCGTACTGCGGCAGTAGGCGACCTTTGCCGCCAGCCCATTTGAGGAACGGCTGGGGTGGAGTGGTCGAAACTGTTGGGGGGGTAGAAGTGGAGAGCGCCAAAGTTAGGGAGGATTTGAAGGTGCGATCGCAGATATTTATTATTATTTCAGATAACAGTACAACGGTATTGATCGCAGCGAACATTGTCACATCCGTTTGCATTTCCCGAATTGCACACCCTACATTCGGGGCACCCTGTAGGGGCGAATGGCCATTCGCAAATAACCATTTGCCCCTACCAAAGGCGACGCCATCTCCTAGAATGATCAATGATTAGAAAACACATTTAGTTCCTTGGGACAGTCCCGACTCCACGCATCATGAATGATTTTTGGCAAAATGTATCCCGCTATCCCCGCTTTTTAGTCACCATTATCTTGGGGATTTTCTTTGCGTTAGCGCAGCCGATTATGCCGCTGCTGCAAAAGCCAATAACCGCCATTCCGCTAATTGGTATTCTGGTGGCAGGCTTTATCTGTCTGTATTTCACGCTGCGGGCGATGCTAGGTCTAGTTTGAAAATAGGCCGATAATTGTTATCAATAAAGTTTCAATGTCGAACGGCTTAGCAACGTGGCGCTGGAATCCAGCTTCCATTAGGTGTTCGGTGTCGCTGGTGGCCGCATAGCCCGTAAGCGCGATCGCAAGTACGTTGCCGCCCTGCTCAGGTGGCAGTGCCCGGATTTGGCGAATCAAATCAAATCCATCTTGATCGGGCAGGCTAATGTCGCTGATTAGGAGATCCGGTACCGTTTCGGTGAATTGCTTCATGGCTTCGCGGACGGAGGTGGCGGTGATGACTGTCGCATCCTGCATTTGCAGCGTCAGCTTCAAAATTTCTAGGCTATCCGTGTCATCTTCTACAATCAAAACGCACAAGTTAGATAGATCAGCAGCATCGACGTTATCAGTTGTTAGTGAGTCAGTTGAGTCAATTGGCGGCGGAACAATCATCGATAAGGGTAATGTAATCGTCAGCATACAGCCCTGGCCGATACCGGGGCTGGTGATTTCAACTGTGCCGTGATGGGCTTCAGTGAAGTATTTTACGATCGCAAGCCCAAGGCCGAGACCACCATATCGACGGATATTTGAGCTATCGGCTTGGCGAAAGCGATCAAAAACGTAGGGGAGAAATTCTGAATCGATGCCGTCCCCGGTGTCCGTTATGTCAATCCGAGCCTGATCGTCGGTGTAGGTCAGACTGATACTGACCTGTCCCCCCATGGGTGTAAATTTAATCGCGTTAGTCAACCCATTCCAAAACACCTGCTGCATCCGATCGGGATCGAGGTTGAGGCGCTGGAATGATTCCGCTAGCGAACAATTGATCTGAATATTTTTGCTCTCCGCCATCGGTCGCACCAGATCCAGCACCAGATTCAGCAGATCGGTCAGGTTAATCGCCTGTTGCTGCAACGAGAGCTTGCCTTGAATGATCGACGAAACCTCCAGCAGGTCGCTGATGATCCGGGTTTGAGCACGGGCACCGCGCTCGATACTGTTTAGTGCTTGGGTCAGTAGTTCTGGCGTCATTTCCGAGAATGACTGGCGTTGCAGAATTGCCGTCCAGCCCAAAATGGAATTGAGCGGTGTCCGCAGTTCGTGGGAGAGCACCGACAAAAACTCATCTTTACTGGCATTGGCGGCTTCGGCTTCAGCGCGGGCGGCCTGTTCTTGGATGAGCTGAATGCGTTCGGTTTCAGCTTGTTTACGCTCGGTGATGTCTTCAATGGCCAGTAAAATCAACTGCTCCCCAAAGGGCTGCTCAATTTCACGGGCGTTGACCAGGATGTATCGAGTACTCATGTGGTCAAAATCGTGACTAAACTCAAAATTGTGCAGCAGTTCTGGGTCAGCCAGAAAATTCTCTAAGCGCGATCGCAGATCTTCAACATCCCACTGACCGCTATCGATATCAAAAAACAGATGCTCTTCGGCTTCGGGGGGCGTCAGTTGAGACAGCTCATAGAATGCTCGATTGGCCGTTTTAATTCTCAGCTCTCGGGTGAGCACAATCAGCGGCTCCCGCACAGTCTCCACAATGCTCTCGGCATAGAGACGCGACAGCTCCAGTTCCCGCAGCGTTTGCTTAATATCGTCAATATCAATCAGCGTGACTACTGCCCCATCGATTTGGTTCTCCGTGGTGCGATAGGGCCGAATCCGCAGCCGATACCAGTGTCCCTGTTGATCTTGCACTTCGTATTCTTGGGTATCCAGCGTCTCAATCACCCTAGAAATCCGCGATTCCAAGTCTGGGACATCAATATTGAGGCGAATATTGCTAATGGGACGTCCGACATCACCGGGAATCAGATTAAATAAACTCTCTGCCGTCGGCGTGAACCGCCGAATTCGCAGATCGGTCGACAGCATCACAATCGGAATATTGACGTTAATCAGCAAATTCAGCAGGTCATCATTAACCGAGCGGGCTTCGGCATTGCGGCTCTCTAGTTCTTCATTCGTCGTCTTCAGTTCTTCATTAGCCGCCTGGATTTCCTCTTTGGCCGTTTGCAGCTCTTCGTTGGTGCTCTGGAGTTCTTCGTTACTTGATAGAATTTCTTCGTTGGCCGTCGTCAAGCGCTGATTGATCGCTTCCTGCTCCTCAACGGTCGCCTGCAAATAAGCCTGTGTATCCAGCAGTTCCTGTCGAGTAGCTGCTAACTCTTGCCGCAGACGCTCGACTTCAGGCCCACTGGCTGAGAGTTTATCACTGCCGAACTCGTCACTCGGGCTAATCGGCTCCGACTGAATCGGAGCGCCATCTTCAAACAGCAGCAAATAGCTAAATTCCTGCGACAGCGGATTGCGAATCGGCGTAACTTCAACATGGACATAGCGCGGATTGCCTTCGACCTGTAGCCCTTCTCGGCGGGTAATGGTTTTCTGGGTCTTGGCCTGTTCCAGCACGGAGCGCACCTCAACCAGCAGGCTCGGCCTGATCATTTTGAGCAGGTTAAAGCTGGGTTCACCTGGCGCGGGTCGAAAGTATAGGCTAGTGTCGCCACGAAAATGAATGATCTCTAGCTTTTCGTTCACGATCACGCCGACAGGCGCATAGCGATTTAACACAATTTGATCGGCCTGACGCTGTACATTCGTATAGCTAGTTGTCTCTGCCGCCATATTTTGGCGCTCTGTCGCTCTAGTCGGATTCAGAGCCAAATAGTCGCTGGTGACAAAATCGAAACTCAAATGACTGGTCACCGGATTGCGGCTATACACCCGGTGTTTTTTATCCACTACTGAAAAGAGTTCAGAGGTTTCGCCCACGCTCTCGGAACTGCCGAGCCAGAGAAAGCCGTTGGCATGTAGCGCATAGTGAAAAATGGCCAGCACTCGCTTTTGCAGCGCGGGCGTGAAGTAAATCATCACATTGCGACAGCTGACGAGGTCAATGTTAGAAAACGGTGGATCGCTGCCTAAATTCTGGCGGGCAAAGACACAGAATTCGCGGATGGCTTTACTGATTTGATAGCGCCCTTCGTTGCGCGTGAAAAAGCGGCGGCGGCGTTCAGCAGATACTCCCGCCATCTGACTTTCGGAGTAGGTTCCCCGGCGGGCAATCTCAATCGCCTCGTCGCTCACGTCCGTGCCAAAAATTTGAATTGAAAGACTGGCATTGTGAGCCGATAAGCACTCCAGCAGACAAATGGCCAGCGAATAGCATTCTTCACCCGTGGCGCAGCCCGTTACCCAAAGGCGAATTGACGCATTGAGCGCTTTTTGCTCAATTAAGCTGGGAAAGACCGATTTTTGCAGAAAGGCAAACGATTCAGGATCGCGAAAAAAGCTGGTCACAGTAATCAGTACGTCATGATAGAGGGCTTTAACTTCCGTCAAATCATTCCGCAGATACCCAACGTACTCTTCAACGGAATTGAGCTGATGAAGCACCATGCGTCGCCGCAATCGCCGCTCGAACGTTGTGCGTTTGTACTGCGTGAAGTCTACCCCGGTAGTAGCTCGCAGCAAATTATAGATAACGGATAGTGAATTTTGTTGCAGGGGTCTGCTCTCTGGTTCTTGCTGAGACGATTCGTAGTTTGAGTCTGGTGAGTTGGTTTGCGATCGCACCGAATGCTGTACATAAGGATGTTGGGCAATCCCAACGAGCGTTTGGGCAATTTCGGGTGGCGACAAGATGAAATCAACAAAGCCCGTTGCTACGGCACTGTTCGGCATACCACTATGTTGAGCCGTATTTTGCTTTTGGGCAAAGGTAATGCCTCCAGCGGTCTTAATACACTTCAGCCCTTCGGCTCCATCGGAATCTAGCCCAGAAAGCACCACCCCAATCGCTCGATGACCATACTCGTCCGCTAGGGATTCAAAGAACAGGTTAATTGGCATAAAGGGCCGCTGAGCCGCCTCGCGGGGTGCCAGTTTGAGTTGATCATGGACAACGGTCATTTGCTTGTTGGGCGGAATCACATAAACATGATTCGGCTGCACCGTCACATTATCAGTAACTTGTTCAACTGGCAGATCTGTCACCCGCGCCAGAATTTCGCTCAGCATGCTGGGTGTATCGGGTTTGAGATGCTGGATGAGCACAAACACCATGCCGGAGTCCTTGGGTAACTCCTTCAGCAAGTCAGTATACGCCTCTAGGCCACCAGCAGATGCGCCAATCCCGACAATGGGAAAGATGCTGGGGTTTGATTGGGGAGCAGTTGTAGCTTGATCAGACATAAATTATGCAGTTGGGGCGTGGACGAGCTTGGACAATAAGGGCAAAACTCCGTTGATTAGTAGGGTGCGACGGGTGCGATCGGCGTAATGGGTGCGATCGCACATTTATCCACGACAAAGAGGCTAGAGAAAGGCAGAGTCCGCCCTCCCCTAACCTCTCTTTTAGATTGCTAATTGATAACGATTCGAAAGAATTTTATTGCAACTTCCTAAGTTACCGTCACTAACTTAGGTAAGGTTGATCGCAATCAGTCAAGTCCTAACAACGCTGAAACATAGCGTTTATGCCGCCAAATCAAGGTTTTTTGCCATTAGCCGATTGATTCTTTACTACAGCTCAATTGTTGCGTAATGTTTCGCTATTTTAGGTTACTGGCCCACCATCGCCACGTATCGCCTTGCGTCCCAGTTAGGACAGATCGATTTTGAGCGCTCTGACAGGCTGGCATCTTTTAATCTATCGGAGCGATTTAGAATAGTCTGGGAGAACGCTAACGATTGTTTTGAGGAAAGAAGTATGGCGACTAATCGTCGAGTCGCTCGTGTAGCCGAACAGGTCAAACGAGAAGTGAGCCAAATGCTGCTCTACGGCATCAAAGATGACCGAGTCGGTTCTGGCATGGTCAGCGTCACACGGGTTGACATGTCGGGCGATCTGCAACACGCCAAAATTTTTGTCAGCATCTACGGAACCGCTGAGGCCAAGTCTGAAACGATGGCCGGACTAGAGGCCGCCACCGGGCATGTGCGCCATGAACTCGGTCAGCGCATCCGCCTACGCCGCACCCCCGAAGTCCGCTTCGTAGAAGATAAGGCGCTGGAAGAAGGCACTCAGGTGATCGACCTGCTGAATCAAATTAGCCGCGAACGGAAAGCCAGCACAGCAGATGACGATTTCGAGGATGATTTTGCCGCTGATGATTCTGAGGAGTAATCCTGGAGATCAAAAAATATCTAAACTCGTTGACCCTACGTAGGGGCAAATGGCCATTTGCCCCTACAGGAGCTTGTCACACCCAATCAGTACCTGGGCAGTATCCGCCCGATGCAAGATTTTTAAAATGCAGTCATCAAAGGGGCAAATAGCCATTGATCGCGAGTAGTACCGTTAACCCGTCGCTCCCAGAAGTGGAGTCTCTGTCGCTGGCTGAACAAGTGGCACAAATGGTCGTTGTTCGTACCACAGGCCATTTATTTGACCATCAGCGGCAGTATCCCCATATTGAAGCGGATAATAGCCAGCTTACCCACTGGTTAGGAAATCTGGGCGTGGGCGGCGTGATTCTACTGGGCGGCAGTGCAGGCGAAGTCGGACTCCGCACCCAGCATCTCCAGTCACAGGCGTCGATCCCGTTACTGATCGCTGCCGACATTGAAGAAGGCGTCGGTCAGCGGTTTGCTGGAGCCACTTGGTTTCCGCCACCGATGGCGCTGAGTGCGATCGCACATCGAGATCTCCCCCAAGCCCTCCATCTGGCCGAGCAAATGGGCCGCATGATCGCCCGTGAAGCTTTAGCCATTGGCCTGAACTGGATTTTGGCTCCGGTCGTAGACGTGAACAACAATCCGGCCAATCCGGTGATCAATGTGCGCTCCTTTGCCGCTGAGCCAGAAATCGTCAGCCAGCTTGCCACTGCCTTTATTCGCGGTACCCAACAGCAGCCCGTACTGACCACCGCCAAGCACTTTCCCGGACATGGCGACACTGCCACGGATTCGCACCTAGAGCTACCCGTTATGCCGCACGATCTCCAGCGGTTGGATCAGATTGAACTGCCGCCGTTTCGATCTGTGATCGCAGCCGGAGTCGATGCGGTGATGACGGCTCACCTCAACTTGCCGCAGATCGATCCCACCTATCCTGCCACCCTGTCACCCACCATCCTCACCGGAATGCTGCGGCAGGAGATGGGCTTCAACGGGCTGATTGTTACCGATGCGCTGATGATGGGTGCGATCGCAAATCGCTATGGCGATGGCGAAGCTGCCGTGCTCACAGTCGAGGCGGGGACGGATATCCTATTGATGCCCACCGACCCAGAAGCGGCTATCCACGCCGTCTGTGATGCCGTAGCAGACGGTCGCCTGACCCAGGAGCGGATACGCTATTCCGTGGAGCGGATATGGCGCGCCAAACACAAGGTAGGATCAGCACTCACGACTGATGCCCCGTCACGGCACGCTTGGGAACACTTACCGCCGCCACCTATCCGACTGGATCAAGTTGCCCAACCCGATGCGCTAGCTTGCGCTACTGCAATTTCGCAGCAGTCAATGCAGTCTTCGCAGCGAGATCAGGCATTCCCAATTGCCATCGATCCCAACGTAACTCATCGGCGGAATGTGATTTTGGTTGATCAGGTACTGGATTGTCCGTTTCTGAGCCGTACCGCATCTGCGATCGCATATCCCCGCAGTCTCGGCTATACAACCAAGCTGATCAGCACTCAGGATGCTGACAGTTCAGCCCTACCAGCGACCCAGGTGCAAACCAGTTACCCTGAGCCGACGCTATTACAAATCTTTATTCGCGGCAATCCATTTCGCGGCAGCGCGGCTCCCACCCAGATCGCCCAAGACTGGCTACAAGCACTGGTACGAGCCGGAAACCTCCAGGCACTCTTGATTTACGGCAGCCCCTACGCAATGGATTCCTTGCTCCCGGAACTACCGGACGAGATCCCCTATGTCTTCTGCTATGGGCAAATGCCAAGCACTCAGCGGGTTGCGCTGCGCCAGCTATTCGGTCAGGTCGCGATTGATCGGTTGGAGAATTGCGATCGCACCTTCACCACCTGATCCTCATCACCCAATATCAAATGGTAGAGAACAATGCCCATCAGTAACACATGGTAGGAGCAAATGACCATTCGCCCCTACGTAAGCGGGATACATCTTGACAGACCGATCGGCTCTTCAGCAGCCTGTTTAGTCTGTCAGCAATTGAATCCTACGACTGCCCGCTGAACACAGGTCGAGGATTAATCCCTAAAAAATCCGTACGCTCATCGTAAATGGTATACTCCGTTGGATTGGTGCGTAGGATCTCTTGGCTGATAATGATGGCATTCTCACCCTTTAAATCTTCGATAAAGCCAAACTGCTCAGCCTCAGCCTCGGACTTATTGTCATAGGGGCCAAAGTAGTAGGTGCATTCAGGCGCATCCGTGACCACCTTGATCCACCAATCTGAGCCAAAGCCCAGCGCATCTAATACGGTTGTCAATAAATTCTTCATAACTATCTGCCAGCTACGTCCTTGTGATTACTCCAGCGTATGAACGAGAACGAACACAGGTTCTAGTGCAGCTCTCACAGTTCAGGTTCAAATTTCAGGTTCAAATTTCGTTATACTCTGTTGCATTTTTTTTTGCAAAGACTTTAGGTCAAGAGTTTTTATCCATCGTTGGCGGTAAATTTCGTACAGTGCCATACCCGCTGCGACGGAAGCATTTAGGCTTGGCGTCTGTCCTTGCAAGGGCACAGAAACCAGAACATCACAGCGTTTCTGAATTGATAGCCCTAAACCCTCTCCTTCAGAACCAATAACTAACACAGTCGGTTGAGAAAATTCTGCTTCGTATACGGGCTGACTGCCAGTTGATTCAGCTCCGTAAATCCAAAATCCACTTTCCTTTAAATTTTCTAAGGCTCGCCCCAGATTGACAACCCTTGCGACCGGAAAATTTTCTAAAGCACCTGCCGCAACTTTGACCACTGTAGACGTGATCCCCACGGCTCGTCGCTGCGGGATCACGATCCCATTTGCTCCCAGCGCTTCAGCCGTTCGAATAATTGCACCTAAGTTATGCGGATCTGTAATACCGTCGGCGGCCACAATGACAGGACGCTCTGACTTATTGAACGCCTGCTGAATCAAATCATCCAGTTCAGTATAGTGATGCGGCGAAATTTGAGCCACGATCCCCTGATGATTGGCCCCTTGGGTCATCTGACCTAGTCGCTGATGATCGACTTCATCAACGACTGTGCCGTTCGCTTTAGCTTCGTTTAGCAAACTATGAAACTGAGGGTCGTAGCGCAGTTTGGACTGTACCCAGATGCGGTTGATGTTGCGATCGCTTTCTAGAGCCGCTAAAACAGGATGACGCCCATAGATCAAATCATTATTTTCGTCCTGCCTAGAGTCGTCAAATGACCGTTCTGGACGGAATCGCTGGGATTGGTAACCACGGTTCCTGTCTCCTTGATCCCGCGATCGCGGTGACTGCGACCGATAGCCATAGTCACGATTCTCACGGTTTTCTGACCTGCGATCGTCTGAACGGCGCGTGTCTGACCTGCGATCATCTGAACGGCGCGTGTCTGACCTGCGATCGTCTGAACGGCGCGTATCCGGCTTACGGGATGCTCCACTCCGCGAATCGCTCCGTGAGGATGAACCGCGTGACGACGAGCCGCGTGCAGCCGACGATGAGTTCCGCTTTGGCTTCGGCGTGTTCTTCCGAGGATAGCGGGAGCCGTTTCCTGATTTCTGATCTGCCATGTCAAACCCTGCCTCTCGACCCCTAATTGGTCAATAATCGAACTGAAGAAGTTAAAAAGTTTTAATCTTAAATTACCCCAAGCCTATTTCTACTTATGTTTTGGCTTGCTGATTGGTTCGCTCACTTGTTTTGTTCATTTTGAGATGCGATTACATCGATACGCACAATCTATTCACTATGAACCCATTTAACTTATAGTCTGCAAACCCAATTCGCCTCTAACTGACGAACCATTGACGCGACTATCCGCTCACCAACTGCGCGTTCAATCAATTGATCACCTACCATCAGCTCAACGATGAACGCCAATCTTGAACCATAAACCTGATCCCTCACGGTACTTCAGCTCCTGCCATACACGCATGATCCAAAAACTAACTATCCCCTTGCGCCCCATCCAATGTCTCTAAATAGCCAAAGACTAGATTCATGAGTTGTTCCAAGCGATCTAAATCCGTGAGATACAGATATCCAATCAGCGCTTCGAGGGCAGTCGCCTGTTGATAAGCCTCTGGATTGGCTCGGTTGGGTCGCTTGGGAGCTGCATTGCGTCCTCGCCGAATCAGATCGAGTTCGTGATCAGTCAAATGGGGTAAAAGCTGCTGTAAACATTCGGCTTGGCGCTCGGCATTGACCTGCTGAACAACTTGCTGGTGATAGGCTCGGATGCGGCGGCGGGGCAGGAGATAGCGAGTCCGCATATACAGCTCATACACACCATCCCCCATATAAGCCAGCGCAACAGGCGAAAGCTGCCGTATTTCACCTACCTTTAAACTCCCTGTCCTCAAACTGGGTAACGGCAAGCGTGGGGGCAAAATTTCATCAGCCGCTGGAGGGGAATCATCTGGTGCTGAGGGTTGATCGATAGAGGGTTCGTTCGCAGAAGACGGATTGCGATCGCAGGTTGCCAAATTCACCTCCTAATATAAAGTCTGGGTGAAAACCCATAATTTATGTTTTGTGAACCGTTTGTTCCCAAACGGTTCACAAAACATAAATTGAGTTCTTATACACAAACTTGATATAAATCAACCCAATAAAAAAGAGCGTAGCTACAGGAACAATCCCCTAAACGCCCTTTGATATCTTGACTATGAACTGGCTATAAGCGCCCTAAACAGCGACTCTGCCAATTGAGATACTAGATATTGAGATACTAGATAGAGATTTACAACCGATTGCTTAAGACGGAACCTGTGAGTCTTGTTTTAAGTATCATTCAAATTTTCGAGTGCTTGATCAACGGAAGGCTGTAGGGACAAGAACTTCTCAAGCCGAACTAGCTTGACGGTCTGTGTCACCCTTGGATTGGTGACCAACTGCACACTGCCTTCTTGCGTTTGGGCTTTTTTAACCAGTTGAACCAGCGCTCCCAGCCCAGAACTATCCACAAAGTCAATCTGGGACAAGTCTAAGATGATGTTGCTTGGCCCTTCATCTACATACTTGCCGAGTACTTTGCGGAAATTGGGTTCTGAGAATGCATCCAGCAACCCTGTGAGGCGAAAAATTTGGCAATTATCCCTAACATCGCGTGTGCCTCTCAAACTGACAGTTAGGGTTAACGTTTCAGGAATAGTTGCCTCCTCGTCTTTCGTCCAAGATCTTCAGCGTTCGGGGAATAAGTATAGGTCAGGTTAAGACGAAACCGCAAGTCAATTAGGGGATAACTCTGCTGTGTGATGATGTCGCGACATTCGACTCCGGATTTCAGCAGGGTCTTGACTCACTAATTTGGTATCAAATCCAACTATTATTCCATCTTCGAATCATTTTGCCTGACTTTGCCCTCCTTCGACCATACGCGGCACGGATCGACTTAATCTTTAACAATCGCTCATCTGCCCTATTGATCAGCTCAAGGGGCAAGAGCGAGGGAGCGGAGGAACGAGAGGAGCGGGCGCGGTATGACGACGGCGGGTTGAGGATTACTGAACGATACCTAGAGAATTACGGATTGAATTCAAGGAATACCTTAAATCTACTGCTACCGAGGGAAAGCTAGAATAGCCTAGACGAGGCGGATAATGATGTCATTGGCTTTGATTGGTGAAGGGCGACGCAATTGCTATGAAGCTGTTCTACTACCAATTTCCAGCACAGCGCCATCCCAACGGATTGAGTAACTTTGGCGATGATCTCAACCCCTGGCTCTGGCAGCGGCTCATTCCAGAATATTTAAACGATGACCCCCGCCAGGTGTTTGTTGGAATCGGTACGCTGCTGAATCGGGGCTTGTCAAAACGCTTTGCCAGCACTCCGCATCTGATTGTGTTTAGCTCTGGGATGGGCAATGGCGATGGTTTGCCAACGGTGACACCTGCTTGGCGGGTTTACTGTGTACGCGGCCCGCTGACGGCGCAGGCATTGGGCTTACCCGATCGCAAAATTGCTACGGACGGTGGAGCACTGGTGCGGCAGGTGTTTCAGCCCGCCCGACGGAAGCGGTTTCGCTATAGCTTTATGCCCCATGTGGAACATGCGGAACTGGGCGGACGAGTTTGGAATAAAATCTGCGATCGCATTGGCTTTCACTACATTGATCCTCGCTGGCCTGTGGAGACGGTACTCACCGCAATTGGCGAAACCGAGGTTTTACTCACTGAAGCGATGCACGGTGCGATCGCAGCCGATGCCTTTGGCATTCCCTGGATTCCGATTCGCACCAGCAGCCGAGTTTTGACGTTTAAATGGGAAGACTGGTGTGGTTCGCTGGGGCTTGCCTATGAGCCGCAGACCATTCTGCCGCTGTGGGATCTGTATCGCTTTGCGCCGGGAGTGCGCTCCTCGCTGCGCTACTGCACCGACTGGTTCAAACAAGATCGACTCCGATCTGCGCGATCGCTACTGGCCGATCCGGCTAAATCCGTATCTACCCAACTGGTGAGAATTGCTAAATCAGTGCGACCCACATTAAGCGATCGCAAACAGCTCAACTATCGCATTGAACAGCTTGAGGAACATCTGCATCAGTTCCGCACTGACGTTCAAGTTGGGCGCTTTGACTAACAGGCTTCATTTAGCAAACCGTTTGGCAGAGACGGGTTTAGTCCTAAATTTAGGTTACTCGATCCATGCTGATCCGCGAAACCTGCTCTTACAGCAAGGTGCATTCTTTCGCACGTATTCCAACACCCAAAATTATCCAGTTTTTTTGTTGAACTGTCCTGATGAGATACCCATAACTGAGTAAACGGTAATGGTAGATGCACCCTGATTGATCCCTGGCCTGCGGGTCGGGGATTTTTTTTGGAAGAGGTGAGGCGTGAGGAGTGAAAGGCTGTAGAGAGAGGGATTTAGTGCTGAGTTTTTGAGTTTTGAATTTTAAGTTAACTCAAAACTCAAAACTCAAAAATTCCCCTTCTTCCTCCAACCCATCCAAGCCCCTGCCAGCAGCAGAAATGCGATCGCACTCGTCTCTGGCACAGCTACATGGGGAGCAAAGGTAGCGCTGAATTCGGTGTAGTAGAGAGCAGTTGTACCTTCAAAGCCGGAGTCGGTACCAAAGTATAACCAAGCGCTGCCGCTGTCATCGGTTTTGAATCGAAATGGATTGGCTTGATTATCACGGCGAATCAGCGCGTAGTCCCAGGTATCATCTCCAGCGGGTTTCGCCACGTCGCCCAGCAGCACCGCATCGCTGCCGACCTGACTCTGATTGCCCTTGTCAATATTGAGTCGCAGAAAGTCTTCGTCTGGATCAATTAAATTTGGCAGCGGTTCCATCTGAGTTGCTCCCGCTTTAAGATATACGCTGGTGGCCGGACTGCCGCCAATGCCAAAGCTGTCGGCTGGTGCATTACTGGCCAGTTCCAGGTCAAACGTGATCTGATAGCGCGTATTGGGCGTTAATCCCGTCACGAGCTGGCGGAAGTACATAAACAGGTCGTCGCTGCGGTTGTCGCCTGTGATGAATAGAGCCTGATCGCCGCCGAGGTTGAACGGTTGCGATCGCACATCGGCACCTAATTGATAAAACGCTTCCTGACCGGGGGGATAGTCAGCAAAATCGGCTTGCCAACCAAAGGCATCATCGGTCGAAAAATCCCAGCTAAACGTTTGAGACGATTGATTATCCATATTTTTTCACTGAGAAAACGTGGTTTTTCACCCTAGCGTTGTGTCAAAGGAGTTTTGATGGTTGAGGCTGCGCTCCGCGCAGCCTCAACCATCAAAACCCACTAAGACAAAGTTGCCAGACTACTAGGCGGGGTTTATGTAACACTTTGCGAGGGCAGACTGGCAGTTCTAGACAGGTTGCGATACGCTTTCGCCATTGTCTGGTTCTGGGTGATGCTTTACCCGATTTTTACCGAAAAATTCTATAAACTAGCGCGACAAAATAGCCCGACGCGTCTTAGAACAGCCAGTTGCGATCGCAACGTCAAGCTTTTAAGCTACAATCGCTGCCCAAGACGACCCTAAATTGTCTCGTTCGCCTTCATGCTACTGGATAGTTTGGAATCCATGAACACATCAGTCTGTCAACGTCCCCTCGCCCAACTTGAAACTAGCCTACGGCAGGTTTTACAGGCACAAGCCGTTGACTTCGAAGATCTGGAACTGCGCTGTGCAGTGCGTCGCCGAGTGCTGATGATTTTGGCTCAGCATCCAGCTTATGCCGTGGCCGATCCGGAGCAACTGCTGGATGACCTGGCAGCGGCGGCGACTCATTTGCCGCTCGGCCTGATTCAAACCTGCATCACAGCAACAGAAGATGCCCTGGATGACGCAGATGAATCGGCTCACGCTGCATCAGCGTCGCCCAGCTCGCCCTTCATGGATCGGGTGCCAACTCTGAGCGGCGAAATGGAAGACTTCTATCCGCCCTACGCGCCTGAAACCTCACAATCCAGCTCCCCCTCCGATTCGCCGTCCCAGTTGCCGTCTCAATCAGTCAGGACAGGACAGACGGAGTCTGATGCGATACCGCTCCAGTTTTTTCTCCGAACAACAGATCAAGCACGTCCCTATCAAACCCGTCGCTACTGGCTGATTCCAAACGCAGAATCGGTATCTGATCCTCAATCAGACGAACCGGATCTGGATCGCATCTTTGAAGAAGCCGAGTTTCGCCTGGAACGGGTGGAGCCTGAAACGGCTAACTCCGCCACACACGATGATCCGGCAGGTCATACGGATGACGCTGATCAGACGGATCAGGCTAATGAAACTGAAACCGTCGATCAGAGTCTTGCGATCGCGCCCTATGCCCATCCTCAGCAGACTGGACTCGCTGAAGTATCTGAGGACGCCCTCAGCTCAGAGGTAGCGGAGTCAGAGACAGCCATTGCGTTCAACCTCTCAACGGCTAGGACGCCTAGCTGGCTAGCGAAGCTCGAAAGCTGGCCGATTGGGATTTTAGCGAGTGGTGTGGTTGGTGTATTGGCCTTCACAGGGGCGTTTTATGCTCTGACTCGCCCCTGTGTGATTGGCGGCTGTTCAACGCTGACCGATGCGGAAGCGTTGAGCCAAGCCGCCCTAGGTGAGCTGACCGAAGATCCAACGGCGAAAACAGTGCAGCTCGTCCATTCCGATATTCAAAAGGCGGATCGGCTGCTGGAGTCGATCCCCTTCTGGTCGCGCTATCACCATCAAGCCCAAGATTTTCGCGCTTCCTATCAAACTCAAGCTCAAGAGCTGGATCAAATCATCTCGGCTCAGCGGTTTGCCACATTGGCAGCAGAGCAGAGCCAAAATCCGCCCCATCCCGTCAGTCAGTGGCAGGATATTCGCAACCTCTGGAGCCGTGCGATCGCAGAATTGGACGCCATTCCCGCCAATAGCGACCTCAGTGTCTTCATTGCTCGCAAGCGAGGTGAATATCAAACGAACCTCAGCGCCATCGATCAGCGGATTGCCGCCGATCAGCAGGCTGAAAATCATTTCAATCTGGCCGTTTCTGCGGCAGAAGCCGCTCAACTCAGCGAGAGTACCGCTGATTCTCTGCTAGATCGCAAAGCCTTGGTTACCGACTGGCAGCAGGTGGTCAATCATCTCAGCCGAATTCCGCAAGGCACGCTAGTTCACAGCGAAGCCCAGCAGCTCTTGCAGGCTTATGAGCAAAAATTGTCGGAAGCGAAAGTTCGCTATACCCAGGAGCAACTGAGTGTCGATGCCTATGAGCGAGCGACCCGCTACGCCGACTCTGCTCGCAGCTACGAACAGCAAAATCAGTGGACAATGGCGGTCACGACTTGGCGACAGGCGCTCAGCAACATCCGCCAAGTACCGGAATCCACGGCCAACTATGAAAACGCGCAATCTCTAATTGGCACCTATCGCGCAGCACTAGAAAAGGCTGAAGGACAACTGCGCTCGGCCATCTCGCGCCAGAAAGTGGCTCAAGATTTGCAAAAAGCCTGTGCAGGATCGCCCACGATCTGCACCTATAGAGTTACGCCCGATTTGATTGAAGTACGCCTGACCGCTGAGTACGATCGCACCGTTCAGGACAGTATGGTCAATGCCGCCATCCTAGGGGATGCCGCCAAGCAGGCTCAAATTCGACAGCATGTGGACAGCCTATTACGAGCGCTGACCGTGATTGGGCAAAATGCAGGCATGTCGCTGCAGCTCTATGACGCACGGGGCGCGTCTCTGGGTCGCTATACGCCGGGTATGTAGTCGATAGTTCAGTGATTTTGCTAAGTGATTTTGTTTGTTCCTGAAAGTGCGTGTTTATGGATCGGTTGGGTTTTCGGCGATATTCGGGGCTAAGGCGTGGTCTGGCTAATCTTCAGGCCAATCTTCATGTGAAATGGCGGCGTTGGCTACAGGCGACTCTGCTAGGTGGGTTGACCTTTGGGTTGATTCTGGGTGTTGGTAGTGGATTGATCAGCGGATCGGTAGGTGGATTGATGGGTGGATCGGGGGTGCGATCGCAACCTGCTCCCGCCATTGCAATGACAACCCCGCCCTACACAATTGCCACAACAGCCCCTACTACCATTGCCACATCTATCGATAATTTGCGCCAAAAACAGCAGCAAATTGATACCGAACGGAAGCGAGTCCAATCAGAACGGGAACGGCTAAAAAACCTGGAAGAATCGGCAGAAGATCGACTCGAAGGTCTCCAACAAACGATTCAGAGTACAACCGTTCAAATTAAAGACAACGAATATCGCCTGGAACTGGCTACCCAGCGACTGAAGCACCTCCAGACCGACTTACTGGTGGCCGAGGAAACCTATGATCAGATGCAGCAGTCTACCGTGGCGCGGCTACAGTTTCTTCAGCGTCAGCAAGGTGTCAAAGGTTGGGCCGTGTTGCTACAAAGCCAAAATCTGAATGAGTTTCTAGACAAGCGCCGCCAGCTTAAGCTAGTTTACAAAGCCGATCAGCACATGCTGGTCAAACTAGACGAGACCGCCAAGCAGCTAGAGCAGCAGCGGCTTGAGGTTGAAGTTCAAAAAAATGAGATCGCCCTGATTGTGCAGCAGCTTGAACTGGAAAAGCAGCAATACGAAGCCCAAGCCCAAACGCAAACTCAACTCGTAGATCGGCTACGGGGAGATCGACAGGCACTAGAAGCCGCAGAAGCCAAACTGGCCAAAGATTCAGAAGGTGTTGCTGACCTGATTCGCCAGAAACTGGCTGAGCAAGAAGCTGCCCTTCGCGCCGCCGATCGCAACCAGATTATCACCAGCGGTTCAGGACAGTTCAGCTATCCCGTCAGCGCCAGCATCACCAGCAGTTTTGGTACCCGTGTCCATCCCATTTTGGGCTATCGTCGCTTTCATGCAGGCGTTGATTTTGGCGCATCTCACGGCAGCACGATTCGCGCCGCTGATGCGGGGACAGTGATTTTTGCTGGCTGGTATGGAGGCTATGGCCGCTCAGTCATTATCAGCCACGGTGGTGGGCTGACGACGCTTTATGCCCATGCTAGTGCCGCCTACGTCAAAGAAGGTGCAAGCGTTCAAAAGGGCGAACCGATTGCCGCCGTTGGCTCCACGGGGCTTTCCACTGGCCCTCATTTACATTTTGAAGTCCGTAAAAATGGCGAACCTGTCAATCCAATGAGCTATTTGTAACCGTCTGTCTATCCAATCCAAAATCCGGAATCTAAAATCGATACAATATCGTTAGATTTTGATGCAATCTATAAGGAAGTGCTACAATCAAATGGCCGCATAAGGGCGCGTGGCTCAGTGGATAGAGCATCAGATTCCGGTTCTGAGGGTCGCAGGTTCGAATCCTGCCGCGCTCGTTGAGTAAAACCCAAAAGTTTTTAGCGAGAGCGCACGCCGCGCTCTCGCTAAAAACTTTTGGAGATTCTGAACAGTTCTGCTAAACAAACGATCAACCCACTCCCGTCTGTCTTATCATGACAGTATGAAGATTACATTTTGTAACGTATTTTGACATCGGCATTTCAATCCACCCATAATGCGATGCTGCCAACGGCATGGCATGCGCTAGAGCCAATCTGGGAAGGCGGCGAAACAGTCGTGCGGCGAGGCTTGCCTCATGATCAGCTTGCTCCGGCTTGGCAAATTTTGCTGCTGGGCGATGGTTCACCCACGCGACATCTGCAGCTTTTGACGAGTGAACGCACCGAAGTTGACGTGATCGATATGTCTCTGATCGGCATGTCGCCCGATGGTGCGCCTGATCTGATTACGCGAGTTCCGGGGCCGCGTCTGCGTCGTCAAGTGTGGTTACGAACAGCATCGGGTCAGCGTTTGGCCTATGCCACCTCTTGGTGGGAAGCCAGCCACGTTGATGAGTATTTACAAAATCGGTCGCTGCCCATTTGGGCCAGTCTGTCGCGATTACGCACTGAACTCTACCGGGATATTCAAGGTATTCACTACGGCCATTCAGCAGCGTTGACCGAAGCGTTTCAGGAGGAAGGTCCATTCTGGGGACGGCACTATTTGTTTTGGCACAATGGGCAGCCACTGACTTTAATTTACGAGGTTTTTTCACCGTATCTATCCAAATATCTTGGCCCGATGGGAGCGACCTCTTAAGATCTGATCGAGCACTAGTGCAACGGTAGATGTCTTGAAATAAAGAGCATTTGGGGGCATATTAAGCGTATTCGCCTGTTCGAATGTGCTTGCTTTCGGTTTTGCCAAATTCAGCTGGTAATAGTTATGGCCATAGCCGCACTGGTTAGGCATTAGAAAATCCTGAAAACGTTCAAATAGTTAAACGTTAGGTTTTGCAAATATAGCGATAGTCATCTTGGTTAGGACGTTGTTGTGGCGCGACGGAGCCGCATCACAACAATGTCCATGTTCTAACAATGCTGATGACAGCTATATCTCAATCCAAATCGCGATCGCGAGATCGGGCCATAGAGGGAGGTGTTGTTGTTTAATAGCCATTTAATTAATGGCTTGAACCTTGCGTTTTGGGCTTTATTTTGAGGGTCGTGAATGCTGCCGATTCGTTATCACAATAGCCTGCATATTTGTGCCCCTAATTTAGGGATTAATTTATGCTACCTATCGCGCTTGTGCAAACATTTGTGAGTCTCATAACCCTGTAAGGGTACATTCAGTCGAGACGTTGAAGCGCAGTACATAAGATTTAAGTGGTTTGTCCATCTCATTCAGCGGCAGGTAGAACAACAGCGAACGAGTAGGTAGACGTATGACGAGAAAGAGCTTAAACATTTCTCTCTCCAGGCACGAGTTTCTTGTCTTAGAAAATCACTGTCGCCAATTAGCTCGATCGCAATCGGATGTCGTTCGCGATTGCATCCTTCATTACTTAAGTGAACAGGAGATTAGCTCAAAATCGCCCTCTAGGGATGAGTTGCTGCGCCAGGTCTGCCAGTTGCAGCACCAGGTGCAAACTCTCCAGCAGGAGCGCGATCGCATTCTCCAGCAGCTTAACCCAGCACAATCCTCAGCACAGCCGTCTTTGGAGATTGAGGGGACAACTGAGATCGGTCAACCATCGTCTGATCGATCTCAGGATGAGGTGCAGGTGCGATCGCAGTCGCAGTCGCAGTCATCGCCTCCCGGTGAGGATGCCGCACAAGCCGAAGCGCAGCCGAATCAGTATCAGCTTCTAGAAGCCTTGCCCACTCCGGTTTTGATTTCACGGATTGAAACCGGAGAGATTCTGTATGCCAATTCGGCCTTAGGGAAGACGATTGGGCTAACCTGTGCCGATTTGCTCAATCGCAAGTCACTGGATTTTTATGATAACCCTGCCGATCGGATGCAAATTTTGGAACGGCTCAGTCAGCAAGGCTCGGTTCAGGGCTATGAGCTAGAGGCGCGCAAAGCCAATGGCGAACTCGCCTGGGTAAGTTTATATATTCAGCCACTAGAGCTAAATGGCGAGGCCGTTTTGCTCAGCGTCGTTTTAGATATTACTGAAAAAAAGCAGGTAGAGCGATCGCTTTACCAACAAGAGGAACACAACCGCGCAGTACTAGAGGCAATTCCCGACTTGCTGGTTCGCGTGCGACGCGACGGCACCTGTTTGAGCGTGCTTCATCCCCAGTCCAATCAAGCAGGTCAGTTTTTGCCACTGGAGGTTCATCTAAATGAAGTATTACCTCCCAGTTTGCTCCAGCAGCAGATTGACTATATTCACTATGCGTTAACCAGTCGGCAAATGCAGATCTATGAGCATCAGCTAGAAAAGTACGGCCAGCGAGTATTCGAAGAGGTGCGGATTGTGCCCGTCACCGATGATCAAGTGCTGCTGATGGTGCGCGACATCACCGAGCAGAAGCAGGCCGAAGAAGAACGCGATCGCTTTTTTGATCTCTCCATCGACATGTTCTGCATTGCGGGTTTTGACGGTTATTTCCAGCGGCTTAATCCAGCCTGGGAAAAAACGCTGGGATATACCCGTGCTGAGCTGTTGGCAAACCCCTATTTTGCATTTGTGCATCCAGACGATATCGCCAAAACGCTACAAGAAGCCCAACGAATTCAGCAGGGAGCCAATACGCTGGAATTTGAGAACCGCTACCGCTGCAAAGACGGTAGCTATCGCTGGCTGCTCTGGAACTCAATCCCGCTGATTGATCAAAACGTGATTTACTGTGTTGTTCATGACATCACAGAACGTAAGCTTGCAGAAGAAAACCTACGGCAAAGCGAAGCAACCAAGCAAGCCATTATTGCTGCTGTACCCGACTTGATGATTCGCGTGCGGCAAGACGGCACCTACTTGGATATTTACGGCCAGAGCCATTTCCCACTACATGCGCCCGAGAAGATGCGGGTCGGTGGCTGTATCTATGATGCCTTGCCGCCTGATTTGGCTCAGCATCGATTTGAACTTGTGCAAAAAGCCCTCCAGACGCAAGACATTCAGCACTACGACCAAACCATTACCGTCAATGGCGAACAGCGCTATGAAGAAGTGCATATCGTGCCGCTGAATCAGGAAGAGGTGCTGATCACCGTGCGGGATATGACCTCGCGGCGGCGCGCGGAAATTGCTCTAGAGCAGGCCGAGCGCAGCTACCGCAGTATTTTTGAAAACGCATTTAGCGGCATTTTCCAATCCACTGCTGAGGGTCGCTATCTGCGGGTGAACACGGCGATGGCGCAGATCCACGGCTACGAAACGCCTCAGCAAATGATCAATGAGGTGCAGTCAATCGGGCAGCAGATCTATGTTGATCCCACCACACGGCAGCAGTTTCGACGGCAGCTAGAGGCACAAGACGAAATTCGAGGATTTCAATATCAAGCTTATCGACGAGATGGTATTAAGATCTGGTTGGAAGAAAATGCCAGGACAGTACGAGATATCCATGGAAATCTGCTGTATTACGAGGGCAGTGTGGTTGACATTACCCGCCGTAAACAGAAAGAAGATGTTTTGAAGCGGCAGTTGCACAAGTTGCAGGTTGAGGTGGATCTGCAAAAACGCGATCGCGATGTGGCTGATATTGTCAACACCGATTTCTTCCAAGCTTTACAGTCTGAAATTCAAGAACTTCGCCGAGACGATGGCTCTTAGTTTTGACCCTGTGTGATGTTGAGTTCGAGTAAGTAATGCCGAAGATTATCGCCGTTCACTCTTATCGGGGAGGCACTGGAAAATCCAATCTTGTTGCCAATTTAGCGACACTCCTCGCTGCCCAACGCTATCGGGTCGCAGTGATTGATACCGATTTACAGTCACCGGGCGTACATAACATTTTTGACCTGGATGGGGATCAGGTTGAGCAAACGCTGAATGATTACCTGTGGCAGCGCTGTGAGATTGAAGCCACGGCCTATGACGTGAGCCAAGTGGCGGGAGTTGAAAATCGCGGCCAGCTTTGGCTGGTTCCGGCCAGCATCAATCCGAACGAGATCGCTCGCATTCTGAGTGAGGGATACAGCGCCAGCCATTTGAATAGCGGCATGAATCGGCTAATACGGCAGTTGGATCTCGATTATTTGCTGATTGATACCCACCCTGGCTTGAGCAAAGAAACGTTTTTTTCAATCGCGGTGTCAAATCTGCTGCTGCTGCTGCTCCGTCCAGATCGGCAAGACTTTCAGGGTACAGCGGTGACGGTTGACGTGGCGCGCCAACTGCGGGTACCCAATATGCGGCTGGTGGTGAATAAAGTGCTGCCAACTGTAGATACGGAAGATCTCACAGTCCAGCTTGAGCAAACCTATGATACACCTGTGGCCGGGATTCTGCCTGCTTCCCAAGAAATGATGCAGCTTGGCAGTGAGGGGGTTTTTTGTCAGTACTATCCGGCTCATCCGTGGACGGAAGCATTGAGTGGATTGGTAAGGAGGATTAGTTAAGGTGCTGATGCGAAATGGACGGGTAAACCCGTCCATTTCGCATCAGCACCTTAACTATTTACTGGAGGTCAACATCAACTTTAGCGCCTTGGCTATCAAGCTGAAGCACTTTCACTTGTGGCTGCACGTTAGCTTTTTGCCACGCCTGTGTCATGGCTGCTGCGACATCGGGTGCGGTTGTGGGAGATGCGATCGCAAGTAAGGTCGGCCCAGCACCGCTGATCACTAAGCCGTAAGCTCCAGCACTGAGAGCCGCTTTCCGCACAGGTTTATAGCCATGAATCAGCGTTTCTCGATAGGGCTGATGAATGCGGTCGTGCAGTGCGGCTTGCAGCCAGTCGCCGTTGCCGCTGGCTAGCGCTCGAATCAGCAAGCCCAGGTGAGCCGCGTTAAAAATGGCATCGGCGCGAGCATATTCGGTGGGCAGCACCAGGCGCGCTTCGGCAGTGGATAGCTCAAAGTTGGGAATGCCCAGTACGGGCACAAAGTCCGCGTGCCAGGGAATATCACACGTTACCGAAGCATCTTCTTCGGCATTGGTGGCGGTTAACCGACAGCCGCCGAGCAGGGCTGGAACCACATTGTCGGGATGACCTTCAATTGCGATCGCAAGTTCAGCAACTTCAGCTCGGCTTAGTGGCGATCCGGCCATTTGGTTGGCACCGAGCAGCCCAGCGACGATAGCGGTGGCAGAACTGCCCAAGCCCCGCGCCAGGGGCACGTCCATTTCAATGTGCAGCGACACGGGCGGCGGCGGCTGGTTGATGTGGTGATAGAGCTTCAGAAAAGCCTGATACACCAAGTTGCTTTCATCCGTCGTCACGCGCTCGGCATCGGCCCCCGCGACGTGAATCGACAGGAAGCTGCCGCGTCCGGGAAAAAAGCGAAACCGATTATAGAGCGTTAATGCTGCACCAATGCAGTCAAACCCCGCACCTAAGTTTGCGGTGGTGGCGGGGACAGTTACCGTAAAGCTAGAAATGGTCGTTCTCCTTGTGAAACATAGCCATCGTGTGATGACGACTCAGCCGTCATCACACGATAAGAGGGTTAGAAATCGCGGCGATCTGCGATCGCAGTTGCCAGTTGATCAATCGCTTCATCAACGGGCATCGCGCCCAGTTCACCAGACGATCGCGTCCGGATGCTGAGGGTTTGAGCTTCCAGTTCCTTATCGCCGACGATGGCCATCACCGGAATCTTGCCCTTTTCGGCATTGCGGATCATCTTGCCTAAGCGATCGCCGCTCAGGTCAGCTTCAGCCCGGACGCCCTTGGCTAAGAGCTTTTGCACAACTTCCTTCGCGTAGGGGACATGATCTTCCGTCACAGGCAGAATCCGGAACTGGGTGGGAGCCAGCCACAGCGGGAAGTCGCCCGCATACTCTTCAATTAGGATGCCGACTAGCCGCTCCAGTGAGCCAAAGGGCGCACGGTGAATCATAACGGGACGCTGACGAGAACCGTCTTCGGCTACGTACTCTAGGTCAAACCGCTCCGGCAGGTTGTAGTCTACCTGTACCGTACCCAACTGCCACTCCCGATCGAGGGCATCGCGGAAGATGAAGTCTAGCTTTGGCCCGTAGAATGCCGCTTCACCCACGGCCTCAAAGTGATCCATGCCCAGGGTTTCTACAGCCCGCCGAATCGCGTTTTGTGAGGTTTCCCAGACTTTGTCGGAGCCAATGTACTTGTCAGAGTCCGGGTCACGGAAGCTGAGCCGCGCCTGGAAATTCTCCAATCGCAAATCGCGGAAGACCGACAGAATCAGGTCAACCACTTTAATGAACTCATCATCGAGCTGTTCCGGGGTGACAAACAGGTGCGAGTCATCCACGGTAAAGCCGCGCACCCGCGTCAGGCCACCCAGTTCGCCCGATTGCTCATAGCGATAAACCGTACCGAACTCGGCCAGTCGCATGGGCAGTTCTCGATAAGAACGCAGCTCACTCTTATAGATCTGAATATGGAAGGGGCAGTTCATCGGCTTCATGACAAAGCCATGCTCCGCCGCCCGCTCTGCATCATCCTCAGCCATTAGCGGAAACATATCTTCTCGATAGTTTTGCCAATGTCCGGAAATCTTGAACAAATCGACGCGGGCAATGTGTGGCGTGACCACAGGCAGATAGCCCCGCTTAGTCTGTTCCTCGCGCAGGAAGTTCTCCAGAGTTGAACGCAGGATTGTACCTTTAGGAGTCCAGAGCGGCAGACCTGGCCCGACATCATCGGAAAAGATAAACAGACCCAGTTCGCGGCCTAGCCGACGGTGATCCCGCTTCTTCGCTTCTTCCCGTCGCCGCTTGTACTCTGCCAGCTGCTCTGGGGTTTCCCAAGCGGTGCCGTAGATCCGCTGGAGCTGCGCTTTGGTTTCATCACCGCGCCAGTAGGCACCCGCCACGCTCTCCAGATCGAAGGCTTTGGGATTCAAGTCGCCAGTTGTTGCCACATGTGGCCCCGCACAGAGATCCCACCAATCTTCACCCAGGTGATAGAGGGTGATAGGCTCCTTTAAATCTTCCAGAATCTCGAGCTTGTAGGGTTCGCCGAGCGCTTCAATCCGCTGCTTGGCCTCTGCGCGGCTGACCTCTTCTCGCACAACGGGCAGATTCTTGTTGATGATCTTGATCATCTCTTTCTTGATCGCCTTCAGATCCTTTTCGGTAAAAGGCTCCGGGCTGTCGAAATCATAATAGAAGCCGTATTCGATCCAAGGGCCAATCGTTACCTGCGCCTTGGGGAATAGCTTTTGTACCGCCATCGCCATCACGTGCGACATTGTGTGACGGATGCGCTTCAAATCTTCAGACTCACTGGTGCGAGGAAGATGAATCTTTTCGGGCTGTTCAACCAGGGCAGAGGAACCAGACATTGTTCAAAAAACTAAATGAGCAATCTATCTATCTTATCGACTGGTGGCAAAAGACGACTAGCCCTAGCTTGACAACACCTGTTCGGCTTCAAGCAATCTGTACAACGATTGTTGGGTAGTGGTGTGTGGATAATGGTTTTGGCTGGTGCGGACGGTGCCCAAGATCATTACTATTTGGCGACTACCGATTGCTGTATGTGCGTGGTTCAAAGTTTTGTAACGATTCGGCCTGCCCGATATCGACTGATCCAAGAAGCCGATAGGATGCTGAGTGGAGAAATTGGCTAGTATAGTGGCATGAACAGGATTGCGATACTTAAGATGTAGTCGTAATGCAACGCATGTGCTACATTAATTAGGGATATATACTCTCTGGTGCCAACAAAGCTTCGTATGCGGGCGCTAGATTCCATTCCTTAAAAAGAGTTGACAGAGTATAAAAAGTATTTCAAAAGCGAATAGAGGTTTTATGATCCAACAGGTTATGCACCCGATGGTGAAGTTTCAGCGACAAGTGCGATCGCTTGTCCGTTCCGGAGCAGTGAAGTCAGAGGATCGTCTCTGGAAGATTGCGCTGCTGTTTGGCGATGAGTGGTCTCACTGGAAAGCCGAACTGGAAGAGTTTGAATTTACCATGCAGGATACGATTGGCGATTTACTAGCCGTTGAGAGCTGGGAAGAAGACGAAGAGCTGGTTAGCTAAATTAAACCAAAAGCTTAAAATTGCCGCTGGACTGTCGGATCATGACAGTCCAGCGGCAATTTTGGTGATCAGCATTGTGCGATCGCACCGCCGCGTCGCTCGTCCCCAATGCCGTGAAATGCACCATCGGCTGTACGGGTAACCGCATGGACGCCGCCAAAAAACATGCTGCGCTGGCTCCAGTGAATAACTTCGTCGTCGGCAAATTGAGTTTTTTCAGATTGAGAATCAACCTGAAGCGGCGGTTCGAGGTGAAACTGACCCCGTTCCCAATGCACGCGGGGGGCATAGACAGCCTCTTCAATCGGCAGTTGGAAATCGACCAGATTAGAAATCACCTGCAAGATGGCAGTGCGAATACGATTGGAGCCGCCGGAGCCTAACACTGCTTCGGGGTGACCGTTCTTCAGCAACATGGACGGAGCCATCATTGAGGAAATTCGCTGATTGGCTTGCCACTGGTGAAAGCCGTTGGGATTGAGATCTTCCTCGCCCAGCATGTTGTTCATCATGATGCCCGTACCGGGGATAACGTAGGACGAGCCTTCGCCGTTGGAGGTGGTGATGCTGGCGGCGTTGCCTGCGTCATCCATGACGCTGATGTGGGTGGTGCTGCCCCACTTGTTGCAGGCCGTTGCCATCTGGGGCAGGTATTCCGCTAGATGAGCATCGGCCAAAAAGCGCTGAGCCACATCGGGTTCATACAAGCGGGCATCATAGCCATCGCGGCGGGCTAGGTTGGTCAACCGCATCACCTGGGCTAGCCGACAGAGATGATTGGCATCGCCAAACGACTCCGGCAAAAACTCCGTATGGCTGAGCAGCTTGAGCGCAAAGGCAATCAGCGTGCCGCCAGAACTGGGAGGTGGGTTCGTGAGTAAGGTGCGATCGCGATAGGCAACCTGCAAAACTGGACGCTCAATTACACGATACTGGCTGAGGTCATCGCGGGTCAGGTATCCCCCCTGCTCCTGACAGTCCCGTGCAATTAGCTGGGCAATGTCACCGTGATAAAACGCCTCAAATCCTTCTTCTACAAGGTATTCCAGCGTATTAGCAAAGTCGGGTAGTCGCAGCGTATCTCCGACAGCCAGTAAGTCACCTTCGGGGGCGTAGATTGCGCGAGCACGGGCAGTGGCTTGCAGAATGGGATGCAAAATTTGGATACAAAAGGCGCAAAACTGATCAACGACAATGCCGTTGCGGGCGTAACGGATAGCGGGTTCGGCGATGACAGCCAGCGGCAATTTTCCCAGTTGGCGATGAACGTCTCCTAATCCGGCCAAGACTCCTGGCACCGCCATTGAGCCTAAGCCAATGTGAAACTCTTGCGTGGTGTCGCCAAAATCAGCCTCAATCGGATAAAAGTCGATCTCGGTGGCAGGACGTTTGGATCGAGGCGTCTGGCTAAAAAAGTCGAAGAGCTTGCTGTGACCGTTGGCCGTATGCGCCAGCAAAAAACCACCGCCCGCCACCGAGGTTAAATTCGACTCTGTGACGCAGGCTGCGAGCGACGCTGCGATCGCAGCATCAAAGGCATTGCCGCCCTGTTGCAGCATTGCAGTGCCAGCTTCGGCAGTGAGCGGATGTCCTGCTGCGATCGCGCCATGTGTCACATGAACCATTAACTCAAATCATGCTCCAAAATTTTTTATTGTATAGCACCATATGTATAGCTGTAGTCAGCTCTATTAGGACACGGACATTTTTGTGGCGCGGCGGAGCCGCGCCACAAAAATGTCCTAATCAACATGACTATCGCTATAGGTGACATCTTGAGTAAGTCTTAACCTATGCCGCTTTCATCCAATAGTGCCAATCTTATTCTTAATAAACGCATCTAAAAAACCGGGAAGCGCCCCGGATGGACGCTCCCCCGGTTTGTATGTAGCTACTTAGCGTTTCCCACGCTGGTGGAGTATGCGGTATTTTTCTGCCTCTGGCAGAAAAATACTTCTATGTACCTGACGAGGTTGAAAAATGCTGTGTGGCTTTAATATGACTTTAGGTTGATTTTTTTAATCTGTAATTATCGTAACTAATCAATGATTAAAAATTTAGATCAACAGATTGACTCTTCACTTTGAAATAAATCTGAAACAGGTTCAATAAAATGATGGGCTTTATTTAATTAAGTTCACGATATGACGTCTGATGAGTTAAATATTAAGAGAATCACAAGAACATGCAACATAACTATTGTAATGACTAATGTTTGGAACTTTGTTGGGTATCCCCTCCCCCCGCATTTACCTGCCTAAAATCTAGTGATAGCGTTATCAGGATAGTGATTGAATTCCCGAAAGATGGGGAGCCACTGATAGTTTCTGGTCTGCTTTTTAATTGGGTTTTCACTGCAGCCATCTCAAAAAGCAGTTACGTTGTCTTTAATATTTAGGATGAATTATGACTAGACTAAAGGCTTTAGTGCTAGTAGGAGTAGTCAGCTTGGTACCAGGTTTCTTATTGGGTTGTGCCAACCAAACAGCAGAGAGAGACGGTGCAGCAGAATCTACTGCTGCTGACGTTTCCAACACCACAGAGCCTTCAGATAGTGTGGCAGATGCTGACGAAATGACAGGTACGGGCACATTGGTGGTACGCGCTAATGGTGAAGACTTTGTGCGTCAGGGATTTACCACGAAGGACGGCTGGCAGATCGATTTTGAGCATGTCTATGTGAATTTAGCTGAGGTCAAAGCCTATCAAACCGATCCTCCTTATGATCCGAGTATAGGAGAAGAGTTGAAGCCCAAAGAGACCATTGACGTGACTTCTGCACAAACCGTTGATTTGGCCGCAGGTGATGAAAGCGCTGAACCTGTTTTGGTTGCAGAATTACCCAACGTGGCCGCGGGTCGGTACAACGCTGTATCTTGGCAGATGAGTCCGGCAACTGATGGGCCAGCCGCAGGTTATACCCTGGTCATGGATGGCACGGCGCAAAAAGAGGGTCAAACAGTTGACTTCGTCGTTCGTTCCGCTCAGGAATTGGCCTACACCTGTGGTGAATATGTTGGCGATCAGCGCAAGGGCATTCTTGCCAATGGAGCACAAGCCGATTTAGAAGCTACATTCCACTTTGACCATATCTTTGGCGATGGCGAGGCTCCCAGCGAAGATCCGATTAACACTGGGGCGCTGGGATTTGGGCCGTTGGCAGCACTGGCCGAAAATGGTCAGCTTGATACTGATCTAGAGCAGCTCCAGTCGTCTCTCTCTGCCGAGGAGTATGCCACCTTAGAAACAGCGATGCAGGGCTTGGCTCATGTTGGCGAAGGGCACTGCGAGCAAGCGGCGTTGTCGGCTACTTAAGTGTTGACTTGAGGAAGTGGAGATTGAATAGACTGCGATCGCACAGGCAGATCTTGCTTGATCTCAATCTTAGAGATAGAAATCTTCTCGCTTTGATCTAGATCCTCTGATTCTGCGGATTTAATTTATGCTTCTAAAGCAATCTCGAAGGATAGAGAAGATTTAGTCAAAAAGCATTTAATCTAAATGATTAGCTAGTTGCGATCGCGCTCAAATATTAAACGTCAATTTCTGCAACTATCTCTCAGTCTATTGAGGCGAGAAGCTGCTTAAGTTTTAGTTTATATTTTCAATCCCACCGTTTCGTCTACCAGTCAATTCACCAGTTTGTTTTGCTCAAAATTAAGATTTAGTACCGCAATTTTGACCCCATTCAACATCTCCAACGTCGAATATCACAGCAAACGAGATATGGCTCCAGCATTTTGGACTTACGGACTGCCCACTGCCTTACTGTTAACGGTTGGCTGGCAAACAGCTAGTCACGCTCATGGCGCAGTCGTAGACTATACCCCCGTTTCAGCAGTTCAGCTCACTGCCACCTATGACAACGGCGAGCCGATGAAAGAGGCGCAGGTCAATGTCTATGCGCCAGACAATCCCGCTGATCCCTGGTTGACGGGGCAAACTAACGAGCAAGGCCAGTTTGTCTTCACGCCCGATGCAGAACAGGCGGGTAACTGGGAAGTGCAGGTGCGTCAGGCGGGACATGGTGATATTGTCAATATTCCCGTCAATACAGCAGCCGATGGCTCTGTCCAAGTTACCGATGCGATCGCAAACCGCACCAGCAATGGCTACAGCACACCGCAGATTGTGCTGATGGGAGCCGCTGGCATTTGGGGCTTTGTGGGGACGGCACTGTTCTTTTCGCGAGAGAAATAAATGCATTTGCCTGATGGAATTTTGCCTGCACCGATTGCGATCGCGGGTTATGCAGCAACTGGGTTCGCTACCTGGTACTCCCTGCGTACAATCAATCAATCCCCCAATCCTCAAGCCCAAGTGCCCAAAGCTTCATTGCTGACAGCCGCATTTTTCGTAGCTTCTTGGATTCATATACCCGTCCCACCCACCAGCGTTCACCTGATTTTGAACGGCCTGCTGGGAACACTACTCGGCTATTTTGCCTTTCCAGCAATCCTGATCGGCTTGTTTTTTCAGGCCATTATGTTTCAGCACGGTGGCCTATCTACGTTAGGCATCAACGCCATCATGATGGGCGTACCAGCGATTTTGGCCTACCACATTTTTCAACTGCGCCATGTATTTAAACGAGAGAGTCGCTGGTTATTGGCAATATTTGGCTTTCTCGCCGGAGCCATTGGACTCGGATTGGCAGCTCTAGTTTTCTTTACGCTCCTCATGACAAACTTACCCGCCGATCTCGATAGAGTAACGGAAGGCAAAACGATTTACGCTCTGACGCTGGCGCATATTCCACTCATGGGGGTCGAAGGATTTTTTACGGCTTCATTAGTCATGTTCTTCTATCTAGTCAAGCCTGAACTGTTGGAGGCCAAATGAGACTGCGTTTAGACGACTATGCCCACCTAGATTCGCCGCTGCACCGTTGGGAGCCCCGCTATAAGCTGATTGGCCTTGCAGCGTTGATTCTGGCCTTTTCGAGCGTTCATAATCTGCGGCTGTTGCCAGCCATGCTGATTGTGACGGCTGGGTTGTATTGGCTCTCACGGTTACCGGGATCGTTTTTGCTGGAGCGGCTGAAATTACCGGGCTTTTTCCTGCTGGGCATCGCTATTATGCTGCCGTTTTTGGCGGGAGACACGGTTTTAGTTCAGCTTGGTCCACTGGCAATTCGCGAAGAGGGTATCCTGTCCCTGATCCTGATTGCGACGCGATTTTTGTGCATTTTGACCATTGGTATTATTTTGTTTGGCACCGTGCCCTTTATCCGCAATATTCGCGCCATGCGATCGCTGGGTCTTCCCTCCCTACTGGCCGACATGGTGCTGCTGTCCTATCGCTATATTTACGAAATTGGCGACTATCTTGGCACCATGCGGACAGCGATGAGATTACGAGGATTTCAAGCCCATCACTTTAGCTTACGCAATCTAAAAATGCTGGCTTCTCTGATCGGCAGCTTACTGATTCGCAGTTATGAACAGTCCGAACAGGTCTATAAAGCGATGACGCTGCGGGGCTATGGGCAACCGCAGATGGCGCGGGTCGAGCAGTCTGCTCAAACCCGAGACTGGGTGGCGCTAGTAGCTGTATGTGCGATCGCAGTTAGCTTTATTGGTGCAGAGCTATTTCTGTAATCGATTTTGGATTTTGGATTTAATCCTTTAGATTTACGCTTTTATACCTAAATAACTCTGACTACTCTCTTAAGGTAGGCATTAATCCCCCGATATTTCGCTATTACTAATCATTACGTCCTCTTGGATCTCCCTGCTATGCAATTTCAGGTTCAAACTCCGCCTCAGACTACGACGCAAACCGTGATGCAGATCAGCGGCTTGTGCTATTCCTATCCCGATTGCCCAAACGTCTTGCAGAACGTCAGTCTCTACATCAAAACTGGCGAACGGGTTGGCATCGTCGGGCCGAATGGCGCAGGCAAAACAACGCTGTTTCTGTCCATGTGCGGCGTCTTGGAACCGAGCAGCGGCGAGATCATGCTGTTTGATCGGCCTGTGCGCCCCGGCGAATTTCGGCCTGAACTGGGTCTAGTTTTTCAAAATCCCGCCGATCAGCTCTTTTCGCTGTCCGTGCGAGACGACATTGCCTTTGGCCCCATGAATATGGGACTCGCGGAACCCGATATTGAAGCCAGAGTCCATCGCGCCCTGGCTCTGACTGGGCTGCTCGAACTGGCCGACCGTCCGCCCCATCACCTGTCTGGTGGTCAACGCCGCATGGTCGCCATCGCCAGCGTCCTGGCGATGCAGCCCCAACTGGTGATCTACGACGAACCCAGCGCCAATCTCGACATTCGTGCCCGCCGCCGCCTGATCCAATTTCTGCAAAACTCCGAAGAAACGCTGCTGGTTTCCTCCCATGATCTCGAACTGGTACGCGAAGTTTGCGATCGCATTATCGTCCTCGACGAAGGCCGCATCATCACCGAAGGCGAAACCGACGAAATTATGAGTAACGAAGAGCTAATGGAAACGCACGGCTTGGAAGTGCCCCACTCCCTCCGCTTCCACCGCGATCAGCACCATTGAGCGGTTCCTAAAGTCATGATGTTTGGGTGTGTGGGCAATGCCCACACACCCAAACATCACTTTCAACTGGTTTTAGCGAAACCCAATCGGGCGATTTTGCCGCCGCATCACGGCAGCAAAATCGCCCGATTGGGTTTTAAATGTAAGTTTATGAGAACATGTTAGGATACTTAGCAATTCTTGAAGTCTGTGTTGGAGAGGTAGATCAATTCATGGAAGCAGCGCTGCTATTGGCGAAATTGCCAGAAGCCTATCAAATCTTCGATCCACTGGTTGACGTTTTGCCAGTTATCCCTGTCTTCTTCCTGCTGCTAGCATTCGTCTGGCAGGCCGCCGTTGGCTTCAAATAAAGCCAACTTTCGCGCTTCAGGCCATTTCCGGTTGAAGCCTAGGCAACAGTGACAGACAGAAATCGTTTTAACAAAAAAGCGAAAAATAAACGAAGTGGGCGGTTGCAGTGCAGCCGCCCCTTTTCAATTACTCTCCCTGCAACGTCGTCTTCGACACAATTCGCGTTTGTTTGCGATCGCGCTCCGATAAATTCCAACCCGACTGTAACCGCGTCGCATTCTCCTGTAGCACCGTCGCCGCATTCTGATCACCCATTTGAATCGCCGTTTTCGCCGCCGACTGCAACATCGTCGCCGCCCCCGCCCGATCGCCATCCTTCAACTTCTGCTCCGCAATCTGCGTTTGGCGATACTTGGCCAGCGCCAGCACATGCGTCCTCACCTCCGGCTCTGGCGCAGACTGGAAAGCCGTCATCGCATGAATCGTCACAGGCAGCGTATCCGTCATCTGCTCCTGCTGCCCCAAAACCGGATCATCATAGCGAATCTGCACTCGAACAATTTCATGGGTGCCAGCCGCCAACTGACCAATGTAGAGATTTACCAGCACCACGCGCGGCACATCAACCATCAAATCGCCAATCCGCACCATACACTGATTGCCATCTTGAATCAGCGGCAGCTCAACCGTATCCGGAGCCACCTGAGCCACAGGCTTCAGCTCCGCCAGCCGCACATCCGGACTGAGCCAGAAATACAAATGAGCATTCGTCAGCGCTATAGATTGAACGCGGATCAGTAACTTGTGAAATTCAGTCAGCACGGCTTCGGGCGTTTGAATATAGGCCAGCGCCCCACCCGCCGCATCAGCAATTTGCTCCAGCATGTCCTGATTCCAGTGGTCGCCAAAGCCCAGCGTATTCAGCGTAATGTTGTAGCTAGCGGCCAGATGCGCCAGTTTCAAGCAGCGCTCATTATCACCATGCTCGTTCTCGCCATCGGTGAGCAAAAAGACCTGAGACACCCGATCAGCTCTGCCCTTGATTAACTCCTCAATGCCCAGCTTCACCCCTTCATCAATACAGGTGCCGCCCGTCGCTTTGAGCTGGCTAATTGCAGACTTAATGGCAGCAGGATTCTCGACGGCCTGGTTCTCTACAATCACCTGCGCTCGGTGGTCAAAACCAATAATGGAAATCCGATCGTGAGGCGACAAATTTTCCACCAGCTTGATTGCCGCTTGCTTGACCGTATCCAGAGGTCGCCCATGCATCGAGCCGCTGTGGTCAAGAACCAAGCAAAGATTGAGCGGGGCGTGCTGTTGCGAATGTGCGATCGCAGTCATCGACACCGCCAACTGCCGCTGACTCCTAGCTTGAGCAGCATCCAAATTGGCATCACTTAAAACCGCCCGTAGCGCCACTCGCATGGTGAACTCCTTCCTTTTTCAAAAACCTTAATCTTTCAAAAACATTTCAACCGTATTTCGAGACACCTGGCAGGATTACTGGCAAGATTGGCAAAATTTCGAACGAGGTGCGGAGATCACTGCCTTTCACCCACCTGAGAGACTCAGGCTCGCGTTACTATGTTAGAACTTACATCTTTACACCTAAATCCTCCGGGCTCCAGGTCGGTAAGGTGCAAAATGTGAGTGCACACAATGCCACGGTTAGAGGCAATCCCAGAGCATATGACTTCACAGATTAAAGCAGTCCAGACCCAAGCATACGGAGACGCATACTACCGCACGCCGCCTCCTGACTTGCCGTCACTCCTTTTGAAAGAGCGGATCATTTATCTGGGGCTCCCACTGTATTCCTCAGACGATATCAAACGCCAAGTCGGTATTGATGTCACTGAGCTAATCATTGCCCAACTGCTCTACTTGCAGTTTGATGATCCCGACAAGCCTATTTACTTCTACATCAATTCCACCGGAACTTCCTGGTACGATGGCGACGCAATTGGCTTTGAAACCGAAGCGTTTGCCATTTGCGACACGATTGCCTACGTCAAAGCCCCCGTCCACACCATCTGTATTGGTCAAGCGATGGGAACGGCTGCCATGATTCTGTCGGCAGGCACCCAAGGCTATCGCGCCAGTCTGCCCCACGCTACCATCGTGCTGAATCAGTCTCGCAGCGGCGCACGCGGCCAAGCAACTGATATTCAAATTCGGGCGAAAGAAGTCTTAATTAATAAGAGAACCACCATCGATATTCTTTCGAGGAATACAGGACAACCCCCTGAGAAGATCGAGAAGGACACTGACCGGACGTTCTACCTAACCCCACAAGAAGCGAAAGAATACGGTTTGATTGACCGCGTACTGGAAAGCACGAAGGAACTGCCCGCACCCGTACCCGCCCTTTAATGGCTTAGTTGAAGCAATCCAAACATTAAGTTTTGAAATAAAATTCCTATTCATCTGAGCACTGCTGAAAGGGAAGCTCCGTTTTGTCAATTAGCTAAATTCATCTAGAGAGCAAGTCAGAATTATGCCTATTGGTATTCCAAAAGTTCCGTATCGCCTGCCAGGTAGCCAGTTCAGCCAGTGGATTGACATCTACACACGGCTGAACCAAGAGCGCATTATTTTCTTGGGTCAAGAGGTAACCGATGCGCTGGCCAACTCCATTGTGGCGTCGATGCTGTATCTCGATTCTGAAGATTCCAGCAAGCCGATTTATCTGTATATAAATTCTCCCGGCGGTTCCGTCACAGCAGGGATGGCGATTTACGACACGATGCAGTACATCAAGTCTGACATCATTACCATTTGCGTCGGCTTAGCGGCATCGATGGGTTCTTTTCTGCTCGCGGCTGGCACCAAAGGTAAGCGGCTCGCACTGCCTCACGCCCGCATCATGATCCACCAACCTCTCGGTGGTACGGGTCGGCGGCAGGCTACCGATATTGAAATTGAAGCGCGGGAGATTCTGCGCGTGAAGCAGCAGCTTAATCAAATGCTGGCTGAGCGCACGGGCAAGACGCTAGAGCAGATCGAAAAAGATACCGATCGCGACTACTTCATGTCGGCGCAAGAAGCGGTTGAGTATGGCCTGATTGACCGCGTGATTGAAGAAACGCCCACATCTACCTAAAAATCTGCATCTGTCACAATTTCTAGACGGAATGATTCAATTATGTAAATCAATGGCAGAATCTGATTGATTCTGCCGTTTTTATTTGGATGAACCTGATCGATTGTTACCGAGCGTTAGGACTCCGAACTGGAGCGCCATTTGCCGATGTGAAAGCGGCGTATCGTCGGCTTGCTCGTCGATATCACCCGGACGTGAATCCGGGCGATCAGCAGGCAAAGGATAAGTTTATTGAGCTAACGGAAGCATATCGTACGCTCAGTCAGGCGCTGCCTCATGATGGTCTGGATTCTGCTGAGACGTCAACGGAATCGGCTGTCAACTCGGCGACAGCACAGGCTAAACAGCCCGGTTCAGGGTCGGTTCAGCAGAACGCAAATGCTACTAAGCAACGCCAGCCAGCTCGAACCAAGGCAAAGACAGAGCCCCCGCAACCGCACTATCCAGAAGTTCAAAAAAATCCCAATCTATCAACGCTCGAACAAAAGCTAAAGCAGGATTCCTATAACCAGTTGCAAACGTTGCTCAAGTATCGGAAATTTCCGCGTGCGATCGCACTGGTCGAAGGATTAGCCCAGCGCATTCCCAACGATACAGAAGTGCGCCAGTGGCAAGCGATTACCTATCAGCGCTGGGGTCGCCAATTGATCAACGACGGGCAGTTTGCCAAAGCCCAGATTTATCTGAAAAAAGCGCTACAGACTGATCCCTACAACAAATCCCTCCATCAGGAAGTCCACCAAGACTTCCAGCGGCTAAAGCAGGTTTTTTAAAGCCTGCGCCCCACATGTCTCATTTAGGATGGGGTTGGCCACCCAAATTTATGGCTCCAAAGCCAACTGATCAGCGAAACTCGCCCCTACAAATCGTGGGGAGAGACTGCGGTTCTGTAGCCGTAGCCAGGTCTGTTATATAGTCATTCCAGTTAAGGATGAGAAAATGAGAGAGGAGAGTGCCTCAGGATGAGGCACTCTCCTCTCTCGTTCTTATCTAGAACCGCTATATCAGTTCTGCAATTTAGCGCTACCGATAAGTCCAGTGCTGAGGTAGAACTATCGCTATAGCTGATAAAGCGC
The DNA here is from genome assembly GCA_966674685.1 of uncultured bacterium. GTDB lineage: Bacteria > Cyanobacteriota > Cyanobacteriia > Phormidesmidales > Phormidesmidaceae > Thainema. The sequence goes on from CBKWJC010000041.1 coordinate 48,270, forward strand.
TTGAATCATCTCTTGCGACACGGCAGATGATGGCGCATCGAAGACAATTTCTCCTTGCCGCAGACCGACCATGCGTTGACAGTGACTAAAGGCAAATTCAATATCGTGTAGACTCACGACCAGGGTTTTTCCCGTTGTTTGACACAGATGGCGCAGCAGATCCATCAGATCCCGCGATCGCTCTGGGTCAAGGCTCGCAATCGGCTCATCAGCCAGAATAATCGCCGGATCTTGCACCAGTACCCGCGCTAGTGCCACCCGCTGCTGTTGCCCACCGGAAAGCTGATCGGTGCGAGCATAGAGCTTTTCAGGGATGCCAACCTGCGCTAGGGCATGACTAGCGGTTTTTACATTCAACGGTCGAATCAGCGACCAAGCTGCCCGCCCAATCGACCAGCGACCCAAGTTCCCAGCATTGACATTGTGAATTACCCGCAAATTCGGCACCAGATGATGCTGTTGATAAATCGTGCCAATTTGGCGCTGAAGCTGCCGTCGCTGACGTCCTTTGGCCGCCAAGAGTGATTGCCCAAATACTCGCACTTCTCCCGCAGTGGGATAAAGTGAACCATTCATCAGGCTGAGCAAGGTACTTTTTCCCGCCCCACTCGACCCCACTACAGCAACTCGCTCTCCAGGCTGGATCATTAAATTAATATTCGACAACGCTCGGAAATCACCAAACCGCTGCTGAATATTCTGGAGCTGCACAGTAACAGATTGGGACGGTGGCATCGGCATAAAGTGAGAGGATCGAGGGATGAGGGATGGTGGTTGAGGACTGATGTAGATGGGTAGATGATGTAAATGGGTAGGTGATGTAAATGGGTAGATGGATAGATGGGTAGGTGATGTAAATGAGTAGGTGATGGGTGGATAGGGAATCGCGTGATGAGAGGGCGCAACCAATCTACTCCATACCCGATTACTCCATCACTCTCTACAGCCTTTACAGCCATCTACAGCCCTTTACAGCCCTTTACAGCCCTTTCGCTCCTCACACTTTTCCTTCTATAGCTCTAACTCCCAAAACTGGTATCACATCACCATTCCTGGAGCGCGATCGCAACTCCCTGTCCTAGGGCACTGTCTTGATCTAACTGCGATCGCAGTTCTTGGAGTCGGGTCAGGGTCGCATCGGGATTGAGCTGCTTTAAAGCTGCGATCGCGTGTAGCCGGACAGCGGAATTGGCATCGGCCAGGAGCTGAATCAGCGGTTCTAGGGTCGTATTTTGGTCGAGCTGCCCTAAGCCCAGTGCTGCCGCTTGTCGAACGGTATCTGGAAAAGACGGATGAGTTATGGCATGGGCCAGCAGTGAAGCAGCCTGCGATCGCAGTTCTGTATCTTGAATCTGGCTCAAACCCCGCACGATTTCGACCTGGACGGCTTCCTGCTCCAGCTTCAATCCTTCTTTCAGGCCGTCCAGCGCTGTCTGCGATTCGATCCAGCCCAGCGTGCGGGCAGCATCCACTCTCAGCGGCATGGGCGTATTGGGTGACAGCAGCACTTGCCGGAGTGCCTGCGCTGCCGCATCGGTGCCTAAGCGCCCTAGCGCAATCATGGCCTGACAGCACACATCCAGGTTCAGATCCAGCAAGCAGGGCTGAATGTGTGCCACTAAATCAATCTCGTTCAGCAAATCGCGCCGCCGACTCAGCCCAACCAGCGCCTCCCGCCGCACCGCAGAGGCTGTATCCGTCAGTCCCTTCAGCAACACAGGCGTCACTGCCGGATGATGAAAGCTGCCCAGGGCTTCAACTGCGATCGCACGTATCGTTGGCTGGGGCGAATTTACTACTCTCAGCAGTGGCTCAATGGTTTCCACGGTGCGAATTTGCGAGAGTGCCTGCACTGCCGATAGTTGCGCGTCTGGGTGATCGAGCAGCTCAGCTAACGCCTGAATGGCCGTGGAACCGAGATTTGCTAAGGCAGCGGCAGCAATAGCCTGGAGTTCGTCATCCTCAGCGGTTTGCAGCAGTTCTGCCAAGGCGATGACCACTTCTGGCGTATTGAAGTCACCCAGCAGCCGCGCGGCAAACCAGCGCACCTCATCATCACAGTCTTCGTCCTGTACTAAGTCGATTAAAGGTGCGATCGCAGCGTTGCCGAACTTGGGCACCAGCTTAGCGGCATCCCAGCGCGACTGAAAATCGCCATCCACTAGGCTCTGGATGGCTAAATCTAATGCGGTTTGGGTGGCGGCATCGGCTTGAGCCTTTGCGTCAGTGGTATCGGCTGAGGTTGGCGACCGGGACAATCCACTGGCTCGATCGGGAGCGATGAATCGTTCTAAATACTGATTCACCAACGACCAGTCCTGCTGCTGAGCCGCGGCTTGAGCCTGCTGCAATCCATCAACCATGCAAGATTCACCTAAACCAAGAGCGCTCTTTATCTAATCCTATGTCATTTAATCGGCTTCTTATGCAAGAGCCGCATCAGAACCATGTTTCCATCGCAAATTCTAGGACAAGTATTTGCATGAAATCATTAATTAAAAATATTGATCGTAAGTGCGATCATTTCTCTGCCAAAATCGCTAATTAAATCTTTGGGGAAATCAAAATGTTGATTTAATGAAAGTCTTGATTATTGTGCTTGATTGGTGCGGAAATGCTGGTTTTTCGGAACGTGATTATCGCAATTGCTAAATATCACCAGGAAATTAACTATAAAAGATGTTTGACTGAGACTTTGGCGTCAAAATAGTTTATCTCACACATATGGCTAGTTAATTGCATTTGTTGGCAAAATTTCAGTATGGTTTTGAAGGTGTTAATTTTGTAGCTAAAAATACCAAATAAAATGCGATCGCAAAAATTATGCGATATCTGCATGAAGTTTTTGCGATTGTTGCAATACCCCATTTTTTTTGTACTCAACTATACGAAAAACACTGAGTTACTTCTATAACCTTGTTAGTGCCTATTGTTCCTAAAAAGGCTAGTAGACCGATACTCTGGGCGATCAGGCCAAACGCGAATTGAAGCAGCCGTTGGTTGGTTGGCTGGTTGTGCATGGGTCTTTTCTGAAAGGCAAGTCAACGATGAATGGGATGCCTTTTTGTCTATTTGAGTACGGTTTGGCAAAATATCTGCTCAATGCGAACGTCACAATGTAGGGTGAAAATAATTGCTTTTAGCGGATTTTTTTGTCGTTGAAGTTGTAGAGTGGAGCTATCTCACTAATGACTACAGAAACGGGTTTGCAGGTAGAGCTGCTAGAGCAAAGCTTTGAGAAAGTTAAACCTAAAGCAAACGAGTTTATTACTAGTTTTTACGATAATCTTTTCACTGATTATCCGGCGGCAAAGCCGCTGTTTGCTCATGCAAATATGTCTGAGCAGGGCAATAAATTGCTGATGTCTTTAGTGCTGGTGGTTGAAAATTTGCGGAAGCCGGATGTGCTGAGCAATTCTCTGAAAGGTTTAGGTGCTCGTCATGTCAAATATGGTGCACTGCCTGAACACTATCCGTTAGTTGGCAACACGTTGCTAAAAACGTTTGAGCAATATCTGGGTGACGATTGGACACCTGAAACCAAGCAGGCTTGGGTGGATGCCTATGGGGCTATCACTGAAATCATGCTGGATGGTGCTGACTACTCCCAAACTGAGGTAGATCTGGCGTCTGCACCTGTGGCTCCCGAAGCGGATGCAGAAGCCAGCTTAAAGGTGGAACTGCTAGAGCAGAGCTTTGAGAAAGTGAAGCCGCAAGCCGATGCGTTCATTACCAGCTTCTACGATAATCTGTTCACCGACTATCCAGCCGCGAAGCCTTTGTTCGCCCATACCAACATGGCGGAGCAGGGCAATAAGCTCTTGGCCTCTTTGGTGCTAGTCGTAGAGAACTTGCGGAAGCCGGACGTATTGAGCAACACCCTGAGAGGTTTAGGTGCTCGTCATGTCAAATATGGTGCACTGCCAGAACATTACCCGCTCGTTGGCAATACGCTGCTAAAAACCTTTGAGCAGTATCTCGGTGCAGACTGGACACCTGCTACCCGGCAAGCCTGGGTTGAGGCTTATGGGGCAATTACGGAAATTATGCTCGATGGCGCTGATTACACCCAAGCTGACGTAGAGCTTGATGCGATCGCACCTGCTGCGGCAACAGCAATGCCAACTAGGTCAGACGCATCACCAGCCGAATCAGACGAACCTGCGCCAATGAGTAACAAAAAGCTTGCTGCTTTTGGTGCTGGAGCACTGGGCATCATCATTTTGCTCTTTGTTCTGTTGTAGACATCTTGGGGAGCTGTCATGGCTGACCAGCACCGCCGAAGATCCCATTTGCGATCGCGATTGACGGTCAAAACCGCCATTATTTTTATCTGCATCGTTCTGATTGGCTGGGTTGGAACCGCTTTCGCCTTTGATCAGAAAACCATTTTTCTGCCGGGCGAAACGTCCGAAGGGCATTTTCTATTTGAAGCTTCCTGTTCCTCTTGCCATGAGGGATTCAAGCCCGTCAGCAATGACACCTGTATGCGCTGCCACGAAGCCGAAATGGCGGAAGATGCTCACGGCCCCAAGAAATTTCGCGATCCGCGCTGGGCGGCTGAACTTGAAAACTTGGAGGTACTGACTTGTACGACCTGCCACAACGAACATGTTCACATGTTTGGTCGGGGTGTACATCTGCAGCCCGATCTCTGTATGACCTGCCACGAGGGCATTATCAGCGGCGAATTAAAAAGTCACGACGGCTTTACCGCCGATGGTTGTTGGACAGCCGGCTGTCACAACTATCACGATCACCGCTCGATTTCTACCGGATTCATCCGCCAGAATCTCGATCAGCCGATGATGTTGCCGACCCCAACCATGCCGGAACGCTTAGTAGAAGCTGAGTTGAAAACTGCACCCAACCCGGATCTGAGTCGTGAGTTCTTGGCGGGAGGTGCGTCATGATGTGGACGAGAGGGATGGGAGGGGGAGAAAAGGAGCGAGGGGGCAGGGGAGAAGTCTCTATCAATCGTCTGATGTCTCGCATCATCACCGTTAACCCAGCAGCCCCCCTGCTCCCCTGCTCCCTCGCCCCTCACTTTTCTGTAGCGACATACCTGAAAACCAGCCTAATCCTCTCCCTCGCGGTCTTAACCCTCGTCTTCAACCCCGCCGCTCCTGCTGCTGCCGAGATTACCGATGCTGAGCTTCAGGAGATTACCCAGCTTTGGCAGGATAGCGCTCACGCGTTGGCTGATGTCAACTGTTCGAGCTGTCACTTGGCCGAAGAAAGCAATGCGCTAATTGCTCAACCCACTCACGAGAGCTGCCAGTCCTGTCATGAACAAGCGGTGGAAACCTTTTTACTCGGCAAACATGGCATTCGGCTGCTGGAAGGACAGTCGCCGCTGACTCCGGCAATGGCTCGCATTCCGATGCAGCCAGCCGCGCATAGTAAGCAGATGAACTGCAACGCCTGCCACAACGTTCACTCGGTTGATACCTACCAGGCGTCGGTTGATTCCTGTCTCACCTGCCACAACGACACCCACTCGTTGAACTACCAAAATTCCAAACACGCCCAGCTTTTTCTAGCTGAAGGCGAGCTTCCCCGCCCGTCATCGGCCTCCGTTACCTGTGCTACCTGTCACTTACCGCGCCATGAATCGGCATCGGGCACGGTGCTGGTGAACCACAACAACACCTTCACGCTGCTGCCCCGCGATCGCATGGTCAAGGAAGTCTGTCTGAACTGTCACGGGATGGAATATGGCTATAACAGCATCTTTGATGACGAACTGGTGGAAGCCAATTTTGCCCGTCCACCAAATCAAACCCTCCAGACTCTGGAGATGGTGCGCGCACTGGAGGAAACTCGGTCGGGCAGCGCATCAGCCGCTGATTCTCGATCAGAATCAGCTCCAGAGTCAGGCTCATGAGGTGCCGAACCTCACGACCTAACCAGCGGAGACTCTGTCTCCGTTTTCTATTCCCGCTCCGGATGTCAGTGACTTCAGGTGTTTTATGTCGAATTCGGCTAGAAAGAACCTGAATTATTTGTGGAAGGCTGGCTGTGCAAGCCTTTCACAAATAATAAAAACTGGTTTTCATGAGCGGATTTCGATTAGACCATCACTGGATCGGATGCTCGCTCCCACACGCAAACACCTCATTCAAACCGATTTTAGTCCTGAGGCTAAAAACATTAGGAAGGAGAACGACATGATTGCAAATCACTATCTAGATCGCTTTAGCGGCTGGACGAGGTGGCTACGCACCAAGACCGTTGCGTTTATTGCCATCATCCTCAGCGTTTGCGTTATCGCTGTGGGCTGTAGCAACAGCACCGCCCAGCAGGACTCAGCGGGTGGAGTTGCCCCAGAATTAGTGGCTGATTATATTCACACGGCGCTGGCGGCAGACCGGACAGCCTACACCAAGCACGTCGTCAATCGCGTTAAAACCTTGGAGGGCAAAGCCAAAGACGATGGCGTCCTTGAAGTTGAAGCGACTGAAGGCTGGCAGCAAACTAACGGTATTCCTCTGCCCGCTCAGATGTTCCGCCTGGGTTCTGAGATCGCCTCAGAAGATGGCACCTTTACCTATAACCTGATTTCTCCTTGGAACATTAACGATAGTCAGGCTCCTAAAAATGAGTTTGAGCAAACAGCCATGCAGCAGGTTCTTGAAACGGGAGAGCCGTATAAAGACTATCAGGAAGTGGGGGGAATGCGTTACTTTTCTGCACTGTATCCCGACATTGCAGTGGCAGAAGCCTGCGTTACCTGTCATAACACTCATCCGGTTCACTTAGAGCGTTATCCCGATAAAGTGTTCGAGATGGGCGACATAATGGGCGGCGTGATGATTAATATTCCTCTAGAAGGGGCTTAAGTTTCCCACAGAGGAGAAGGCTAGCCTTCTCCTCTGTAAAGTCAGTGCAAAATCAGTGCGATCGCAACTTTCCAACTTGACAAGCGCAACTTTCCAATTCCCTTTTCACAACGGTGCTTCAATAGGCTTGACCCACGCCATGAAACCCAGATTTGCTACGCTGATCATTTTGACGCTGGTGACAGCAGCTTTACTCTTGCCGTTTGCCTTTAGCGCAGGCTATTTAGATGCGCTGCGGAATCGCTCGGTCAATCTGCATCAGGTATTAAGAGGTGAACTCTACAAGCAGACCACGGGGTACTTATCGCTGGCCTTCGTTGGACTCGAAATGGCGTTGACTGTACGCAAACGCAGCCTCGGCTGGACGTTCAAAATTCGCATTCCCGGCTCAATGCAGTTTTGGCGCAGCTTACACATTTTTACCGGAGTGGGCCTGGTTGCCTTAACGCTGGTGCATACGCTTGGCTCGACGGGCGCTAACTTCAATTCCGTTTTTCTCTGGGTCTTCTGGGGCGTAACGCTATCCGCCCTCCTCGGTGCCGTGGCCGAAACGGGCATTTTGGCATCCCCCCGCAAATACTTCGGCTTGGCCTCACCCAAAGTCGGCAACCTAACGCTCGGTACAACCAAAGGCCCCCTCATCCGAGGTTTACGCGCTTTCTGGTTATCAACTCACATCATCCTCGTCACCGTCTTCAGCCTCATGCTCGGCGTTCATATTTTCCTCGCCTATTACTACCAGTGATATCAGTGCTGAGTGCTGAGTCTTTACAGCCTCTCTTCTGCTCATTCACTCATCCACTCTGTTAGTACATAAGTAAGAAATCACATCAGGCTATGCCAAATCGACTCAACACCCGCCTAACCTGGGCCATCGGCTTAGTGATTGTGTTCATTGTGGGCACCCTATTCTTGACTCGTCCCTCTGTGTCAACCAGCAGCCTGTCGCCTGTTTCCGGTCTGATGTCGCTGCGGCAGATGGCGCAGAGTTCGATAGCGTATGACGATGCGATCGCAAATCAGAAACCAACGCTAGTTGAGTTTTATGCTGACTGGTGTACCACCTGCCAGTCCCTAGCGCCAACGCTGCATGAGCTACAGCAGGATTACGCTAACCAAGTCAATTTTGTCATGCTCGATATCGACGATCCGCGCTGGGCGGCACAGATTGATCAGTATCAGGTTACGGGAGTCCCAAAAATCGTGCTGCTCACAACCAATCAGCAAGTTTCAGATACTTTTATCGGCAGACTGCCCCGCTCTGTCCTAGCCGAAGCAATGGAGCAACTGCTGCCGTAGCACGTATTTAAATCCCCAATGCGCCATTCTCGCGTAGCCAGCCCACTTGAGCCAGCGTCAGCCCCGTTACGCCACCAAACACGGCACCGTTAACTTGAGCATTTGACAAATCCACGCCGTCCATGACCGCATTTTCTAAATTGGCGTGCTGGAGATTCGCACCCGTCAAATTGGCGCAGGACAGATTTGCATCTTCCAGACAGACACCAAACAAACTGGCATCGGTTAGATCGGTATAGCTTAAGTTGGCATCAGTCAAATCAGCCCAGTCAAACTGCGATTCCGTCAAAATGGCATGGGTTAAATCGGCATCGGTTAAATTAGCACTGAGTAAATCGGCATTAGTCAAATTGGCGCTGATTAAACAAACCTCAGCCAAATTCGCCCGCTCTAAATCGGCTCCATAAAACGATGCGCCCGCTAAATTGGCGCTACACCAGCGACTGCGTCGCAGTGTTGCTCCACCAAAACTAGCTTGACTAAAATTACTCCCGCAGAGATCGGCTTCAATCAGGCTGGCATTTTTGAAAATGGCGTTGTGGCCTATCGCCTGACTCAAATCAGCTCGATCTAAATCTGCAAACAGAGCATAGGCTCCATTCAAGATCGCGCCATGCAAATTGACCTGGGAGGCTGTGATGCCCTCCAAATTGCTGTGGTCAAGCTGAGCGCGAGTCAAATTAGCTTTTTTGAAAATGGCGCGTTTGGCGTCAATCCGGCTCAGATTCGCTAAGATAAGCGTTGCTCGACTAAAGTCTGCCTGCTGACAGGATGCGCTGGATAAATTAGCAAAGCGCAGATAGGCTTTGGCAAATTGGCCGCGATTGAGCTGCTTACCAGCTAAATCAATGCGACTCAACTCAGCCCGCCGCAGCGATTTGCCATCGTGAACGCGAGTTAAGACTTCATCAAGGGTGAGTTGAGCCATAGCCAGTTCCAATTCGGTGTTCTATTTAACAGTTTAAGAAAATAATTTGTGTAATCGATCACAGAATATCGGCTATTGCTGGTTTGAGCCGTCTTCTGTCATGAAATCGCTACATAAGATGAGATTTGCTTAACAAAACGAAAAGAAATTCATATAGCTGTAGTTAGCGCTGTTAGGACACGGAGATTTTGGTGGCGCGGCTCCGCCGCGCCCCCCAAACCTCCCGACCCACCCGGCCCCATCTCCGACATCCCAAAACCCCCAAAGGG
>CBKWJC010000042.1:0-56146 GCA_966674685.1 uncultured bacterium
GCGAATGGCCATTCGCCCCTACCAGTTACGTGAAATGGCGACTCTAGAATTTATTTTCTCAATGTCGAAACGAAGTCTAGGGACTTGTGTATACATGGCAGCCTACGGAAGAAGGGGGGCCGGATTGAAAGTTGCATAACTCAGATACCACCATGACTCTCTTTGACGGTATTGAACAGGCGAATGTGCTGATTGTGGGAGCAAATGGTGGCATTGGCCTTGGTTTTGTTGAACATTTGCTCAATGATGACCGAGTTGCCAAGATTTATACCACCTACCGACGGCCAGAAACAGCGAGTCGGTTAGTTGCGATCGCAACTCAGCATCCCCATCGGTTGACCTGTTGCCAGTTGGATATCACCGATGAGGCGCAGATTGCCGCTCAGGTGGAGCAAATTCAAGCGCAAACGCCGGAAATTCATTTGGTGATCAACTGCGTTGGTGTTTTGCATACCGATACAATTCAGCCAGAGAAAAGTCTGCGGCAGCTTGAACTGGATCAGCTCACCCAATATTTTCAAATCAACAGCATTAGCGCTGCACTGCTGGCGAAGCATTTACTGCCGCTGCTGAAGCATTCGCACCGCAGCCTGTTTGCCACAATTTCAGCCAAAATTGGCAGCATTGGCGACAACTATCTGGGGGGCTGGTATGGCTATCGGGCGTCTAAAGCGGCGTTGAATATGCTGATTCGCACCGCTGCCATTGAATACAGCCGTAAGAGCCCCAAAACGATCCTGGTGCTGCTCCATCCCGGCACGACGGATACGGAACTGTCCAAGCCATTTCAGCGCAATGTGCCGCCGGAGAAGCTGTTTTCACCGGATCGAACCGTGTCGCAGCTTTTAGCCGTACTCGATCAGGTTAAAGATAATGAAAGCGGTCAGTTTTTCTCATGGGATGGCAGTAAACTGCCGTGGTGATGTCAAATTTGCGAATTTCGAATTTCATGATTGAACCTATCGATACGATCGCTTTATTCAAAAGCCCTCAAAACTCCAAGTCCTTTGCTGCCGGGGAGATCATCTTTAATGATGGTGACGTCGGCTCTGTTATGTACGGCATTCTGTCCGGCGATGTTGAGTTTATTGTTAATGGCAAAGTCGTTGAGACTCTACACACAGGTGATCTGTTTGGCGAAGGTGCTTTGGTGCATGATGACCACCTGCGGGCATCGACGGCAATTGCTAAAACCGACTGTCAGCTTGCGGTGATTGACCGTTTCCAGTTTTTATTCTTGGTTGAAAATACGCCGCTGTTTGCGCTGCACGTCATGCGTAGCTATTCCGATCGCCTACGCGCAATGAAGCAGGTGGGCTAAACCCCGTACATCCAGAGGACGAGGGGTGGGACAACTAGGGTCATAATTAGGCTCAGGGGTGCGCCAAAGCGGGTGAAGTCCAAAAAGCGGTAGCCGCCTGCGCTGTAGACCATTGTGTTGGTTTGATAGCCAATGGGGGTCATGAAGCTGAGTGAGGCGGCAAACGTGACCACCAGCATGAACGCGAACGGTTCAAAATCAAGCGTTTGGGCAACCTGAGCCGCAATGGGTAGCATCAGCACCACTGACGCATTGTTAGACAGAATTTCAGTTAGAAAGACCGTAATCACAAAGAAGAACGTGAGTAAGCCATAGCTGGGCAACTCGCCGCCCACCTGCACCAGCCGTTCGGCTAACCAGGCGGTTGCGCCGGAGTTTTCCATTGCAATGCCCAGCGGGATCAAGCCCGCCAGCAGAAAAATCACGTCCCAGCGCACCGACTCATACACTTCACCGGGCTTGAGACAGCCTGTAATCACCATCAGCATGACGCCAACTAGGGCGCTGACCAGAATCGGAAAAACGTTAAACGCAGCCAGGAGGACAACGCCTAATGCGATCGCAATTGCAATGGGCGCTTTTTCGGGCCGCAGATTTTCCATGTCCCGCTGTTCAATCACTAGCAGATCCTGGCTGGTTTGCAAACCGATAAAGCTTTGTTTGGGGCCTTGCAGCAGCAGCAAATCGCCGAAGCGCAGCGTTACCTTACCGAGCCGTTCCCGCACCACGTCTTCGCCGCGCCGAATGGCCAGAACGGTGACGTTATAGCGCTGTCGGAAGCGCAGGTCTTTGAGAGTGGAGCCAATTAGGTTGGAGTTGCCTGTGACAAGGACTTCCGCTAGTCCCTCTTGGTCAGAACTGAGGTCTGATTCAACTGATTTCGAGCCAAACTTCACCTCGGGTAGGATATCGAGTCCCTTTTCGTCGCGAATCTTCAGTAGCTCTTCGCGACTGCTACGCACGATCAGAATATCGCCCGCAAATAGGGTTTTATCGGCTAGAGGCTGGGGAAAATGGTTATCGTTACGCACCAGTTCCAGCACGTCGAGGTCAAACTTGCGCTGAATTTGGCTGGCCTGGAGCGTTTGGCCCACTAGGCTCGAACGGGGTGCCACCACCACTTCGGTGACGTATTCTTTAAGCTGATAGTCGCCTGCGATGGTGCCGTTGGGTGGGGCTTTACGGGCTTTGAGTAGCACTGGAGATGCGATCGCAATATAGGCTAGTCCAATCAGAAACGTCATGATGCCCAGTTGCGTAAACTCGAAAACCCCAAACGCACCATAGCCTAACTGTTCCGACAACCCGCTGGCCAGAATATTGGTGGAGGTGCCCAGCAGGGTCAGCATACCGCCTAGAATGGTCAGATAGGACAGCGGCATCAGAACTTTGGATACCGAAATGCGGCGCTGCCGACACCACTCTTCGACAATCGGCAGAAAGACCGAAACCACGGCTGTATTGTTCACCAGTCCCGTAACTGGCCCCACTAAAACGCCGAGGGTAATAATCTGCTGGGTTGGATGCTTGCCGCCCCAGCGCATCAGCAAATCGCTCATCAACTGCATGACGCCCGTGCGGGCAATGCCTGCACTGAGCACAAACATCGCCAGTACGGTGATAGTCGCTGAACTACTGAATCCAGAAATGCCCTCTTCTGGCGAAACCAAACCGAGAACCATCAGCAGCACCATGACTCCGATGGCGGTGATATCAGCAGGGAGCCATTCGCTGATAAAACACACGAGGGCGAGGGCTAGTACCCCAAGAGTTAAGACTATGGGCATAGAAACGCTGGATATTGGGCTAACAGCAAAAGGACAGCAACTAAAGCATTTTGCTCAGCCATCCTTTTACATTCCTACATCTTTTGCTTCACATCGTCCGTGCAAAGGGGGGGTTGCTTACGGGATCTTTATGGATGGGTGGATGGGTGAGGGGGGATTTGCATTTTGAGTGGAAGGCAGGGGCAGGGGCAGGGGCAGGGGAGCAAGGGGAGCAGGGGAGCAAGGGGAGCAAGGGGAGCAAGGGGAGCAAGGGGGTTGCTGCGATCGCGGGGATGATCGGTTACGATTTGTAACAGAAAGTGTGGCGCTAGACTGGAAGCGAGTTTGTTTTCCGGTTGCAGTTGGGGATGCCTCGACTCATTAGAATGCGCGATCGCAAACTCAATCAGTCCAATTAAGCCCAACCGTTGTGTATTTCGTTATGACCAACCGTAGCTCGTCTCTGTTTGAACAGTTTTTAGCTCCCTTTTTCCGCACCTTTTTGCTGGATGAAACGGCGATGCAGGAGTATCGCAACAGCATTAACTGGGAGGAAGAATGCGATCGCATGGCTCAGCCGGGACTGGTTTATCCGGAATACTACACATCGCAGAATTTTCACGGCATCAAGCAGGGCTATCTCAACGCTGGTGCGGCGGTGACCTATGACCCAATTACCCGCTATCTGCTGCCGCCGAATGAAACCTGGACGCGGCAGGAAGTGGTCAAGCGAGTGCAGGTGAAACCGCGTCGCATTCTCGATTTGGGCTGCGGCACGGGTTCGACCACGGTGTTACTGAAGCAGGCATTTCCGGAGGCGGAAGTGATCGGGCTTGACCTATCGCCCTACATGCTGATCGCGGCCAGTCATAAAGCAGAGAAAGCCAATCTGGATATCCAGTGGCGGCATGGCTTGGCTGAACAGACGGGCTTTCCCGACGCTAGTTTTGACCTAGTGACGGCTTCACTGCTGTTTCATGAAACGCCACCGGAAGTTGCGATCGCAATTCTGCAAGAAGCCTATCGGTTATTGACGGTGGGTGGACAAGTGCTGATTCTAGATGGCAATCAGGCCACTCTGCGGCAAACGTCTTGGCTCAATGACCTGTTTGAAGAACCTTATATCCGAGACTATGCCCAAGGCAGCGTTGATGCCTGGATGGGCACAGCGGGATTTAGTGCCATTCGTACCGAACCCGTTTGGCTGACTAACCAAGTGACGCGCGGCGTCAAGCCGTTGCCAAATGACTCATACTCTATGGACAATGAATCAGCAGGTGCATCCGCAGTAGCGCAACCCCAGTGGGCGATGGGTTAATTGTTGAGTAGCGATAGTCTATGGCATTGAAGGCAGTTTTATTTGATTTCAACGGCATCATTATCAACGATGAGCCGATTCATGATCAGCTTCTGAAGCAACTGCTGATTGAAGAAAATATGCGGCCCAAGGATGACGAATTTTGGAGCGTCTGCGTGGGGCGCACCGATCGGGCTTGTCTGAAGGAACTGCTGCATCGCCGTGGCCGCTTGGTGAATGACGATTATCTGGATCGGTTGATTCAGCGGAAGGCGGTGGCCTACGAGACAATGCTGGCGGAGATGGAAACGTTGCCGATTTATCCCCAACTGGCGGAACTGCTGGATCAGCTAGCTGCCGCTCAGCTTCCCCTGGCGGTTGTTAGCGGTGCCCTGCGGTCTGAGATTGAACTGGTTTTGACCCGTGCTGGAATTTGCGATCGCTTTTCGGTACTGGTTGGAGCTGACGATGTGGAAACGAGTAAACCTGACCCGGAGGGCTATCTGCTGGCAATTGAGCGGCTGAATCAGGCGTTTCCCGACCTCCAGCTTCAGCCTGCCGATTGTCTAGCCATTGAAGATTCTTATCCCGGCATCAAAGCCGCTAAGCGAGCCGGAATTCCGGTTGCTGGCGTGGCCCATCTGCATCCGTTCCACATGATTCAGCGCCGTGCTAATTGGGCGGTTGATTATCTGAATGAGCTAGAGCTGGACTGGATTCGGCAGCGGTATGAGTTGTCTGAGCCTGGAGTTGGTTTGTAGGGAGAGGGCTGTAGAGGGAAAAGTGAGGCGAGAGGAGTAAGGCGTGAGGCGTATTTTTACACTCAGTCCTCAGCACTCAGCACTTGAATAAGTGAGGCGAGAGGGGTGAGGAGTAAGGCGTTTTTCTGCCACTCAGCATTCGGCACTCAGGTTTCTTCAGTTCTAAAGAATTTATGCAACTCGGCTGAGGTGCTTGCATTGTGGGTAAAAACTTCTACAATTGTCAGCATCTTTTCCTGATGTGGGGAAGATTGAGCTTCAGACAGAAGCTGATTTTTTCTAAAGCTACTAACATCAATTTCAAATTGCGCTAGATATAGCGTTTTATCAGAAATCGTTTACCCATCAGGGTCTATTTTTGGCCGATATGTCCCAGTCCTCGTCTCATTTGCATTATCAATCCCAGCCGCCCGTTCCGTTTTTGCACGGCTTTGAAGCTGATGGCCCAGCGCCAACTGTTACGGATGACGTGAATGAGGAAGAACTTTTATTAGATTTGGGTTTAGAGAACGGTGCATCTGGCACAGATAAGGGTTTAGAGAAGCCGGATCGTGTGGGTGCAACTGTTGGATCGGTTGCGGCGCGAGCAGTTTCTCCGTCATCATCTCAGGTTTCTCGCCAACTGCGATCGCACTTGAAATTCAGAAAATTCCTCTCTAGAAAATCTTTGCGGCTTGACCCAGCAGTCGTTTTGCAGCAGGCTAAGGCGTTTATCCCTGATTCGCACACCGCGCAGCAGGCGGCTCAACAAGCGGCCCAACTGATGGTGCCTCGTTTGCCGCAGCGTCCCGCTCCTGCTCGTTCCGGTAGGCGGGGCTGGTTGGATGGAGTGACTTTGCCGACGATTTGGGTTGGGGTGCTAGGCGGTTTAGCGATCGCAAGTTTGGGATCGCTGATTTGGTTAACCCGTTTACCCCCCGCGCCGGATTGTAAAAAGCTGTCGGCTTTTGCGGCGGATGTGGATCAGCTTTACTGTGCCGAGCAAGCGGCGCAAACGGGCAAGGTCGATGATTTGCTGGCGGGCATCAACTTGGTGAAGGGCTGGCAGACTAATCATTTGCTCTATGCCGAGGCGCAAACGCTGCTGAGTCAGTGGTCGGGTTCGCTGCTGTTATTAGCTCAGGATCAGCTAGCGCAGGGCAATTTCGATCAGGCGGTTGAGATGGCGGGGCTAGTTCCGGAGCAAAGTCCTGTTTATGCCGACGCGCAGGCCAAGATCAAAGACTGG
This sequence comes from uncultured bacterium, assembly GCA_966674685.1. GTDB lineage: Bacteria > Cyanobacteriota > Cyanobacteriia > Phormidesmidales > Phormidesmidaceae > Thainema. The sequence continues at coordinate 6,374 of CBKWJC010000042.1, forward strand.
CAAGCGGAGTGGCAGCAGGGCAAGCAGCTTAAATCAGAAATTGAAGCTGCCGTTGAACAGCAGCAGTGGCCGACCGCGCAGGAAAAACTGAAGAAGCTGCTTCAGCTTGATGAGGACTACTGGGTGCGGCAGCAGGGCGGCGAACTGCGGCAGTTGATTAAGCGAGAAGAAACTGCTTTCAACACCCTGACGGCGGCAACCGAACTGGCGGATTCCGATGATCCGGATGAGCTGGCAGAAGCGATCGCACTGGCCCAGTCGATTCCGGTTCAGGCACGAGCTTGGGATGAGGCTAAACCGAAGCTGGATGGCTGGAGCCGCAAGCTGCTCCGCATCGGCTTTAAGCGCTGGGAAGAAGGCGATCTAGATGGTGCGATCGCAGCCGTACAGAAGGTGCCTGCCGACCCGACGCTGACCCGCGAGGCACGGGATCTAATTCAGATTAGCTATGCCGAAAAGGCCGCGAGCGACGAGGTGCAGACCTGGATACCGTCGTTTTATCAAATCTACGCGCTGCAAGAAGCGATCGCAGCCGTCCGCACCATGTCACCGCTCAGCCCCTTTTACGAAGAGGCGCAGTCTCATTTGCAGGAGTGGCAGGCGGAACAAGAAGATTTAATTCAGCTCCAGTACGCCAATTTGCTGGCTGGATTCCAGCAGAAATTTACCTATCAGATCGCCATTCAGCAGGCGCAAACGCTCCAGACCGAGCGACCCCGACGCACTCAGGCGCAAACGCTGATTGCCCACTGGCGGCAGGAAATTGAGCGAATCGAAGACCAGCCCTATCTAGATCGGGCGACTGCCTTGGCTAGCGTTCGGGCGGTGCCGAATTTGAAAGCTGCGATCGCAGAAGCGTCCAAGATTGAACTGGGTCGAGCGCTGCGGGTTGAAGCCCAAACGTATATTGCCGATTGGCAGGTCGAAATCGAAATTATTGAAGACCAGCCGATTCTGGATGAAGCCGTAGAGCTAGCTAATCAGAACAAGCTGACTGAGGCGATTGAAGTAGCCCGCAAGATTGAATCCGGTCGAGCGCTGTATGACAAAGCCCGTGAGCAAATTGGCAACTGGACGGCTCAGATTCAGATCAAGGAAGACCGACCGATCTTGACTCGGGCGGAAAATCTCGCGGCTCGGGGCAGCCTCTCGGCAGCAATCGAAACGGCTTCTCAAATTGGCGCTGGACGGGCACTGTATCGTGAAGCTCAAAGCTCAATCGCCATCTGGAAGAAAGAGCGAGAGGCGATTTGGGAAACCTGGGCTACTGAAGATGCTCAGACCGATGACTATGCCGAAGACAGCTATGACAGTGGGTATGATGACGGCTACAGTGATGACTATTATGACGATGGTTATGCTGAATAAAGCGCGTTTTACCGTATGTTTGTCGCTAGAATAAGTCCGTCAGCGTTGCCAGAGACGCCATTATGAGCAATCGCCCAGCCAATCTTGTTTTGCTTGATCACGATCCCGTTTTTCGGTTGGGATTACGGATTTGGCTAGAGCAGTATGCCGACCTGCGGATGGTGGCAGAGTGCCAAACGGGGAGCGAGGTGCTGCAGTTGTTGGCGGAGGTGCAGGCGGAGGGGGCTGCGGGAGCTAGAGGGGCTGAAGGAGCTGGAGCGGCTGCTTCGGAACCAATAGTTGATGCATTGGAACGGGCAACATCGGAACGTACAGCCGATAGTCCTCAGTTGGATCGCTTGACGGCTGATGCGGCTGGGATTGATCTGGTGATCACGGATTTGGTGGCGAATGAGGGCGATCCGCGTGAGGTGCCGGGGCTGGTGCTGTGTCAGCGGATTAAGCAATTGTTTCCGGATGTCAAGGTGCTGATCCTCAGCGATCGCAATGAGCCGATGATTGAAGCGGCGGCGCGACGGGTGCAGGCCGATGGCTACTGTTGGCGACAGCAGCCCGTGAGTGAGCTGGCCTCTATCATTCGTCAGGTGGCTCAGGGTGAAGCAGTCTGGGCGCAGGTGTCACCGGATTCTGAGCTAGAGCAATCCCCAGGTGCAGCCGCTCAATCTGTAGCAGCAGATCAGGCAGGCGGAACGTTAGGGCGACTGACTTGGTGGCAACAGGTGCGCCAGTCTGCTCGACAGTCAGGACTGCGAGAAATCGATGCGGAAATTAATCGGCTTCAGGCTCAGCTTCAGCGGGCGCTGCTGCTAGATGTTGATCCGGATCGAATTGCTGTGCTGATCATTGAAGGTCGGTTGCGCGAGTTACGCACGGCTCGCTGGATTGTTGCTCGTCTGTTGGCCACACCGAGGGTTTCCGCTGTATCGGCGGAGGAGCTAGATGCCTCACCCAGGCAGCGCTTCAACCAGAATCGATTCGCCCGCCGCCAAATCACCAATCGCTCATCTACCGCTTCATCAACCATCAACTCTGCCAGTACCCCTCCTAATCCACCCAATAATCTACCGAATGCCTCCGATTCTGCCGAACCTGATGTGGCACTGATTGCGCGATCGCAACCTGCTACCAGCCTACGAACTATTCCTTCATTTACTATTGATGCCGCCTTCAATCGGCTGCAGGGCAGCCTGCGTAACTTAACTCAATCGCCGCTGGAAATTGATATTCTGAGGCGCGATCGCAAACGGGAGCTGCTTTATATCATTCTGCGTAGCTTGATTCAGGTTTTGGATGATTTGCAGCAGGCGCAGATTACGACTGGGCAACTGGCTGAAAACCATGCGAACTATTTGCAGGAAGTTTGGGCGAAAGCGGTGCATGAATTTTATGGTCGCTACTACATGGTGCAGATCAGTACGGTGGAGCAGGCGCTGGTGCAGGTAATTCTGCAAGACGAAGCGATTGTGCAGCAGGACATTTTCAGTCAGATTCCCTTGGTGGGGGAACTGCTGTCGTACTTATTATTTCAAACGCCGCTGATGGTGGAAGGTGTACCCAGTGGCAGTGCTTCACCGCAGGCGCAGCGACAGGCGCAGTTATTGCTGGATAACTTACTCTTGCAGATGGCGAATGCCGTGGTGCAGCCGCTGCTGAATCGCTTTGCTGATGAGGAATCCGTGAAGCGCGATTTTTATGATGTGCGCCTGCTTTCGACCCGTGAAGTTGAACGGTTCCGCAATGAGCTTTCCTGGCGCTATCGGCAGCAGCGCTATCTTCAAGAGCCAACCGCTATGTTTGAAAGCCGCTATCGGCTGCTGTCTCTGGTACCGGAAGGCATTCGTCCAGCATCAATCTATGCGCCTCGCAGAGCCGAACTGGAGCAGCTAGAGGGCATTCCCTATCTGGTGACGCTGTCTCTAGAATTCCGAGATGCGGTTTCGCCCCGGTTGCGATCGCTAATCGCCTTTATTGGCAGTGGCCTGATTTATATCCTCACCGAAGTGATTGGCCGCAGCATTGGCTTGGTGATTCGGGGTGTTCTGCAAGGCATTGGTAGCGCTTGGCAAGATGTTCGCTTGGGCCGCAGCGATAAGCGTCAGCGTCAGGACGGCTGAGCTATGGAACGAATTAAAATCGGGTCAGGATGGAGCCGAACCGCTCAACGGTTCACAACCCGAGTTTGCCTAGTGGGGCTGTGTCTTGCAGTTTTGTCGGTTGGGATGAGCGGCTGTGAACAGATTGCTAATCGGCTGGGGCTAAACCCAGCGGCAGATACCGCTGACGAGATTGAGCCGACCGACCGAGTTGAAACGGATGTTGAGCCTGATCCTGAGGATGAGGTTGTAGAACCTGTTGAACCGCGCACATTTGAGCGAACGGACAATGATGCACAGAATCAGTCGAATCAGCCCGATGCAACTGATCGCTCAGACCCATTCGTTGAGCCGCGCACCCCGACAGCATCCGATCCGTCTACTGCCGATCCAAACGTTGTCCGTGGTGACGATCAGCTCATCCTGCGGAATATTATTGTTAGCGAAAATGACAGCAGCCAAATCGCTGTGCCCGACAATTGGCAGCAGGAATATACGCTCCATCCAACGGCAGAGCTACAGGCTTATGCGCCACTAGATCAGCTTTATTTTGTGGCGCTGGCGGATACGAATTTCAACTCGGCTAATCCGACGCTCAACAATCGGGCTGCTCGCTACTTGCAGCAGTTTATTGATAGCCTGTCCAGCACTGAGGCCAACATCCAAACCAATGTGCGGCAGGTGGGGGGATATCCCGCCGTTCAGTATCAACTGCAAGCCGAACTAGATGGTATCCCCATCACCTATTTGCACACAACAGTCGAAACCCCGGTGGCCTACTATCAACTCCTAAGCTGGACAGCGCGATCGCAGTTTCCGGCCTATCAGGAGGAGCTACAGTTGGTGACGCAAAGTTTTGAAATTCGCAGTCGATGACGTGAGAGTGAGGCGAGAGGAGTAAGGTGTGTTTCCGCTGCTCGGCACTCAGCACTAAACCCTCTGTGATGCCAAAGTCTAAACCTAGTATTTCTGTCCAGCTAATATTAATTCTGCAATTTAGAGCTACAAATGAGTTCAGGGCTGAGTCTGAGGTGCAATTTGCCTCACTCCTCTCGCCTCACGTTACTGAGAATTGATGTGTAGCCACATTTTAGAGAAATGGTATAACGTTCTACTAACCTGATTTTTCTAGAGCCTTGTTTAAGTTCCAGGCGGCACTGATTAGCGCGATGTGGGTAAAGGCTTGCGGAAAGTTGCCCAGTGCGGTGCCGTTGACGCCCGTTTCTTCGGCATAGAGGCCCAGGTGGTTGGAGTAGCTGAGCATTTCCTCAAAGATCAGGCGGGCTTTGTCGAGCTGTTTCGGATCGGTATATCCAGCGCGGGTCAGAGCCTCAACCAGCCAAAACGTACACAGATTAAACGTGCCTTCGCTGCCCGAGAGGCCATCATCTGCCTTAGCGGGATTGTAGCGATATACCAAACTGTTGGCGCTCAGCCCTCCTGCTCGTGGCGGTTTCTGTACCTGTTCAAGAGTTTTGATCATGCGCGGATCATTGGGAGCCATAAAGAAGACCAGCGGCATAATCAAGCAGCCCGCATCCAGCGTATCGCCGCCGTAGACCTGCACAAAGGACTCCAGGTCTGCATTCCAGCCTTGATCAAAAATTTCTTGATAAATGCGATCGCGTTCTGTGATCCAGCGGTCTCGATCGGCAGGAAAGGATCGCTTATCGGCTAACCGCAGTCCCCGGTCTAGCGCCACCCAGCACATTAACTTGGAATAAACATGCTGCTTTTTGCCGTTACGGGATTCCCACACGCCATCATCCGGCTGCTGCCAATGGTCGCAGAGCCAGTTCAGCAGTCGCCGCAAATGCTGCCAAAAGTCGTATGAAATCTGCACGGCGTGCTTGTTGTAAAGATAAACCGAATCCATCAGCTCTCCATAGATATCAAGCTGATCCTGATTGTAGGCACCGTTGCCGACGCGAACAGGGGTCGAATTGTGATAGCCAGATAGGTGTTCGAGATGGACTTCAGACAGGTCGTGGCGACCGTCTATGCCATACATCACCTGCAAGGTTTTCTTGCCGTCGATCTCTTGACAGCGCTGCTCGATCCAGTTCATAAAGCCGTCAGCTTCTTGGGTGAAACCCAGCCGCAGCAGCGCATAGACCGTAAAGGCTGCATCCCGTAGCCACGTATAGCGATAGTCCCAGTTGCGCTCGCCGCCAATTTCTTCAGGCAAACTCGTTGTGGGTGCGGCAATGATTGCCCCCGTTGGCTCATAGGTCAGCAGCTTCAGCACCAGCGCCGACCGCTCCACTGTTCCTCGCCATAGACCTCGGTAAACGCTTTGAGACACCCAGCTCCGCCAGTACTGAACCGTTTGTTCAAATAGATGATTTGCATGCTGACAGGAAATAGGTGCATTGCAGTTATCCGGGCTATCAATGCTACGCAGAATAAACACAGCCGATTCCCCTTCTTTGAGGGTGAATTCTGCCGTCACGCCACCTCCGTCAGGCTGTAGGTCAATCTCCGTTACCAGCGCTAGGTTTAGCTGATCAGACAGGAAAACAGCACCTTCATCCACCAGCTTGGTGTAGTGCTGATCGCGGGCATAGTTGAAGGCAGGGCGACAGGTCAATCGAAACGGCATAGAACAGCGACACATTCTAACCTGGCGAATAATCCAAGGATAAAAATCGTCTGTCCCTACGGGCATGAAATCAATAACTTCTCCTACACCTTGCTCGGATAAAAAGCGGGTAACTAATACGTTGGTATCGGGCCAATAAAACTGTTTGTAGGAGACTTCTTCTACTGTGGATGTGATGCGAAAATAGCCGCCTTTTTTATCATCTAAAATAGCTGAAAAAACGCTAGGAGAATCATGATTTGGATAGCAAAACCAGTCAATTGAACCATCTCGTCCAATCAAAGCGGTCGTCCGCATATTGCCGATAATGCCGTAGTTTTCAATTGGTTGATAGCCCATAGGATGAGAGTACTTAAATAAACTTAACAATAGCGCGCCTATCGGCCAGAATAGGTAAGACGCTGTGAGTTTGCACAGATCCTATAGGTAGAATTTGCGGCTGCGAAAGACATAGATTTATATTTTATTTCTGTTTACTCACACTTCGCACCGGAACCCAAAAGGGTGATGTTGCCGCCGTAATGCGGCGGCAACATCACCCTTTTGGGTTTTATAGGGAGAATTAATTAAACAATTGCAAAATTCATGCGGCTGAGGAATGCCTGTAAACGCTCGCTTTTGGGGTATGTTAATGTCTCTCGTGCTGGACCTTCTTCTTCAACAACACCCTGATTAAGAAACATTACTCGGTTCGCGACTTCGCGGGCAAACTGCATTTCGTGAGTGACGACAATCATCGTCATGCCTTCATCGGCTAGCTGTTTCATCACCAGTAATACTTCTCCCACTAGTTCTGGATCGAGGGCACTAGTTGGTTCATCGAATAGGATGATTTGGGGCTTCATGCAGAGGGAACGCGCGATCGCAACTCGCTGTTTTTGGCCACCGGAAAGCTGGTCGGGATAAGCCGTTGCTTTAGCAGAAAGCCCAACTTTATCTAGGAAAAAACTAGCGCGTTCTCGGCTTTCTTTGGCAGATAAGCCCAATACTTTCTGAGGGGCAAGGGTGAGATTTTCTAGAACGCTCATGTGGGGAAATAAGTTGAACTGCTGGAACACCATGCCGACAGATGTCCGCAGTTGCCGAAGCTGCTTGGTTGATAACTTTGGCTGAGATAAATCTACACCATTGACGATTAATTGCCCGCCGTTAATTGTTTCCAGCCGATTGAAGCAGCGCAGCAGCGTACTTTTACCGCATCCAGATGGCCCGATGATGGACACGACTTCGCCTTGATTGATGTGACCAGTGATGCCGTTAAGGACTTGCAGTGCACCAAATCGCTTTTCAATACCTTCAAAATAAATAATTGGAGTACTGTCTTGCATAATCAAACGGATAAATAATATCGTTCATCATACTCATAGGGACTGAGTTCGCAAACCCATTCTCACTTTTTGTTTTCTTGTGCGTTACAGAAAAATACAGTACGGCATCATTGACATATAGATGGCGGAGTTAAGCAACTCATATCTGCATCTTGCTAATTGAGAACCGTTTTGGTTTTTGGTGCAAAATGCGAGGCGATACATGAGACAACACAGTAGATAGCTGTAGATAACAGCAGATAGCGCCGCCGCTAAGCAGCGATCAGATCAGCATATTTATCATGTCCTGCCATTCAAAATAGACTTCGTTGCTACGAAATTTTTCTAGCTCCGCAGGTAAAATAGCGGCTGATTAATTACGTAAAGCTGCTCCCATCAGTCTCGCCATTCGTTGATTTTTATTCATTAAGTCGGCACAAATAAACTTAAAACAACAATGCCAAGATGGCTGTTTTTGTCAGTGCTTCGCTTTAGATTTTTAGTTTATTTGCCAGCTTTACGACACGTAAAACCTTAATCACACACTAATCAAATGGCTATGATTGACTCGACGCGACTAACGCGATCGCGCTTTTTACGACACACCTGTTTAGGATTCAGTGCTCTACTGCTGGTGACGGCTTGCGGTGGTGGTGGTACAGATACCGCAGGTGATTCAGCCTCTTCTGGAGACATTCCTGTTCTGACGGTTGCCACCGAACCCGCCTTTCCACCGTTTGAATCCCAGGCTGGTGATGGCAGCTTGGAGGGGTTTGATATTGACCTGATGACGGCAATTGGTGAGCAGGCGGGTTATGAAGTGGAATTTGAGAGCCTGCCCTTTGACGGCATTATTCCGGCGCTTCAGGCAGGTACGGTAGACGCAGCGATTAGCGGCATGACGATTACTGCTGAACGGGAAGAAAATGTTGATTTTACTGATCCCTATTTTCAGGCTGGACTTGCGATCGCAACTCGTCAAGATGACAGCGAAGTCCAGTCATTTGAGGATCTCGAAAATAAGCGCATCGCTGTTCAAATTGGTACCACAGGCGCAGAAAAGGCGAATGAGGTTGCTGGTGCAGAAGTTAGCACTTTCGATTCGGCTCCACTGGCACTCCAGGAACTCCGAAACGGCAATGTTGATGCCGTGATCAACGATGCTCCCGTGACGCTCTATGCCATTAAAGAGGGTAACTTGAACGATCTGGAAGTGGTGGGTGAACAACTGACATCGGAGTATTACGGCATCGCCTTGCCGACAGGTTCCGAGAATTTAGAAGCCATTAATCAAGCACTGGATGAGATTATCGCCGACGGTACGTATGCGGAGATTTATCAAAAGTGGTTTGGCACTGAACCGCCTGAGCTACCGGAAAATTACACGCCATAAATCCCACAGTTGTTGAGAATTTGAAATTTTCTCATCTGGTAGGGGCGGGTTTTGCTATTAATTTTGGTGCTAAACGACAATTTGCTGGTTAAACCCGCCCCTACAGTGGAATTTTCTCTGTCGAATATTCGTATGAATTTGATGTCGGATCAAATCTGCGTACAAGAACCAAATTTGATATGACGGTAGAGGTATTCAGGTAATGATTTTTGAGAACTACCGATATGACTAACTGTAACTGGAGTGTATTGTGTTGATTCTTGGAGCCATTGATCTAGCACGGTCAATAGAGATTATCACCGCTGCTCTTCCCAACCTACTGCGCGGGGCACTGGTCACGGTTGAGCTAACGGCCCTAGCCGTTTTGTTTGGCCTTGTGTTCGGTTCGCTGATTGGTGTTGCCCGTCTGTCACCGATTCTGCCGCTGCGCTGGTTGACGCGGGTCTATGTTGACTTCTTTCGCGGAACGCCGCTGCTGGTGCAGATCTTCATGATTTACTTTGGCATCCCGTCTCTCGCTGGGGGGCTGGGCTTAGGATTTCGCTATCCCAATCGACTGCTACCTGCTGTTTTGGCACTGTCGCTCAATGCGGCGGCTTACATCGCCGAAATTGTGCGCGGTGGCATTCAGTCAATTGAACTGGGTCAGCAAGAAGCCTCTCAATCGCTGGGTCTGGGTTCGGCGCAAACCATGTGGTATATCATTTTTCCGCAAGCCTTTCGCCGCATGATTCCGCCGCTGGGCAATGAGTTTATTACGCTGATGAAAGATACGAGTCTGGTGGCTGTGATCGGGGTCGAAGAACTGTTCCGGCGCGGACAGTTGATTTATGCCAATAACTATGCCGTGTTCCAGGTTTTAATTGCAGTTGCCGCCATGTATTTGGTGCTGACGCTGCTGTCGTCGCAGCTCTTTAGCTTTTTGGAACGCTGGATGGATCCCGTGAATAAAGCTAAACGTCGGTCTGCAACGGCTGAATTGGCTCAAGAACCTACCGTTTAGGAATTTGTACATTGAATGGAAATAAAGTTTTTGGGGGTTGGAAATTGTTTGGTAGCGCGGCTGAGCCGCGCTACCAAACAATTTTCGATAAAGTTTAGTTTCTAGGATGCGATCGCGGCGTCAACCCACTGTTTGATTAGTGCTACAACCTCGCTTATAGGTACATCCTGCGATTCGTGGTTGGCACGCTTCACGACTTCTACTTTGCCGTCTTTCAGCGATCGACCCGTGACGACTCGGAAGGGAATGCCCACTAGATCGGCATCTTTGAACTTGACTCCGGCTCGCTCATCGCGGTCATCCAGTAGCGTTTCTACACCTGCTGCATTTAGCTCGTTGTAGATTTGCTCTGCTGCTTTCATTTGGTTTTCGTCGCTGATGTTGGGGATGACGACCACTGCTTGGTAGGGTGCGATCGCAACTGGCCAAATAATCCCGTCTTTATCGTAGGACTGCTCAACGGCGGCCTGTGCGAGACGTGAAACACCCACACCGTAACAGCCCATGACCAGCGGCTTCTCTTCACCCTGTTCATTGGTATAGGTTGCGCCCATTGCCTCGGAGTACTTGGTGCCCAACTGGAAGATGTGGCCGATTTCGATGCCCCGTGCAGTTTGCAACGTTTGACCTTGGTCATGCACAGCGCGATCGCCTGCGGTAGCTTTTCGCACATCGACCACGTTATCGGGTAGCGTAAACTGGTCGCCCCAGTTTGCTCCAACAACGTGGCTATCGGCTTCATTGGAACCCGTAGCAAAATTCTTCAGGTCAACGGCAGTTTCATCGACTAATCGCAGAAACTTCGGTGCAATCAGCTTGTCGCCCTTGATGTAGTCATCCGATAAATCGGGTGCAATATAGCCCAGGGGTAGCGGCTTGGCGGCCCATTTCTGCTGGGCGTCTTCATCCGGTACGGTGAGGCCAATCACGACATTGCCGCCATACTTGGGCGCGAGCTTCGCCAGCGCATTTTGCAGCTTCACGTCATTGACATCTTGGTCGCCGCGAATGCTGACTAGCACCAGCACCGTCATGCCGTTATCGTAGACGACTTGGTATAGAACGTTTTTGACAACGTTGGTCGGCGAACAGTTCAAGTGATCACACAGGGTTGCGATGGTTGGTGTATTCGGTGTGTCGAGCTTTTCGTATTGCTTGAACGGTGAGGGTTCAGCATCGGTAGGTAACGATACGGCTCGCTCCACGTTGGCGGCGTACTGGCCGTCTTTGGTGTAGAGCACTTCGTCTTCACCCGCTTCCGCCAGCACCATGAATTCTTGGGACTTCGCGCCACCAATCGCACCGGAATCGGCTTCAACCGCGCGAAACGCTAGACCTGTGCGTCGCAGAATGTTGCAGTAGGCCGTATACATCTTTTGATACGACTCTTCTAGCCCTGCCTCATCCGCATCGAATGAGTAAGCATCCTTCATGATGAACTCACGTCCCCGCATTAAACCAAAGCGAGGCCGAATTTCGTCGCGGAACTTGGTTTGAATCTGGTAGAGATTCTGCGGCAACTGACGATAGGAGCGAATCATCTCCTTCGCAATCGTCGTAATTACCTCTTCATGGGTTGGCCCCAGACCTAGCTCGCGCTGCTGGCGATCCATCAGGGCAAACATAATCCCTTCGGCTTGGGTGTAGGTATCCCAGCGACCGGATTCGCGCCACAGTTCGGCAGGCTGAATTTGCGGCAGTAGGCATTCCTGCGCTCCGGCTGCGTCCATTTCTTCTCGGACAATCTTTGATACCTTCTTGAGCACGCGCCACATAAGCGGCAGATAGGAATACACCCCGCTACCAATTCGCCGAATATAGCCTGCCCGTACCAGCAGCTTATGACTCGGAATCTCCGCCTCGGCTGGATCTTCCCGCAATGTGACAAAAAGCATCTGAGACAATCGCATGGGCGCGTTTCCCTCTCTCAACCCTACTGAATAGTTACACACCAGTTAAGTCTACATGTTCCCGCGCGATGCAACATAGATATGGATTGGCTAACAGATTATGAATGAGATTATTGCAAGCGTATCTTGGATGGTATGCGTTAAAACTGCGATCGCACTACGCCGTTCTTGCCATAAAAGAATCCGGGTAGTTCTCAAAAGGTAATGATTTTTGGATGTGTGGGCGCCGCCCACACATCCAAAAATCATTACCTGAATACCTCTACCCTTTTTATTGATTCAAAACTGGATGAGTTGGATCAATGAGATTGTCCAGATAGAGACTGAAAGGCTGTCTTTATTTCTGGCATTGCGATCGCAAGTGAGGCAAAGGAGGCCAGTGTTGCCACCTGGCAGTACTCACAAAAGGCGTGATTATCTTTCCATTCTTCTCGTGCCAGCTCAGCGGTCAAAAAGGCGTCAAATAGAAGCTTTGCGCCCATTGCCAGCGGAATCAACGGCTGCTCCTGTGCCCGATTTTCGCCACCCATCGACGCTAACCAGGCAGTAATGCCATAGTTCATCGTCATGGCTGGCCCATCGGGACTGTTAAATTGGCTGTAGGCATAGTCAGACGCATCTACCTTATTGGCATCGAAAAACGAGCCTGGTACACTCGGTAGCTCATCAATGACTCCTGTCTGATACAGGGTAATCACCTCGCCAATGGCTGCGCCTAACATCGACAAACCAATGATTTGCCGCCGCCGATTCAGATCGGGGGTATCGCCTTTACGAAGTTGGTAACTGAGTTGTTTAGGTTCCATCCTGTTTCCTTAACTAAAAATCTCCAATCCTCTCACGGCAATAATGCCTGCGATCGCAGCGGTGGCGGCGGAGGTAATGGCTGTGCCGAATAGCCACCAGGCAGCAGTCGCGACCGATTTACGGACTTCGTCGGCCTGCTGTTTGGCTTCTTCCTGGAGAGCATTAATCCGCTTTTCAGTCTCGGTTTGTAGACGCTGAGCTTGATGCAGAACGCTATCGCGGGCGGATTCAATCTGGTCGATGACGCGATTGGCCTGTTCCTCCGAGATATCGGTGCGGGTGCTGAGGATGGCGGTGAGCGTATCGCGATCAAATTGCTGGAGCCGATATTTTAGGGCTTCAGCACCTGCCTCTGGATCATTAAACAGAGTCCGCATATCCTGCTTGATGCCGTCGTAGTTCAGTTCGGGCTGATCCAAATCGTTCAAATAACCTTGCAGGCGTCCCATCAGGTTGTTAAGGACAGACTGCGTTGCTTGCTGCACTTGGTCTGTGGCCTGTTGCGCCTTGTCAAGGAGTTCGTGGCGCACGGCGTCTACCTGGTCGAGGATATGGTTGGCCTCTTCTTCGGAAATATCCTCTCGCTGAGACAGCAGCGCCACTAGTGTGCCGCGATCCACTTGAGACATGCGATCGCGCCATTGCTCTAAACCGTGCTGGGGTTTTGTGAACAGGAAGCGCAGATCCCGGCGGATGCCTTCGGGATTCAGCTCTTCGCGATTGGTATGCTTCAGATAATCAGCCAGGGTGCTCTGCACATCCTGCACCTGTTCACGGGTGCGGCTGGCTAGGCGACGAGGCGCGCGCACCACGGTACGGGTTACGTCTAGGACGATATCAATTACTTGATTAACCTGGTACTCGCTGATGCCTTGCTGGCTGAGTAGTCGCGCCAGTGTATCGCGATCCACCTGGGCTAAGCGTCGCCGGATGGCGGAGCTGCCTGCTTTAGGCGACTGCAATAGCATCTGCAAGTCGTGGCGGATACCATCGGGATTCAGCTCCTCCAGGTTGGTATTGCGTAGATAGTCAGCAATCTGGCTAATCAGGCGGTCATATTGCTCCTGAACCTGTCCAGTGATGGCTTGAGGCATGTGAACAATGCGATCGCGGGCGTCTTCAAAGCGATCAATGAACTCATGCACCTGCTCCTGACTGAGGTCTTCCCGCTGAGCCAGCATGGTTTCCAGACTATTGCGGTCGATTTGACCCAACCCAGCTCGGGCAATGAGTAGCCCAGACTCTGGTAAGTTCGCCAGCCGCTCTAGATTCTGCTGAATCTGATCAGCAGACAGATTGGAGGGATTGGCTTCTCGCAGATAGGCTTCCACCTGTCCTCGCAGTTCGCTGGCCTGATTTTGCATCTGCTGCCACTGCTCCTGGGACTGATTCAAAAAGCGATCGCGACTTTGCTCTAGAGCATCCAGAATTGGCTCAATGTCGCCCTCATTCACATCCTGCCGCCCCTCCAGCAGCATTTGCTTTAGGGTGCCGCGATCGAACTGAAGCAGCCGATTCCCCAAGGTTTCATAGCTGGCTTCTGGGTCAGCGAGTAGGGCTGGGAAGTCTTGACTGATCCGATCTGGATTCAAGTCTTCGCGGGGAGCAGAACTCAGATAGGTTTCCACCCGCCGCCGCAAATCCTGCCGATTATCTTCTTCTTCGGCTTCACGCACCTGGCTCAACACCTCACGCCGCACCACTTCCATCTGATCGGCTAGGTCATTAATGCGGTTTTCGTCTAGGCCCTCGCGACGGCGCAGAACGGAGACAAAATAGCGCCGATTCAATGGCTCAAGTTGCGATCGCACCAAGCCCGGATCGGCATCGGCATCCCGCAATACCTCGCGGAAGTTAGTATCTAACCGTTCAGAATCCAAGTATGCCGTGGGCGAATTGAGCAGATAGCTTTCGACATCAGTTCGCAGCAGGGAGAAATTACCCGACAAGTTTAGACCATCAGCCGCTTGCTCCGCCTTATGGGTTGCCTGCTGCTGCAAATGGGTAAGCTGTTGCCCAATGTGCTCCACATCGATATCAGATAGATCAACCCGCTGCGCTACGGTGGAAATTAAAGCGTTGATGCCCTGAGTGAGCACTTGCTGCTGTAAGCCGTTCCGCGATTGATCCTGGCCAGATTGATTCTGGCCTGACTGATTTTGAGACTGAAGGGTTTGGATGAGCTGTTGGGCTACCTTTTGCAGCTTGCCCGCTCGTAACTCGTCCGGAGCTGCTGCTTGAGCAAGGCTGATCAGCCCAGCCGTCAATCCACCGGATGAGGCTGCCTGAGCAACATTGGATAGATTGAGCGCATCGCCTGCGGACGGACTAGCCTGCTTCAGTAAATTGGTAATTTGGCCTGTCGCGCCCCCTATATTGGAACTCGGTAATTGCAATTTTTGAATGTAGTCACTGACCTGTTCCCGCACCCGATCGGGAGCTAAATCAGACGCTAATTCTGATTTCAGTTCCCGAGTCACAGCTTCCACAGACGCTTCGACTGTGTTAACAATTTGGGCATTTACCGCACTACCGCTGAGGGCAGTGGCGACGGTGCCCACTACGCCTTGCAGACCTGTGGCAGCGGTGCTACCGACGGTACTAAAGACCGCGCCAACGGTGCGCGATCCGGCCCAAAGTAGCAGCAAGAAATAGGCTGACCAGATAACGATACCGATAATTGCCCCTAGCCGCATGTTTTGCACTAACGTGAGCTTTACGGCCAAGAAGCAGGCAGCAAACACAGCAGCATTGACAATAAACAACAGCCATCCGCCCACTTTAGATTCCATGCCACGAACCTTTTGGCCCCAGCTTTTAGCTTCACCCTTAAACGGATTAGCGCCGCTGGAAACATCGGCTGCAATTGTTAGGTTAGACAACAAGAATTGAAAGGCAAATGCCATTAAAACTCCGGCAATCAGAGCAACAAAAAACTGTGAACCAGATAAAAATGCCAGAGTTGAGATATCGGAGGTTGTAGCGATTTCGGCAAGGCTCAAATAGCCACACTGCCAAACCGTATCTATGACATGAATCATAATCTTTTACTCAGAATTCTATGGGGTTTTGAAGTACTAATTGAAGAGAGGCTCAGTTGTTAGCGCTACAAAACAAATCTATTCGTCTGAATGGTGGGTTAAGGTGGACAATGCCACCCTACAAATTTAAGAGCTTGATTCAGCACCATTCAACATGAACCAATTAGGAGCGATCGCGACCGCCGACTGTTGCTCGTTCTTCCCCTGCGGTTGTGGACAAAGAGGGTCGAGCGACAAAGCCAAAGTAAGCCGCAATCAGCGCTGTTAGGGCATGAAGCCAGATGTCGTTGCCAAAAATTGGAATTAGACCAAAGGTTGTTCGCAAAACTGGGAAAAATCCCATGATGGCAAGAGACCATAAAAAATAGCGAGTCCTTTACCGTAAGTTCGTGAACTGGTGTAGCTCCTATAGGCCAAAAGCCCCAAAATTCCAACTGTCAAATGCACTAAGTTGTGTAGCAAATTAATGGGAAAGATACCCATTAGATAACCATATCCGGCATCTACGGCTAAATCGGGAGTAATAGCGGGAGCTGTTACTAATCCTGGGATAAATCCCAAAATACCGACGATGACATAGATTGCGCCGCTAATGAGCGCAAAAAGACGAACACCCATAGTGTTTTCTCCTAAATTTCACAAGGTCTTGACTACGAATAAGGAAAAAAGATGAAGTTACATCTTGCTGTAATGCTGTAGCGTTATCAGATTGCTCGTCACTCCTCATGCCTACATCAACTTAATAACAAGCTGAGTTTGAGTCAGCAGAATAAGCAGCTATATGAAATAAATGCATAGCCTAAAATCACTGAGAAATGCCCTAGAGACACGTCACCAACTCTTTTAGATGCATTACTTATTGATGTCAACTCATATCTTGTGCCAAAAACTACAGCATTTTTCAGGCTAGTGATGTTCCTGGAAATGTTTCTCTGCTCCCAGCGGAGAAACATTTCATGCTCCACCAGCATGGAAAACGTTATAGAAGGACGATTTTCCCGCCGCCTTGCGATAACAAAATGATCGCATCAGATTCTCAAAGTGCAAGATGACAAGATTATGAGTTGGCTCGCTTAATTAATCATTTTCTGCCCATTTCTGACTCACCAAATTAAGCAAATCTGATTTCAATCAGCAATTTCCAATTGATCACACTTTATCAATTGAGATTAAGAGGCAACCTCAGCACAAAGGTATGGATTTTTTGAGGATTCAAGTCTAAATATAGATTTCATTCTGCTTTTACAAAGCTTAGAAAAGCGGATTTAATAAGGAAAAATTTTTGGAGTAGGGATACGGCAATGACGTGTTTCTACGGATGGAATGATTGATAGACTATTGAACTCACAATCCTTAGTGTAAGGTGCGAAGCTTGAACAAACATTTTGCTGTACGCATATCAAAATCAACTACAAACTGAAATCAATTTTGGCTACAGAGCAATAGTCAGATTGATAACTGATATAACGTTTGCGGTTGATGCTTCCTAGCTATATGTATTACATATGTATCTGCACGGTAGACATCCGCTATGAGCATGGTCATGCCACACAAGTTTATTTTTCATCCTATGAGAATGCTTTGGATGTTTCATTGGGCAGTTGCACAAAAAAATGGATTTAATCGCTGTTTTTTGTGCAACTGCCTAACAGATGCCGTCTGCTTGAATCAGCTAAGTAGGATGTTAAAAATAGTGCAAAGCATGAGTAGAAATAAAGTAGGTTTACGCACTCCGCTTCTTATAGATCATTTAGGATTGTTATATTGGTTTTTCTTTATATTCTAATCATTCTTTTGGAAGATGAGAAATTGGAGTTAGTTGCAACAAGCTTAATACATAACCTTGATTAGCTTAATTAATAAGTGGGTTGGCATAAATAAACGCATCTAAAAAGCCGGGGGAACCCCCCTGAGAGGCATTCCCCCGGCTTTTTAGACATGCATTTATCTATATGCAGCTACTTAGCTCGATGGATGACATCTTGAGAGTACTTAAGTAAGTTGATCCTCCTTTATGTAGTTGGTTATGTCGATAGCACAGGAGTGCTATCTCTAAGACTGGGTTCTATAACCGTCGCTACCTCATGTATGGCATTATTGTGTGCCTATTAGTTTGCTTACAATAATGCCTATTTCTTAAGTCAACTCATTGCGACTCAAATTGCAGCAGCTTAAGAAGTCTAAGCTTATGAATTTAGTAATAATGGAAGCTGC
This sequence comes from uncultured bacterium, assembly GCA_966674685.1. Classification (GTDB taxonomy): domain Bacteria; phylum Cyanobacteriota; class Cyanobacteriia; order Phormidesmidales; family Phormidesmidaceae; genus Thainema. The sequence goes on from CBKWJC010000042.1 coordinate 24,112, forward strand.
GTGAAATATCTCGAAATGATTCTTAAAGGGAATCTATCGCTATCGCTTCGATCAATCAATTTTGTATGTCAATCTCAACCATTCTCTTTTTCAGCACAGTATCCGTTGTTTATTGCAACACCCGTACTACCGATGTCTTATGTTTACAGCATCTACTCCAGATAACAATCAGCTTCAGATAAGTGAACTAATAAAGCAATTTACTGAACTGGAAACGATCCCTCCTTATGTTGCTAAAACGCTTATTGATCTTGTTCTCGATCAGTTAAATATTTCTGTTATCGATAATTTTCAAAGCTGTGAGAATCAAGTGATTTACGGACTGCTGCATGGCGAATTCACCAAAAATAGCGCCAATACAAACACCACCATTTTGGAGCAAGTCCAACGACTAGAGTTAGACCTCTCTCCTCCTCACGCTGTTATTTTGATTGATGCCCATGAATTTGTGTGTGCCTGTTCTTCTAAGCAAACCCAAGCCGATGCTATTGAGCTGAAGCGACAGCGATCGCATCTTATTATTGACAGCATTGTTAGCTTCTTCCATTTACCGAACGACACCATTTGTGCCGATTTAGGGAATGGAGAATTCGTCGTTTTGAAAGCTAGTGATACTCGGCATGTCGGCAGTTGGGAAATGCATGGCGATCCCTTTGCTGATGAATCGAGCACCTCTTGGACTAATCTCGAAGCCGTTAAACGAGTTGGAGATGCGCTGCTCAACCGTCTACAAAGCGACACTGGCACAGCGATTAATGTCAGCATCGGTCGCTATCATCCTGGAATCTCTGGTTTATCCCACTCCTATCAAGATGCACAGACAGCGCTGCGACTGGGGCGACAGTTCAACTGTCAGAATCAGGTATATTGCCTGGACAGCCTGGGAATTGCTGCGTTCGTTTGTGTAGCGGACGAGCGGACGAAAGTGGAATTGGCGACTCATCTCCTGAGTCCCTTAGATGACGAACCGGATTTACTCAAAACTCTAATGGTCTTTTTTAGCCACAGTTGTGCTTCGTCAGCAACTGCAAAAGCGTTGTCCATTCATCGCAATACGTTAAGTTACCGATTAGAGAAAATTGCCTCCCTGACCGGGCTTGATCCCCGCTGTTTTGATGAAGCGGTACAAATTCGGCTAGCTCTGATGTTACAAGATTTGCAGCCTAGCTATGGCTGTAACTAGCTTTGTTAGGCCATAAACGCTCTAACTAATACTGAATCCTTACATCTTGTACCAAAACTCACATCTTACACCTTGCACGTTGAGAACTCGAATCGGTTATTTTGCCGCCGCATCACAGCGGCAAAATAACCCTTCTAGACTTTGATGCAAGATGTGAGAAAACCAAAAAAAGTAATGTTGCCGCTGCGATGTGGCGGTAACATTAACTCCTCCGGTTTCCATTCTGAATCGTGCAAGATACAGACTTGATATTAGGCACAGTCTGGAAATTCACAAAAAATCAAAACTGATTTTTACAAGCGGATTTCGTATATAGCCTTTCCTAAGCTACTGAGGTACAAGTTATTTTTTGGAAGCCGCGCGGAGCGCGGCTTCCAAAAAATAACGCCCCCTTTATTAGCACAAGAAGCGCTATAGTGCAATTATTGCTAAGTAGGTCGGCGTAAAGAAGCGTATCTAAAAAAATGAGGGAGAGCCCGTTTTTTAGATACGCTTCTTTATATGCAGCCACTTAATAATTTCAATGCGATTCAATAAAATGGCTTCATCAGCGATCGACAGAACCCATGATGATGTCTGTACTGCCTAAAATGACTGTGATGTCAGCCACTTTAACGCCTTGCAAGAGAAATGGTAAAACTTGTACATTATTCGCATCCATTTTTCAGACAATTCCCATACGAGTTAACTTGATCCAGTCTCTTCACATCAGCGGCATAACTAGTCCCAGAAGCACAGCCAACGCCTGCCAATGTTGACGGGCATACTTTTGGGGTAACCGGAGTGCAATACCCATCAGCCCGATTGCCATCGTTAAACGGGCTGTCTGCTCTAGAATATGCTCTTGCGATAGTCCCCACTGCAGAGGATTGATCCAATCGAGGAGCAGTGGGCACAGTAAAATTCCGAGTGCTAGTTGCCGTTAATGGATCAGATGTCCACCAGTTTCGGCGGAAGTAGTCAGAAACAAGACCAAGTACGAGAACAATGCCACTGATTGCTGTAAGTGCAAATGTTAAATTCGGTCATGGTTCTTCCAGTTAAAGCTGCTGTAAGTTGTGCCCCAGGATATAAACCGTGGCAATCTCTCCCATCTGTCTTAAGGGCTTATACCAAATTCAGAGGCAGGTCGTCCTCAAATAGTGAGGATTCACGAATCCATAATCTTGTTGACAGAATTGTCAACATTAATGAGAATACATATCATTTGCTCAAGAATCTTGTAAGTAATGATTACTGATGTCTCCACACCAGTTGCACTCACAACTCGTAAGCTGACGCTTGCCTATGATGGCAACACGATCATTCAAGGTTTAGATTTAGCCATTCCGCAAGGCCAGATTACGACGCTAGTGGGGCCAAACGGCTGCGGCAAATCAACGCTGCTAAGGGGAATGGCGCGGTTGCTGAAGCCGAAGGGGGGGACAGTATATCTAGATGGCGATGCGATCACACATCTGCCCACCAAAGAATTGGCAAAACGACTCGGTATCTTACCCCAGAGTCCATCTGCACCAGAAGGGCTGACCGTCCGTGAATTAGTAGCTCAGGGTCGCTATCCGCATCAGAACTGGCTCCAGCAGTGGTCGCGAGACGATGAGCTGAAGGTGGAAAGTGCGATCGCAACCACCCACTTACAAGAATTTGCTAATCGTCCGCTCGATACGCTGTCGGGTGGGCAACGGCAGCGAGCTTGGATTGCAATGGCGCTGGCTCAGGACACGGAGATTTTGCTGCTGGATGAACCGACGACCTATTTGGATTTGGCGCACCAGATTGAGGTGCTTGATCTGCTGTATCACCTGAATCGTAATGCAGGGCGCACTATCGTGATGGTGCTGCACGACCTCAATCTAGCCTGCCGCTACAGCCATCACCTAGTTGCGTTGAGGCATGGCATGGTTATGGCTCAAGGACGACCATCCACTGTTGTAACGGAAGAGATGGTTGAGCAGGTTTTTTCCCTACGGAGCCGCATTATCACTGATCCGGTTTCGGGGACTCCGTTGTGCTTGCCGATTAGTCAGAGTATTGAGGGGTAGTGAGCGAATGATTTTACTGATTTAAACCTCAGAAATAACTCTGATTTAAGTCGCTATATACAAATAAATAAACACATCTAAAAAACCGGGGCTTCCCCGGTTTTTTAGATGTGTTTATTTATGCCAACCTACTGATGCTCAAGTTTGTGCATAAAAATCCAATTAATTATTTGTGAAATGTTTGCTCAGCAAACATTTCACAAATAATTAATTATGGATGTTCAACCAGACTTCATATCGTGCAGGCATTTTGGCAACGAGAATCAGGGCTTTGATGCCAGATAAAGGGAGCAGAGATACCGGAGTTTCAAGAGTTGGGCTGCTGACTGATGGGGAGACTGACTGAGTGTTTGAATGGCCTCAGCCAGGGTGACCATGCCTACTTTTTCAAGGTGGTGGGCGGACTGAAGTAACTCCTGATTTCGCTCTGGACTGAGTGCGTGCTGACCGCGTTCGGCGAGGCGCTGTAGGGCAATGATCAGAAAATCGATGGCTGGATCGGCAGCGGTTGGGTTTATCTGCTCATCGGCTGATGTGGAGATTAGTTCGGTTGCATCTGCATCGGTTGCGATCGCATCTGACTGTACATCCGGGCTTTCAATCTTTTCAGCGTTCTTAGTATTTTTAGTAGCAGCTTGCTGCTTGGGCGGAAAGTGCAGATTAAGAATGGTGGGCTTTTCAGCATCGGTCTGACGACAAAGTGCGATCGGATGGCAGTAAATCTGGTCTTTTTCCAGATAGATAGACCCCAGAATGCCGGAGCCATCTTCCTGGCTGATATCGAGCTGTTCCAGTAGCTCAACTACTGCTGATGCCGCCGAGGCAAAGCGTACCCGTAGGATCAACGGCTGATCCTGCTGATCCCACAGAACCCAGGTGAAGAGCTGCTGCACCGGATCAAACTGGCGGGTGCCCCAATGCTGGGGCTGAACGATGGCTAGGCGGTCAAGCGGCGAGGCTTCGGTTAAGCCAATTGGTGACGTACGGGCGATGTGCTGCCGCAGCGCCTGCCAATCTTGAAAACAGCAGCGGATGGATTGCCAGTCGGTAGTAGAGGTGGGCCTGAGCGTTGTACCAGTGGTTTGACTGGAAGTGGAAAGCCGCTGCTGGTAGTTGCGCCGAGCGTTGTAGAGCCGCAGGCAGCTTTGGGACGCTTCGGCGGGATTGGCAATGCCGTCCCAGGGGCCGGGTTGCTGGTAGATGCGTCTGGGATTGAAGCCCTGCTGATGAAACAGCGGTCGTGAGTCTGACCAGCTACACCACTGCTGCGCTGTGGTGTCCCAAAAGATAACGGTGAGGCCACCATAGCCTGACTGGCTCTGCCAGGGATAGGCTCCTATGCCGATCAGATTGAGCGTACCCGCATCGTCGTAGCGGCTCTGAGACTGACCCGCTAGGTGAATCGGGTAGTTGGGAGCGGCCTGCTGGAGAGCGGCACAGAGGGCATAGGTGTGAGCCATCCGTTCAAACCAGCGATCGCAATCGGCCTCGGCATCCCGTTTGAGCTGTAGCTCGATCTCAGTAGCAATGCCGCGCAGCGCTAGGGAGAGGCGCGGCAGGTGGGCGGCTTGGGCCGAGACGGCTAGCGTGACAAACTGCTGATGGCTGATATCGGAAAGGTGCAGCAGTCCCAGCGCTACGGTGTTTTCCAGCAAAGCTTGGGCACTGGCAATCACCTGCGGCGCTTCTGCTGCGACCACCGTATTCGACTCATCATCAGCATCGGGGAGAGATAAAACGGTGCCCTGATTGCGTAATATCGCCAGCACAGCAGCAGCCTGATGCAGGCAGACCTGACGCGGTTTGCAGGAACAGAGCATTCCCGCTAGTCCGGTGGCAGAGAAGTAGCGACAGGTGATGTTGGCGTTGTCGAAGAGAGCAACAACTGGGTCTTGGCCTTCAATCTGGTGCGGTTCTCGCTGCAAAAATGCAACGGCATCCCGCAGAGTCGGTTTACCTGCCCAGGTGATCAGATCTTCTAGCGTGTAGGTAAGGGGTTGAGTTGCTTTTGAGTCAGTGGATTCAGGCGCTGAACTGGCAGTCGAGACTTGATCTTGGAGTTGCGATAGTTGCGATCGCAACCAGAGATAGGCGACTAGAATATGGCGACAGGTATCGGCGGCTGGACAGGTGCAGGTGGCATCGAGCAAATCGCCTGTCGATAAGGTTACAGTGCAGTCATCGGCGGTGAATTGCAGACTCGTATCGTCAACCTGTAGCTCTGGAGCAGCTAGTTTTGATAGTTCTTTGTAAGCCCGTCGCACTAAGCCTTTGCTGCTGGCAGCAGCCAGCGTATCGTCATCCAGCGTCAGCAGTTGCGGCTGAATCTGGGTTAGGTAATCTGCTAGGCGATCTTCTGTGCTAACCATTCAGCCAACCTCCGAGGGGTGAGAGCAGCAATTTCCATGCCGCGAGCGGCCAACTGTTCTGCCATGCCGACATCATAAAACGCCGCTGCTTGGCTATCTTCTAGCGAGGCTAGTCCCAATAATGTCACGCCTGCTTCGTGAAGCTGCTGGCAGCGAGTCAGTAGGATCTGCGGCGAAGCGCCTTCGGCAAAGTCGCTGATCAGAACCAGCACGGTTCGCAGGGGATTGTGTACCAGAGTTTGGCAGTAGCCAATCGCCTGACCGATATTGGTACCGCCGCCAAGCTGAACGCTCATCAGCAGTTCCACTGGGTCATCAGCATGATCGGTCAGATCCACCACAGACGTATCAAACACCACAAAGCTGACCTGAAGCGAGGGCAAACCCGCTAGAATGCCGCCCATGACGGCGCTGTGAATGACGGAATCCGCCATGCTGCCGCTCTGGTCAATGCAGAGAATGACGTGCCAGGGCAGACGCCGCTCAATCCGCGAGAAAAACTTGACGGTTTGCACCACAATCTGACTGCGATCGCGGTCGTAGTGCTTCAGGTTATGGCGCAGGGTGCCGCGCCAGTCTAGGTTTTGAGCGACCTTGAGTGGACTATGCTGAAAGCGGTTCAGCCGACCGAGCAAGCTCTGGCGAATGTCATTTTCCAGCCGTCGCCGAATGTCTTCCACTACCTCGCGCACAATTCGCCGCGCCGCCTGTAGCACCTCTTGCCCCTGCATCTGAGAGCGAAACGTCAGTACCGCCTTGAGCAGATCCATATTGGCTTCCAGCTTTTCCAGCGTGGCCGGATCGGTGACCAGTTCCGTCATGCCGTAGCGGTCAAGCGCATGTTTTTCAATGATTTCAACGGTTTCCTGGGGGAACAGTTCGCGAATTTCCGTGATCCAGGTCGGCACGTTGAGCTGGCTTGGGTCTAGACTGCCAGCTTGCTTATCGGTGGTCGAACCCTTTGAGCCGGATGTGCCTCGGACACCTCGCCCGCTGTACTCCTGCCCATAGAGAAACTCCAGCGCCTGCTCCATCCGCTGCTGAGTGGCATTCATCTGGCAGGGTAGCTGGGCCTCAGCAAAGCGTCCCAAAACATGTCGCCAACGAATCACTGGATCAATTTCAGTCATGCATTTCTCCCGTGCCAACCAGCCAGTTTAGTAAGCCATCTTGAGCCAGTGCCTGCCGCACCAACTGCTCCCGCTGAAGTCCTTCGTGTAAAGCGGCCTCGCCAACAGTGGTGTGAACTAAAGATCCCAAATTAGCCCGCCCATGTAGCCGAGCTGCGATCTCAGCTACTTTATCAGTTTCACGCGGTGCCAAATCGGCAAAAGCCAGCCGTAGCTCCGGCAGTACACTCAAGAACTCGTCTTCATCCCAGCATTCCAGCCGCGCATTAATTGCCGCAATCAAATCGGGCACCTGCCACGTTACCTCGCGGCAGGTGTGCAGCAGTCCCCGCAGAAAGCCAACGCCCCGCGCCGGTTCCACTGCTGCATGGTCAAGATAGCCAGCCGCTAGGGTGACGAGTTCCCCTGTCTCCATACGACCCGCACTGTAGAGCACCCCAACCGCGCCACCGAGGACAATGGGGTTGCCCGGCGTCGCCAGCAAGTCCAGCAGCCCCGCAATAAACAGCTCTGGATCGAGATCGGCTTGGGCACGATTCAGCATTTCCCAGACGCCGTTGAGCGCACCCAGCAGCGGCGGTGCTTCTTCCAGCGGATAGTCGCTCAGGTGCGGCACCAGATAGCATAGGCGCTGATAGGCTACCGTCGCCAGTTGGGGCACGGTTTCCAGCGATTGCGCCGCCAGGGGTTCCCGCGACTGCCACAGCAGCAGCAGTTGCCCCATTGCCTGAGCCAGCGACACCACCGACGGATCGGCAGCAGTGTGTTCAGCAATCAGCGCCAGTACCTGCTCAGTCTGGGTTTGCAGTCCCATACGACAAGCTGCCATCAGGAGTTGTACGGCTGCGATCGCAGATCGAGCTTGTCCTTCATCAGCTAGCTCAGCAATCCGCTGGCGCAGGTGATACAGCGTCACTTCAGCCACCGTCGAGCCATAGAGCGACTGCTCAATCAGCGCGCTTTCCGTCTGGGGTTGCCACTGGTAGTGCCAGTGCTCCTGAATTTGGTTTAGCTTTCGGCCGAGCACAAAGTCTGGCCCTTTCGTGAAGTGAGCAAACGGGATCTTAGCAAAGCTGAGGCTGTGCAGAAAGCGGCTGAGTTGGCGGTGCTTTTCTTTGCGATAAATATCAAGCGTTAGCGACTTAGTCGATGTTGAGCTGAGCTTGAGCCGCAGTTGTTTGGCTAAGCGGCGAAAGTCTTCCACCAAGGGCGGAACACCCGCATGAGCGGGTAAATCGCCAATCCGGTCACCCCGCAGCGACTGCGCCACAGCCGTCATCAACAGCGCCCCTTCGCCATCCATTGCCCCTTTCACAAAGCAACTGCGTACCGCATCCAGCAAGTCCTCGCGGGTCGGGCCGGGATGCTGACGAAACTGGGCTAGCCGCTGCGCCTGCTCCACTGCCGCGATCTCATCAGCAACCGAGAGCGGCACCAGCGGTTTCTGGTGCCGAGTTAGCGATCGCAGTTGAATCAGAATCTCGCAGGCCGTTTGGCCCAGCGCGTTACCTTCGGTTTCCTGCATATGCTGCCAAAGCTGCTGGTAGTAGGCCGGGGTAGGCATACCGGAAGCGTAGCCGTTGAGGGCATCAAGCTGTTCAAAGCTGTAGCGCATTACAACGGTCTGGGCTGAATCCGACGATAGTTTGGGCGCTGGTGGAACCGCTGGCGGCGAATCAATCAGCGATGGCAGGACGACGGTATGAAATCCCCCGGTGACAACCAGAATCATTCCGTCCACCTCCGTCAGAGCCGTAGCAATCACTTGGGCCATCGCCGCTTCACGAGCCAGCGTGCCCTCTGCCTCTAGCGTGGCTGGGTCAGCATCCTGGCGAGCAAAATAGCAGTAGGTGGCAATCTGCCGTATAAAGTCAGCCGTGGGCGTTGACTGGGCGTGAGCTTCAAACAGATGATCCCACAGCTCATTGAAGTCGCGGCAACCCGTTTTTTGCGCTAGAGCTGACAGGTAAGCACTCTGCTGGAGGTGATGTTCTTCCTGTAATGCCCGGAGCCTCAGTGCGGCTTCTGGGTCGGTTTGAATCTGAGTGGCAATTACTTTTTGCGGATAGGGCAAGTCAATAAATTGCAGCTTGGCTTCAACCGCTGCACCTGCCCGCAGCGCCACCAGTTCTGGCGAGTAGTCACAAAAGGGATAGTAGCCCGCAAACCGCAGTGGTTCAGCCTGCTTTGGATCTGGAGCGGCTGGAACGTTTGGTTTGTCAACCTCGGCATCCGCGTCAGTATTCGCGTCAATATCTATCGCTGGTAAATGACCGTCGTGATCCACGTAAGTTGTATACAGCGCCACTGGCGTTTGCGTTTCAGGATGCAGGAGCAGCGAAATTAAATCCGTCGCATCGGCAGGCGCTTCAATCAAAATGGCGGCGGGTTGATTGGCCTGAATCCATTGCTGAACGTGCCATGCACAGGCCGGACTGTGGTGACGAATCGGAAAAAACACCAGCCGCGTCTGCTGTAGCGATCGCAATACATCGTCGAGGGGTGGCAGGGCCATAGGCACGGGGAAAGTTCTATATCAGTAGTTATCCCAAATTTGAGGGTTTTGATATCGGTTAAGCAGTAGTGAGATGGGAAAGGGCGTTGAGAAACTTGGGAAACGTTCAAACGTTGAAACGTTACAACGTTTCAACGTTGAATTACAGTCTCACCTCAAATAGTCACGGTTATAACTTGCTTCAGCGAAAAAGATCGGGTATAAATTAATACAAGTTTTATGGTTCAATTGTACTATATTTGATTCAATTGTCAAAGCACCAGTGTTCGGAGACTGCCAGAGATTGTTGAACGAAAAGTGGGCAATCTAAGGCAGGATAGCTACTTCTGACTGAGTTGATGAGGACAAGTCTAGATGCTGACAGACCTAAAGAATTCGCTGAATCTTTCTGAAGACGCGCTGACCTCGCTGGAGCAGGCGCTTCAGCCGTTTAATGAACTCGACAGCGATTTTTCAGATCGGCTGCTGTGCTATCTGGTTGACGGTGACGACGAAGCGGTAATTGAAGAGGTGGTTACCATAACTCATCAGCAACTCACTCAGCAGAGCCAGATGACGAACCCATTAGCTTTCTTTCAATCTGGCATTCCCGCTCTTTTTCTCCTCAGCCAGAGTGGTAATGAGCGGCTGTTTGCGTGGTTGACGGATCATCCTGTGTCTGAACCGGGGTTCTATGCTCGGCTCAGCATGATGATGTGCGGTCTGTTTGGGAGCGAGATTCATCCCGCTGGCGCTGTTCATCTACCGTGTTTGAAAGACCGACTGCCACAGTTTCTACAGATGATGACGCAGTATCGTCGTTCTCTTCGCCACAGCCTAAGAGAAGAACCGCTGATTTCAGCCGATATTGTCGATGCGCTGTATGTGGAAGCGGGCGAACCAGCCGGGGCGTTAGCGCGGGTGGTCTACTGTGCTGATCCGAAAGACTATCAGCAGCAAAGTCTTGCTAACCAAGCCATTAAAGTCAAAGGCTTTGTAGACTACAGCTTGCAACATGCGTCGATTGTGCAGGAAGCGTTACAGCAACCCGAGCGCGATCGCAGAATTCATGCGCTGCAAATGCTGAGACAGGCGGAGGTGCCGATTGAAACGTGGGTGGATGCGATCGCAACGTTGGCGGTTTCGTCATCCAAGAAAGAGCGCGAGTCTGCCGCCGATTTGCTGAAACAAGAGGCTCAAGCGGCGATGCCGCTGCTCCAAGCCAAAGCGGAATCTGGTAGTGCCAGCGAACGCCAACACGCGGTTAAGCTCCTTTGGGATTTGGCTGGTGCAGAGATTCAGCCTTTCCTAGAATCGCGACTGGAAGTGGAAAAAGCGGCTAAAGTTCACTCTGCCATTGAACAGTTTTTAGTTACGCCAACTGAAGCAGAAATTACAAATGAAAACTTATCATTGCCACCTTTACCAGAAGTTCAATTCGATGCTCCAGTTCCCAAAAGCGCAACTAATCTACTCAGACAATTAGCTGATGTCTTCAATCAGCATGGAATGGAATCCTGTAAGAAACTGTTTCAGGTACTTGAAGTAGCTTATCTTTCAGGTCAATCTGATGCTGTTTCCAATGCAATTCATAGCGAATTGAATCTCACACTGAATTACGCCTCTAAAAAAGCCGTAGAGGACGCCAATCAACTATTTGACGAAATTAAAGCTAATCCTAAACTTGACAAAGAAGAAACACTGCAACGGTTTAGGGCCATCCTGGATCAACATGATAGCTGCAAAATAATAACTCCTTCAGCACTGACAGAAGCGATACAGCATGGCAGTTATGAAGACTGTTGGCAGCATCGATGTGTAGGTCGGTCTTATCAAATTAGTCGTTTTAATCGACATTATGGTTTTGACAATGAAATTAAAGCTTTATTTGCGTTAAGTGATTTAAAGCCAATTCATGCCATTCGATTACTTATCTTGACAGGTCATCTAATTATAAATAGAGACCAATATATAAACTATTTATTGACTCATGAAGGGCATGATCTGCTTCTGCTTTACCGAAACCATCATCCTGATCAGTTAAAAGACTTACGAGAGTTAGCCGCTGTTTTAGAAGCTCTCCAGATCAGTTCGTATCGAATTGGGATCGAGATCCTTGATGTTTGGGGAGACAGCGCATTTTGGCGCTGGGGTAAGGACGCAATTTGGCCTTATTTTGCAGAGCGATCGCAACTTTTAGAAGATGCATTTGCTCCTGCGGTTGGAGATAGCTGGTCAACGAGTTATTACACGCAAAAGCGGCAAAGAAAAAACGCCTTTAGAATTCTCAAAGCCTTTCCACAGCCGCCTGCTCAGCTCTTGCCTCTGCTGTGGAAGCTGGCTTTTGAAGGGGCCAAAAACGAACGAGAAATCGTGCAGGATTGCCTGAACGAATTTGACGAAACGCTGGATCGCGTTCTGGCGGGATTGACTGACCCGAATCGAGACATGCGAACCATTGCCGCTGAATGGCTGGGCAACCGTGGAGATGTAGCTGCGATCGCACCGCTCAAGCAAGCCTTGAAAAAAGAAAAGAGTGACGCCGCCAAAGACATCATGTTGCGATCGCTGGAAAAGCTGGGCGCATCAGTAGACGAGTTTCTCGACCGCGACAACCTGCTCAAAGACAGCCAAAAACTGCTGCAAAAGGGGATACCCGCAGCGCTCAAGTGGTTCCCGTTTAACGCCCTACCCATTGTTCACTGGCAGGACACGGGCCAACCCGTCGCCACCGATATCATCAAAGGACTGCTCCTCCAGTGCTGGAAGCAAAAAACGCCGGAACCAGGGCCAATTTTGAAGCGCTATGTCGAGATGTGGAAGCCCGATGAGCGGGAAGTCCTGGGGCAGTTCATCCTAGAAAGCTGGATTGCTCACGATACTGCCCCTGCTCATACTCCCCAAGAAGCGGATCAGCAAGCGCAAAAGCGCGCGCAGCAGGACTTCCAGTACTACCAGCAGTATCAGCAGCAGTATCCCAACTCCACCTACTATCAGGTCACCTACGACGAGCTGTATCAGCGCTACTACAACGAGCTTCTCAACCAGTGCTTGGGCAGTGCCATCAAGGAAAAAGGGATATTAGCGATCGCAGCGGCCTGCTGTGGTACGCGTGCGATCGCACCGATTAATCACTACCTCACCACTTGGTACGGTATGCGGATGGCTCAGTGCAAGGCGCTGCTGCAAGTTCTGGCCTGGACAGAACATAATAGCGCCATTCAGCTACTGCTGTCGGTCGCCAATCGGTTTCGCACCAAGGGCATCCAGAAGGAAGCCGAAAAGCTGGTTACAGAGCTGGCTGAGCGCAATAGCTGGAGTCGTGATGAACTGAGCGATCGCACGATTCCTACTGCCGGATTTGACCAGGGCATCGAGCAGTCGCTCGATTACGGTAGCCGCCAGTTTACGCTGCTGCTAGATGCCGATATGAGCCTGGTACTGAAGAATCCGGACGGCAAGGTGATCAAGTCTCTACCTGCCGCTCGCAAAGATGATGATCCTGAGCAGGTGAAAGCTGCCAAGAAGCAACTGGCCGATTCCAGAAAGCAGCTCAAGCAAGTGCTGAAAATGCAGCGTGAACGGCTCTATGAAGCGATGTGTACGCAGCGGGCTTGGTCGTTTGCCGACTGGGACACCTACCTGAATCAGCATCCAATTGTCGGGCGCTACTGCCAGCAGCTAATTTGGGCGATCTATGACGGCGATGTGCTGGTGCAGACGTTCCGCCCGCTGGAGGATCGAACGCTGACCGATGCCGACGATGAAGAGGTGACGCCCGCTGCCGATGCGACGGTTCGACTGGCTCATAGCTGCACCCTGCCCGCCGATGTGATTGAGGCTTGGCAGACCCATCTGGCCGACTATGAAGTGCCGCCCCTGTTGCAGCAGTTTCCCGCTAGTTCCTATGCGCTACCAGACGACCAGCAGCAGACTACTGAGCTGACGGACTTCAAAGGTTATTTGATCGAAGCCTTTCAACTGCGGGGTTTGGCCACCAAGCGCGGCTATACGCGAGGCCAGACGGAAGATGCGGGCTGGTTCTACGACTACCGCAAATCCTATACGGGGCTAGGCATCGAAGCCGTGATCAACTTCAGCGGCAACTACTTACCCGAGGAAAACCGCACCGTCGCCCTAATTGATTTGGCATTCTATCGACTGCCAGAAGACGGGGAATCAGCTTATCTCTACCACCGTCCCAAGCTTTCGCTGAGCAACATTCCGCCCGTGTTGCTGAGTGAAAGTTGGAACGATTTGCAAACAATGGCGCATCAAGGCAGCGGCTACGATGCTGACTGGGAAAAGAAAGTGGAGTATTAATCATGACCAATACCGTTCGTCCACCTGCTGAAGTGCGCTATGCCGCTGAGCTAGCTGCGATCGCAGCCAATGATCCCCATCCCAAACCGCCCGGCTGGCGGCTGTCTCCCCGCGCGGTACGCACGTTTATCTTGGGTTCCAACGGCGAAGTGCTTAGCTACAAGCAGGGCCGCAAAACCCTCAGTACCCCAGTTATCCAGAAATTCTACGGCGATGACGCACTAGTCGATCGCTGTGTTGTCACCCTGGCAGGTAATCGAGGACTGTTGCTAGTGGGTGAACCGGGCACCGCTAAGTCAATGCTGTCCGAGCTGTTCTGTGCCGCTATTTCCGGCGATTCCACCAACACGATTCAGGGCACGGCAGGCACCACGGAAGACCAAATCAAATACTCCTGGAACTACGCCCTGCTGATTGCGGAAGGCCCAAGCCCCAAGGCGCTGGTGCCCTCGCCGCTCTATGTGGGACTGAGCCAGGGAAAGCTGGTGCGCTTTGAGGAAATCACCCGCTGTCCACCAGAAATCCAAGATTCGCTGGTCAGCGTCCTGTCCGACAAGGTGCTGATGATTCCCGAACTGGATGGAGACGAACGGGTGCTGCTGGCTCAAAAGGGGTTTAACGTGATTGGCACCGCTAATATCCGCGATCGCGGTGTGAACGAAATGTCCAGCGCCCTAAAGCGCCGCTTCAACTTTGAAACCGTTGCGCCGATTGCTAATCCGGCCCTAGAGCGCCAGCTTGTCCTGGATCAAACTCAATCGCTGCTGGCCGAATCGGAGGTTCCAGTTGCGATCGCACCGGATGTGATTGAGCTGCTGGTCAGCACGTTTCACGATCTGCGATCGGGCCGCACCCAGGAAGGCACCGTCGTTGAGCGCCCAACCACCGTCATGTCTACCGCAGAAGCTGTCGCCGTCAGCGTCTCTGCTGGACTCGATGCCTACTATTTGGGAGATGGCACCGTCACTAGTGAACATGTGGTTCGCAATCTAGTCGGCACGGTACTCAAAGACAATCCGGAAGATGCCAAAAAGCTCACTCACTATTTCAATGTGGTGGTTAAAGGCCGCGCCCAGACGAATCACAACTGGGAAGCGTATTACAAGGCTCGCAAATGGCTGAAGTAATTATCAGCATTCTCAGATCCTTCGGTAACCGAAGAATCTGCTTTTGCCCAACCTTCTGATCAATTAGTAAGCAGAATCTGACTCAACCATAAGATAGAAGCCAATAGGACGACCAGCTATTAAGCTGAGTGACAATAATCACCATCATGAGGAGGTTCTGATGGATCTGTTGACGTGGGCCATTGTTGCACTAATAGTTGCGGTTATTGCTGGTGCGTTAGGGTTTACTGGAGTAGCACGAGGAGCCGCAACCGTTGCCCGCATACTATTTGGAATCTTCTTAGTAATTGCGGTCATACTGTTTTTGATGATTCTGTTAGGAATTGGAATCGCTACTTGAGCCGTTTCTCTTCATTACAGAGTAGCTCTGAGCTAAAGATCATTGCAGACTTATTTAGTATGAATCGGTTTAGCTGTAGATTCTAATTTAGCTATATTTAAGCTATTACAGTTCAAATTATTACAGTTGCCTTCTATTCTAGGTGATAGTTTGGTGATTAGTTTTAGTTAAATGATCAATAGCATGGTTATAGTGTTTTTCAACTAACTCTTGATCATATTTTTGGGATAACCCTTCATAGCTACTCTGTAAAATTACATCAGCTTGCTTTTGCAATACAAAACGATTATGAGCACGATGAGTACGTAAGGCAATTTGTGCGATCGCATCCAGTAAACGCACCATCACAGCTACATCAGATTTGCCATAGTGCCGAATTTGATTAAATGCGATATTCACTAAATGCTCAAACATCACAGGTTCAGCAATGACGCGTAACTCACCCCCATCGTCATAACGGTAGCAGGATGGAAATTCGCGCTCTGCTAAGCTAGACAGCCCAGCGCTCAGGCGATCGATACATCGAATAGCAGTAAATGGGTCATTAATACCAGGAGAAAGTGCTCGTAACGCAATTTCAACTAATTGGTCAAGGGGAAATTCAATATCTTGCTGCTCCGTTCGCTCTCTACCCAAGAGAAAGGCATTATTAATTTGATTCGCTAGATCCTGGTTTACCCGCGTCTCCGGATAAACCAACACTATCGTATTATCTTTAGCTACAAATTGCCCTGGCCGAAATTTGAGCTGTATCAGTAGATTATGTTGACAAGCAAGCTTCAACAGTAACGGATCATCAATTGTTTGTAAATAACCAGTTGTTGTTGATTGAACTGGGCAAACTCGGAGCTTGAAATTTTGAGGAATTTCTACAATGCTTCGCTTTTTTTCAGGTTTACTCTGCCCAATTTTTTCTGGAAATAGCTGCTCAATAGCGTTGTCTAAGTCATTCACAACGTCGGCGATGACATGAGAAGCTTGAATAATAGTTGAGGCATGATGAATAAAATAAATCAGCACGCTAATGCTGGCGAAGGACAGAATAATTCCAATGGTGACTGAAATGTGCGGGACAAACGCTTCATAATCCTCTCCATAAACCCTCCGCAACACCATTAGGCAGTAGAGAAAGGTGGCAATAAAGGTGCCTAAGACAATCTGATTGCCCTGATCTTTCATAAAGTTACGCAACAGGCGAGGCCCAAAGTTGGCTGCTGCGAGTTGAAGGGCAACGATGGTAATGGAAAAAGCCGTAGCTGCCACCGTCATCATTGAACCGGCAACAGCAGAGAGTAAGGCTCGTGCACCGTCAGGTCCACCTTGGTACAGCCATGACAGGGTACTAGTCTGTATGGCATCGGTTTGGTCTATAGTCAATGCAATAAGCGCTAGCCCGACTCCACCTATGGCCATCAAGCTGGGCAAAAACCAGTAGCTAAAACGTAGTGAATTCCATAGTTTGCTCAGCCCGATGTTTTTCATACCCGATTGCCCAAGGTGTAACAGTCTGTATATTTAAACATCTGTAACGCTTATCCTTGACCACCAGAAGCCCAAATCACACCCGTTAGCTGTAGCAGATACAGCACAGCGAAGGCCGCAAAGAAGAGTCCTGCCAATATTGCTGCGGAAAACGTCACTTTAGATGAGCGCAACTCTTTTGGCAGAAACTGATGGTTGAGAAAAAGGGTTAGGCCAATCACAACTGGAATATGAGCCGCTTCAATTGCCCCGGCAATCTGTAACAGCCCAACGGGTTCTCCTACAAACAGATACACCACTGATGTCACCCCAGTCAGCAAAACGATCACAAAGGCTTTCTGGAGAAATTTTTCATTCACCCATCGTCCTCTAACTCGGAACCGCTGCAGGATGATGCGCGTTCCATCAGCAAATAGCCTCGACCAACCATCCTGATTAGTCAGTGTAGTCTGCCAGAATCCAATCAGCACCGCAATAATCATGAACCAAAAGCCAATCGGCCCCCAAACATCTCCTAAGAGCTGGCCGAGCACTCTGGCAACATCATTTTCGGCGGGAACTAAACCCTCTGGCCCCAGCAGTTCTACGCCCAAAATTAAAAAGGCCGTGACATTGAGCAGCCCACCGACAATGCCCACGGTATTGTCGATAGTCATCTGGTTGAGCCAGCCCCGCAGCCGTTTGCGGTCATGATTACTCAAGTCGACTGGACGAACAACTATATCGTTTTCCTTTGCCTGTTCAGCAGAGCCATAGCCCCGCTCTGGAATCCAGTAGGAATACCACATTAACCCTGCGGCACCTGCCAGCATAAAGCTGAGCCAGGGCAAGATTTCGCCATAGTCCACACTGCTCGGTAGGCTGGGGACAACGCCTGCTGCTAAGGTATTGAACTGGGGAAAGACTGTAATAGCAGTGATAATGGCTGCCGAAATCAGCAGAGAGGCCATCACCGTAGAGATTTTTTCGAGCCAGCCGTAGCGACCCCAAATCAAAATCGACATGGTGGTAATGACAACCATGATCATCCAGAAGCGGGGATCGCCTGGCAGCAGCAGCACAATTGCCGTTGCGGCGGCTCCTGCTAGCCCAGCAATTGATCCGATCGCAACAAAAATCTGCGGCAGAATGATGAGCCAGACGGCCCAGTTTTTGGGACCAGGCAAGTTCTTGAAACCGTCTAACAGCGTGGCTCCTGTACAGACAGCAAAGCGGCCAATCTCTCGGTTGATGACCCATTTTAATGCCACTGCTGCCAGCATCGCCCAAAGAAATGTATAGCCGTAAAGCGATCCCACCCGAGGCGGAAACAAGATTTCTCCAGCTCCACCTGCACTGGCAGCAATCCAGATGAACCCTGGCCCCACCCACTGGAGCCGCTGTTTGCCTCTGGGAGGTTTGGGAATAGTAACTGAGTCAGCAGCAGATTGAGATCCGTGCGGTTGATTCGATTGAGGATAATCATTGGAATAGCTCATGCTATTTGCTTTGGGCTTAGAAAATCCTGTTCATTGTTATCAAACGCCCTTAGCTGGGCATCTCCCATGCGCTAGAGATAATGCCAAAGACTCTCCCCCATCTGCTGGATTTATCGTTTTTGCGATCGCACACCAGTAGAGACAACTGGCATACCAGTCATCCGCACATAGATATTCCCAAATTAGACGATCCGGCGATGAGGTTATCTCATTACAATTTAGGCTCGATTTTAATCAGATAAAGAACCATCGGGTAAAACAGCATTTCGCAAGTTCGCCCCTTCTAAATTAGCTTGTGCCATATCAGCCGTTTGCAAGTTGGCACTTTCTAAATCTGCTTTATGAAGGTTAGCTCCCTGCAAATTTGCTCCCTGTAGATTACTTTGATTGAGATAAGCTGTAGACAAATTTGCATTACTCAAATTGGCACCGCTGAGATTGGCTCGGACTTAAAATTGTTTCGCTCAAGTTGGCCCCACTCAGGTCAATACCGGATAGAGTAGAGTCCATTAAATTAGCGTGGCTCAAGTCAACACCTGAGAAATCCCGTTTACCATCAGCGTAAAACTGCAAAAGTTGCTTTACATTCATAACTATTCCTCGTGTTTTACAACGGTGTGTTACGGCTTCGCCTAACACACCCTACAGCATCATTTAATTTTGACCATCTACTTAAGCAAGGTAAGCAAGCGTCACTCTGGATTAGATGACTTCACTTCCTCTGCAATCGGATCTTTCTCTTCGTTCATCAGAGGACGCGGATCAACAGCCGCATCACCCATCAAACCAACTTGCGCCTCAGCATCGGCTTGGACTTCGTCTGGATTCAATGGTTGAGAGGTCGCCTTGTCTGGTTGTTGGTCAAGTTTCCGTTTAGAATCAGCCATACTTTTATTCTGAAAACAACGTATAGCAAGTTAAGAAGAGCTATAAAAGGATGAGTTGGCACTCGCGTAAATCCTCAGAAGTTTCTTCAAAACATTTGAGTCGCTATAGCTTAAACGTAAGAATTAGACGCGGCAAATTTCACTCTCTTTTGGCTGAAATCAATCATGCGTTGACGCCTATCTTGCAAGGTATGAAATAACTTAAAACGCCACTACAGCGTTATTAGATAGCTGATGAACCAAGTTGATTATGAACAGACCGCTCCGCTGGAGCGGTCTGTTCATAATCAGTTTAAGATTGCTGTATTCAAATTCATGACAAAAGATAGAAGACAGCGTCCAGGGTATCTGTCACCGTAGAAAGAATTTAGAAACAATGGAGAATACGGGATGAATCTATTAATCTTTGGCGCAACTGGAGGCACAGGCCGTGAGCTGATTAAACAAGCGCTTAACCAAGGGCATACCGTCACTGGATTCTCCCGCCACGCAAAGGAACTAACCGATGAATTTCCAACCTTACGGGTTGTTGAGGGAGACGTAGCCAACATGGCAACGGTTGAACAGGCCGTGCGGGGGCAAGATGCTGTGCTGTCGGCACTCGGTTCATCCAGTCTGAAGCGAAGTCCAACGCTGGTTAAAGGGATAGAAAACATTGTTCAGGCGATGGAGCAGCATAACGTGCGCCGACTGGTTTATCAGTCTTCTCTGGGGGTTGGTGACAGTCGCAAACAGGTTGGCTTTCTGATTCGATACATTGTTGTGCCGCTGGTGCTGCGAAATGCGATCGCAGATCACGAACAGAAAGAAGGCATTATTCAACAAAGTAATTTGGATTGGGTGATTGTTCGCCCCGCTGGACTAACGGATGATGATCATACGGGCAACTATCGCCACGGTGAAACAATTGACTTGGGAGATACGATCTCGCGTGCAGACGTGGCCGACTTCATGCTGAAGCAGGTTAATGATGATGCTTACCTGAAGAAAGCTCCTGGTATATCGTATTAAGACATCGGCCTTTAAGGTACTTTTGCATCACGGGGTTTGGGCGCAGATGGCAAACCCGTAGCTTTGCAGATCAATGCGATCGCGTTTAACTTCTGCGGCTTCAGCAATTAAACATTCGCCGACGGGTGTATCGAGCGTAATGCTCTGCTCCGCTGTGCCCAAATTGAAGACGCAAATCAAGGTTTCGGTCTTATCCCAGCGTTCAAACCAAAGCACCGTATCATCTGCTTGAATAAAACGATACTCACCCCGTCGCAGTACCGGATGCTGCTTGCGTAACGCTAACCAGCGGCGGGTCAACCAGAGACAAGATTGAGTATCCGCTTCAGCCTGATCGACAGCTAAGGGACGGTGCCGCGAATCCAGCGGCAGCCAGGATTCCACTGTCGAGAAGCCAGCGTGGGGATGTTTTGCCTGCCAGGGCATGGGCGTGCGGGCACCATCGCGGCGGGGATGATGCGGCCACATGGCGATATCTGCCGGATCAACGAGGCGCTCGAATGGTACCTGGCCGTGGGGCAGTCCTAGTTCTTCACCCTGATAGATGAATCCATTGCCCGGTAGCGTTGTGACTAGCACAATCAGCAGCTTAGCCGCCGCCGGATCGCCGTCCTCTCCCGCTAAACGACTGACTGCTCGAATGGAATCGTGGTTGGAAAACGCCCAGCTTGGCCAGGCCGTCGGTTCATACTCAAATACTGTTTCTACCGCGTGACGAATCAGTGATGGTGATAGCTCAGAGCCGAAAAAGACAAAGCTATAGGCTGTGTGAAATCTGCGATCGCGCGCGGTGTACGTCGCCATTACCTCCAGTTCCTCGGCGCTTAGAATTTCGGCTAGCCCCATCGTACCGGGGTATTGATTAAACAGCTCTTGGCGGATACGCTCGACAAACTCCAGGTTTTGGGGCTGGGTGATGTCGTGCTGATGAATTTGTCGAAAGTAGGGTTTCTCTAGTCGGGGCGGATTGGGATGTACTGGATTGTTGGGTAGAGCCGGATTGTGCATGAAGTAGTTTGCTACATCAAAGCGAAAGCCATCGACTCCCAAATCGAGCCAGAAGCGGCCCACCTCCAGCAGAGCAGCCTGTACGCCAGGGTGGTGAACATTGAGATCGGGCTGTGCCGCCAAAAAGTGATGCAGATAATACTGCTGCCGATGGCTATCCCAAGCCCAGGCTACGCCGCCAAACCGAGACAGCCAGTTATTGGGCGGCATACCGTCTGGTTTTGGGTCAGCCCAGACGTACCAGTCGGCCTTCTCGTTGGTGCGGTTCTGGCGACTGGTTTGAAACCAAGAATGCTGATCGGAGGTGTGCGACCAGACCTGATCTAGAATCACTTTTAGCCCTAGTTCGTGGGCGCGATGCAGCAGGCGACGAAAATCTTCCAGGTTACCAAAGCGAGGATCAACGTCGCAGTAATCAGCAACATCATAACCAAAGTCCTTCATCGGCGACGGGTAGAACGGGCAAATCCAGATGCCGTCAACGCCGAGGGAGGCAACATACTCCAATTTTGAGAGAATACCGGGCAGATCGCCTACGCCATCACCGTCGCTATCCATAAACGAGCGGGGATAAATTTGGTAAAGCACGGCACCTCGCCACCAAGGGAGCGAGGCGGAAACTGAGGCAGAGGAGGTTTGTGTCATCAGCGGTATATCCCTACTTAGGTTGGTATCAATAAATGCATATCCAAAAAACCGGAGGGGCGCTCCCCCGGTTTTTTGGATATGCATTTATTTGTATGTAGCTACTTAGTCCGCGATCTATCCCGAAATTTGGGGCTGAAGCAGCAACATGATGGCTCCTACGATTACAAATGACAGTGTTATCCAGAGTAGTGTTAAGTTGAGTCGCATTTGTTTTTTCCAATATTTGATCCTTTTCAGGTTTACTCAATTAACGACTCAAAATCTTCTTTCTGTAGTTAAGACTGCTGAGTTGCCGCTGCGTATTCAGCTTCTGTCAATGGTTCGTCTCGTAGCTGAATGCCAAACTCAGTTTGTGCAGCCGCAGTCAATGACTCGATTAACGCTGGAAGCGAAATGCCAAACTGCTTAACCCCCAGATAGCGTCCTGAACCTAACGATAATTCGTCCCGCCTCTCTTTCGCTTCACTCGTCACTTGAAACACTTCTTCCACCAATCGCTCATCTTGCGCTATCGGAATTGAGCCATGTTGCAAAATGCCCTGTTTGCGCCGTAATTGGGCACTGCCAATTAGCTTTTCGCCCGTTGGCAACACGAGATCGGCTGCTGTTGCTGTGCTGAAACAGTCGGGATTGTGGATATAACCCCGCCCGGCTGTCCCAAACTGGAGGGGGAGGTTGTGCGATCGCAATCCTGTAATTAAAAACTGACACAGAGATCGATAAGCCTGCATCCGCGATCCAGGTAGGTTTGATGTAATCACTGCATAGGTTAAATCGCCCTGATGCAGGACTGCTCGGCCTCCCGTTGGTCGTCGTACCCGATCAAGGGGCTGTCCTTGCCAGGTGAGATGCTGCCAGTGTTCGGGATGCGATCGCTGATGATAGCCCAGAGAAATCGCTGCAGGTGACCAAGTATAAAACCGCAGCACACTGGGCATTTTTCCTGCCAAATGCTGTTCCAATAACCAGGCGTCAATTGCCATCTGCACGGCCCCCGGAGCTTCCAGCAGCGGTATCAAACGCCAAGTATCTACCATGAATGCCTCAAAATACCGTAGGGGCAAATCGATATTCGCCCCTACATACATTAGTTGAAAACACCGACCAGATTTGCGCTTATACGTTGCCGTATTCTTGCTGGAGGTGCTCGTCTACGTCATCTGCAATGGTGGCCACAATGGTCATAATTCGCGAAGTTTCAGCCGGGGTCAGTTCCTCCAGCGTGCGACTCGAAACGACCACTACTTCATCGCCCATGATGGCAAACCGAGCTTCGAATGTCTCCGACCAGTTCATTTCCAGCAGCTTACGCGTCATCTGCGCTTCGTTCTTGGCAGGTAGCTTGAGCACGGTGGCCCAAACGGTCAATGTATCCTCATCCTTGGTGCCTGAAAGCTGCACCATTACTTCAACTGTGCCGTACTGAAACTTCCATAAATGCTGATCATTGGCATGACTAACCATCGCCGTTTGGTCGCTTTCCAAACTGGAGATGACCGTTTCGATTACTTCGATGTGGTTAACGGTGGTGTCTTCTTCAAACTCTTCAGCCACCGTCGGCCTGGATTCAAGATCAGATTGATAAGTCATAAGGAATGAACGAGAGACGTACGCTACCCCAACTCTAGCTCTTACATCCTAGACGCTTCATGACTGTCTCATTTTTTTACGTTTTGCTTGGCTAAAACCTATTGTCAGAGAGATGCATCCAACAGCCGTGCTGTGCCTGGTGAGTAAGATAGGTGCGATCGCATCTGTCTTACTGACTCAGCGCCTTTAAAAACTGCTGTAGCTCTGCAAATAAACCTCGCTTGCGGGACTTAGCGACTTTCTGCTGCTCGCCTGCACCCTCTGCCCCTTCGGCTCCTACGCCTGTATCTGCTCCCATCAAAATTCGATCCAACACCTCACCCATTGGACGCTCAGCTTCTTCGGCAATTAGCTCATAGTTACCTGAACTTTTCTCTAGCCAAACCTGCCACGGTTGTGGATAGCAGCGAAAGATAGCCGCACCATTCAATGGTTTAATGCAGTACACCGTTTCAATCGTGCTGAGAAATCGCTCCCGAAGCTGCCGACCTGCGTAGCCAATGCCGATAATAGACACATCTTCTAAACGCGGATTCAGCATGACAAAGGGGCGATTGCCTGCCGCCTCATACATTTTTTCGACTTCTTTCACCTCAACCGCTGACGGTTCAATGATTAAAAAGGCATCGTCGTCGTCTTCCATTTGCCCTTTTAGCTCACCCATACCGCGCACGCTGTAGGACGGCTCTCCCCAATCACGACGGGCTAAAGCGGCGGCTCCTGCATCAGGAAAAAAGACTTTAAACTGCCACTTTTTTTCTTCAAACAGAGCAATAAACGGCTGAGCCAGCGGCATGATTTTCAGCTCTGGAATGGCATATTCTACCTGTATCCGGGTTAGCCCATCTGCGATCGCGGTTTGAGTGGCCGCTTTGGATTGCTCTACTGCTTCTTCTATACTCTTGGGCAGCTCAATCATCGTTCTCCATCAGCTCATAACATTGGGGTTCTTCCGTCCATTATTTCAGCTTTTTTGGAACAGAGGAAGTTCTATCGAGTCTGTGCAGAGAACCATATTCCTCTCCCAGGATTGGGCTACTGGGTATACAAAGCTCTTGAACTTTTGCTGTTAGGGATTTTCCCTGATCGCCCAGCTCCTTCTCCCAGGGCGAGGAGAAGGAGCCGAAAACGATATTTCCCTTTTGGGTTTTGGCGCAAGATGTGAGATGGCTTACATCTTGTTCTGCACTTGCTTTTTCGCTTCCTTGAAGCGGGTTGCCATTTGTTCGCGCTGGTCGTCGCTCATATTTTTGCGTATTGCGGCGAACAGGGTGCTTTCTTCTTGACGGGTGTGGTCGCCAACTAGATTTTTCACCTGCTGCAAGCGAGATTTGAACTCAGATGACATGGGCTGCATAGATTTCATCTGGTTGAGGACTTGCTCTAGTTCGGCCTGCTCGTCGTAGAGTTCTTGGGTGTCGTCGCTGCCATAGAATGAGCGCACGTTGGGATATACAACCTCTTCCTCGGCTTTGGAGTGAGCGATCAGGTCTTTATACATCTGACCAAAAAACTCTTGAATGCGGGTGGCGTCTTTTTCTTTCTCAATTTCACGAATAAGCGTTCTCACCTTTTGGTGATCCATGAAAATCACTTGGGTGATATCCATGTCAGATTTATCAGATACCTGCGTCGCTGCGCTGCCGAATGCACCAGTCAAAGCGGCTAAAGCGTCTTGAATGCGAGCGCCAAGTCCTTGCTCAGGTTCTTCGCCTGTTAGTTCATAGGTGCCGAGATATTCGAGAACACCTTTCAACTGTTCTTGGTGGGCGCGATTTTCAAAGTTGACCGCATTCAACGGTGCCAGTGCTTCCTGGACATCTGTACCAACGACTTGAGCTGCTTTATGAACCACTAACCCTGACATCACCTGACCGTGCTTCAGCAGTTCATGCTGAGCCATTTTTTCATACAGACTTAGGTCGGAACTTTTGATCATTCCTTCAGCCTGCTGAACCATGTGTTGAACTTTTTCTTTGGGTTCTGACTGTACACCGTATTGAGTGATTGTCGTTTCAATGATACCCAGGTTTTTCTCATCGTCCTCCAGCATATCTTCTAGCCGATCGCGCAGATCTTCATCGCGGCAGTCTTGCAGAAACTGTCGTTCACTGGTGATGATCAAGTTCTGGATTGCGCGCATGTCAGCTAGCTTTTCTGCGATCGCAGCTCGTTTAGCATCGGTTAACGTAGCAACCATAAAAGTATTCTCCTCAAGCAGAATTAATTTTGGGTATACGGTTTCAAAGTTACTTAACTAAACTAAAGCTTCATCACTCCAATGATATAAGCTGAAAATTGCTTCAAGAAATAGAAAAATAGATGGAAAATTTCTATCTATTTGCCATATATCTGCTCTATCTTTTGACGTAAAACCTATTGTTAATGCAACCCATAGGCAATCTATTCCATTAGCAGGATGAGAGGATGAAATGAGGCTAAATATGAGAAAATAGGCCAGTGACAAAGCAAGCTGAGCAGCTTAAATTTTGCTGCTTTTATGGACTCTCATTTTTAAAATTATGAATCAATCTATGGCCGATTTGCGCCAATATGCGCCTGCGACTGAGCGAAATCGCGATTTTATTTTGCCGATTTTGTTAGATGTGCTGCCTGCTAACGGTACGGTTTTAGAAATTTCCAGCGGTACAGGTGAACATGCGGTTTACTTTGCGCCTGCGCTAAAGCCACGTCGGTGGCTACCGTCTGATCCTGATCCAACTGCACGGGCTAGTATTCAGGCTTGGCAGGAAAAGTGTCCATCGGAAAATCTGTATCCACCGCTGGCGATTGATGTGTGCGAGGAGCAATGGATAGTTGAGAGGTATACGGCCAATCTCGCTCCAGACCAGTTGGATTTGCAGCAGCTTCCAATCACGAGCATTGTGAATATTAATATGATCCACATTGCGCCGTGGTCGGCCTGTTTGGGGCTGATGGCCGGAGCGGGGCGAGTGTTGCCATCGGGAGGAATACTTTACCTCTATGGGCCGTATAAACAAGGCGGACAGCATACGGCTCCGAGCAATGCTGCATTTGATCAGAGTTTGCGATCGCGTAATTCAGACTGGGGCGTGCGAGATTTGGAGGCGGTGACTGAGGCCGCTGCTGCTCATCAGTTGCAGTTGCACAAAACGATTCAAATGCCAGCCAATAATTTGTCAGTTATTTTCCAAAAAGCGTGATGCAGAGAAACCGGGTTTCTTGTGGAAACCCGGTTTCTGTAGTTACAAACAGTTGACTTAATCCCACACTTGAATCACATCACCATTGGAGCGAATAATGGTATACGCTTCAAAGTCTTCTTCATCATAAACACCTGTAACCGTGATGGATTCACCTTCGGCTAAATTGGCGCGGCGTAGGGGTCGATCTTCTGCTTCAACTAAGATCTGACCGCTGCTGGTTTGTAGCAAGAACTCGTCGCCACGGATACCGATAATCTGGCCCGAAATTTCTTGGCTAACCATGCGAGATGTGTTCATTTGGGTTTGAGCAATTGCTGGAATAGCCAGCCCTAAACCAGCCGCAACAGCGACTCCTAAAAGCAATTTTGACGGTTTCATCTTGTTTGTCTCCGTTGATGAATCGAATGAATAAACGCCTTCGTTTTATCTCTCTAGCTTTTAGTTTGGCCGATAAAGTTTACGCCAAGTTTTCAAGTTTGAATTGAAAGTGGTAACGCGATGCGAACTGTTGTGCCTTGTTCTAACTGACTTTCTACCGCGATTTGTCCATGATGGGCATGAATAATTTGCTCAACAATTGCTAGACCCAAACCAAAGCCGCCCGTATGCCGCGATCGCGTTTTATCGACTCGATAAAACCGTTTAAAGATATGCGGCAAATCCTCAGGACTGATGCCTGAACCAGTGTCTTTGATCTGAATTACTACGGTGCGGTTGTGTGGTTGGGCTGTTAGACAAATGCTGCTCCCGGCGGCGGTGTACTGAATGGCATTGCTAAGCAGATTTGCGATCGCGCGCCGCAGCAGATCGGGTTGGGCTTGAACATAGAGCGGCAGATCGGGCAGCATTGTCATCCAGTCTAGTTTTTGAGCATGGGCTTGCGAGCTATAGTCAGCCGCTACGTGCCGCAACAGTTGAATCAGATCGACCCGCTGTAAGTCATCTGGCGATAGCTTGCCCTCGCTGCGAGCGAGGAGTAGCAAATCGCCCACTAGCTTGCCCATCGCTTCGGCTCCATGCATAATCTTTTCCAGCCGCAGCTTTTGCTGATCGGGATTGTTGAGATCCATCAGCCCCACCTGAGCATGATTGATGATGGCAGCTAGCGGCGTTCGCAGTTCATGGGACGCATCACCCGTAAACTGCTGAAGCTGGTCGTAGGACTGGCGGATTGGCTGCATGGCCAAACCACCTAGTATCCAGCCGATCCAGGTGACTAGCCCCAGCGTAATCACCAGCGTCATGACTAGAACCAGCCGCAGTTCCCATAGATCGGCCTCAATTTCGGTCAGTGGTGTGGCCACTTGCAGATAGCCAATTAAAACCTGATTTTCGAATACGGGCAGCGTTAACTGTCGCAGCCGAACAGGTGCGATCGCAGAATACGGCTTAGAATTTTGGGTAGTATTCTGAGCCGTATCTTGTATAGTTTCAAACCCAAACTCATTGCCAATTCGCTCTGGTGGAATCGCTCCGTAAAACTGAATCAGCCTCTGATCTGCACCATACCAGCGGGCGTAGACCAGCATGGTCGAAAACGGCAGCGCCTCTTCTCCCAGCAGCGGTACGCTTTCTAAATCAATTCGTTGTCGATCCTGATAGCTGCCGTCTTCAACTGCTGCCGCCATCGTTTGGCAAATTTCATACAGCCGCTGGTCGAGAGCTTGTCGCTGATCCTGAGTTTCTGTGACATAGAGGACTCCGGCAAATCCGATTAGCACACTGCCCATCGATACCGTGAACCAACTGGCTAAATTTTGACGACTCCGACGAAACATTTTGGGTGCTGTAGGGTGTGTGAGACGAAGCCGTAGCGCCTCACTGCACACTGCTTTGATGCGCTACTAGCGCGAACACATCCTCCGTCAGTTGATGGCGACCAACTTAATTCGTAGAACTGGTATCACATATTAATGCGTTTACTCGATGTAGTAAATCTTGAAAGCCGAAGGGTTTGGTTAGATAGTCATTGGCACCGTAGCGATCGCTGAGTTGCTGGTACTGCGGATCGTCATAGGCGGTCAGCACCATAATTGGCTGATGTAAACCTGCATCCCGCATGTCTTTGAGCAGGGTTAAACCGTTTCGATCTGGCAACCCAATATCTAGCAGGATGAGATCGAATGTGTCTTGAGTGGAAAGATGCCAAGCTTCACAGCCATCTTGAGCAATCGTGATACAGTAACCGTTGTGCCGCAGTCCTTTGGCAAGGAACATGGCAATCCGAGGCTCATCTTCAATAATCAAAATTTGATAGTTCATGCAAGATCTCCACTGCAATCACAACTGCTTAAGGTGCTTGCTCAAGCGCAATGTAATCCAGCTCTAATCGTGACCCATCAAAGTTACACCAAGTTTA
Organism: uncultured bacterium; assembly: GCA_966674685.1. Taxonomy (GTDB): domain Bacteria; phylum Cyanobacteriota; class Cyanobacteriia; order Phormidesmidales; family Phormidesmidaceae; genus Thainema. Next base: position 52,771 of record CBKWJC010000042.1, read on the forward strand.
CAGTCTCAGATTTTGCACTTTACTTCTCTGGTTTGCTTTTTTGAGTGCTGAGCTGAGTGGACTGATGGAGTAATTGGGTGACGGAGTGATGGAGTGATCGGGTGGACGAGTGATGGAGTCGATTAGCTCTCTCACTCATCCACCCCATTACCCATCCACCCCATCACTCACTACGCCTCTCGCCTCACTTCCTCAGGAGCTAGCTTGTATCCCATGCCGTAGACTGTTTGTAGCCACTCTTCTGCTTGTAAAGACTGTAGTCGCTGTCGTACTCGGTGAACTAGCGTTGCAACGGCTTTACTTTCGGGCATCGTATCCCATTCCCAGAGGGCTTGTTCAATCTGATCGCGGCTGAGTACTTGGCGAGGATGTCGCATCAAGTATTCCATGAGCTGAAATTCGCGTCCAGAGAGAATGACTTGCTGGGACTGACGCTCTAGCACCAGTGTGTCGAGATGGAGCTGTAGATCGTCTAGTTGTAGGGTGCTGCCCTGCCAGATCGGTGAACGGCGACCTAGTGCTCGCACTCGTGCTAGTAGTTCTAAACCATTGATGGGTTTGACTAGGTAATCATCTGCGCCTACGTCTAGCCCCGTGATTTTGTCTGCGATCGCATCTTTAGCGGTGAGAATCAGCACGGGGGAACTGCCGCCTCTTTGTCGATAGGTCTGACAGAGTTCAATGCCGCTTACGTCGGGTAACAGCCAGTCTAAAATCAGTAGGTCGTAACTGCGATCGCAGATTAGGGATTGAGCAACGGCTCCGTTATCAACGCCATCCACCACATGTCCAGATTTGGTCAAGATGGCGTGTAGGGGTTCGAGTTGTTCTGGATCGTCTTCAACCAGTAAGATTCTCATCGCGTTCGGTTACTGATTATGATTAGGACTATGGTGTAGCTTGATTGGCAATGGCAAGAGGTGATGGTGCTGCTGGATGGCGGCGGTAGTATCACGCTTTGGGGTTGTGCTACCAGATCTGAGTAGTCCTATTGTAGAGAGTTCCTCATATCAGGAGAGTTAAGGAGATGCGGTTTGATGTGCGATCGCGTTTTCATTCATTTAATTTTCGTTCACTTAAGCTCAGTCAACTACGCGTTTGGCTGATTCTGCCACTGGTGGGAATTATCGTTTGGCTCAGTGCAGGTTTGCTATCACGACAGGTTTTGTCGCACAGTTACGAAATTTCAGCTCAGCTCCAGTCTGACCAGCCGCAGGTGGAACTGTCCTGGCAGGTGACCGTTGTGGCTATTGAGGCCGCTATCAATCAGCGTGAGGGTGTAACGGAAGTTAACGTTCGGACAGCGCATCCAGTCCTCAAGGAGCTGGAGCTAGACCTGCCCGTAGTTGAGTTTGCGGGTATTGAAACGGCTCTGGCAAGAGAACTGCGTTTGTCTCCAGCGACGATTAAACAGCTTATTCGCTATCGATTTGATTAGGATCGGTGGCTAACGCTGTAAATAAAAAGGCGACTCTGAGAGCCGCCTTTTTAAACTCATTCAACTGTTACTTGATTAGATCACTATTTGGGTTTAGTAGCGCTGATTCCAGCTTTTACCACCGCCGCCACCATTTGAAGATTTAGGTTGGCGAGGGCGAGCTTTGTTGACTTTCAGATCTCGACCCATCCATTCTGCGCCATCTAGAGCTTCAATCGCCGCATCTTCCTCGGCTTCACTACTCATTTCAACAAAGGCAAATCCCCGTGGGCGGCCTGTTTCACGGTCGGTCGGCAATGTTACTCGGCTCACCGAACCATATTCTGCAAAAACTTCTGTAATATCCTCCTGGGTTGCACTATAGGAAATATTACCGACGTAGATAGACATGACTGATGTACATCTCCAGAAATTAAGCGTTTGTCGTGAATTGTTCCGGAAATGCCCTAGTCAGTGAAATCGAAGGAAAATCGAATGTCATTGTACAGATCAGGCTTAAACCCGAAAGCAAACTTTCACTTCATAACCCTAACACAACATTATTCCGCTGATATCGTCTCATTTGTGAGTTTAATCACAGGCTACAACGCCCAGAGGTGCTGCGTTAGACCAGGATTTCATTTTACTGCGAAAAATTACTGAATGATGATCCAATTTCCCTGAACTGTTGCGATCGCACCGCCCGGAAACGGATCGGTACAGCTACGGTTTGGTGCGTCAATTAGCGCTACGGCTTTTTCGATATGGGCGAAGGTGGGAGCGGTTGTCATCGCCTGCTGTAACAATCGACGCATCACCCGCCGCTGGAGGGCGAGGGGTACATCTTGTAACAATGGGCGATACAGTGCCTGTTCAGCCGGGGGGTCGGATGTGCAGATCGCTGGCTTTTGAGCTTGCTGCCAGAGATCTAGTGCTTGTGCTTCTAGGTAGTCTACATCGGCTCGCAGTAGTTCTGCTGTTTGCGCTAGCGTCGATTCTACTTGGGGATTGAACTGCTGGGCGAGGTAGGGCAGCAGTTCAATCCGGATGCGGTTGCGGGCGTAGCGGGTGTCTTGATTGGTGGAGTCTTGCCAGATCGGTAGATTGCGATCGCAACAAAACTGATGCGTTTCCTGCCGCGTCACTTTCAGTAATGGCCGTACTAACCAGCGTTGTGAATCTGGCGAGTCTGTAAAATTCTGCGATCGCGTCCAGGTTAGAGCGCTTAAACCGTCCATGCCGCTGCCCCGCAGCAGGTTATAGAGCAGCGTTTCCGCCCGATCTGTGGCCGTGTGTCCGGTGACGATAATTGGCGCATCAAACTCTGCTGCCATTTCGTGCAGCATCTGGTAGCGCCACTGTCGCGCCGCTGCTTCACTGGTTAATGATTCACGGGTGACGCGTTGGTTATAGGGCAACTGCCACTGTTCTGCCAGTTTTTGGACATGTTCTGCATTGGCTGCTGAATCGTCCCGCCAGCGGTGATCGCAGTGGGCAATTGCCAGTGCCCAGTTCCACTTGGGCTGTAAGTCGATTAACATCTGCGCTAAGCAGAGGGAATCTTGCCCACCGGAGACCGCCATCAAAATCCGCTGCTGTTTGGGTAGGAGATGGCGCGATCGCAATATCTGATGAATTCGAGCATGTAGGGATGTCCAGGGGACTGTCATGGCTATAAAGTTATGATGCCAAAATAAATTCTAGAGTCGCCATTTCACGTAACTGGTAGGGGCGATGGCCATTCGCCCCTACGCAGCCGTTGATGGTTCTGAATTATTTTCTGTTCAAATGGAACTATCCTGCTAAATCTCCTTATTAAAGGGACTTTGAGCAGGTTTCCCCTTTTTTAAGCTACTGCTCTGAATAGTTCGTCTAAATCCCGGACTGATCCCCCTACATCCCCCTTTTTAAGGGCAGGGCTGATTTATTGAAGAAAGGAAAATAGACGGGGGATATCGT
>CBKWJC010000043.1:0-52881 GCA_966674685.1 uncultured bacterium
AAGCGCTGAGGGAGTATGAGCAGGCGCGATCGCACTATCAGCAGGCGCTCGATATTTACATTGAATTCAACGACCGCTACGAACAAGCGGACACCTACCACCAGTTAGGCGCTGTTGCCCAAGAGCTGAGGGAGTATGAGCAGGCGCGATCGCACTATCAGCAGGCTCTCGACATCTACATCGAATTCAACGACCGCTACGAACAAGCGGGCACCTACCACCAGTTAGGCAGGGTTGCCGAAGAGCTGCGGGAGTATGAGCAGGCGCGATCGCACTATCAGCAGGCGCTCGATATCAAAATTGACTTCAACGACCGCTACAGCCAAGCGGGCACCTACCACCAGTTAGGTAGGGTTGCCCAAGATCTGCGGGAGTATGAGCAGGCGCAGTCTCATTACCAAAAAGCATTAGAGACGTATACGGAATATGGGGATGAACATAATGGTGGAATCGTCTTTCGAAGTTTTGCCCGACTTTACCAAACCACCCAAGACCCCAACATCCTCACCGCTGTCGCCCAATGCCTCAACGCCACCGTCGCAGACGTGCAGCAACAATTCGCCAATTTCACCCGCGATGAATAAAACGGCCTGAAAACCCAAAACGTTGCGTAGGGGCGGGTTTAGCCGATAAATGATAAATTTGAGGCAAAATTGGTCAACAAAACCCGTCCCTACAGCAGGAAATCATCCTCACCTGGATCCGTGTAGTCGCAAAACGTGCGAATCCCCAATTTCAATATCCATAACACCGCCACCGTTGCGATCGCAGGGGTAATAAACGGCAGCGCTAGCACATCAATCACGTAGACAATTAAACCCGCCAACAGCGCCGCATCGCCCGGTTTTCGGTTATATTCCTCCACCTTGGCCAGAAACCCATCATCCCCACAGATCTCCCGCCGCAGATTTTTCATAAACACCTCCCGCAGCGTCTTGCGCTCCTCCCCATAAACCGCCGTGCCCGCCTCTGCCGCAATCAGATCTTCCAGGCTGGTTTTTAGATCGCCATTATGTTCTTGCAGAGTTGCGATCGCAGGTTGGGCTTCATCATAATCCTGAAGCAACTCCTGGGCCGTTTGCAGTTCAGTGGCAGATAGCTGGGGACTCATACATAATCTATTGGTTCAGAGCATCTGAATTTTAGAGCAGATCCTTTCGTTTTGTTTTCACTCGGTCATAGAACTCCTCCATTGCTTCAATAAACGAGTTCTCCCGCGACCAAAAGGGTGGAAAATCGCCCTGCTTTTTCACGACCACAGCCGACACCGTTGAAGGGGCGGGCACTTCAATCGTTTGCGGTAGCCGCTTTTCCCCTTGCCAAAACGCTCTAGCGCTCAGTTCTGTCGCCTCAGTAAGCTGCGGTTTCGTGTAGTAGGACTCAACGGGCGTCGGCGGATGCTGCTGCGCCGAGAGTTCAGCAGATAGAGCTTGACCGAGTGGCGTTTTAGCCAATTCAGCTTTCAGTTCATCTTTCTTTAACCCCCGCAGCTCGAAGAGCAAAAACGGATCGCGATCCAGCTCAGCCGCGATTAGATAATACACTCCGGCAACGTGCTTACAGGGATTGCTCCAGTCCGGGCAGGAGCAGCGAGTGTGAAAATCCCCATCGCTGGCTGGCAGCAGATGCAGCCCCAGCGTATGGAAACTGTCTTCAATATTTTCCGGAATTTCGTTCAGCAACAGCCGCGAAATCAGACCCGCCTTAGATGCAATAAGTGCGATCGCAGCCGTCCATTTCGCTTTACTGATTGGCTCAAAATCAATCAGCACATCGTACAGCGGTTCGCTATAGACGCCAAAGTAGGGATTGACGGAACCGCGTACCTGCGCCATTACCAGCCCCCGATCAATCTCAAAGCTAGTCACTCTGCCATTGCTGGCATAGGAACGCCCCCGACTCAGTCGGCCTGATTCGGTCAGCTCTTCAATTGCTTCAATGAATTTTTGTCCCCACCAGGATCGACTAAATTTAGCCATGATTTTGACTCCCAGGACTATTCCAAAATAGCGCTCTTATTCAGAGCAATCAGTTGCTTAAAGGCATCATTATCTAACTCCGTCAGCCAGGATTCATCAGCGCCCACAATCGCTCCGGCCAGCTTTTTCTTATCTTCAATCATCTGATCGATGCGCTCTTCCAGCGTCCCCATCGTGACAAACTTATGCACGAAGACGTTTTTCTGCTGGCCAATCCGGAAGGCGCGGTCAGTGGCCTGATCTTCCACAGCCGGATTCCACCAGCGGTCAAAGTGAAACACATGGTTGGCTTTGGTCAAGGTAATCCCTACACCCGCTGCTTTGAGCGATAAGACAAAAATTGACGGTTCCGTTTCCGGGTCTTGGAACTGGGTAATCATCTGTTCCCGCTTGTTGCGATTGGTGCCGCCGTGAATGTAGTAGGTGTTGTAGTGGCGGGTGTGGCGCAGGTGGTTGGCAAGAGCATCGCCAATTTCGCGGAACTGGCTAAAGACGAGAGCGCTCTCCCCTTCTTCGATCACCTCGTCCAGCATGTCTAGTAACCGATCTAATTTGTGCGATCGCTCTGCTGTGAACTCGCTTTCATCCTGCAAAAACTGGCGAGGATGGTTGCAGATCTGCTTCAGTTTCGTCAAGGTAGCCAGAATTAGACCTTTACGCTGAATGCCCTCAGCAGATTCGATCTGCTCGGTGACATCTTTGATCACGGCTTCATACAGGGACGCTTGCTCCTTGGTCAGATTGCAGTAAAGCTTCTGCTCTACCTTATCGGGCAGGTCTTTAATAATCGCCTGATCGGTCTTGACCCGCCGCAGGATGAACGGTTCCACCAGCTTCTTGAGCGTGGCCGAGCGAGTCGGGCTGTTGTCTTTCTGAATCGGCATTTCGAACTGTTTGCGAAATTGCGTCTGGGTGCCCAAATAGCCGGGATTGAGGAAGTTGAAGATTGACCACAAATCCAGCAGGCGGTTCTCCACGGGCGTTCCGGTCAGCGCCAGCCGATGATTGGCATTGAGCTTCAAAATCGCCTTGGTTTGAGCCGTTTTGGGATTTTTGATATTCTGCGCTTCGTCCAGGACAATCCGGTGCCAGGTAATGCCCGTCAGCAGCTTGGTATCCTTACGAGCCAGAGTAAAGGAGGTGATAATCACGTCATGCTGGCGACAGAGGGCTTTGAATTCTTTGGTGTCTTTTGTGCGATCGCTACCGTGATGCACCACCACCGTCAGATGGGGCGCAAACTTGTACAGCTCGTGATACCAGTTACCCACAACGGAGGTGGGCGCAATTAGCAGGGTTGGCGGCACCTGTTTCACGCCTGCCGCTGCTGCCATTTCCCGCTCTTGCACGAGACGAGCAATCACCTGCACGGTCTTGCCCAAGCCCATGTCGTCCGCTAGGCAACCGTTCAAACCTAAATTTTCCAAATAGTGCAGCCAGGACAGACCCCGCTTCTGGTAGTCCCGCAGATTGCCCTGGAGTTGATCGGGATTGGGCGTTAGCTCTAGGCGACCCTTGTCGCTGAGCTGGGTCAGCATCGTCGCCAAGACATCATTGCGATCGAAATCGACTTCTAGCTCATCATCTTCGCCAGCCGTTAGCCGCATAAAGTCAAGCAGGCTCATCTCTGGATTGTCGGTCTGCTGCTGCTTCCAGAAGTCCAGCATTTGCTGCATTTTCTCCTGGTCAAGCTCCATCCACTGACCGCGAAACTTGACTAGCGGCGTTTTGGCCTGCACCAGTTGCTGCCACTCCTGTTCGCTGACGGGCTGCTCGCCAATCGCCATCTCGTATTGATACTGCACCAGCGTTTCAAACGAGAAGTAGCTCTTGGTCTTGTCGTTGCCGCCCAAAGATTTGCCCTTGGCCTTCAGCCGGATCTTGGCTCGCTGCCGTCCTTTGGGTGTCCACCAGGCAGGCACAATAATCTTGTAGCCAGCATCCTCCAGCACCCAGGCAGAGTCCTTGAGGAAGTCAAATGCCGTATCGAGATCGACAAAGATGCCGACTGGCTCATCGGTTTCGAGTCCTTGCCAAAACTTGGGATAAATTCGTGCTGCATAGCCCAAATTCATCAGCAGATGCTGCTCAAACTCCTCGCCAAACTGCTTCCGCAGTTCCTGCTTCTGCTGGCCGCGCATCCGCCAAAAGTCCATGAGGGCAAGTTGCAGCGATGGGTCATGCTTGGGTGCAACCTGAAATAGGATTTGCCACGGATCATCTGGTTTGGCTGGTTCCTCCAGCTTGAACCCCACATGGAACGGAGCTGCGGTTTCAGAGCGAGTAATGCGATCGCACCATCCCTGCCACTGCTGATAGAGTTCTGAATGCTGTGGAGTCGCACGCCAAGGATATTTGAGGTTCTGAGTTAGGCAGCTTTCAACTAAGGAGCCTTCGATTTTCTTTAGGTAAGTTTGGGGTAAAGAAAAATATGTATCTCTGACCAGATCATTCACCCAGCATTCTGAAAAATGCCGCAGGAGAGTTTTGCGGTTATAAAAGGTTGGTCGGTCTGACTCTTTCTCAAATCCAGCTACACACAGATGCGGCATGTATTCGACATATGTGTCCAAATTGGCTTCGTAGCGATCGCCAACAATGTCCCAGGCTGGATAAATCTCAGCATCACTGCCTAATCGCTGGCTGACTTTTGCTTCCGCTTTCGCTTGAATTTGCGCTTTTCTGGTGCTGGATTGGGTTGATTTTGAGGATGTCTTGGAGGAGGCTTTAGACCGAGATTTAGAGCGGCTTGATGTTTCGGCAGCAGATGTTTCGGCAGCAGATGACGCTTGGCCTAACTGACGATACTTTAGAGCTGGAATATACTGATCGCGCAGAATCACCTGCTTCAGAGATTGAGTGTAGTGATACCAAAACAGCAGGTCGGCTCCGAGCTGCACGTCCGCCAGATTGTAGAGCGCCAGAAAGTGCAGGTCATTTAAGATGCTGATGATTTCTGTCTGTTCTCGAATCCGATAGCAATCTATTTTCCAGAACTGCCAATCAAACGTATCGGGGCTTTCATCTTCTAAATAGCGCGACAGCTCCAAAGACGGTAGCGGCTCATCCTCGGCTGTGGGCAGCAGAAAGTAGCGCCGTGTAATGAAATCTTCGAGCTTACGAGCGCCCGGAGCTTTAAACCCCAACTCGTCCGCGAGTGTCGCTGCTAATTCCGGCGCAAACAAATGACGTGGATGACCCGACCGCCGACGGCTTTTCTGGTCGGTTTCAATCCAAAGATAAAATGCACCCGTTTGAATAAAATCGTCAGTTGGCTGGGGAATCCAAGTGCCGTGGAGAATTTTCATCATAGCGTCAACCTTTGACGCAGCTTCAATAGCAATGATTGTGCTGATCTTACACTAACTGTTCTTGTAAATTCTGTACGGGCAGATGCTTGGAATTGCTCACTGAGCTTGTGAAATGGGTTCAGCGGCTGGAGAATCCGTTGCCATTGGTTGAACAAGCAGTAATCCTGCGGCCTCGTCCACTATCCAGTAAGTAGGCTGAGGCAATCGAGATTGATCGTCAGCGGGAACCAAGAAATACTGATCAGGTCGCCAGAAACGCCGCAACGCTCTTGATCCAGCGGGTCGGACATAGCGATTGCTGTAGAAATCCAGGCTGGGACGGTGGTAAGGAAACGTGGTCAGAATTTTGCTTTGGGCTGGCGTATGCTCCTTCAGCATGGCGGCCACGGGCTGCACCGGAAAGGCTTCATTCAGTTCCCAGAGCCAAAAATCAGAGCTGATAAAGATCAATAGAGCCACGTACAGCCCACTGATCAGCACTGGGATAAAGTTGCGATCGCACTTTTTCACCAACCCCGCTGCACTGCCCAACGTCCCTGCCAGGACTAGACCGATGGGCATTAGCAACCACTGCTGCTCTAGCCAACCCGCGACGAAACCACCGATCAAGCTGATAACTGCGATCGCGCCTAGTAACCAAGTCCAAACCTGATAAAACGGTCGGCGATTCACCCAAATCTCGCCAAGCTGTGCGCCAATTGCCAGCGCCACAAACGGATACAGCGGCATGATGTACCAGGGCAGCTTGGTATCCATGACGGAAATCGTGCCCAGATAAACTACTGTACCAACCAGCACCAACTGCGCCCAAGGTTGCGATCGCGACTTCCAGGCCAGCCACAGACTGCTCGGCCAGAACAGCAGCCACGGCCAGCCATACTCCAGCAGTTCAACTCCGTAAAACCAGAACGGCTCCTGATGGTTATCGACTGCTGCCCAAATCCGGTCGAGGGACTGGCCCATGACGTGTCCCTGCCAAAAGGTTGCGCCGTAGTGCTGAAACTGAAGCGCATACCATGCGATCGCAGGTACAAGTCCCAGCACGAAACCTGCCCAGGCAAGGGGGCTTTTAAGTAAGCTCCACTGCCGATTGACCAAAAGAAAAATTCCAGCTACGGCTCCCAACAGCAGGGCTAGCAAGCCTTTCGTCAACCCAATCAGCCCCAGCGCCAGCCCCACACCCAGCCCCCAGCGACGATCGTGGCGAGCTTGCAGCAGGCAGTACAGTAAGGCCAGAAACAGCGTGATAGCCACACCATCGCGCATGGCTAATCGTCCGTGCCGAGCAACGGGCAGCAGGGTTAAATAGACGCCTGCACTGCATAAAGCAAAAGCTTTTTGGCCGAATAGCTGCCGACCGAGTAGGAAGAGTAACGGTACAGCTAAAGCACTGACGGCAGCAGGTACAAGGCGAGCCGTCCAAGTTTGCACACCGCCCAAGCTGTAGCCGATGTTGATCAGCCACTCCACCAGCGGCGGTTTATTCAAATACGGCGCACCGTAAAGCGTGGGAAAGAGCCAATCGCTCGACTGATACATTTCCTTAGCGACTTGGGCAATGGTGCCTTCATCCCAGTCGCGCAGCGCAGCCTGTCCCAGGTTGAACCAGTAGAGAACGAGAGCCGCGATCGCAAATCCCACCGCACACCAAACATCGGATTTTTGCAGCTTTTGCCAAAAAATTGACCCATTGAACCTGCCGAACACATGCTGAGCCATACACCAGTAGTTTGCTAACTTATAGGCACTGCTGAGATCATACTGGGAACTGAGTGTTACTGAGTGAAGGGGAGATGGGTGGATGAGTAGATGAATGGACGGGGTAATGTCATTTCTGCAAAGTCGAACTTTCACGCCTTACCCCTCACTTTTCACGCCTCACTTCCTTGAGTTACGAATTGATCGACTCACGGCTAAGGCTAAGGATTGCCTGTAGCAAGCGCTCTAGATCAAGGGGTTTGGCGATATGTCGCTGATAGCCGTTAGCAAGAGCCTGTTGAGAATCGATTTCGCGGGCGTAGGCTGTCAGTGCGATCGCAGGTATATTTCCTCCTTGGTCGGCGGGTAAGGTTCGAATCTGCTGAATTAACCTATAGCCATCCATGTCGGGCATACCGATATCGCTGACGAGTAGATTGGGTTGAAAGGTGGCCATTGCCAATAACGCATCTGCCGCAGAGGCAGCAGCTTGAATCGTGGCTCCATACTGAGCCAGCAGCGTTTCCAACAGCTCACGGGCATCGGGTTCATCGTCCACGATCAAAATCCGCATTCCAGCCAGCTCGATGTCTTGGGGAGGTAATCGTTCATCGAGTTTTTGCGTCCTGGTTTTGGTCTTGAGCAGCGGTAAGCAAACTGTAAAGGTGGCTCCCTGTCCTTCACCTGCGCTGTCGGCTGCAATCGTGCCGCCGTGGGCATTCACCAGATAGCGGACAATAGCTAAGCCCAAGCCCAAACCGCCATACTGCCGGGTGGTTGAGGCATCTTCTTGGCGGAATGACTCGAAAATATGATGGAGAAAATCAGACTTAATGCCTTTGCCTGTATCAGTGACAATGATGTGAGCGTGGGAGGCAGAGAGGGAGAAGGCGGGCGGGAGAGGGGGAGCAGCACTGTCTTGCTCCCTTACACCTTTACAGCCTCGCTCCTCCCCGCTCACCCGTTCTAACCTTACCTCGACCCGTCCGCCACTGGGCGTGAATTTAATCGCGTTCGAGAGCAAATTCCACAGGATCTGCTGAAGGCGCGTATTGTCACCGTAAACCTGGCCAATATCGGCCACGTCTGCATGCAGCGTAATTGACTTGGCTTCAGCGGACTTCCGCATCGTTTCAATGGCGCTTTCAAGCACGCTGGCCAGGTTAAGTGGCACCTGATTCAGCTTCAGCTTGCCGCGCAGAATTCGAGCCACATCCAGCAGGTCGTCAATCAGTTGGGTTTGCAGCTTAGCATTGCGTTCAATCGTAGCTAGAGCCTGTGCAGTTTGAGCGTCATCAAACTTCCGCCGCTGGAGCAGTTTGGCCCAACCCAAGATCGGGTTTAAGGGCGATCGCAACTCGTGGGAGAGCACGGTGAGAAATTCATCTTTGACGCGATTGGCGCGCTCGGCGGTCTCTCTGGCCGCCTGTTCCCGCTGGAGCAGTTGTTCGCGTTCATCCTCAGCCTGTCTGCGATCGTGAATGTCAAAGCATGAGCCAAGATAGCCGAGAAATTCGCCTTCTGGGGTAAAGCGGGGTACGCCCACGTCCAAAATCCAGCGATATTCTCCGTCGAAGCGTCGCAGGCGATATTCCATCTCAAACGAGCGACGAGCATCAAAAGCTGTAGTGTAGACGTGCCAGCAGTACTCTAAATCATTGGGATGAACACCTTTTGCCCAGCCGTTGCCCATCTCTTGCTCGAGGGTGCGGCCAGTAAAAGTCAGCCACGACTGATTGAAGTAGCTACAGAGCTTATCGGTACCCGACATCCAAACCAGCATGGGCGCAATGTCGGTCATTTGTCGAAAGCGGGTTTCGCTATCGCGCAGCGCGGCTTCGGCTTGCTTTCGGTCCGTAATGTCGAGCACGGTGCCAATAAATCGCCGGGGTGTACCGTCTGGGTCAAAATAGGCTTGTCCTTTGGCTAAGACCCAGCGTTCAATGCCGTCTTGAATGCCGATCGTGCGATATTCGGTGTCGTAGGTGCTGTTGCTGGCTGGATTGAGGACATCTTGGATGATCTGCTCCAAGCGATCGCAGTCATCTGGATGTAGTCCGGCGTAGAATGTTTCGATGCTGCTTTCGGCATCTGGTGGCAGGCCCAATATGCGCTTGCAGCTTGCATCCCAGACCAGCTCATTGGTGATCAAATTCCAGTCCCAGGTGCCCAAACGAGCCGACTCAAGCGCCATCCGCAGCCGATCTTCACTCTGGCGCAGGGCCACTTCTGCCTGTTTGCGATCGCTAATATCATGAACCAACGCGACGAACCCTTCTACCTCCCCCTGCTGATTAAATCGGGGTACGTAGGTGGCATTGACAGTACGGGCACCACCATCTTGATAGGGAATTTGCACCTCATAGGACACTTCCTGTCCAGCCATCACCTGCTCAACATGGGGTCGAATCGTTTCGTAGGCGTTTTCGCCTAAAACCTCCCGCAGGTGTTTGCCATAAATGCTCGATGCGGGTTTCCCAAACCAGGTTTCGTAGCGGTGATTGACAAAGCGATAGCAACCTTCTGCATCAACAAATGAAATCAAGGCGGGCACCGTATTGGTGACTAGGCGCAGTTCGGTTTCTCGCTGGGCCAGAGTGTCTTCGGCTTGTTTGCGATCGCTAATGTCAAACAAAACGCCAGAGGAGCGAATCGCCTCACCGCTGTCATCGTAGATAAAGTTACCCAACCCCTCTAGCCAAGAAATTTGACCGTTATCGGCTCGGACTACCCGATATTCGACCCGAAAATAGCGGCGTTCTTGGCGAGACTGCTGCCACTCCTGGTAAACTCGCTGCCGATCATCGGGATGGATGCGCTGGCTCCACAAGGCTTCTGAAGCCTCGCCCGTAGCGGTTGGCTCATAGCCCAACATCGTGAAATGGAGATCTGACCAGGTCGCTTTGCCCGTGACCAAATCCACGTCCCATGTTGCCATCTGCGCCCCTTCGACGGCGAGACGCAGCCGTTCTTCATTCCTGCGTAAGGTTTCTTCGGCTTGTTTGCGGTCGAAAATATCTCGAAAGTAAAGACCCAAGCCATCCGCTGATGGATAAGCGTGAATCTCATACCACCGCTGGCGGGCTGTGTAGAAATAGTCAAAATGAGTCGGAGTCTGGGTTGCGATCGCATGCTGATATCGCGCCTCCAGTTCGTCCCTTGTCTCTGGCCAAACATCCCAGTGCGATTGACCGATCAAGACATCAGGAGAGACTTGATTGATGCGAGCCGCTGTCTGGTTAATGTAGGTAATCCGCCAGTCCCGATCCAGAGCCACAAAGGCATCGGTCATGCTTTCGAGAATGCGAGAAATTTTCTGATTGGCGGCCTGTAGTGCGTTTTCTGTCTGCTGATACTGATCAAGCTGGCAAGGCGGGCTGGGGCAGGCCGGGGTTGACTGTGCGATCGCATGCTGCAACGCCAGACAGAGCTGTTCAGATGTTAGGTGCGATCGCACCAGATAGTCTGCGGCTCCAGCTTTGAGCAGTTGCACAGCGGTTTCAACCCTATCCTCACCGACAACCACAATGGGCGGACAAGATTCTCCCCTCTGCTGCCGGATCTGGCTCAGCACCTTGAGCGGATCAACAGACGCATCTAGAACAATGCCATCTATGCCATCTATCTGCTGCGACTGATATGATCCAGCAATAACCCACTCCTGAGACTGGCTGAGCAGCCGATAGGAAACGCTGGCCTCATCCTGAAGTAGCTGCTTAACGCCGCTCTTCTCCTGATGGGAGTCCTCAATAATTAGAACCGTCTGATTCAACATAGACTGGCTCCACTACCCCAATGAAGAATGATGCAGTGCATACTGTGGTCTGCGGCAATCTAGACTATGGGCTGTACTCAGGTAGTCCGCTGTGTCGTCGAACCGCAATCTGCTTGTGTATCCAGCCTTTATAACCTGCTGCAAGGTGTTTCCTAACTACGAACTACTTTTGATGCAACGGCTCAACCCACGAATGGGGCATTTTGCTAGGCATCGATCAGATCACTAGCCTTAATCGAGCTATATTTGTCCTCTTTTTAAGGGGAGAACCTGCTCAAAATCCACTTTTTCAAGAGGGATTTAGGGAAATCAGTCCGGGATTTAGAAGAACCATTCAGATGTGTAAGCAGTAGCTTCTTTGGGTGGATTTTACGGTACGGAGTTGGATAGATTAAGGACGAATTGTCACTAATCCTACAATGTTTACTTGATCGAGCTGAATCTATCTAAAGGCCGAAAACCGTGGATGGGGGAATTATGAGCCGTAATCTTAGAAATTTGGGCGCGATCGCAAGATAAACGTTAAATTCTGTCGCGTTTGAGGAATTCTAAACTTAATGACTCAGCGGTTATATCAAGTCCATGTATGCTTACATCTGGCCCCAAAAGGGAAATAGGGAAATGCTGACAGAACAGCAGCTTCCCAGAAGATACATTGAGGTTTAATACCGAATCGGCTCATGCTTTGAGACAAACACTGACACACTGACGACTAAGCTGCCTGGAGAAAATTTTATGACCGATGCGTCTGGCGAGGTGCAAAACCCAGCCAAACCTAAATTTGCGTCTGCTCAGGCTTCATCTGATTCAGCTCAGGCCGAACCCGACTTACAGGCCACTATTGCTGCACTCCAGGCAGAAAACCAGCGTTTGAAAGCGGAACTAGCTGATGCTCACAAGCAGCTCTTTCCCCACGCTCAGGATCGCTCGTCCTGCCCAACTTCACTCGACAATATCCCAGACTCTGCTTTACCTAAGCCGCTGCTACAGGGGCTGTACGACTTTATCGATCAGTTCACTATTGGCTGTGCTCAAGCCAATTTGGTTTCAGGGCAGTATGCTTTCGTCAATCAGGCTTTTTGTGACATGTTGGGCTACAGTCGAGATGAGCTGATGGCGATGAGTTTCTATGACATCACTCATCCCGACGACTGCGATCGCAATCAGGCTCTCGTTCAGCAACATGTCCACCAGCCCCAGCCGACCTACCACCTAGAAAAGCGCTATCGCCACAAGGACGGCCACTATATTTGGGTGGATGTAAACGTGATGTCGGTGCAGCTTCCGGGTGGACGATTTAGTCCCTTGGGTGTGGTTCAAGAGATTAGCGATCGCAAACGAATCGAAGAAGAACTGCGTCGCTCACGGGAAATGCTGCAAGCGGTGATTGACAACGTGCCGCAGCGAATTTTCTGGAAAGATGTCAATTCGGTCTATCTGGGCTGCAACCAGCCCCAAGCAATCGCCGCAGGTTTAGCTTCTCCGGAGCAGATTATTGGACTGTGCGATCGCGATTTGCCGTGGACAACCGCCCAATCGGACGCGTACTTTGCCGATGATACCCGCGTGATTCAGTCTGATCAGCCGCTGCACCACGTTTTGGAGATACAGCGCCAAAGCAACGGCCAATTTCGCTGGCTGGACTGCCACAAAATTCCGCTGCACGACGCTCAGGGTCGGGTGATTGGCCTGGTGGGTACCGCAGAAGATATCACCGAGCGGAAGCAGGCAGAGGAACTGCTGGTGCAGCAGGCTAAGCGAGAACGCATGCTCAATCATGTGGTCTATGCGATCCGCAATTCCTTGAATCTTGCCGATATTTTCTCTGCTACCGTCCGAGAGGTGGGCCATTTTCTCAACATGGACTGGGTCAAGGTGGTGCATTACGATGCCGACCAGGCTGTCTGGCGCGTGGTGGAAGCTTATCAGCGGCTCAGCGTTGCATCCAGTCATCCGGTGATTGTGGGCACAGAGATTCCGGATGCTCATGCCCCGTTTAGTGCCCAGTTAAAGCGGGGGCACATGGTCAAGCTGGACAGCGGATCGCTGGACAGTATCGCCCTGGATAGCGTTTCCCTGACCAGTCTGTCCCTGGACAGCATCCTACAGACCAGTGCCTCAGCGGTCGAAAGTCTGACCGATGCCGCGATCGCACAGCGGTTTCCGGGCTGCTGGTTGATTATGCCGATTCGGCTGGGGGTGCAAACTTGGGGCAGCCTGACGCTAATGCGATCGCATCCGCAGATGCAGTGGTCAGTGTTTGATATCGAACTGGCACAGGCCATTGCGGCTCAGCTTGCGATCGCGATTCAGCAGTCGGAACTCTATCAGCAGGTCAATCAGCTCAATGTCACGCTAGAGCAAGAAGTCCGCAACCGCACCGCTCAACTCCAGCAAGCGGTTGATTTTGAGGCGCTGCTCAAGCGCATTACCGACCGAGTCCGCGATTCGCTGAATGAAACGCAAATTCTCAATACGGTGGTGCAGGAACTGGTGCATGGCTTGGGCGCATTGAGCTGTGATTCGGGTCGCTATGACTTAGACAATCAAACGTCTACGATTGCCTACGAATATGTCGATGCTGACAGCACGTTCACGCCGCTCGATACCATCGTTTGCCCAATGGCGAATTTTCCGCATATCTATCAGCAGCTTTTGCTGGGCCAGTCGCTGCAATTCTGCTGGTTACCCGAGCGCAATGTGCTGCGGCCTTTTCAACAACCCTCTACGGCGCTAGCGTGCCCCATTATTGACGATCAGGGCGTGATTGGTGACCTATGGCTCTATCGGGCGGCGGACAATCACTTCAATGAGATGGAAGTCCGGCTAGCTAAGCAGGTTGCGAATCAATGTGCGATCGCAGTGCGGCAGGCGCGGCTCTATCAGGCAGCTCAAGCGCAAGTGGATGAACTAGCGCGGCTGAATCAGCTCAAAGATGACTTTCTCAGCACGGTGTCGCACGAACTACGCACCCCCATGTCGAGCATTCAAATGGCGGTTCAGATGCTCGAAATCACGTTCCAGCGATTGGGGCTTCAGTTTGATCTGTCCTCCCCCGTTTCCACCTATCTACAAATCTTGCAGTCTGAATGCAACCGCGAAATTTCGCTGATTAATGATCTGCTGGATTTGTCTCGTTTGGAGGCCGAAGTGGAGCCGCTGGAGCTGATGCCAATTGAGCTAAATCTGTGGCTGTCTCATATTGCCGAACCCTTTCTAGAGCGCACCCGCTTACAACAACAGCAGTTGGTGTTGAATTTGCCAGCCAGTTTACCGACCATCGTGACAGATTTATCCTATCTAGAGCGAGCGATGACCGAACTGCTGCACAATGCCTGTAAATACACGCCCCCCGGTGAAACCATTCAGGTTGCGGCTCACGCAGATCTGACTCACGTCCAAATCACGGTAATGAATACGGGCATCACGATTCCCGATGCCGAGTGCGATCGCATTTTCGACAAGTTCTATCGCATTCCCAATGGTGATCCCTGGAAGCACGGCGGCACGGGATTAGGGCTGGCACTGGTGAAAAAACTCGTTGAGCGGCTAGACGGCTCGATTACGTTAAAGAATCCAGTCAATCGCGTCATTTTCGAGATGTGGCTCCCCCGCTGTCACAGCCACGCGGCCCAGGAGGACGACACGCGCGATCTCTTGCGATCGCAACCCTAGTCCTGCACCCACTGGATCAGACAGGTGCCCCTTGCGTTAAGTAGCTGCATACGAATAAATGCATTATCTAGAAGTGGCTGATATTAGTGGTTGAACAATCGCTGTACCCACTGCTGAACGTGCTGCACTCGGTCGGGTCGAGTCAAAATGCCCTGGGTTGGACTCAGCAGTAGCGCGGCGGCAAATAGCAGAAATGAAACCAGTGCGATCGCAGGCCCAGACGGCAGATCAAACCAGTAGCTGAGATAGAGTCCAGCAACACAGGCAGTAACGCCCAAGCCAGATCCCACAACCATCATCCAGTGAAGCTTTCGCACCAGTAGGTAAGCTGTAATTGCAGGGCCAACGAGAAGCGCAATGACCAGAATCACGCCCACAATTTGCATACTGGTGACAATGGCCAGGGTGATGCCTGCCATCAAGCCTAAATCTAAGAGCCTCACAGGTAGGCCCATCGCCTCGGCACCGAGCGGATCAAACGTGTAAAACAGCAGCGGTCGGTAGCACAGCGCCACCGTGCTGAGCAAAAAGACCGTCACGATTGCCGTGGCCACGGCATCTCTCAGCGCCACGTTGAGAATATCGCCAAAGAGTAAGTCTTCAAAGTTAATGCGAGCATTCAACACCGAAATCAGCAGAATGCCTAAACCAAAGAAGCTGGAAAATGTCAGTGCCATCGCGGCATCAATTTTGACGCGGGACTGCGACCGAATCCAACTGGTGACAAAGGTACTAATAAAGCCGGATATGAAGGCACCCAATGAGATCGGGATATTGAGCGTGTGCGCGATCGCAACTCCTGGCAGAACCGCGTGGGCAATCACATCACCCAGCAGCGCCATTCGCTGCACGATTAAGTAAGTGCCCATGACGGGGCAGAGGATGCCAATCAGCACCCCCACCGCTAGAGCGTTGCGGAAGAACTCATACCCAAGTGGCTCCAGCAGCATTAACAAAACAGCATTGATTCCCAATCAGACGCATTGGTGGAGGGTGCAGATAAATCTCGCCCGAACGCTTGCCGAATATTCTCAAACGTCATCACCATCTGCGGCACATCATCGGCCAGCAACCGCTGATTCAGCAGCAGCAGCCGATCGTAGTGATTGAGCGCCTGCCCCCACTCATGACTCGATACCAGCAGCGTTTTACCTGCTGCTTTCAGCTCGGCAAATACATCCAGCACAATCTGCTCAGTGCGCTTGTCAACTCCGGCCAGCGGTTCGTCCAGCAGCAGGACGCTAGCATCCTGTGCGATCGCACGCGCCAAAAATATTCGCTGCTGTTGTCCTCCCGATAGCTCACCGATTTGCCGCTCTGCCAGATCGGCCATTTCCACCCGATGCAACGCAGCCATTGCCCGCTGACGGGACTGAGCACTTGGCCACTGAAACCAGCCCTGCCGAGCCGCACAGGCCATCATCACCACCTGCTGTGCGGTAATCGGATAGTCCCAGTCAATTTGCGATCGCTGGGGAACATAAGCAATCTGCGATCGCTGATTTTGCAGCGACTGACCATTGAGTAAAATTCGACCCTGATGCACTGGAACCAAGCCCAACATCGCCTTCAACAGCGAACTTTTGCCCGCTCCGTTTGGCCCAATTAAGCCTACCAGCTCGCCTGCATGAAGAGTAAGGTCGATCCGGTCGAGGGCTTTAATCGCTCGGTAGTAAATAGACAGGCTTTGAACCTCAAGCATAGGATTCGGGGTGAGCCAGAGAATGAATGATAATCGTTCTCAAATCATAGCAAAAGTCTTTCGCTGTGCAAGACGGAATTGCAATGTGAAGATGGAGCCGCAAGAGGCAATACCGAATTCGACTCGCAAGAACCGGAATTATTTTAGGATGCGCCGCGCCCTGGAAATCATCCAACTGCAAAATTTCTGAGAAAATAAAACAGGTTTTTAGATTATGCGTGACCCACATCTTGCACCAAAACTTCAAAGGGTTATGGTGCTGCTGCAATGCGACGGCACCATAACCGCTTCGGGTTTTTATGAGTGATCCGATTTCCTTATCTGCGGCTTCGATCGCTGGCTGAGGGCGGAAGGTCATGCATGGCTGCTGTGCACTGCCGATGAGTATCCCGACTGAGTTTTAGTGCAAGATGTGGGTAGGGAACCGGAATATCTTGTTTCCTAAAACTGTTTCAGAACATGTCGCAAATATGGCAATCGCAAAACGGCGCTCGCTACTCAGAGTCCTCGCTCGTCTCCGTCGCGCTAAACGCAGCTTTTGGCGCAGCAACAGTGGAGACTGGCGTTGGCTAGCTGAAAAACCCGTCACGATTGCGGCTTTAAATAAAATTCTGTGGCGCGAATCGGTTCCCTCGCTCAGCTTTTTTGTCATGCTCTCGCTGTCAGGCGTGATTTCGACACTGGGTTTACTCGCAGGCAGCACAGCCACTGTGATTGGCGCGATGATTATTGCGCCGTTGATGGGGCCAATAATTGGCATGGCCTACGCGCTGGCCATTTCGAATCGGCGCTTGCTCAAGCGGGCGACGTTGACACTGCTGACAGGCACGATCGCCACGATTGTCAGCGCTACGGCGATCACTTGGTTAGTGGGTTTGCGAACGCTTAATCCCGAAATTGTGGCTCGCACCCAGCCAACGCTGATAGATCTGGGCGTGGCGCTGGCGGCTGGTGCCGCTGGCGCGTTTGCTAAGTCGCGCCGCCACGTTGCCGATTCTTTCCCTGGAGTTGCGATCGCAGTGGCGCTGGTGCCGCCCCTGAGCGTGATCGGTATTGGCATTGCCCTGGTCGATCTAGAGGTGCTGACGGGAGCCGTCCTGCTCTTTTTGACCAACCTGACGGCGATTATCTTTAGCGGCATTTTGATTTGCTTATGGCAGCGCTATGGCTCATTGGCACGGGCACAGAGCGGACTAACAGCATCCTTGGTAGTGCTGGGTATTCTAGGCATTCCACTAGGATTTTCACTCAACAACGTATTGATTAATGCCAATGTTCGCCAGCAGGTTAGTCGAATCATTCAAGATCAGCTCTCGGCCTTCGATCAAGCGGAAGTTTCATCGCTAACGGTGCGATCGCAACCAGATCAGTTTTTGATTCGAATGGAGCTACTGGCTGCGCCAAATTCCATTTCGGAAGGACAAATTCAAGCCGTGCATCAGCAAATTAGCGAAGAACTCCAGACTGATGTGGATTTACAGGTTCAAATTGTGCCTGCACGCCGAATTCGAGTTCCAGCGTCGCCTGCTGATTAGGATTTAAGTAGGTTTTTTAGATATGCATTTATTTGTATGTAGCTACTTAAGTTTTGAATTTTGAATTTTGAATTCAGTCAATCATGGCATTCAAAACTAAACACTCAAAACTCAAAATTCACCTCCGTCCTCCTCGATTCCCTCTGCAGCCTTTACAGCCTCTATAGCCCTCTTTACTCCTCACTTCACTCCCTGCCACACCCGCTCTGGCGTCAACGGCAGTTGATAAAACCGACACCCAACCGCATTTGCCACCGCATTTGCGATCGCAGGTGCCGTACAGTTGGTGCCAATCTCACCAATTCCCTTTGCCCCAAACGGCCCATAGGGATCGGGATCTTCAATAAACTCCACCTGAATCGGCGGTACCTCCTTCGCCAACGGCAAGCGATACGTCCGCACCAGCGGATTGATTAGCTCCCCCGCCTCATTCCACAGCATTTCTTCCTGAAGCGCATAGCCCAGCCCCATCACCATGCCGCCAACGGCCTGCCCTCGACAGATGCGGGGATTGACGGCTCTGCCAATGTCTAGCACCTGCATACAGCGCAGAACCGTAACCTGTCCCGTCTGCATGTCAACCTCCACCTCCGCACCCTGTACAGCAAATGTCAAGGTTGACTCATCTGCCGCATATTCCGCTGCCGCGCAGAGATCCGGCCTCGCGGCGAGCTGTCCTAGATCGGTCAACGCGAGTTTGGTTTGGCTCGATTGAACGAACTGCATCGTCAGATCTAGCTCCGACGCGGGAACGTGCAGATGTTCGGAGGCAGTTTGGAGGAGGTGCGATCGCAATTTCTCTGCCGCCTGCTTCACGGCCTGACCCGAAATGTAGAGCG
This sequence comes from uncultured bacterium, assembly GCA_966674685.1. Lineage (GTDB taxonomy): Bacteria > Cyanobacteriota > Cyanobacteriia > Phormidesmidales > Phormidesmidaceae > Thainema. The sequence goes on from CBKWJC010000043.1 coordinate 18,515, forward strand.
TGGCCGAGGCGTAAGACCCTGCATCAAACGGCGTTTCGCGTGTATCTGCCGCAATCAAGTCAATTTGAGCCACCGTCGTGTTCAGCACCTCTGCCGCAATTTGGCGCAGCGTCGTGTCCGAACCTGTGCCCACATCCACCGACCCTGTCCGCAGCTCATAGCGACCGTCCGATTTCAGGCTCAGCTTGGCCTTCGCCAGGTGAATTTTGGCTAAACCGCTGCCCTGCATTGCGATCGCAAATCCGACACCGCGCCGAGTAGTTCCCGGATCGCCTGCAACGGGCTGAGGAGATGGATCACTAAACGCCTGCCGTAGTCGCTGCACCGCTTGCTCCAACCCACAGCTCCCGACCAGATGAAAATGATGATCGCGACCAATCAGCACTTGATCCGCTGGCGTAATGAGCTGGCGCTGGCGCAGCATGAGTGAATCTAAACCCAGCTCCGTCGCAATCTCATCCATCAGGCACTCCACCGCAAATACGCCCTGGGTCGCGCCGTAGCCCCGGAATGCCCCGGCTGGCACTGTATTGGTGTATACCGAACGTCCCCAGTAGCGCTGATTCTCACACCGATAGACTCCCAGCGGCATACTGCCCGTCAGAAACACGACCTGCTCACCGTGATTGCCATAGGCTCCCGTATTTGCGATCGCGCGCATCTCCATCGCCGTCAGTGTGCCATCCTGCTTGACGCCGATCCGGAGGTGAATGGTCATGGCGTGGCGGGTGGTGGTGGCGCTGAACTCCTCCTGGCGGTTGAACTCCCACTTGACCGGACGACCCGTTTTCAGCGTCGCCAGCGCACAGAGATCTTCCGTCAAAATTTCCTGCTTATTGCCAAACCCGCCGCCAATATTGGCTTTGAACACCCGCACCTGCTCTCTCGGCAGGTTCAACAAATCGGCCACCACCCGCTGGGCATGAAACGGCACTTGCGTACTCGACCGCAGCACGAGCGTGCCGTCCTCCGCCAGCCAGCTAATTGAAACATGGGGTTCCAAATGACAGTGCTGCACTGCCGGGAGTTGATAGGTACGCGCAAAAATATGATCGGCGGCAGCGAAACCCGCGTCCAGATCTCCTTTCTGAAGCTTGACCTCACCCGCAATATTGTGGACGGCATCTTTGATCTGAAACGAATCCGGCTCATCGTGAATCTGTGGCACGGGTGGCGCGTTGGCAACCATCGTCTGCACCGCTGCATCCCAACCAGCGATTTCTGCCGCTCGCTCCCCCATTGCCATCACTGGATCGATCACATGAGGCAGCACCTCATAGTCCACCTGAATTAACTGACAAGCTTGAACCGCGATCGCAACCGACTCCGCCACCACTGCCGCTACCCGATCGCCGACAAACCGCACTTTGTTATCCAGCAAGTAGTGATCATGCGGATCGGGCACAGGTTCGCCATGTCCGGCAGTGGAGTAGGGCTTACGCTCCACGTCCCTGTAGGTCAACACCGCATGCACACCCGGTAGTGCCTCAGCTTGACTGGTGTCAATATCGCGAATTCGGGCATGGGCATGAGGCGATCTCAACACCTTCAGGTGCAGCAGTCCCGCTGGCTCCCAGTCTGCCGTGTAGATGGGCTGACCCGTGACGATAGCAGGCCCATCCTGTTTGGGCACGCTCTGGCCAACTTGCGATCGCGTTTCCTCGGTTGCGATCGCAACCGTATCATCTCGCTCCGGCTGCTGGCGATACTGGATGCCCTGAGCAATGCTTTCTACAATCGCTTCATAACCCGTGCAGCGACAGATGTTGCCGTCCATTAGTTGCCGAATTTTGGCCTGAAGTTGGGTCTTGGTAACCACCCCGTTGTCATGCTCAGCCAAATCCCCTAACTCCGCCTGGAGCCGCTCCGCCATCTTCTCAGCAGACAAAATCATGCCGGGAGTACAATAGCCACACTGAAATCCCTGCTGGTCTAAAAACGCCTGCTGCATTGGAGCTAGCATTTCCGCCGCTGCTAAACCTTCAATGGTAGTTACTTCTGCGCCCGCAATTCGTTGAGCCGGATAGATACAGCTATGCACGGCTTGGTCATTCACCCAGACGGTACAGCTACCACAGTCGCCTGTTTCACAAACCCGATGCACACTGGGGCATGGAACGCTGGTGGAGTTGCGATCGCGCAGCACGGTCAGCAAGCTAGCACCTGGGGCACAGGCTGTAGAGCAAGGTTGACCATTGACGAAAAACTGAAGCGGCTGAGACATAGACGGAGCATTAAAACGGTAAATTTGAGCTAGCTCATTATGCTGTGAGCCTAATCATATCCGCCGCAACACAAGCTACCGTCTTTTGGTTCGGGTTTGTTAACTATCGATGCAGCCGTTTGCACACCAAATCCAGCGTAAATGGAGGGTTTTGGGATAAGCTCCGTCACACCAATCCCTCCTGCTAGGATGTGTTGAACTGCCACTTTACACTAAGAAATGGTTAGGATGAGAAGTCGCCTACGAAAAGCATTTTATGGCGGAACTTTGCTCTTTGCCCTATGGTATGTCGGGTCATATAAACTTGCATCCACTTCAGAGAGAGTCGAAGGCGCATTTGTGAATGTTGAAGGAGGCTCCGTTTGGGCCTTTAGCAGTGTGCGAATGAGTGTTCACAGGTTCACTGAAGATCCGAACAGCCCTCACTACTCGCCTGATCTATTACGTGAAGAAAGATGTCTCATGAGGTTTTACGCGCCGCTTGTTTATCTAGATGCAAAGCTATTCAAGAATTACCATATCCTTCATGAAGACCTCCCATTGATGGGCGGATGATTGTATACCAACAACACTGCACCGGATAGTATCGTAGCCATGTCTTATCGGCCTTTCATCTCAGCCAGTGATGTCGCTTGTAACCTTTGATTAAAAATGTTGATTTTGGGCGCGATCGCACATCCTATCCATTCCAAAAGTGATGAAGGCGCGATCGCAGCTTAATTTTCATACCATCAGACCAGCTCTAGCTTTGTCGTTGCTCAGCCTAAAATTGCTGTCGACCATTTCCATTTCCATCACCTGCGGTAGGCAAACTGTGTTCTCTATAGGTGCCTTTGAAGATGCTAATCGGTTAGCAAGGCGGAATAAGGTGTAGACTGCAATGGGTTTACCACAAAGTTTTGTAAAATTTCTACAGGGCGATCGCAACTGCAATTACTGAACCAGAGTGCGATCGCACATAACTAACCGATCCAGATAAACCCTGTTGCAAGCCCCAGCATCGAAGGTGGGGGGAGAAAAGAATGTCAACGCTTGATGTCAATTCTGTTTTAGAAGTCCTACGTCCCGTGCAAGACCCAGAGCTGCAAAAGAGCCTGGTCGAACTCAACATGATTCGCAATGTCCAGGTTGAGGCGGGCCAGGTGCGCTTCACCGTCGTGTTGACGACTCCAGCCTGTCCGCTGCGGGAATTCATTGTGGATGACTGCAAGCGAGCCGTGCGATCGCTGCCGGGAGTAGAACACATTGACGTGGAAGTCACGGCGGAAACGCCGCAGCAAAAAGCATCACTGCCGGATCGACAGGGAATTGACGGCGTTAAAAACATCATTGCCATTTCCAGCGGCAAGGGTGGCGTCGGCAAAAGCACCGTAGCCGTCAACGTAGCCGTGGCGCTGGCCAAAACCGGAGCCAAAGTCGGTCTGATCGACGCCGACATCTACGGGCCAAACGCACCGATTATGCTGGGGCTATCGGATGCTCAGGTGATGGTGCGGCAGGTGGACGGCAAGGAAATCCTCGAACCTGCGTTTAATCATGGTGTCAAACTGGTCTCAATGGGTTTTTTGATTGATCCAGACCAGCCCGTGATTTGGCGTGGCCCTATGCTAAACGGTGTGATTCGTCAGTTTCTCTACCAGGCCGATTGGGGCGACTTAGATTATCTGATTGTAGACATGCCGCCCGGTACGGGAGATGCCCAGTTGACGCTGGCTCAAGCGGTGCCAATGGCCGGAGCCATTATCGTCAGCACGCCGCAAAACGTAGCCCTGTCGGATGCGCGGCGCGGACTGCGGATGTTCCAGCAGATGCAGGTACCCGTCCTGGGGATCGTGGAAAACATGAGCTACTTCATTCCGCCGGATATGCCCGATAAGCAATATGACATTTTTGGATCCGGAGGCGGTGAAAAAACGTCGAAAGAACTGGGTATTCCCCTGCTCGGCTGCGTGCCGCTAGAACTGTCGCTGCGGGAAGGTGGCGATCGCGGAATTCCTATTGTGATTCACAGCCCCGATTCAGCCTCAGCTAAAGCCCTAATGGAAATTGCTCAGCAGATTGCGGCACGGGTATCTGTAGCGGCACTGACTTAAACCAATGGGAGCGTCATTGCAAGTTTAATAATTATGAGTGTTGAATTTTGAGTGTTGAATTTTGAATAGAACTCCTCATTCAAAACTCAACACTATAAGCTCAAACTTCAAACCAAACACCCAAACACTTACTAGTCAGAAACATATCTAGACGTTCTATGCTGCAAAACTCGATTCGGCGATTTAGCTGGCGTGCCATCATCCGTCCGTGGCGACAGATGGACTGGCTCCTCATGTTGTTGACCATTGCTCTCACCATTGGCGGTGGCTTGATGATCCGCAGTACGGAACTCCAGGACGGTCTAGTGGACTGGTATAGCCACTGGATTGTTGGTGGGCTTGGTCTGGTGTTATCCCTGTGGATCGCGCGGAATCGCTATGACAGCTTATTGCACTGGTTCTGGATTATATACGGCGTGATGAATGCGTCTCTAATTGCCGTTATGCTGATCGGAACGGTTGGTTTAGGGGCGCAGCGCTGGATCTCGATTGGTGGGATCACGATTCAGCCGTCCGAGTTTGCCAAACTGGGCTTGATTATCACGCTGGCGGCACTGCTGCATCGACGTACCGCTTCCACCATTCCGGCAGTTGTCAATGCGCTATTGGTTACCGCAGTACCCTGGATTTTGATTTTTTTGCAGCCCGACTTAGGCACATCGCTGGTGTATGGAGCGATTACGCTGGGCATGCTCTACTGGGCTAATGCCAAGCTTGGCTGGATTGTGCTGATGATTTCACCCGTTGTAGCAGCACTGTTATTTAGCCTCTTGCTGCCCGGTTGGTTTATCTGGACAGCGTTAATGATGTTGGTGGGCTGGCGAACCTTGCCCTGGCCGCTCCTAGGTGCTTTGGGCGCAGCAGTCTTGAACCTGGTGTCTGGTGGTTTGGGAAAAGTCTTCTGGGGCATTTTGCATGATTACCAGAAAGACCGCCTGATTCTGTTTCTTGATCCCGGTAAAGATCCCCTTGGGGGTGGTTATCACCTGATTCAGTCGCGGATTGCTATTGGGGCAGGACAGCTTTGGGGACGGGGACTTACGAACGGGACGCAAACGCAGCTCAACTTTATTCCTGAGCAGCACACGGACTTTATTTTCTCGGCAGTGGGTGAGGAACTCGGTTTTGTAGGTGCGATCGCACTGATCTGTGTGTTTTGGCTCATCTGCCTGCGGTTGGTAATCATTGCCCAAAATGCCAAGGATAATTTTGGTTCACTGCTGGCAATTGGCGTCTTGTCCATGCTGGTCTTCCAGGTGATTGTCAATATCAGCATGACGATTGGCCTTGCGCCAGTAACCGGAATTCCACTACCCTGGATGAGCTACGGGCGTTCGGCGCTGTTAACCAATTTCATCGCTCTAGGGCTAGTAGAATCAGTAGCCAACCACCGCAGCCAGCTCAAGTTCCGTCGCAAGCTAGGCGACTTAGATTAATCTAGTTTTTCAAAGCCAAAAAGCGCAGCTTGTAGCTGCGCTTTTTGGCTTTGAAAGACCAGTGAATGCTCATATTGTTTCTCTGAACTATGGCTACGCATCAACTCTCAGCAATTCTCAGCAATGTGCGGGGAGAGGAGTAACGAACTACTGTTTATAACGAACTACTGTTTATATAGTGGTTCTAGATAAGACCGAATTTTATATGACTTCTGTAGCTGCATCACGCCCGACAGGACGTAGCTTTTATTGTGTATTCAGGTGCGTTTAAGGCTTGATCAAGCGAATGCATAGGGGATAGCGGTAAAGACGACCACTATTGGCATTGTTGGAGGCCAGAATCACACAGACAATATCGAAAATGGCTAGCGCGATCGCAACTGGAATCAGAATCACCAATAGGAGCAAACCAATCAAAACCACCATCAAAACAAATGACAGCATCAGTAGCGCAAACCAGACAATCCAGTAAATCAACATCGACAGGCGAAAGTTGAGCGCTTCGCGCGCATGTGCCCGAGTCAGCTCCGAGTCCTCTCCTTTCAGTAGCAAAATCAGGAGCGGCACCACAAGCGGCACAATCATCATGCTGGGGCCAATTATCACTGTCAGCAACCCACCAGAAGCAACATCGCCCAGTGTAGCCAGATAGGGCAACAGCGCTACTAGATGGCACAGCATCGCCCAGGTTGTATCCCGCGCCATCACCCGCTGTATGTTGCTGTCCTGTTTGGGTTTACTCGGGGGACTTACCGGACTGCGGTATTCAACATCCGCTTCAGCCGTGACCAACTGAGGGTTACGTCTCTCATCTTCCCGATGAGGAAGCTTAAACTCCGTCGTCCAGGCCGGAGCAGACTGTCCACGCTGCCATCCAGAAACGTGAACGGTTTGAATCGAAGGTGGCGACAGCTTAACCATGCCCTGTTGCACGACTGGCAGGATTTGGCTCCGCTCAGGGGGAACATCTGCCTCCAAAACAATCTGCAAAGTACCCTGCCCTCGCTGTTGAGCCCGGGCTTGAATCTGTCGCGACTGAAGCGATCTCGTAATCAACGTCGCAATTGCGATCGCATCTCCCCGTTTTGCCTGCTCAACTAAATTGGCCTGTAACATAGGACAACCTAAACCTTCGTCCGATCCGTCAAAATCTCAAAGCCATCTTCTGTTACCAACACCGTATGCTCAAACTGAGCCGAAAGAGACCGATCAACCGTCACCACCGTCCAGCGATCGCGCAGTGTCCGGGTATATCGCGAGCCAGCATTCACAATTGGTTCAATCGCTAGCGTCATGCCCGCTTTCAGCTTGACATTCGGCATTGTGTTGGTACGAACATTAAAAACCGAAGGCGCTTCATGCAGATTGCGACCTACTCCATGACCCGTAAAATCTTCAACCACACTGTAGCCATTCGCCTTGACGTAATCTTCAACCGCACCCGCAATATCCATCAGGTAATTTCCAGCCTTCACCTGAGCAATGCCCTGATACAGCGCCTGCTCAGCCGTATGAATTAGCCGCTCTGCCTCAGGCGTAACGCGCCCAACAGCAATGGTGATACAAGAATCGCCATGAAACCCTTTGAAGTAAGCACCCGTATCAATCTTGACTACATCTCCCCGGCGAATCTTCTTTTTCGGACTAGGAATACCATGCACCACTTCATCATTGATACAGGAGCAAATTGAACCCGGAAAGCCGTGATAGCCCTTGAAACTAGGGGTCGCACCCATTTCTCGAATCCGCTGCTCAGCATAGACATCCAGATCGTGCGTCGTTAGTCCCGGCTCAACCCGCTCAGAAATTTCCTTAAGAACCGTCGCCACAATCCGGGACGCCTGCCGCATAATCTCAATTTCGGCTGCAGTTTTAATTTCAACACCGCGAAATCGCTTGCGAGCCGAAGATGACGGCATTGTTTTCGGCAAAATATTGGAAAAAATATTCATAGGTACAGTTCACAAAAACAGGGTCGAGTCGCGCGAACACATCGGAATACCAAACCTATGATCCAGAACGCGCTGCATAGGTATGAGTCCAAGCGAGCAAAAGCTACAGATCGCCAAATTTCAGCTATGACTAGATTAGCGCGTTCCCTAGCCTTACGTCGTCCCTCAACATCATTCAAAGCTACTGACAGAAACTATCAGACACACCTTCTGCTAAAGTTTTGGAGCGGTCGAGCACACCAAGACGCATCAAATTGCTGGCGCAATAGTCCGATTAGTTCAGACATGTTCTAACGAACTAAGTGGACTACAGCCACAAACTACTTGAACAGCAAAACGACTTAAACACGATGCGTCTGCGGCCTTCCACGTTATATCTGCGTGTGCGCTTGCACATTCGCGAACTTGATATAAGTTGGCATAAGAAATAGTTCAAAACTTGGCTTTTCTAAGGTATATTAGTAGACTGTGTATTTTGGAGGCTGTTTTATGAACGCTCAGGAGATTATTGCCTCCATCGAGGCAGAACAGCTCAAAGACGATATCCCCGTCATTCATGTTGGGGATACCGTTCGCGTCGGTGTTCGGATCCGAGAGGGAGGTAAAGAGCGAGTCCAACCCTATGAAGGCACAGTAATCGCTATGCGTAATGGTGGGGTTAATGAAACCATCACTGTTCGTCGCATCTTCCAAGGCGTTGGGGTTGAGCGGGTTTTTCTGCTTCATTCCCCTCGTGTTGCTGACATTAAAGTGTTGCGTCGAGGCAAAGCGCGTCGAGCTAAGCTATACTACCTGCGTGACCGAGTTGGTAAGGCTACTCGCTTGAAGCAGCGCTTCGATCGCCCGCTCTAGAGCTAGGGGTGGATTTGAGAGGTCTTCCAGACATCCAAGCGATTCGACTAGGCTAATCACATAATGATGAATAAGCTAGTTGACGCAAGTGTCTAGAAGTAGCAAAATAGTAATTCGGTATACTTCTCGAATTGCTGTTCGTGCGTCCTTAGTTCAGTTGGTAGAACGCGGGTCTCCAAAACCTGATGTCGGGGGTTCGAGTCCTCCAGGGCGCGCTGAAGTCGACAAATAGGCTCTACCCGAAAGCTTAAGTTAGTCATTCTATTAATGCTGCTTAAACTTTCGGGTAGGCTTGTTGTCTGTCTTCCTTCTCATTGCCTTATCCACAAGCAGCAATTTGCCTACGGTTTGTTCTAATAGCCTGCGTTAAGCAGGTATTAGGATCAGCTCAAGTTTAAGGTGTAGTAGCAGAGGTTTCTGTTAGCTGTGGCAGAAGAAGACACAAAAAAAGAAGCCAAAACGAAAGCAAAGGATAAGCAAGATACCTCAGGTAATGCTGGTGGTCTTGGTGTTACAGACTTTCTGAAAGGCACAAAAGAAGAGTTAGATAAAGTTGTTTGGCCAGGACGACAGCAGCTTGCTAGCGAATCCGTCGCCGTCATTCTGATGGTGACACTCTCAGCAGCGCTGATTTATCTGGTAGACAACTTTTTTGGCTGGGCTGCCGCACAGATTTTTAATGGTACTCAGGGGTTATAAATGAGTTTCGCATCAGATGAACAATACGACGCGACGCTGCATGATGCAGAGAATGAGCAGTCGGATTCGCCCTCTGAAGCGATGGGTCCGAAGCGCTGGTATGCAGTTCAGGTTGCATCGGGTTGTGAAAAGCGAGTCAAGCTCAACTTAGAGCAGCGCATTCAAACGCTTGATGTTGCCGATCGCATTCTCAGAATCGAGATTCCTGAAACCGCCATCTTGAAACCACAAAAATCTGGCCGTCCCAAAGAATCAACGGAAAAGGTATTTCCGGGTTATGTGCTTGTCCAAATGCAGCTCGTCCATGATGCTGCTATGGATGGTTGGAAGATGGACGATGAAGCGTGGCAGGCGATTAAAAACACGCCAAATGTCATTAACTTTGTGGGTTCAGAGCGCCGCCCTCGCACAGGTGGCGGACGAGGACGCGGTCATGTGCAACCTCTCCCTCTCAGCCGTGCAGAAGTAGAGCGGATCTTCAAGCAGGCAGAGGAGCAAAAGCCAGTTGTAAAGGTCGATATGGCCGCTGGCGACAAGATCACAGTCTTGTCTGGTCCATTCAAGGATTTTGAGGGTGAGGTTATAGAAGTCAGCCCGGAACGGAGCAAGTTGAAGGCGCTGCTATCTATCTTTGGCCGTGATACCCCTGTGGAATTGGAGTTTAATCAAGTTCAGAAAGAGAGCTAGTAGATGGCAAAGAAAGTTGTCGCATTAATTAAGTTAGCCATCGACGCAGGAAAAGCGAATCCTGCGCCTCCGATTGGTCCTGCATTGGGTCAACATGGCGTTAACATCATGCAGTTTTGCAAGGAATACAACGCAAAGACTGCTGACAAGGTAGGCTTGGTCATTCCAGTAGAAATCTCGGTTTTTGAAGATCGCAGTTTTACGTTCGTTCTTAAGACCCCGCCTGCATCTGTCCTGATTAAGAAAGCAATTGGGATTGAGCGGGGTTCGGGTGAACCGAATCGACAAAAAGTTGGCTCAATTACTCGGGCACAGCTACGTGAGATTGCTGAAACGAAAATGCCGGATTTGAATGCCAATGACGTTGATGCAGCCATCAAGATTATTGAAGGCACGGCGCGCAATATGGGCGTTACGGTGGCAGACTAATTTTGCGCCGTAGGCACTACCTGATATCAAAGGTGCGATCGCATCTAATCGCATCGGTTGGTAGACCAACAAAACTCAGTTTTGAGTCAGTCTAGAATTGTAAACCTCATTGAGGGGGAGAAGCCTAGCTTCGCTGGTACCCCAGGAGATCCAAATGGCTAATAAAGTTTCTCGAAGACTACAAGCATTGCTTAAAAAGGTCGAAGATCGACCCTATGAACCCTTAGAAGCTCTTCAGTTGCTGAAAGAGACTGCAACTGCAAAGTTTATAGAATCCGCAGAGGCGCATATTCGCCTTGGCATTGATCCTAAGTACACCGATCAACAGCTCCGAACAACGGTGGCCTTGCCAAAAGGAACTGGGCAGACTGTTCGTGTAGCTGTGATTGCTCGTGGTGAAAAGGTATCAGAAGCGGCTGAAGGCGGCGCGGATATCTATGGTTCAGAAGAGCTGATTACAGATATTCAAAAAGGCATGATGGACTTTGACGTTCTGATTGCCACGCCAGATATGATGCCTCAGGTGGCAAAGCTTGGTCGGATGCTTGGCCCTAAAGGTCTGATGCCATCACCTAAAGGCGGCACCGTTACGGCTGACCTGGCTCAAGCCATTCAAGACTTTAAAGCTGGTAAGTTAGAGTTCCGGGCTGACCGGACGGGCATTGTTCATGTTATGTTTGGTAAGGCATCTTTCTCAGCCGAAGACCTGCTAACGAACTTGAAAGCTTTGCAGGAAACGATTGACCGCAATCGGCCATCCGGTGCAAAGGGTCGCTACTGGCGCAGCATCTATGTTTCGTCTACGATGGGACCTTCTATCCAGGTGGATATTAGTGCACTACGCGATCTTAAATTGGCAGAAGCTGCTTAAGCGCGATCGCACTTACAGAGTTTTATCAAAGTTTTATCGTTCACGACTCAGCTTAATCGCTGAGGGAGGAGCTAGAGAAACGAGTTTTACCACAGTTGAATAGAAAGCCAGAGACAGCAGGAGCACAGCGCTTAATGTCCTGCCGAGGTTTTTTGAGATTAACTAAGAGATAGTTGCTGCGTGAGGGTGACTACTCCTATCTCAAAAGCTCTGGCAATGCTAGAGCTTTTTGCTTTGGCACTGTGGTATCCAGACTAGTCGTTTAGTCCCGGAAAGGAGGTGAACTCGGAATGGGCAGAACACTAGAGAACAAAAAGGCAATTGTGGCAGACCTCAAACAGTCTTTGAGCGAAACCCAACTCGCCGTTGTGATTGACTACAAGGGGCTTTCTGTAGCAGAGATCTCTGATTTGAGAAATCGCTTACGGGAAGTTGATGCCACTTGCAAAGTCACCAAAAACACTCTGATGCGGATTGCAGTAGAGGGTGATGACAATTGGCAACCCATCCAAGAGTTTTTGAAAGAGTCATCTGCTTTCTTGCTCGCAAAAGAAGACTTAAGCGGCGCAGTTAAAGCATATCAGGCATTTCAAAAAGCATCTAAGAAAACGGTGCTGCGCGGCGGCGTGATGGATGGACGGGTTCTTTCCGAAGCCGAAGTGAAGGCAATTGGCGATTTGCCATCGAAGGAAGAACTCATTGCTCAGATTGCTGGAGCAATCAATGCGGTTGCCACCAAGCTGGCTGTTGGCATCAACGAAGTTCCGGCTTCTATTGCACGTGGTATCAAAGCGGTATCCGAGCAAGATCAGCAAGATGCTGCATAAGCAAGTACGGCAAGCGATTCCTCAGTACTGAATCAGTGCAAAATGGACGCTCCATCCCAAAAATTGACTGGTTTGTTTGTGACGCTTTTGTAATTTATCGGGAGAGATTTCATGTCTGAAGCAACTGACAAAATTTTAGAGCAGCTTAAGTCTTTGACTCTGCTTGAGGCTTCTGAGCTAGTTAAGCAAATTGAAGAAGCTTTTGGTGTAAGTGCTGCGGCTCCGGCTGGCGGCATGATGATGATGGCACCTTCAGCAGGCGGCGGCGAAGCTGAAGCTGAAGAAGAGAAGACCGAATTCGATGTCATTCTGGAAGAAGTTCCGGCTGACAAGAAGATCGCGATCCTGAAGGTTGTTCGTAACCTGACCGGACTGGGTCTGAAAGAAGCGAAGGAAGTGGTTGAATCTACACCTAAGCCCATCAAAGAGGCTGTTGCCAAGGAAGCAGCAGAAGATGCTAAGAAGCAGCTCGAAGAAGCTGGTGCAAAGGTTTCTGTCAAGTAACAGTTTGCCCAATTAAGAGCGGTTAGGTGCTCTTTGAGCACTGACCACAATCCCAAAAAGCGCTTCTATCGAGGCGCTTTTTGGTTTTCAAGCGAAAATAAACTCAGATTGCGATCGCAGTTCTATCATCTCGTTACACCCGCAGATTCATCGTGACTGCTAATCACCAATTAACCAGGCAAAGATCGCTAATAAGAGACCGAGGCCGAGCCACCGTGGCAGATGAGCACTATAAATAAAGCCCAATGGAATATAGGCTAGAGCTTCAGTTATCATCAGGCTCAGCAGCAAGAAGATGAGTAGAATCGTTACCGGAATGATGGCATTCATAGAATTGCTCGGCAGAAATTGCGACGAGATTGATAACAATATTTAAACAGGTATGGAACTTTAATCGGTCAAGCTGAGTCTTATAGGGATGCTAGATGCATATCAAGCATCAAAATTTATCAGCATTAAGTTGGCGGACGACTTACTAAAACATGCATCACAGACCCCGACCAATCATTTTCGACCAATCATTTTTAAGCTGAGTGACTGCTCGCACTGCTCTAACCGCGATCGCAATTTTCACTCAGACATCGTATTCAGCAAGGACTGAAACATCAGTAGACAAACCTATGAGAAGCCGCCCATTGAGCCATGTGTTATCAGCTATCAAGCCGTTGACGATTGGGCTTTGCTTAGCTGTTGCTAGCATTGCTGCTGGGTCAAGTTTGGCACAGCAAGCTAACTTTAGCGCCATTTCTCTGGCACCGGGTTTTGAGAGTAATCAAGCTCGCATGCGAGGATTTACGCGCGGCTCGTTTTCGCTGCCTGCGATCGCAAATCACGACCGCTACGGCAATTTTTGTCTAGGCTACGCCGCTTCAACGCCGGATCACGTTTTTGAGCTAGTATCGCCCTTTGATCAGCTCACCGTTCAAGTTGACAGTCAGGGAAATGCGATGACGCTCCTGATTCAAGGGCCAGATAATGCAACAATTCGCTGTAGCAGTAGCCATCCCCAGCGCGGCCACGACAGCGTCGTTCTTCAAGATCAAAATTGGAGCGCAGGCATCTATCAAGTTTGGGTGGGTTCTGTAGAGCAGGGCCAACAGCATAATTACGTCCTCACTATCCAAGAGTAGCAACCGCAACTCTTAACAACTTGCTCAAAATCGGCTCAGATTCCTTCTCAGTCAGGAAATCCCCTTCAAATGGGTCGTCAACTTGTTGCGGGTCAACGTTAAGATAAATAGTGGTTTGTCTGACCAAACAGGGGGATGCCCAGGTGCTAAAGACGCTACGTGAAGATTTTCGAATTATCTTTGAGCGAGATCCAGCAGCTCGAAACTGGCTAGAAGTTTTATTTTGCTATCCTGGCCTGCAAGCCCTGCTGTTTCACCGTTTGGCGCATTGGCTTTGGCATATTGGACTACCGTTTTTGCCACGCCTGATTTCCCATATCAGCCGCTTCATTACAGGCATCGAAATCCATCCAGGCGCTCAAATTGGACAGGGCGTTTTCATCGATCACGGCATGGGCGTGGTGGTGGGTGAAACTGCCATTATTGGTAACTACTGTCTGATTTATCAAGGCGTTACTCTCGGCGGTACTGGTAAGGAATCAGGCAAACGCCATCCCACACTGGGCGAAAATGTGGTCGTTGGCGCGGGTGCAAAGGTACTCGGTAATCTCTTAATCGGCAATAACGTGCGAATTGGTGCTGGTTCCGTTGTCCTGCGGGATGTCCCATCAGATTGCACGGTTGTCGGTGTACCAGGTCGAATTGTCTACCGCTCTGGAGAACGAGTTGATCCTCTAGAGCACAATCGCCTGCCGGATTCAGAGGCGCAGGTCATTCGCGCTTTAGTTGACCGCATTGAGTCTCTAGAAAAACAGGTTGAAGAACTCAGTCGCCAGCCGATTGCAGTTCATGCCCACATTTCTGCAGCCGAAAGCTGCAAACTGCGCGACAAAGTGATTAATGAGTTTTTAGACGGTTCTGGTCTATAGACTTCACAGTTTCAGCTCTAACCAAGCTGACTATCGCTAGAAGCGGCAACGCTGATTGTCAGTATGCTCAGATTGAGCACGTCTTAGAAAGATCCCTTTTGTTGAATCGAGTCAAAAGCGCGATCGCAGCTTCAGTTCAATTCTGCTTGTCGTTTCGTCTGTTGTGCCGTCTCAAGCTCCCGTTCAAGCTGTTTTGCCTGCTCGCGCGACTCTTCAGCCAAGTTGTCAAGGCTATCGGCTATGGAGAGAATGTTTGCATTTAATTGCTTGGCCTGCGCTAGCTTTTCGGCGTAGCTCGCTTCCGTTTGATGAATTTCAGCGAACAGATCTTTGTATTCATCCGGCGGATTGTGCAGCCACGCTTCAAACTCATTAGTATCGGGTGCATCAATGGATTGAACGATCACCAAAGCTTGCTCCCACGATGCTTTGTAGCGCATGTCAAGCGCTCGGACTGACTCATACTTCTGCTTGAGCTGAGCCGTTGTGCTGACATCAGCTTGCTTGTATACGTTATCTTTTAGCTCACTCAGCTTCATAGCAAGTTATTGGGATTGAGTTTGCAATGGATCAGGAGATATCTGTGCCTGAAGTTCAGCTACGATTGCCCGTAGTTGTTGGTTTTCGGCTTCTAAAGCTTCAATCTGCTGATCCCGCTCAGCTAACAGCGCTCTAGCTTCGTCTCGCTCTCGTCTAAATCGCTTGGTATGGGCAACTCGTCCACCCAAACTCTGATTGTTGCGGGCCAATTCCTGCCGCCGTTTTTGGACTTGGTCAAACTTTTTCTGAAGCTGTTCAAATTCAACCAGCAGCTCGGCATAGGCTTTGTCATTTTCTGATTCTGCCCGCAAAGCTTCGTTTTCAGTCTCTAGAATCTTAATCTGGGACTCTAGTCGCTCGATTTCCCTATCCTTGCCAAACAATCTTTGCTGAAGGGCTTGAATAATCCGGAAGAGTCGAGACTTCTGCTCCTCTAGTTCTTGAATCGAATCAGCAAGTTCCGTTGCGCGATCGCGTAATTCCCCGGCCCGATACTGTAAGACTTTTGCAGTGCACTGGTATTTGATGATGGCAATAACTTTGCTACGGTCAGGCTCATCCAGTCGTTGAACCTGATTGCGTCGGCGTAGCTCATCGTAATTGGTGCATTCATGACGTAGCTTAAACGTTTCAACATGGCTCGGTGTTGCAATCAGCGTGTAATTTCTAAGCTGGGTCTGCTGATACCAATAGTCAAATTCGGCTTTGCTATCGTTCATGGGATTTCAAAAGTGCAGTTGTAGCCATCTTAACTATTGTGGTTCAGGCAGCGCTAGCGTGGCGCGATCGCACTTTCCAGCCACCAGTCACCGCAACACCTGCACTGCCGACTGTGTTAGGTGCTGAACCACTGCCAAATCGGGAACTGGTATTTCAGAATTCATTGTCAGCCAGAGCAAGTATTCCACATTGCCCGCAGGGCCAGGAGCAGGCGAGTAGGTCAAATCGCGATAGCGCCAGCCCAGTTGGAGGGCGGACTGGATCACCTGCATAATTGCATCGGCATGGTCTTTGGGATCGCGCACGACGCCTTTTTTGCCGATGCGATCGCGACCGACTTCAAACTGGGGTTTGACCAGTAGAATCACATCTTTTGGTGGTTCGAGGAGCTGCCAGAGGGCAGGCAGAATCTTGGTTAGGGAGATAAATGAGACATCGGCAACGCCTAAATCGGGGCGCGCTTGTCCCTCGGTGTACAGATCTTCGGGCTTCAAGTGACGTAGATTGGTTCGTTCGCGCAGAATCACGCGCGGATCTTGGCGCAGGCTCCAGGCGACTTGTCCATAGCCGACGTCGATGCCGTAAACCTGAGCAGCTCCAGCTTGTAGGAGGCAATCGGTAAAGCCGCCAGTCGAAATGCCGCCGTCGAGACAACTGCGATCGCAAACCTCAATATCGAAAACCTGAAGTGCTTGCGCCAGCTTTTCGCCGCCGCGTGAGACGTAGGGCGATTTTTGCTTAACGGTAATCTCAGCGGTCGGATCGATGGGCGTGCCGGGTTTATCAATAATTTCGTCGTTGACCCGTACTTCTCCCGCCCGAATTAACCGCTGTGCCTGCTGGCGCGAATCACAAAGCTGGCGTTCGACCAGCAGCATATCGAGTCGTTGTTTGCCCATTAGTCAGACTCTACTTCACCCGCAACTCGTTGACGCTGCTGCCGCAGAGTCGTCAAGTCCTGCATCAGCCGATCGAGCGCCGTTTTATCACCCTGCTGATCATACAGATCACTGGCAATCAAGAGATTTCGCAGCGCCGCCTGATCGTCGCCCAAATTGGCAAACGTCAGACCTAAATTATGAAACGCCTCCGCGCAGTTGCGATCGCGGTTTAAAACATCCGAAAACGCCTGAATTGCTCGCCGATAGTTACCGGATTGCAGCGCTTCACATCCCTGCTGAAATCGCTGTCGTGCCGCGTCATCCAATGCTGGAGTCGGTGCTGAGGCTGATTGGAAGACGACGGATTTACCCGTCGGCCAAAAATATGCGGCTGCGATCGCGCCCATGCCAATGCCTAAAATGGTTGCCACCACGCCAAACCAGATTGCGATATTCCCAATTGAAATTCCGCCTGAACTTTCCACGATTGATCCTTTATTTGCTGCCGCTACTCCATCTTGCCCTAAAACGTAAAAATGGACATTGCGCTGCTCTGTCCTGACAGCCCAATGAGCAGGGGGCAAAAACCTCAAAGTCCCTCTCCCAGGCTTGGGAGAGGGATTTAGGGAGCGGACAAGATGAGATTGGTGAGCAGACCGACAAACCTATGCGGCGGACTCCTCCAAAAAGGGATAATCGATGTAGCCACGCTCATCGCCACCATAGAAGCTATCGCGGTCGTAGTCATTGAGGGGCGCTTGCAGCTCAAAGCGCTTGGGCAGATCGGGGTTCGAAATAAACAGACGACCGTAGGCGATTAGATCCGCATTCCCCGCAGCCAATTCTTCGTTACCCGACTCGCGATCAAAACCACCTGCGGCAATGATCGTGCCGTTGTAAATGGGCCGGAAGAAGGCCGAGCCGATGTTGACATTGTTCACGTCATCAATGCGGGGTTCAATGATGTGGATGTAAGCCAAGTCAAACGAATTGAGCTGTTCAGCCACATGGCGAAAGAGCGTGGCCGGATCGGAATCCGACATATCGTTGAAGCTGCCGCTGGGCGAGAGACGAATGCCAACGCGATCGCTACCCCAGACATCGACAACGGCTTGAGTAACTTCTAATAACAACCGTGCCCGATTTTCGACGGAACCACCGTAGCGATCGGTGCGCTGGTTGGTGCCGTCGCGCAAAAACTGATCCAGCAAATAACCGTTGGCGCTGTGGATTTCAACGCCATCGAAACCTGCGGCCAGGGCATTTTGAGCGCCGAGTCGATACTGCTCAACAATACCCGGAATCTCTTCCGTTTCCAGAGCGCGAGGTGTGACAAATGGCTTCATGCCTTCGTAGGTGGACGCTTCACCAGCGGGCTTAATGGCGCTAGGGGCGACAGGCAACTCACCATTGGGCTGCAAATCGGGGTGAGAAATGCGACCCACATGCCAAAGCTGGAGGAAAATTTTGCCGCCTGCTGCATGAACGGCCTGAGTGACTTTTTTCCAACCTGCTACCTGCTCATCAGAGTAGATGCCGGGTGTGCTGGGATAGCCTAATCCTTGCGGTGCGACTTGGGACGCTTCCGAGATAATTAACCCAGCCGATGCCCGTTGGCGATAGTACTCTGCATTCATCTCATGGGGAACATTGCCTTCGCCTGCCCGATTGCGGGTGAGGGGGGCCATGACCATACGATTGGGTAAGATATAGCGACCCAGTTGAACGGGGGTGAATAAATCGACTTGAGTTGCCGTTGTCATATAAAGCCTCCTGTTGATGGTCGGTCAGGGTTTAGGGATGGAAGGGAGTGGATGGGTAGGAGAGTGGATGGGTTATGTCATTGAGTGGTGGGAAGTTGGATGAGTGTGAATTTTGGGTTATGGCTTGTCGTTACTTTTGTTAAACCATCAAAGCGATCTGAAAACGTTTAGAACGTTCGAGCGTTTAAACGTTGGACTGTGTGGATGTCCCCAAAACAACGGTTGCAAGCCTGCGATCGCATTTCATCACTTCACCGTTGAACCCACAGCGAAAGTTCAATAGTTCAAAAATCATCGAACAATTGAACAATAACATCCATTTGGCATAATGACAACATGAGAACCTTAAACCACCCTGCAACAGAAGACGTCTCTCTCTCGGCTGTCCTGTATGCGCTGAGCGATAACTATCGGTTAGAAATTGTGCGGCGACTGGCAAATCAGGGCGAGCTGACCTGTGGGTCGCTGGCGATGCCCGTGGCCAAATCCACGCTGTCGCACCATTTCAAAGTGCTGCGTGAGTCAGGGGTGATTTACAGTCGTACCGAAGGCCGAGAATGCTTTAATTCGCTGCGGCGGGAGGATCTGGACGAGCGCTTTCCGGGCCTGCTGGAGGCGGTTTTGGGCGCGAGTGAACCACTAGAATTTGATAGTACAGAGCATTGAAGCATATTTTGCTAATCCAATCGACAGGTGCGGCGAATGGCGCGACTCAGCAGTGCTTGATAGTCATTGTCGTCAATTCCATAGGCTCCAAATCGAGCGAGATGGGGATTCATCATCTGGGCATCAAATAGGAGAAAATTGCGATCGCGCAGTCGTTCGACCAGCTTGACCATCGCCACTTTGGAGCCTTCCGGAATGTTATAAAACATCGATTCACCAATAAAAGCTCCCCCAATCACAATCCCAAGTATGCCGCCCGCCAGTTGATCTCCTTGCCAGGTTTCAAAGCTATAGCTCCAGCCTGTACGGTAGAGTTCACGATAAATATCCTTAAGTTCATCTGAAATCCAGGTGGTCTCACGGTTAGCGCAGCCTGCTAGCACCCCTTCATAGTCCTGGTTGACAGCGACACTAAATCGATTCTGGTTGAGAACGCGGCGCAGAGACTTTGGGTATCGGAAACGCTGATCCAGCGGAATCAGCGTCCGCTGACGGCTGGAATACCAACTGAGATTTTTGCCCTGCTCATCCGCCATTAGGAAGTAGCCCTGAGCATATCCTTGCACTATGGTGGAAACGTCATACAGCATGACAGCAGTGTTGCATACGGAATCTAATTTTGGCATTTTGTGGATAATACTGCGATCGCTACTCGCTGAAATTACTCAAATTGTCATTCACAGCAAATCGTTACGTTATGTAGCTGCTATGGGCCAATGCATCACCTTTTAACAGGCAAAGTTTCATGTGTTGCTGAGCAGCATCCATCACAATAGTTTCCAGTTATCTAGCACCAAATTTGAATAGAAAGAACCTGAATTGTTTTTTATGGAAGTCAGATTGTGTCTATTTTTATAAAATATAAAAATGGAAGCTGGCTTTTACCAGTGAATTTTGTATAACAGCAAATTTCGCCTAATTTCAGGAAATTGACTCAAATAATTATGTCTGAAATGCAGAGAAAAGCCCGCTTTTCGGATGATTTTTTGATGTGTATATTGGTGTGAGTGGGTTGGCATCAATAAATGCACATCTAAAAATCGAGGGAATGCTCCGGTTTTTAGATGTGCATTTATTTGTATGTAGCCACTTATGGCTGCTAGAGGCATTAATCGAAATACAGCATTTTTCAACCTCGTGAGGTAGATAGAAGTGCTTCCCTGCTGGAAGCAGAAAAAACGCTTTTGTACTCCACCAGCACAGGAAACGCTATAGGAAAACATATATCAACACATATTGAAAAAGTTTCTAACTTGATATGACAACTGATCCATCAGATGGTGGATGTTGCACCCAGATTAGATGGCTAACCTAAAAAGTAGAGAACTTAAGAGGCAATGTTTATGTCTAACGAAGAAAGAATGAAGGCAACTGCTAAAAACGTTGAAGGCAAAGCACAAGAGGCTGTTGGTAAAGCAACTGGCGACCCAGAAGATAAAGCAAAAGGTCAAGCAAAGCAAACCGAAGCTTCTGCAAGACATGCTAAAGAAGATGTCAAAGAAAACCTAAAGAAATAGGGCATAGCTTTGCTGGGTTACTTTTCAACTAACCCTTCTTCTATAAGTTCAATGCCTGAGGGATTATCTCTCAGGCATTGAATGGTGTACGAAATGAGTAAGAATGCCATTGGCTGCTCCAATTTCCTAAAATTTTTATCAAAATCAAATACTTTTAGCGGCTATTTTCGCCAAATTGACCAGCAATTAGTTTCGAATTTGATACAATTTGGCATAAAAAATTTGGCATAAAAATAGTTTGTAGAGAAACAATTTTTGCGGCCTCTTTAAACGTAATGAAAAGTAATGAAAAGTAATGAAAAAAATAATTTAAAATCAGCAATCCCTCTATGACAAGGTACAGATTAATCCATTAAACCCACTTCTCCCTACTACCAAACTCATTTCGTTCATAATCATTCGGTTTTTAGAAATAGATTTATAAATAGAAATTAAAGCTTAGATATTCCTTATTCCTTATTCTTTTAATTTTAATACTGTACTTTCCTGGCAATTCAAACAAACTCAGGAATTAATTTTGTCGTCGCTCAAGTTCTAACCGGTGTTTTTGGTTCGCCATTTTGCCTCACATTTGGCTGCGCTCAAGTTCTATTGCGCGATCGCAATTCTCTCAGCCCTCCTATTTGCTGTGTCTCCTCATGCGATCGCTCAGGACGCTGCTCCAGCAGGGATAGATACGCTAGCGCCCGCTGGCTTGGCTACTCCAGCAGAATCGACTTCAGCAGAGAATGCGACAGGCAGCGGAGTTTATTTTGCTGATGTGGAGGTGCGGGGACAGCCTTTATTTCAAGTGGGTGGATTGGCGACGATTGATGCCCAAGCGCGTACTGAAATCATTAACCGACGGATTGCCAGCATTTTGGCCCGATCGGAAAACCCAGGATCTGTAGAAGTTCAGTTACAGGCCAATGAGCAAACCGCCACCCTGCGACTACGCAATCGAGTAATTATGACGGTGACGCAGCAAGACGCTGAGGATTTTGGTGTTCCGGTTGAAGAACTGGCGCGGCGCTGGGCTGAACAGCTAACCGAAGCGTTTGATCGACCACCGCTGGCAATTGACGTGGCTCAGCGACTACAAACGACTCTGAGATCGCTACTGCGGGACACAATTGATCGCCTGCCTGCCCTGCTTGGGGCCCTGATTGTCGTACTGTTGACCTGGATCATAGCCAGCATCGTTCGCTATGCCGCCTACACTTGGGCACAAAAAACCGAGGGCGATCACAGTACGGAGGTGCTGATTGGTCGATTGGGTTATGGTGCCGTTTGGGTAGTGGGTGCTGTTGTCGCGCTCGGTCTACTGAGCTTAAATCTAGGGGCGCTGCTGGGAGCATTGGGACTAACCAGCGTTGCGATTGGTTTTAGTCTCAAAGATGTACTGAGTAACTATATTTCAGGCGTCATTTTGCTGGCAGCACGTCCTTTTCGGCTGGGCGATCAGGTGGTGATTAAAGACTATGAAGGGACGATTACCCAGATTCAATTGCGCGCTACTACGATGCAAACATACGATGGGCGCTTAGTTTACATTCCCAACCAAGAGGTGTTTCAAGCCAGCATTATTAACAACACGGCTTCAACTCAGCGACGCAGCACCATCATAGTGGGAATTGATTATGATGCTGATATTTCAACTGCTAAGCGCGTCATTGAGCAGGCTGTGCAGAGCGTCAGTGATCGCGCACCGAACAGCTCTATTCAAGTGCTGGTGCAGGAACTAGCGGCTAGCACCGTCAATTTAGAAGTTCGGTTTTGGGTCGATTCACGCCGGGGAGAGTTTGTGGGAACGACGTCGGCGGTTGCCCAAGCCGTCAAAGAAGCGCTCCAGCGGGCAGAGGTAAATATGCCAACCGAAATTTATACGCTGCTTTTCCGCAATGCACCACCCGGGTTAGACGAAACGCTGCATAATAGTCGGGCAAAGCTGTCAAATCAGGATAATCATCATTCAGGGGAGACATAAACAGCCAGCATGGTGGACTACGACTTGGTGATTTTAGGGGGCACCTTGGCTGGACGCCATGCCGCACAGGTGGCCGCTGCGCTAGATGCACGCGTGGCGCTGATTGAGCCGCACGTTCAAATGATTGAGGCGGAGCTGTATCGACAGGCTTTCATCTCGGCTAGTCAGCAGTTCTGCCAAGCGGGTTGTCAAGTTCAGAGTCAAATGTATGAGCCAGGACAAAGTTTAAGAAAGGGTTCAGAACATAGTCCAACCGACAGCTATAGCTGGATGCAGCAGCAGTTGCAAACGACGGTTGACTCGTTAATTGATGTGCGATCGCACGCCTCCCTTGCAGCTATTGGCGTAGATATTATCACAGGCGTGCCGGAATTTGTGCCATCGCCCCGTCTCTCGGTACTGGTCAACCGCAGTCCCGCCGCAATTGAGGCCAATCAAAATGATGATCCCGTTCCCCGGCTGCGTTCACCCGAACAGGGGCGCATATTGCGATCGCGGGCATACCTGATTGCGAAGGGTGGACAAGCATTTATCCCTGATGTACCAGGTTTAGACACGGTTCCCTATTTGACAGCCGATACGCTACCCCAGTTGCAGCAGTCCCATCCCCAATCAGTGATCATCTTGGGCGATGACCCAAGCGGACTAGAACTGGCACAAGCTTTTGTCCATTTGGGGAGCCGAGTTACCCTCTTGACCCCAGAGTTACCCATTCTGCATCGGGAAGATCGAGACATTGCCCAGGCTTATCAAGCTTGGCTGGAAGCGGATGGTGTACAGATGGTGCCGATGGCCGCCGTGCAGTCTATTGAAACTGTCCCGTCTATTCAAACCGAGCAGCCGCCCAACCAGCCACAAGTCCAGGTCAACCTACACACCGATTGGCTGGATCAAATGGCTAATCGCGTATCGGCTGTTTACACAACGGTAGCGACCGATCAGCGCTCTACTCAAGCAGTTCAGGTCAAGCCTGATATTAATACCCATGCAGCAATTCAGGCGGATCTGCTCATTGTGGCAGCGGGACAGCGCCCGGACTTCAGCGGCATCACGCCCATCATGAAGCTGCGGCGACACCACAATCGGCTGGTGGTGAACCAACAGTTACGGACAACTCATCGCCGTATCTATGCCTGTGGGGCAGCGCTGGGTGGCTATATGCTGCCCCATGTCGCTCAGTATGAGGCGGAGCTAGCGGTTCGAAATGCGCTGTTCTTCTCCAATCACTCCGTAGACTACTGGGGCATTCCCTACGCGATCGCAACTCGTCCGGCTCTTGTCCGAGTCGGCCTGACCGAACAGCAGGCTCAGCAGCGCTACGGAAAAGACGCTTGGGTATTCCACCAGTCGCTAGCCGAGCGAGCACTGCTGCGATCGCAGTCGATGACGGGCAGGGTGAAGCTAATTGCCCATCGTCGCGGAGTCGTGTTGGGACTTCATGTGATTGGCGTAGATGCCCAAGAGGCCGCACCTGCGATCGCATTGGCCATGCGGCAGAGCATTACGCTGGAGCAGATGGCCGCAGCCCCTAACTTGCCGTCAACCTGGGGCGCGATCCTGTCGCAGCTAGCACAGCAGTGGCAAGAGCGACAAAACCAGACAGCCTGGCGGCGAGAACTGCGAGAAACCTGGTTTAGCTTCCGGCGATCCTGGACACGCTAGGAACCCGTTCATTAATTTTTCAAAATCAGTAATTTTCTTAATAAGTTTTTCATGTTTCAGAAAAGTTATGTAATATTTAATACATTTGAGTTTTTCAAACATCAGGATATGCCGATAGCAAGGCATAATCAAGACA
This sequence comes from uncultured bacterium, assembly GCA_966674685.1. Taxonomy (GTDB): domain Bacteria; phylum Cyanobacteriota; class Cyanobacteriia; order Phormidesmidales; family Phormidesmidaceae; genus Thainema. The sequence continues at coordinate 42,939 of CBKWJC010000043.1, forward strand.
GCACTAGCGTAAACTTCTTGTTAAAGAAGTAAAGTGTATCCTTTCATAAAAGGTACCCCCTAAAAAGATGCATTTGTCAGCTTGATGGGCAATATGGAAGTAATGGTGGCTTGTCCACCAGTAGGTTTCGGATTCATAGTGATGTATCTACCCTTGCAACACTAACGTTTCATCCCCCAGAGCAGCTTTACAAAGCAGGAATTTTTGGATGACTGGTCAGACACGCCGACGCATTTTTATAGGTGATGTACATGGTCACTACGACGGTCTCATGCGACTGCTGGAGGCAGTTTCACCAGACTCTGACCATGAAATATATTTTGTTGGTGACCTTATCGATCGCGGCCCTCAGAGTGCCCAAGTGGTCGATTTCGTGCGCCAGAGTCCTCATCAGTGCGTATTAGGCAACCACGAGCAGCTCTTACTCGATGCATTTCCCAACGGCCAGGTACACATGCCCGCGTTGCAGGGCTGGTTGTTTAGCGGCGGTCAGTCAACCCTGACTAGTTACGGCGATATTGAGCGGCTGTTTGACCATTTGGCCTGGATTCGTCAATTGCCCTTATTTATTGACTTAGGCGATGTTTGGTTAGTTCATGCTGGCTTGCATCCCGATTTACCGATTGAGAAACAGACCAGTCAGGAATTGTGCTGGATTCGCGATCGCTTTCACAGCAGCCCCCGCCCCTATTTCACCGATAAGCTAATCGTCACGGGGCATACGATCACGTTCACCCTACCCCACGTCAAGCCGGGACAAATTGTTCAAGGGCAGGGCTGGCTCGATATTGATACCGGAGCCTATCATCCCAAGAGCGGCTGGCTCACGGCTCTAGATCTCGACCAGAATCAGGTCTATCAGTTCAATGTCCATCAGCAGCGGCTGCGGGTACGCCCCTTTGAAGAAGCCGTCACTCAAATCGAGCCACACCAAGTTGCCCGCCGCCAACGGGCATCGGTTTAGATATCGGGCATGGCTTGATCTGGGTATGAATTGTGATGTGGGGGCGGTGTCCCCACATCACAATTCATACTTAAATCAGCAATCCCAGATATCGGGTTTAGATGAAGATGTAGCGCAACTGATAACGCGAAATTTGGGTAGGGGCGAATGGCATTCGCCCCTGCTTAGTGTGCTCCCCAAAAGCCCGAATTACGTTTTGCCAAAGTCAGGCTATGCCTGACTTTGGCAAAACGTAATTCGGGTTCTCGCTAGTCGAATTCGGTATTCGTTTCCAGATCCTCAAAATTTTGAATTGGAATTTCGATAATAAATTCTGCACCCTGACCGGGTTCGGAGACACAGGTCAATGTGCCGCTGTGGCGCTCGACAATAATCTGATAGCTGATTGAAAGCCCTAAACCTGTGCCTTTTCCAACGGGTTTAGTGGTGAAGAAGGGGTCAAACAAGTGATCTTTATGTTCTGGTGGAATGCCTTGGCCGTTGTCGCGAATGCGAATGCGAACAACGTCCATTGTTTCAGATGCCGCATCCCCAGTTGAAGATATCACCGTGTCGGTTTCAGTGGTGATCCAAATTTGGCGAGGTTCGGGCTGTTCTTCTAGCGCATCAATCGCGTTACTAAGTAAATTCATGAAGACCTGATTGAGCGGGCCAGCATAGCATTCAATTTTTGGTAACTCTCCAAAGCTGGTCATCACCTCGATCCCGGACTGCTCGCCCTTTGATTTCAAGCGGTTGTGCAAAATCATTAGGGTATTTTCGAGTCCTTCATGAATATCAACGGGTTTGAGTTCCGCTTCGTCTAGACGGGAGAAGTTACGCAGCGACAGCACAATTTTCTGAATCCGCTCAGTACCCACTTTCATGGAGCTGAGCATTTTATCGAGGTCTTGCAGCAGGAATTCCAGGTCAATTTCGTCGGCAAAGTGAGTGATGTCTTCAACCGGGTCGGGATAGTGAGTTTGGTATAGCTCAATTAGCTCAATCAAATCGTGGAAATAGTCTTGGGCATATTCCACATTGCCGCTGATAAAGTTGACCGGATTATTGATTTCATGAGCAATTCCGGCCACGAGTTGTCCCAAGCTAGACATTTTTTCGCTCTGCACCAGTTTGGCTTGAGCCTGCTGGAGGGTTTTGAGGGTTTCACTGATCTGGTTGGCCTGGGCCTGCGCCGCAAAGGCAGAGGCGCGGGTTTGGGCATAGAGTTCCGCTTGGTCAATCGCGATCGCGAGTTGGTCGGCCACGGCTTGCAGCAGTTCAATATCCGATTCACTCCAAGGTCGCGCGTGTGCTGTATGGCCGCAGATAATGGCACCGATCTGACCCGAACGGGTGGCCAGTGGCAGCAGCAAGAACGAGGTTAATCCCCGATCTAAAAGCTGCGATCGCAGCGCTTCGCTGATGCTTAGCTCCTGCTGAATGTTGTCAATTTTGAGAATTTCCAGTTCAAGTAAACTGTCTGCCAGTGCGATCGCATGTTCCGGCGCACAATCGCCCAGCAGACTAGCAAGATCTGACTGCCTAGCCTCATGGGTAATCGCCAGCAGCGGTGTGGGATGTCCAACCGGGGTGGGCGCTCCATTTGGATCAGGCCAGCACCAAAGAAAATTACAGCGGTCAATCTGTAAAATGCGGCGAATTTCCTGCACAGCCGTATTCAAAATTGTGTCCAAATCCAGCGAACTCCGCACCTGACTGGCCAGCCGAAATAAAACCGCCTCGCGCCGATTCATCAGTTCCCGCTGGGCATTCAGCCGCTCGATCACATTGGCAACCACCTGAGCCATATACTGCAAGCCTTGATGAACGAGGGCGCTTAACGGTTGACGGTTAAATAGCGCTAAGACACCCACCAAACGACTACCAATGACCAGCGGATAGCCCGCAAAGGCCACGATTTGCTCTTGGCTGATCCAGTCTTTGGACTGCAGCCAAACTTCATCCAGGACTTGATTGGTCAAATAGGGAGTTCGATTATTAGCAATTAGCCCCACAATCGAGATCCCGAGCGGAATTTGATTGGGCAGTTCATTAGTATGAATGTGTTGTCCAGCCACGGCCTGTAGTTCCAGCATTTGACTTTGGTCATCAAATGTCCAGAGTCGAACTAATGCTGAATGAAGACAATTGGCAATGGCTTCAACACAGGTTTCCAGCATGTCGGATAAGGATAAGTCAGTTGCGATCGCTTGTCCGATCGCAACATTCAGTGCATTCAATCGATGCAGTTCAGCCGCATCAATCACGATCTCATCCGACAAGTTAGCCGCAGGTAGAGACGGCAGCATACGGGTTTCGCAGGTGATAATTGGAAAAGTAACGGCCATAAACCAAACACAAACTGGTAAACAGTGATTGGAACTAGCTCAAGGTGAACTTCTGATTAAGCTAGACCGCTAATATTGGATACAACATGTCAACGGTCGCGCCTGTTAACGGTCACAGGTTGTAACTAAGTCGCTGCATAGCAATAAATGCTTATCTAAAAAAACGGGGAAGTGTCCCGGAGGAGCGTTCCCCCAGTTTTTTAGATGCGTTTATTGATGCCAACCTACTTAAACATGTTTGAAATGATACGAACACACATTTCAAACCCGTACATCTAACATTCCCGCCAGCCGTAACCAACCCGTTTCAAACCCCAAAACTGTAAATAATCTAAATATTTCCTGTCTATAAAAAATTTAGTTATTTATACCCTTGCCTGTTTTTAAGACAAATATTTTAGACAAATATTTGAGGAAAGTTTTAGTTCGAAGAAGCTAAGTAGCTGCATTTATTTATATACAGCTACTTATTTTTGAAAAAATGGCAGTTCTCAAAAGGTAATGATTTTTTGTCGTGTGGGCTGTGCCCACACGACAAAAAATCATTATCCAAGTACCACTACCGAAAAAATTCGTCATATTGTTGCAATGCTGACTCAAAATGTCTCTTCTCACATCCTATCCCTTGCACGTCGAGTATCCGAAGCGGTTATTTTAATGCCGCGATACGCTAGTAGAATAGCCTTTCTGGGTTTTGGTGCAAGATGTAAGTCTTTAAATGCAATCAATCCTTTGAGTAAGCATTTAATACGAAGCGTAACGTCTTGTTTGCAGCTCGTGTGGAGGCAATCTGCAATGGGCACATTAAGTCCGAAGGGAAGGCAAACTGATACAAAATCTGCTGATAAAAACAGTTTTATTTTTTGTGAGAGTCAGGTTGTGCTTGACTCTCACAAAAAATAATTCGGGTTCTTTCGAGTCAGATTCAGTATGAGTGGCCGAAACCACTCACCATAAAACATCGGAGTAGAGGTGACAATGGTTAAAGACGTTGCCGAAAAACCCATTGTCTTAGCGGTTGACGATAGTCCTGTCATTCAGACGCTAATCAAACAGGCGCTTGAAGCAGAGTATCGGGTCATCACAACGGGTAGCCCCGTCGAGGCGCTTTCGCTGATTTACCATGAGCCTATTTCTGTGCTGCTGTTAGACGTTACAATGCCCGAAATTGACGGGCTAGAGCTGTGCCGAACGGTGCGTAATTTGCCGCAGTTCAAGATGCTGCCCATTGTCATGATCACATCAAAAGATACACCGTTTGACAAAGTGCAGGGGCGCTTGGCGGGTGCGACGGAATATTTTACGAAACCCTTCGATGCCGCTCAGCTCAGATCGGTCATTATGAAGCTACGGCCTTGTTCAAAACAATAAACAGGCTTCTTACACACGGACTTGATATTACACTCTGGCTAAACAGAACGCTGTTGGCTGGTATAGAGTTGAGCTTGGAGCTGATCGTTGCTTTGGGCTGGTTCTTGGCAACTTAATCCCTGGCACACCAAGCCAACAGCTCCGGTGGGCAATGTTTCCGACTTGCAGACTGCTGTGGGCAGGTAGGTCTGTAGCAAATTAGAGATGCGATCGCAATCCGTGCGAACCAGCGTATGGTGCTGGAACCAGTCAAGCGCCGTGAATAGGGAGGGACAAGCGCTGGGAGCCTGTTCCATGACGGTCGTAAAGGCCAATAACCCCTGTTCAGCCCGATCCAGGTAGCTTAAATTTTCACTCAGTAAGGCAAGGCGGATGAGATTTGCGATCGCAATGCCATTGGCGGACGGAGTAGCATTATCCTGATAGCTCCGTTCCCGCAGCAGCAGGTCATCGCCGCCTACCGTGTTGAAGTAACCGCCAAGTTCCACACTCCACAGCCGCTCGTCAAATTCTTCCTGCAACGTTAGTGCTCGCTCTAGCCACTGCGAGGTTTGATCGGCTGGCGTTTGATCGGCGTAGGCTTGATCCAAATCCAGCAGCGCTTTGATCAACAGGGCATAATCTTCTGACTGGGCTGAAACCGCCACCTGGCCGTCATAATTCACCCGATGTAACTGGCCATCGACGCGCTGCTGCTGCCAGATAAACTCAGCGGCTGTGCTGGCCATGTCCAGATATTTAGGATTACGAAAGACCAGATACGCCCGCGCTAAGCCGGAAATCATCAGGCTATTCCAGGCCACAATCATCTTTGTATCGGTGACGCAGGGAATCCGGCCTGCCCAGTCGCTCTCCTTGGCGACCTGATTATTGCGAGCTGGCGGCACGATACTCAAGGTATCGGGATGGGCACCGTAACGAACCCGAAACAGCTTGCTGAGAATGGTTTCCACAGTTTGGCTCAGCTCACCTGGATGCCGCCGCTGGAGCACGTTTTGCCCTTCAAAGTTGCCCTCAACGGAAAGGGTGAACTGATTGCTGAGTTCCGTCAGTTCGGCATCCGTCAGCATTTCAGACAGCTCACTGTAGCGCCAAACGTAAAATGCCCCCTCTTCCGGTTCCACATCGGTCGGCGTGACAAAACTGTCGGCATCCTGCGCCGCATAGAAATAACCCTCCGGAGCCGTCATTTCTCGCTTTAGCCACGCCGCTGTACCTGCGATCGCACGTTCAAACGCGGGTTCTTGCACCCCCAAACTCCATAGGTTGGCTAAATACTCCATAATCTGACCGTTGTCATAGAGCATTTTTTCAAAGTGCGGCACCGTCCAAGTCGGGTCAACCGTGTAGCGATGGAAGCCGCCACCCACATGATCGTAAATGCCGCCCAGAGCCAAATTCATGCCCCGTTCTGTAGCAATTTGCTTAGCATCGTACTGCGGCTGATCGCTGTTGGATGAACGGGACGTTGACACTTCAAAACTACCAAAACGACAACTGTGCAGCGTCGCATCTGCGTAGGGAATCATTGGAAAACTGGGGCCATAGCCACCGGACGATAGAATCCCAGCACTATAGTTCAACCCCATGTGCAACAAGGCCGCATCGAGCTTGTCCCCAACAGGTAGCTGTCCTGACTGCTGTAAGCGTTCTAAAATCTCTTCTTTGACCGAATTGACCTTGGTGCGATCGCTATTGTAGAGACGACGAATTGCCTGTAAAACCTGCACAAATCCAGGCCGTCCATATTTCGGCTCTAGCGGGAAGTAAGTTCCCCCATAAAACGGCACCAAATCATCCGGCGACAGAAACACATTCAGCGGCCAGCCGCCTTGTCCCGTCATCAGTTGCAGCGCCTGCATGTAGATACTGTCTATGTCCGGTCGCTCTTCTCGATCAACCTTAATCGGTACAAATTCGCTGTTCATGTACTGAGCCACTTGAGCATTGGAGAATGCTTCTCCTTCCATCACCGTGCACCAGTGACAGCTTGAGTAACCAATTGACAAGAAAATCGGCTTGTTTTCCCGTTTCGCTTTCTGCAAAGCCTCATCACACCACGGCCACCAATCAATCGGATTTTCGGCGTGTTTTTGCAGGTACAGGCTTTGTGACTGAGCTAGACGATTCGCCATAGAAGCAACCGATGAATTCAACGTAGGTTCGACAGTGCCCGTTTAAACAGTGCCCGTTTAACAAGAGCGCAGGAGCCAACACTCGCATTGAGTCTATCGTGATTGCTTGGAAGGTTGCAGCAGTCAAAAGAAAGGCTAACCGGGTAAAATTGGCAAAAACAACGTCACAAAGTAAAACACTAGCGGTGCTGTAAATACGTAGCTGTCGGCTCGATCTAAAATGCCGCCGTGCCCAGGAATGAGCTGCCCGGAATCTTTGATGCCTGCATCCCGCTTCATCATCGATTCGGTTAAGTCACCCAGCAAGCTAGCTAAGCCAATAATCAAGCCCAGCGCTACGCCCGTCAGCGGCCAAATCGGCCAGTCGAGTCCCCATGCGCCCAGAACAGCAACCGTGACGCTGCCAGCGACACCAAACACCGCTCCTTCAACCGTTTTCTTGGGGCTGATGTCCGATAGGCGCGTGCGGCCAAACAGCTTGCCGAAGATATAAGCGCCAATATCAGCTGCCCAAATACAGCCAAACGCAATCAGCGTCACCATCAATCCCTGGGGCAGATTCTGAATGTCTAGCCAATCTGACCACTGGGCTGGCCAGAAGCCGCCGAGGGGTAAATTGGCGCTTTCTACGCTGCCGAGTGCCCGCAATCTGACCCAGTAGCTCGGCAGATACCCTCCGTAGAACAAACCGAGTACGGACGCTGCAATATCAGCAATGGTGGCAAAGTTGGGCTGAAAGAGTAAGTAAAAGCAGATAGCGGTTCCGGCAACCGGGAAGATTGCGTCAGCCAAATCTGGCGACAGGGTAGAAACGATCAGCAAGATTTGGCTAACAACCAACGTTGTTTTAGCGGCGGGCGCGATTCCTTTGGCGCGCACCATCTCAAAGATTTCCTGCTGCCCCAAATAAATGATGATGCCGAAGCCAGCCGTAAAGTACCATCCCCCGGTAATCACAATTCCAAGGGCAAAAATGATAGCAACAATTCCGCTGAGGATGCGAGACCAAGGCATGGAAAAAGCTCTCGTAGATATTTTGATAATGGATAGTGGTATTCGTCTAGTGGTGTATGGTCGCGTGGGCAAGCAACATCACTAACCGTTGCGGGCTACTTGATAATGTAGCCAGATTTACACACTTTGGCTGCATGACTGCCCTCCGTGATAAACCAAGCTCTCGAGTGCAGTCTAAGCAGCATGAACCCTATGCGTACTCATCCTAAATGTCTTAAGGATAGGTTAATGATTTTTTGAAATACTTCTGCAACAGTTATTTCAAATCGGCTATTTCATATTGGCTAGACAAGCGGGGGCAGACATTTGCCTCAACCGACTCAGACAAATGCTTAAGCCCAGGAACGTCAGCCCAGAAATGTTAGAAGAGAACGTGGCCCTTACTGAAATGAAAATGGCGCGTTTGACCGATGATGAGAGTATGCGATATCACATAGATGTACTAATGTTAAATCATGTTTCACTCAACAAAGTTAGATATATTTGTCTTACGAAATGCTTGACAAGAGCAGTGTTCCAAAGCAAAAAGCTTTGGATTCGGTGGGTATGACGGAATCAATCTGCGATCGCACCCTGATGATGGCTACTAGCAGCACGATCACAGCAAATCTTATTACTTAACACTGCAGCTAATCAGACTTAAAGCGTGGTATCCTAACTAACCGTACTTAATGCTTTTTGCGGCGATCAACTCTGCAATTCGCTCCGCAATAACCAATTCATAACGCACTCACTGATTTGTAACGTAATGTTTAGATAAACAAAGAAACAATGCGCGAGTCTAGACATTCTGAAAGGTTGGTTTCATATTAAGCAACAACAGAGTAATTATTTTTCAATGCTCTGTAATCTTTAACCATCTGTAGTATTTTCACTGGCATTATTTACTATGACTACGACTCTACAGCAGCGCGATCGCGCTGGCGCGTGGGAGCGTTTTTGTCAGTGGGTAACCAGCACCGATAACCGCCTCTATGTAGGCTGGTTTGGCGTGATTATGATCCCTACCCTACTGACCGCAACCACCTGTTTCATCATTGCATTCATTGCAGCACCTCCCGTTGATATCGACGGCATCCGTGAGCCTGTTGCAGGTTCTCTGATCTACGGCAACAACATCATCTCTGGTGCAGTTGTACCGTCCTCTAACGCTATTGGTCTGCACTTCTACCCCATTTGGGAAGCCGCTTCCCTCGATGAGTGGTTGTACAACGGTGGCCCTTACCAGCTAATCATCTTCCACTTCCTCATCGGCGTCTTCTGCTACATGGGACGTGAGTGGGAACTCTCTTACCGTCTCGGTATGCGTCCTTGGATTGCAGTAGCATACTCTGCCCCGGTTGCAGCAGCATCTGCTGTTTTCCTCATCTACCCCTTGGGTCAAGGCTCCTTCTCTGATGGAATGCCTCTGGGCATCTCGGGTACCTTCAACTTCATGTTCGTGTTCCAAGCGGAGCACAACATCTTGATGCACCCCTTCCACATGTTGGGTGTAGCCGGTGTCTTCGGCGGTAGCTTGTTCTCCGCGATGCACGGTTCCTTGGTAACCAGTTCTCTGGTGCGTGAGACCACTGAGACCGAGTCTCAGAACTATGGCTACAAGTTCGGTCAAGAAGAAGAGACCTACAACATCGTGGCAGCGCACGGCTACTTCGGTCGTCTCATCTTCCAATATGCCAGCTTCAACAACAGCCGTTCCTTGCACTTCTTCTTGGCTGCATGGCCAGTAGTGGGCATCTGGTTCACGGCGCTGGGTATCAGCACGATGGCGTTCAACCTGAACGGTTTCAACTTCAACCAGTCGATCATCGACTCTCAGGGTCGGGTGATTGGCACCTGGGCGGATGTGATCAACCGGGCGAACCTGGGTATGGAAGTGATGCACGAGCGCAATGCTCACAACTTCCCGCTTGACCTGGCATCTAGTGATGTGTCTCCAGTTGCTCTACAAGCCCCCGCAATCAGCGGCTAAGCTTGCTTAGTCGGCTAGCTCTCAGAAACTAGCGAAGAGCGCCTTCCTTTGGGAAGGCGCTTTTTGTTGTGTATGGGCGTCAGCCAGTTACTGTTATTTTTGTAGTCATTCCAGTTAAGAATGAGAGAACGAGAGAGGAGAGTGGCCTCAGGATGAG
>CBKWJC010000044.1:0-52825 GCA_966674685.1 uncultured bacterium
GCCTTCAGCGTTAAGGGCACCCGTGTGACCCACTGCAGGTCGCCTAACGTTTGCAGGTTCGCCTCTGCGTATAACGCAGCATCGGCCACGTACACGCTTGAGAATCATGGCTTTGATAGCCACTCCCGTACTCACCGTTTGCTGCGGATGAGGCTCGATTTGGCGACTAATCGCTTCGACTAACCCCATTTCATCAATGATGCCCGCCATGATTCCCAGGTGATTGAGGTCTTGAACCTGTATACTCAAGTCTCAAAGGTTGAACGCTTCAAAAATACCCTACAACTCTTTCCTTACCTGCGAAATGTCGGATGCATCTGGAACTGAACAGATTTTTGGAGATGGCTGCACACAATAGAGGGCTTGCGATTCGAGTTTTCAATAGCGTGGAAGAAGCGGAGTGTTGGTTGATGGGATGGCAAGGATAACGCCTGATATCGCAGGTGAACTGTTCCATAGATGCCCTCACATTAAAATGCTCTCCCAAATATAAGGGAGAGCGGATCATGCAGGGTACACACAACTGACACTTGGCTTAGTGTACCCAGAACAGGCAGAGACTATTGAGAGTGCAATCTCGTATTTACTGCTAAGTGCTGATTAACTCCACCATCAACTTAGCGACGCTAGGAGCATGAGCGTATGAAAGAACGACTCGGGTTCCGCCCCGGCAAATTGTCGGGGCTTTTCTATTGCCGCTGCTCTTTCTCTCGCAGTATGACAATCTGTGTCACGCTGACAATCTCTAAACGGGCGCGGTTCGCGGTAAGCGAACCGTAAACGTCGTGCCTTCCTGTGCCGTCGAGGTGACCGTTATTGTGCCCCCGTGGGCAACCACGACCTCCCGCACAATATACAATCCCAGACCGATACTGCGCGAAGTTTGTCGTTCTGTCGATTCCAACTGGGTATAGCGCCTGAGCGGATCGAAGATCGTTGTCAGCATCTCCGATGGGATTGGTGAACCTTCATTATGTACGCTCAAGACCACGGTTGATTCTTCTGATGCGATCGCAAGTTCGATTGCCCCCTCGCTCGCCCCATGCTGAAGGGCGTTGCTCATCAGATTGGAAATGACCTGTCGGAGTCGGGACTCATCCCACTCGCCCGTGAGGTCGCCGTCCGGGTGAAAGCGCAACGTGCGCTGTGGATAGGCAAAGCAGAATTCTTCAAAGACGTTGCGACCCAGTTTTTCCAAATCGACCAGACAGCGTGTCAGCGGTATTGCGCTGCCTAGCCCTGTCGATGCGAAGTCGATCAGGTCATGGGTCAACCGTGTAATCGTCTCTGTATTTCTCTCGATCATTGAGAGTGCTTTGGCAGAGGGCAAGTCTTTGTCTGTGATGCGCGAAGCCAGTTGTGCAGCCGTGCGGATGTTGTTCAGCGGGCTACGCAGGTCGTGACTGAGGATGGCCAGAAACATGCGGCGCGACTGCTCGACGCGTTTTGTGTAGCTGCTAACAGCTTCAGCGAGAGATTGATCGATCGCCTCGTTAAATCGGGTGACATCGTCGATGTCGTTGATGTCGGTGTGTGGGCGGCTTTCGCGCCACAGGCGGAGCACGCTGGCCCGCAGAGCGCGGTATTCAGCAACAACTTCCATAATGTCAAAGCCCGAGCCTACGCGCTCCACACCGTGCTGCTGCGAAGCGTCGTCGAGACCTTCGCTCTCCTCACCGCCAGCACCACCGTGGCCTTTAGACTTGTTGGCCTCCTGGGTGAGGCTCTGGTCACTCTGCATATCCCGCGCGGCGGCCAGCAGGATTGCCTCGGCGGCATCACGCAGGGCAAGCTTTGTCATCTTCGCCCCAGGTGAGAGACTGCGCGCAAACGCTTCCCATTCTGCGAGGATAAGCTCGATGTTCCCCAAGATAAAGTCTGCTAGTCGCATTGTTATTTCCGTTTAGCACGGCTAAAAGATTAGGGAAATGCTATCACGGGGGGCATCGACCATATTGAGGGGCATTAGGTCAGCGGCTTCACTGGCTGATTATCTGGCTGTAGTCCAGTATTTGGCCTCAAATAAAAATACCCACCGGATGTAGGGCATCTGTGGCGAGCAGGAATCATCAAACATGGGGTGCCCAGTCGCGATCGCAGCCTACCAGATTTCGAGTCGCTACCCAGGGACACTCCAAACTCAGCATCCATCAGCATTAGGTAGTTCTCAAGCCGTAATGATTTTTGGTGGTGTGGGCAGCGCCCACACCACCAAAAATCATTACCTACATACCACTACCCAACATTACAGCCATTCCTGAGTACAATCGACAACAACTGGCAACGGCCAAAGCGCCTGCTATGCTTAGCTTTCAGAAAACCTACTACCCAAAGTTGGGCGTGGTGTGTGGGATGCGTAGCGACAGAACGCAGTGGAGTTGCGTAGCCTATCATCTGCGTGATGAAGGTTACTGATTATTACAGCTCGTCGTTATTGAGTCGTGAATTAGAACGATTTGCTAACGGCTGAAAAGTGCGATCGCAGCATACCCCCCTTGCTCCCAATGAGCACGCGCAGCAGATAGATCCGCATCATAGACGGGTTTTGCTGATGCCCCATCCCGCATTTGCTTCAGTTCCGCTATCCGCTGGTTAAGTTCGTCAAGTATGTCAGTCATGCAGTTAATCCACTCCTGAAAAGTGTTTGATCAACACCGTGATATCTACTCACAGCCCTCTGCTGATCCAGAATCAATGTTAGGCTTCCCCCCACTTTTTTTCACTCTCCTCCTAGACGAGGTTTAGTAGTATTAGCTATATCCAAATGCATCAGTTCTAACGATGTAAAATCACTATAGATAAGCCGAAAGTAACTAACTAAGTTTTCCCATTAGAGCGGCTACTTTTGTCGCTAGATAGTCAGGTTCAATTGGTTTAGAAATATGAGCTTGAAATCCACAGTTGATCGCTTGCCGACGTTCTTCTTCCGAAGCATAGGCCGTTAATGCGATCGCAGGAATTTGTCCTCCGTGGGTAGGAGCGAGCAATCGTACTTGACTAATCAGATCGTACCCGGTTTCATTGGGCATTGAAATGTCACTAATTAGTAGATCAGGAATTTGTTGGGTAAATTCTTTAAGAGCATCTGAAACAGATGCGACAGCGATAACATCAGCCCCATAGGATTGCAGAATGAAAGTAACTAATTCTCGTCCATCTTCTTCATCATCAACCAGTAGAATTCTTAAGCCATCAAGAAGAATCTTATTTTCAATCCCCTCACTCTTGTCATTTTCTTGCAAAGAAGATTGTTCTACTTCTTGCAAAGAAGATTGTTCTACAGTCAATGATTTGCTTGGTGTAGGAAGTAGTGGAAGGCTGATTGTGAAGGTTGCTCCTTGTCCTTCACCAGCACTTTCTGCTTGAATACTACCACCGTGTAACTCAACCAAGTGACGGGCAACGGCCAACCCTAACCCCAGTCCTCCATATTGGCGGGTGGTTGAGCCATCCGCTTGGCTGAAACGCCCAAACATATGAGCAAGAAAATCAGCTTTGATGCCAATTCCGGTATCACAGACTTTAATTTGGGCCGAGGCATCAACTTTTTCTAAATGAATTTCAATTTGCCCCCTCTCTGGAGTAAATTTGACTGCATTGGATAACACATTCCAGATCACTTGTTGAAGGCGATCGCTATCCCCTGCCACGAACCCTATAGAATCACTTAGGTTAGTTTTGAGCGTAATTCCTTTGGCATTAATGGCAGCTTCTAACGGTTCCAATGCGTTATGAATCACAGGAATCAGATTGATGGAATGAACGTTCAACCGCAATTTTCCATTAATAATTTTAGAGACGTTGAGAATGTCTTCAACCAACTGGGCTTGCAGTTTGGCGTTTCGCTCAATTGTCTCTAAACCGTTGTTAATCAACATAGGATCAAGATTACGCGTTCGCAACATGCGAGCCCAACCTAGAATGGCATTCAGCGGTGTTCGTAATTCGTGAGAAAGGGTGGTGAGGAATTCATCTTTCAAACGGCTAGCGGACTGAGCAGTCGCTTGTTCCTGTTGAGCGACTTCATACAAGTGAGCATTATCAATCGCCAATGCGGCTCGACGGGCCAGCTCTTCTGCCAAGATTTGATCTGTGGAACTGTAAATTCGTTCTGATTCTGCTGAAACAAACGTAATCGCGCCTAAAATTCGTCCACGCGCCTGTAGGGGAACTACAATTGCTGACTTTAACCCTAACTCACGCAGAATCCTTAAATGCTCTGCATCACGGGCACTGGCGACGAGTTGTTCATCGGTAATGATTGGGTAGCATTCAGGTTTTCCGGTTTTTAAAACCCGTCCCACACCTTGAGATGCATTGAGATCAACGGGATAACGTTGCTGTAATTCTTGCCCCAGTTTTACTTTCTGGGGGTCTTGATGCGTGAGTACGGTGCGACGAACAGTTTGGTTGGGTTCAATCAAGTCAATGGCGCACCAATCAGCAATTTGAGGAACAGCGAGTTGAGTAACTTGGGTGAGGGTTGTTTCATAGTCTAAGCTGGAACTCAAAATAGCTCCGGCTTCCGCTAAAAATTGCAGCGAGAATTCAGCTTGCTTTCGATGGGTAATGTCTTCTACCAAACTATCAATGAAGGTTTCATTATCAATCCGATTCAGGGTTTTGCTCCAGCACACCCAAACGGTGGAACCATTGGCGCGGCGAAGTTGAATCTCCTGGGCAGGCAAATATCGATCTTGCTTGAGTCGTTCCAGGAGTTGAGCTATGTCTAAAGATAAATCAAAAAGTTCAGCCAGTTGAATGGTCTGCACTTCTGCCAAAGTCTCTACACCCAGTAGTGCTAGGAAAGCGGCGTTCACTTCTACAATTTGCCCGTCTAGCGTAGAGCGAAAAACGCCAACATCCAGTTGATTGAGCAAGGATTGTAGCCGTAGCTCCAGACGTTCGCTCTTGCGACGTTCTTCTGCACGTTCATAAGCCCGACGCACTGAGATCGCCAATCTAACCAACCGCTGAGGCGATTTGAGCACATAGTCATCTAAGCCAGATTTCATCGCTTCGACGGCGATCTCTTGGCTCCCACTATTGGTAAACATGACAACCGGGCAATTCGGATGCTGGGATTTAATTCTCTGGATCACTTGAATCCCATCGCTCCAGCGCAGGAGGTAATCCGTGACAACAATGTCAAACCCTCCACCTGCTAATGCCTGGGCTAGTTCTTCTGCATTCGCAATTTCAGTAAATTGAGCACCGGGAAATTCCTGGCTGAGAACTCGGATAGCCAGGGCGCGATCGTCGGCATTGTCATCGATTAGAAGGATATGTAGCATTGCCCGGATGTATAGACCGTATAGATAGTCTTTTAACTACAGTTAATAAAAATCCATCTCAATGAAGATAAAGTTTTGTAACTTTAAGTTTGGCGAGTTTGACAGACTAGCATCGGTAGCTTGACTGTAAAGCAGGTTTGCCCTGAATGACTATTGACCTCAATCCTCCCTTGCAATCGCTCTACCATCCTCTTGACCAGAGCGAGACCTAACCCTGTGCCACCCTGTTTCCAGCGATCGCCTCCCGGCACCCGATGAAATTTCTCAAAAATCAAGGGTAGCTGATCGGCAGGAATGTCTACGCCTAAATTCTGAATTGTCAACATCAAGATTCCACTTGAACCTGCATCGGTTGAAGCTGAAGGTTTATCAACAGGGTTCCATGAGGTGCGGGTGGAGGGGCGTTCTAAATTAACCGTCAATACGATTGATGCTTGAGGTGGGGTGTACTTACAGGCATTATTGAGCAATTCAGATAAAATCTTGGTTAAGACAGCCTGATCTGAGATGACAGAAGATAAGGGAGAGGTGACACTGACGCTAAAATTTTGCTGACGACTGGTAGCCCGTTCTTGAAAGGGTTTTATCACTTGAGAGAGCCATTGCTCTAAATCAATTGCTTCCTGATTTAAAGCGTGACAACCCGAATCTAACCGCTGCAAGTCTAGAATGTCATTGATTAAAGCAATTTCGCGATCGCATTCCTGTTGCAAGATTTGCAAGTAGTGATCAACCTTATTGGCTACTCGATGTCCATTGTGCTCTGGCAAAATATTTTGTTTCAACAACTGAAGGGCAAACTTAATATTCGTCATTGGCGCTCTCAAGTCATGAGTTACCATATTCAGAAAATCATCTTTGAACTGATTTAATTGAGTTAACTCCTTGATTTTTGCTTTAGCCAGTTCAATTTGCTTGTGTTCTGTAATGTCCTCCACCAGTCCATCTAGAAACCAATCCTCATC
The DNA here is from genome assembly GCA_966674685.1 of uncultured bacterium. Lineage (GTDB taxonomy): Bacteria > Cyanobacteriota > Cyanobacteriia > Phormidesmidales > Phormidesmidaceae > Thainema. Next base: position 6,260 of record CBKWJC010000044.1, read on the forward strand.
AATACAGACAGTCATCATATTCCAGCGAGTCCAAACCACCATTCCGCCAGGACGGCATAATTTAACCTCCTGAATCGGAATTTGTGAAAGTTGCTGAGAGAGTGCTGGAACTAGCAGAAAATTGTTTAGATTGAGTGCTTGATCTAAGTTATCGATGCCTAAAAGCTTTAAAAATGCTGCATTACTTTCAAGAATGTGACCGTCCAACGTAGTTCTAAAAACTCCAACTTCTAATCGGTGCAACAGAAATTGCAAACGGGATTCTAACTGATTGCTGTAGCGACGCTCCTTAGATCGTTCTAAAACATTACAAACTGCTACTCTTAACCGTATAAAGTGTTTAGGCGTTTTGAGAATATAATCATCCAGTCCAGCCTTCATGGCTTCTACGGCAATTTCTTGGCTACCACTATTAGTAAACATCAAGACAGGACAGGTTGGTCTCTGTGCTTTAATGACATGGAGTAGGGCAATTCCATTGCTCCAGTGGAGTTGGTAGTCAGTAATAACAATATCAAAATTATTGGCTGCTAATGCTTGATAAAACTGCTCCGATATAGCAACCTCTTGGACTTGCAGGTTGGGAATTGCTTGCCTTAGTTCTCGAATAGCGAGCAGTCGGTCATCGGCGTTGTCATCAATCAGTAAAACGCGCAACATCAGACTAATTAGCTAAAATTTTAAGACGCTAACATTGTGGGTGCTTGATTAGATAAATTCCAGTAGTGATGCAATGTTTTTATTGTTTCCAAAAGATTATCAAACCCGACTGGTTTCACCAGGTAAGAGTTCGCACCCAGATCATAAGCGCGATTAATGTCTGACATTTCTTTGGAAGACGTCAAAATGACGACGGGTAATCGCTTTAGATGAGGTTGCTGTCGTAACCATTCTAAAACCTCATGCCCCGATTTAATCGGAATCTTGAGATCTAACAACAACAGACTGGGGAAAGGATACTGTTCTCGATCTGCATAGCGATCTCTCCCCGTTAAATAGAGAATAGCCGACTCCCCATCTGGTACAACTTGGATTGGATGGGGAATATTGGCACGACGGAAAGCTCGCTGAATCAACAACACACTATCTGGATTATCTTCTGCCAACAAAATGGTTTGCATACTCTTACGCCTCGACTGCTGGTAATTCGATCCAAAAGCGGCTACCCTGCCCTAGGTGCGACTCTACGCCAACCTGTCCTCCCATCCGTTCTAGTCCTCTACGGACGATCGCCAACCCAATTCCGGTACCGGGATACGCCTCAATCCCATGTAGCCGCTCAAATACCCGAAAAATTCGGTTTTGATTTTCTGCAGCAATTCCAATGCCGTTGTCTTCTATCCATAAACGTATCTTTTGCTCTCGTTGTTCTGCCCAAATATGGACTAAGGGTTGTGTATCACGACTGACAAACTTGACAGCATTCGTAATTAGGTTAGATAGCACTTGCAGCAAGGTGATGTAATGTCCCCTCACTTTAGGCAGAGGGCGATCGGCAGTTACTTGAGCATTATGTTCTCGTAATTTTCCCTCTAGCTGAGACATAGCATCTGTGACTAAGACTTCTAAATCAACTGTCTGGAGTTGGATGTTTGCCCCAAACTGACTGTAAGTTAACAGGTTATCAATTAGTTCATAGGCACGGAGCGCGCCCCGATTGATGCGTTGCACAAAGTCCTGTCCCATTTCATCTAAGCGATCGCCATAGTCTTCGATCAATGCCTGAGCAAACCCCTGCATGGTACGGAGTGGCTCGCGCAAGTCATGGGAGACGGAGTAAGCAAAGGCTTCCAGTTCCGCATTTGCTTCTTCCAGTTCTGCGGTTCGTTCCGTCACTCGTTGTTCTAGCGTTTCGTTGAGTTGCTGAATGGCAAACTCGGCTCGTTTGCGCTCGGTGATCTCTTCAATCAAGCCATCGACAAAGGTTTCGCCTTCGATCGTATGAACCATGCGATTGAGCAGCACCCAAATCGTTTCTCCATCGGCTCGGCGCAGTTCCACCTCCCGTTCCCAGGGCTTAAGATCAGCGGAAGGCTGCACCTCCATAAAATACTGCTTAAAATTCCCATTCGGTAGTTCAGACAGTTTTTCCACCCCCAGCATCCGCAAAAAAGCTGCATTTACTTCGAGCAGTTGCCCATCTGGCTGGGCTCGAAAAACGCCAACATTGAGGTGATTGAGTAGTGATTGGAACCGCATATCGAGTTGAGCCGATCGCTTGCGCTCCTCTGCCCGATCGAGAGCACCTTGCACGGCTGCCGAGAGCTGAACAAAGTACTTTGGATATTTCAGCACATAGTCATCCAACCCTGCCTTCATCGCTTTAACAGCAATTTCCTGACTGCCTGTTTGGGTGAACATAATGACCGGACAGCTGGGATAGCGTTCCTTGACCTGGCGTAATATGGTGATGCCATCATTCCAACCCAGTTGATAATCCGTAATGACCAGATCAAACTCACCCAATTCTAAAGCTCTGGTAAACTCAGCTTGATTTGCTATCTCCTGGGGTTGTACCTGGTTGAAAGCACGTTTCAGTTCCCGAATAATCAAAATTCGAGTATTGGGAATATCATCGAGCACCAAAATTCGTAACATAAAGGCTGTGCATTACCTCCCGCTCATGGACGATTGTTTGTACTGGGGAGTTCAACCCAGAAGCGACTTCCCTGCCCGACCTGAGATTCTACACCAACCCGTCCTCCCATCCGCTCAACTCCTTTTCGGACGATCGCTAGCCCGATGCCCGTGCCAGGGTAAGCATCCAGACCGTGCAATCGTTCAAAGATATTGAAAATTCGCTCTTGCTGTTCTACCGCAATTCCAATCCCGTTGTCTTGTATCCATAGACGCGTCCAGCCTTCTACGTCCTCTGTCCAGATCTCTATCTTGGGGCGAATTGACGGAGCAACAAACTTCATGGAGTTGTTGATTAAATTCATCACCACCTGAATTAGCGTGCTGCGATGCCCAATAACCGACAGCAATGGTTCTCTGACCGTAATTTCTGCCTGGGTTTCCTCGATTTTGGCTTCTAGTAATTGCATTACCTCCTCAATGACCAATCGCAGTGCAATGGGCTGAAGCTGAATGCTGGATCGGCTCAAACGGCTATATTGCAAAAGGTTTTCGATCAGGGCATCCATCCGCATGGCTGCATTGCTGATCCGTTGAGCATAATCCTGTCCAACCGCGTCTAGCTGATCGGCATAATCTTCGACCAAGGCTTGAGCAAACCCCTGCATGGCCTGTAGGGGCGTTCGCAAATCGTGAGAGACGGAATAGGCAAAGGCTTCGAGTTCTGCATTGGCATCCTGCAACTTGCTGGTGCGCTCCTCGACTAACGTTTCTAACTCCAGGGTGTAATGTTCTAACTGATCCCGGAGTTGGCTTTGTTGAATGGCGATCGCCAACTGATTAGCAACTTCCTGAGCAATTTGTAGGTGTTCGTCATTAAAAGCCGATCGTTGATGGGTCCCCAGGTTGAGCACACCTACCAGGTTTTCCTCTGCCAGTAAGGGCACTGTCAAACAACTTTTTATGTCCGGACCCAATAACTGTTGTAGCCCTGGAGAACAATGATGGTGGGCTTCAATGTCCTCAATATATCGGTAGGGGGTCTGCTTGATCGTTTCAACCGGAACAAAATTATCAATGGGAACCGTAGTTCTTTCGATGGGTAAGGGCTTTCCTGCTTCTACCCCAGTGAGCATTCGAGCTTGATTAGCTTCCAACTCGAACAGCAAAATAAAGGCTTGTTGGCAGGGAATGAGGCTACAAATTCGAGTCAGTGCTAGCCGCACTGGTTCTTCGAGCGATCGCGCTAACAAAATCACACTATCGATAGCATGGAGCGTTTCCAGCCGTTCAGCATAGCGACTGAGTGCCTGTTCGGCTCGTTTGCGATCGCTAATATTGGCAAAGTAAATCGACAATCCATTCGCACTGGGATAGATATTGACTCGTAGCCAAACGTTGAGTACGGGGGAATGAGTTTCATAACTGACGGTTTTCTGTTCTCGCACCGCTTGCATATGGGCTTCATAGGATTCTGTTCCAACTGCTTGCGGAAACTCTGACCAAATACTTTTGCCAATCAGATCCTCACGTTGCTTTTGCCATAGCTGTTCTGCCTTACGGTTGATGTAGGTAAACTTCCAGTCATGATCGACTGCATAGAAAGCATCACTAATACTTTCTAAAATTTCTGCATTCCGCCGATAAGCCTCAATCAACGCTTGCTCGGCTCGCTTACGTTCGGTGACATCTGCCATAATCGCCACAATGCTCCTGACCACCCCATCCGCATCCTGGAGTGGGGCAGACCACCCATTGACGGTGATGAGTTGCCCATCTTTTCGGAGGCGTTGAGCTTCAATTCCATCTAATGATGTTCCCTGAAATGCCTGCTGCAGATTTCTCTGAAATTCCTCGTGGTGACGACCTTGTGACATAGGAGCAGGATGACCTACAACTTCCTGCTCACTCCAACCAAAAATTCGCTCGGCGGCTGGACTCCACAGTCCAATATTGCCCTTGCGATCGAAGGTCATAATCGCCAGTGGCGAAGCCTGAATAATAGTTTGCAGCGTATGATTCGTTTCTCGTAATGCTTCCTCCGCTTGCTTGCGATCGCTAATGTCGTGAACCACTTGAGAAAATCCTCGCAGTCGTCCCCTCTCATCTCGAAACGCCGTTGTCACCACTTCCGCCCAAAACTGAGAACCATCTTTGCGGACATGCCAGCCCTCATCCACCCATTGTCCGTGGGCGAATGCCTCCTGCAAGATAGACTCTGGCTTCCCCCTCTCGACCTCTTCTGGGGGAAAACATAAGGAAAATGAGCGCCCCACAATGTCAGCCGCACGAAATCCTTTTAATCGTTCGGCTCCCGTATTCCAGGTACTCACAATGCCATTGGGATCAAGGGCAAAAAAGGCGTAGTCTTTGACCTGCTCAACCAGCAAACGATACCGTTCTTCACTTTCCTGGTATGACCGGGAACTAGCTTCTGCTCGTCGTTTTTCAGACAGTAAACGCCGGTTCAGGAGGCTAACAAATGCGCCGATCGCAAAAAAAACACCCAACCGCAGCAGATCGCCAAGATAGGGATTCAACACCGACTCATGAGACCACTGGGGTAGAAACCCCAATCCCAGCAGTCCGCTTAAAATCGTAGCCAGTAGACCTGGCCCCAAACCGCCATAGTGAGAACTCACCATCACCGCTGGAATAAACATGAGAAAGGGCGATCGTGTTCCCCATAATGGCAGCAACAACAGAGATAACAAGACACTGATGACTGCAACACCGTATCGTGTGTATGATGAATAGCCTCGCGGCAAACGTTTTAATTGGATGTCCATAACTCTTTATCTTAGGGACAGAGAGGGTTAACGCAAATCTTCAAAATGGCGGACATCTAACGAGAGACCAATTAATGTTTGAGCCAACCGAGTTGTCTAACCGTTCTGCGATCGCACCTCAAAATACATCCCAAACATCCCATCTACTCAACCATCTCTCACCAGCAGACCGGGCAATGCTGATGCAGCTACTGGTGGAATCGGCACCGATGAGGGTTGATCCGGATCAGCAGTGGACTGATGAGCAACTGGTGGAGGAGTTTCTGCGGGAGAAAGGTGAGAACTCGGTTCATACGCGAGAAGCCTATGAGCGAGATTTGAATCAGTTTCGGGCGTTTCTGTCGCTGGAGTATGGGGATAAGTCACTGGCGGATGCAGATGCGATCGCAGTCGATGCCTATGTGATTCAGCTCAAGCAGTTGGCGGAATTGGGAGAACTATCGGCAGCGACAGTGAATCGGCGAGTTGCAGCATTATCCAGTCTCTACAACTGGGCAGCCAAGCCAAAGCGACGAGCGGTGACGGGCATCTTCACCAATCCTGTCGATGTGAAGCGGCTGAAGGTGAACCCACAGTTTAGTGACCGGGTGTTGACGGAAGCGCAGGCGCTGAAGCTGATCCAGGCGGCAGCAACATCAACGCGATCGCGATGTCAAGCGCGAGATGCGGCGTTGATTCAGTTCCTCCTGCACACCGGGTGCCGAGTCAGTGAAGCGGTCAATCTTTGCTGGCAGCATATTCAGGCTCAGGAAGAGGGGGCAATCGTCCACATTCGGGGTAAGGGCAACAAAGATCGCTGGATTAGAATCGGAGCCAAGATGTGGCAGAAGCTGGCTATGCTATCGGATGAGAAGCCATCGAAGCAGCCGGTGTTTATCACGGAGCGAGGTGGGGCAATGAACCGAGATACAGTGAGCCGAGTGGTGATGCGGACGGGGAAATTGATTGGGATTGAAAAGCTGACACCGCATATGCTGCGGCATACCCATGCGACGCATGCCGTCAGGAGAGGAGTGCCGATTGACTTAGTGCAGCAGACGCTGGGGCACAGCAGTTTGAATACGACAGCCCACTATCTGGCCGCCAATCCGACGGAGTCAAGTGGGCTTTACTTGGTGTATTGAGTCTCTCAGTACTAGTACATTGAAATTGATCAAGATGCTCTAAAATTGGCTTTCACAGGTTTCTCTGAACATGACACGGCAATTGCCAAAACCATGCCTCGAAAATCACCTCTCTTTTCTGATTCTGATCCCAACTACGCTGACTTTCTCAACGGGCTCAAACAGCGTATCCGTTCTGCACAAGTTAAGGCAGCACTGGCGGTCAACAAGGAGCTGATTCTACTGTATTGGCAAATTGGGTGCGAAATTCTGGCGCGGCAGGAGGAAGAAAGCTGGGGTTCAAAGGTCATTGAGCGTCTTGCGAAGGATCTGAAGCGCGAATTCCCTGATATCAAAGGATTTTCTCGCACAAACCTGCTTTATATGCGAGCTTTTGCTAAGACGTATCCGGAGGAAGAATTTATCCACCAGCTGGGTGGACAAATTCCTTGGAAGCACAACTGCATTCTGATCGACAAGGTCAAAGATCCGGAGAAACGGCGTTGGTATATTCAACAGACCATTGAAAATGGTTGGAGCCGCAATGTCCTTGAAATACAAATTGAGAGTGGTCTATATGAACGCCAAGGGAGGGCGATCACGAATTTCAAACAAACACTTCCCCCTCCTCAATCTGACTTAGCTCAGCAGATCGTGAAGGATCCCTATCACTTCGATTTTCTCACGATCAGTGACGAAGCTCAGGAACGAGATTTAGAACGGTTATTAGTTGATCACATTCGTGATTTTCTCTTGGAGCTGGGTTTAGGATTTGCTTTTTTGGGTAGCCAATATCCGATTGAGGTCAGCAATAAAGAATATAGAATTGATTTGCTCTTCTACCACATTCATCTCCAATGCTTTATCGTTATCGACCTCAAGATGGGTGAGTTCATTCCCGAATACTCAGGCAAGATGAATTTCTATGTTTCAGCTGTCGATGATCTGCTTAAAAAGCCAACCGATAATCCAACAATTGGGATTATCCTGTGTAAGTCCAAAGATAAAACAAGCGTAGAGTATGCGTTGCGCGGTTCTCAACAACCCATCGGTGTCTCTACGTATCGTCTTCAGTCACAACTACCTGATAACCTACGCGATAATCTTCCGACCGTTGAGCAGTTGGAAATGGGACTAGCTTCTGCCGTTGAGGATATTGAAGAAGAGAATTGAAAAGAGACGAAAACACAGCTAAAAGTATGCTCATTGCTCAACCTTTTCTAAGAAGGCTTCAATTGTTTGCACAATTGTTTCTAGCTCTTTTCTCCGAGCAGAGCTATCCAATGCCTTAATCTTCTTCAATCGCTTTAAAGCACTATCCATACGTTTTTTGAGTACAGCTGTATCTTGCGGAAGATCAGACGTCTTCTGTTTTTTTAGCTGACTGACTTCTTTTCGAATGACCGATAATGACCAGTTCTCTGCGATCGCACGATCTAAAAGTTGCTTACGGACTGTCTCATCACTAATCTTGGCAATTTCTCGCGTCTTCGTATACTGAATTTTTCCTTGACGCAAGGCTTCAAGAATATCCTCAGGCATCTTGAGCAGGGGCAGCCGATGCACGCGAAAGCTTTGCGGACTGAGGCCAACTGCACTCAGAATTTTGGTCAAAACCTCCCAATCAGGATGTTGCGTTATCGCTTCAGCCGCACTTTGCCCTGTGCGTGACTCCGTATTCAACATTGAGATAATTGCCTGGCGATCGCTTCCCAACTTGAGCGTTAACAAATCCAAAATGCCTTCGGTCTCTTCAACTGGATTGAGATCCTCCCGCTGAAGATTTCCCAACAATGCGATTTCGGTCGCTTCCTCCTCGTTCATATCGCGGACAACCGCAGGGATCATATTAAGACCTGCTGCTTGCGCCGCCCGCAATCGGCGTTCACCCGCAATCAATTCATACTTTCCATTCCAACCTGGACGAACGAGAACGGGTTGTAGAACGCGAGCGCTGGATGCGGTCTGGGAGGCGGAGCTGAGTGGCCTGTTTATGACGATTGCGATGCAAGCTTATCAGCGTTTTGGCGTGAGTGTAGCGAGTCTGCATCTCGACTCCAGTAGCTTCAGTGTCACTGGGGATTATCCATCGCCTGAGGCTAAAGCGGAGGAGTTGGCCACGCTGAAAATCACCTATGGCTACTCTAAAGACCATCGGCCTGACCTGAAGCAGTTTTTGGTGGACGTGATCTGCAGTAACGATGCAAACGTTAGGCGACCTGCAGTGGGTCACACGGGTGCCCTTAACGCTGAAGGCGGCACGCCAACTCGTCGATGAGTTGGCAACGGAGACCTTTGTGCCTAGCACCCTGGAAGGCTACACCTGGGTCGAGCGCACCAGCGACTATGGCGGGGTAGCGCAACGCTGGGTAGTGGTGTGTAGTGAACAGCGCCGTCAGAGTGACCTCAAGCAACTGGAGAAGCAACTGGAGAAGCAGGCTCAAAAAGCCCAAAAGCAACTCCGCCAGTTGCGGCAGCAAACCTTTGCCTGTGCCGCCGATGCACAGCAAGCCGCCCAACGGTTGGCAGACCAGTGGCCACTGCACCAGCTCTCAGCGGTTACCATAGAACAGCAGACGCCTTCGTGACAGCTACGCTTGCAGCACCCCAAGAACATCGGGACATTATCACTGTACTGGTTCAAACCTAGAGTAAAGCGAGATCAAACCGTTATGGCCTCAATAGAATTCAGCATTGATATGATATCGCTGACATTGACTGAATCCTCGTACCCGTTAATATGGCTGCCATATTGAATCGGCTCTAGATCCATTGCTCCATCACTCATTGAGATGAGGGTGTTCAAGTTTTCCTGAACGGCTAGCACAGGTTCACAGTACATCTCTTTCTCTAGCACAAAGCCTTGGTCAAGATATGTCTTATTATTAGCTATAAAGCTCTCGACGGCATCCATAAGACTGTCTCGAATAACTGTTTCGTACTTCTCACCGCTTAGCAGCAAATCGTCTATTCCGTCTTCGGCATCCGTTTGATCAAACAGAAGCGTATTTTGAGTATTGGCATCTTGGCTAACTGTCACATCGTCAGCAGCCTCACCTTCAAAATCATTTAGGTCAATACGTTCAGACTCATCCTCTGAATCGAAGCTCAGTAAGTCTCCAGAATCCACATCTAACTTAGCAACCCATCCGTCGAATAACCCATTGTTTAGCATTCCGAGCGATCCCTGGGTAACCCCTGTAGCATAGAGATAGCCTGCATCATCGACCACAATACTGTAAAGCTCATCGCGATCGCTGGTGCCAAACTGGTTAATCCAAAGACGATCGCCGTCCTGATTATATTTCGCAACCCAAACATCGAAAGAGCCAGCATTTTTCCCTGCCAAATTCCCGTTTGTATAGCCAGCAACGAAGATATTGTCATGTTTGTCAATATACAAATCGAACGCTTCATCATCTTCGGCTGTGCCGAACTGTTCTGTCCACAACAGGTTGCCTTGGTCATCAAATTTGTTGAGATAAGCATCAAATGATCCGGCATTAGTTGAGCCTAAATCTCCTAAAGTCCAGCCTACCGTGTAGACATTCTCTGCACTGTCCGTTTGGATACCCCATGACCATTCATAGTCTGACGTTCCATATTGGGTAATCGACTGTATATCTCCTGTCGCATTGTCATACTTTGCTAGCCAATTATCGTACAGTCCGGCATTAGAACCGTCTAGGCTACCTGATGTCCAGCCAGTAGCATAAACGCTGCCATCTTCGGCAACAGTTAAACCATAGCTTTCATCAAAACTGAGGAAACCTGGTATTCCCGTTTCTGTCATCCACTGCTGATTCCCGTCTGTATCAAATTTGATAATGAAAGTGTCATCTTCCAGAGTGGGCTGAACATCAGCACCTGAGATGAAGACATCGCCTGTCTCTTTGTCAACAGCTAGGTTAAAAGCGTTAAACACAACATTTTGTCCAATCTGATTACCCCAGATCAGATGGCCGTCGCTATCATATTTAGCAACAAAAGTATCTAATTCCTCAGCTTGTAGAGAGCCAAATAAATTACCGCCAGTAACACCCGTGATATAGAAATTGCCGTGATTATCGGTATCAATTCCGTAGATAGTTTCGAAATCTTCAGTTCCAAACTGAAGCGCAAACAGAACCTCTCCGCGATCGCTGTATTTAATCACAAAATTATCGCGGAGACCTTCGTTGGCTTCTACCAGCGAACCATTCGTTCCGCCAGCAACGTACACATTACCATCAGGATCAGTGCTAATACTCAGCGGTATATCATACTCAGATGTACCAAACTGCTGAATTTGAGACAGCGTTGGGCCTGGTGGTGGAGTAAAACCTCTGAACTGGAAGTAGCTATCGGTCAAGTCAAGTTCAGTATTACCTAACAAAAAACCAACTGGGTTTGGTTCATTTTCACCCGCAAAAACAATGATAGTTCCTAACTCCACTTCGAGGAGTTGATAGTCACTGGCTTCTCCATATAGCTGCACAGTATCTAGCTCGGGGTTAAAGTCAGGAATTATCGCAAAATCGGTTGCATCTAGACTATCGAATAGACTACTAATTACTTGATTTAGGTCGAATGAATCAAACGTGAAATCTAAGTTAAATAACTCCAAGTTGCTCAGTAATTCATTAGATTGATTGGTGTAATAGGGTTTAACCCAATCGCCCAAGATGAACGTGTCATTCCATTGTCGAAATGCTGGATCTTCAAGTGCAAAATCGCCTATCAAAATATCAATTTGCGGCTGTGCATACTCAGATGCACTCGACTGATAACCCAAAAGCACATCGTTTCCAGTACGCCCCCAAATGATTTGACTTGGTCGGAAGCCAATCGCAATGTCGCTACCCGGTGTAAAAAGTTGAGGCGTAAATACTTCGTTTTCCACAATCATTAATCTCCTATCAAAACATGCTCAGGATGAGATACTTTTAACAACTTCGGTTCACGGTTTCGTCATGTTCCTAAAGCAAAAGAAAGCTCACCTGCTGTTGCTAACTCACCACCTACTTCGGCCTTTGCCTGCACTTTGGCGTAACGTTGCTGCTTAAGACATATCGGTTCAACCGTCATGACCAGTTGGTCGCCGGGAACAACCTGACGCCGAAACCGAACCTTATTAATGCCTATAAAAAGCAGCAGATTTTCGCCGGGATCAACTATCTGCATCAGCAAGATGCCAGCTACCTGTGCCATCGCTTCTACCATCAAAACCCCCGGCATAATGGGCCGACCTGGAAAATGACCTTGGAACTGAGGTTCATTAGCGGTGACATTTTTGATGCCAACAGCTCGTTTTCCTGGCACATAATCAATAATTTGATCAACTAGCAGTAATGGATACCGATGAGGCAGGAGAGTTTGAATATCTACCAGCGACAGAGCGGTTCGGCTAGACGTGATGGCAACAGAGCTAGATAAATCATTTTGAGCGACTTCGGTTTCAGTTTCGGTTTCAGTCGCGAAAGTTGGTGATTGAGCAGCATTGTGATTCAGTAAACTGGTCATGATAGTCACTCCAATATGAGGCAATACGAAGATTCCCGAGTTAATCAGCACTGTAATTTCGTCGGCATTGCGATTAGTAATGCCAGCATCAGTCAAGGCTGGTAGATAGCGGCTACGGCAAACTGAGCAAAGTACAGGAGAACAGGATCGGGACATCAGCCCACGCCCAGTATCGGGATCGAAATTTCAGCTTGGTCAGAGGCTCTCCATAGCTGCTGGTAGTAGTCCTGTAGCTGTTGACAACCGTGTTCTACTGAATACTGAAGAGCATCCTGTAGAGCCTGTTGGACGAGAGCCGTATTGTCGGCTTGCAGAGCCAGTTCAATGCGATCGCTTAGCTTCGCGACATCATCAGGCGGCACTAAGTAGGCGTTTTGGCAATCGATCAGATATTCAGCCACTGCACCACTTTCAACCGTGATGACTGGAACGCCTGAGGCCATTGCTTCCACCACTGTCATGCCAAAGGTTTCATAGGGAGATGGACTGCAAAACACATCACAGGAAGCGAGCACGTTTGCCTTGGTCTCCCCCATCAAAAAGCCAGTGAAGTGAATATCGGCAATGGTAGCCGCTTTTTGTTTAAGCGAACGAACGACATCCGCAGGGCCATCGCCAATGATAAGTAGAGAGATCTGGGGTCGTCGATGCTTAAGTTGGGCAAAGGCATCTATCAGCAGGTCTACTCGTTTTTCAAATCCAAGGCGTCCCAAGAAAACGATTGTCTGATGGTCATGCTCTTCAGCAGATAACCACGGCGCTAACCAGCTGCGATCGCATCGCTTTGGACTGAACGACGAAACATCGGTGCCAAAAAACGGAACAATTTGAGTATTTTGTATCCCCATCTCTCGACAACTTTGACTGGCAGCAGCACTGGGGCAAACCGTAATATCCAGTCGGTGGTACAGTTGGCTCAGCAGCCGTGACCAGCGCACAACTGAGCGTAGCCACTGCCAGCCGGGATAAGTTGCGGAGAAATTGTAGACATCAGTGTGATATTCGGCTAGATATGGAACTTGATGCATTTGGGCATAGTCGCGGCCAGGTAGCTGCCAGGCACCGAGCAGGAAGTAGCGTTCTACATCCGTCATGACAATTAGGTCGGGCTGATAAAGATCGATTTTTTGATTGATCTCCCGTGCAGCCTGAATCGTCGGCACGTAAGTCAGCTTGTAAGGAATCCAGGGCTGCGACTCATAACGCTCTACCCGCAAATTGTCACTAACGTGGGCAGACTCTACCCCTTTCTGCCCGTCAGGTGCAAAGACAACAACTGAGTATCCCTGCTCTGCAAACCACTTAGCCCGTGCCCAGTTGAAATGGGATGAACCACTCACTTCAGGGGGAAACGCTGTTACCAAAAATGCCAACGTTTTGTTTTGATCTGTCATGCCACTGGATTCCTAAAAAAAATAGATTGTCGCGAACAGCGCCGATGGATGGCGGAGGGCGGCGATTGCCTTGGATCTGACCTTGGATCAACTGGCAGCTACGACTGGGGAAGCCTGTAGAAAGCCACTTCGCACAAAGTAAGAGAAGTAGGTGGACAGCAATTGATCATCCAGCTTTGGACAAACGATGTTGCTTTCAGCCAAAGCGGCTAGGGTTGCTTCACAACCGATGAGAGGCCGATAGCCCTGTTCGTTCAGTTCAAGATAGGTCAGCCCCTTGCACCACTGGTGGCGGAAAAACGGTAAGAGGGGATAGAGGGGACTATCGGGCTGCTGACTGAGCTGTTTTTGCCAGGCATCATAGGAGACTTGCTGCATGGGATACCCAAGCGCATCCATAAACTGGATGAGACGGTTCCAGTGCAGCAGATGTGGATTTTGCAGATGGAAAACCTTACCCAGCGAGGTTTTTTGCTGAGACAGATAGACCATGGCCCGGCTGTTGTAGTCCACAGGTGACAGATCGAGCATCAAATCTAGATCGGCCATTATGCTGCCCATTTCGATACAGCCTTTGAGCATGCGACAGAGAAATCCAGTCGTATTCCAGGTGCCCGTTTGGCTGTGCCCGGATACAAGCGGCGGTCGATAAATGGTTACAGGCAGACCTCGCTGTCCGGCAGTTTGCACCAGCTTTTCCGACACCCACTTGCTTTGCGAGTAGCCCAGGTAGATGTCTTCATAGTGGTCAACTGGGTCGGCCTCGGTAACCCGCTGGTTGTAATAGGCCGAAGACTCCAGCACCGCCACGCTGGAAACATAGTGAACTGGCTTGAGCTTTGTTTTACAGGCGAGTCGCAGAACTTCTTGCGTGCCAAGGACATTAATGGGCTTGAATTTGGCATAGGGATAGATGTAATTGAGCAAGGCTCCATTGTGATAAATGGCGTCGATCTGCTCGGCTAGCTTCTCAAACTGCTGCGAACTGATACCAAGTTGGGGCTGAGCCAGATCTCCCAGGATTGGTACAATTCGATCTCCATAGGTCTCTTTCCACAGTTCGTAGGTTTTCAGGTTTTGGTGCAGTCTGAACGTGGCTGCATCAATATTGGGCGATCGCACTAAACAGAAAACAGTAGACTGGGTTTGCTCCAAGAGTTCTTGGAGCAGGAAAGCCCCTAAGAAGCCCGTTGCTCCCGTCAAGAAAATGGAGTTTGATTCATCAGCAAGAACCGCTGCTCGATCCGGACAGATCGACGCATCTAGGATGGCTTCCTGGCCTAAATCTAGTGCTGGCTCTGGTTTAACTTGCACAGATGGGCTACCAGGCGTTAGCTGTTCTGTGATTAAGGCCACCAGCGTTTCCAATGTGGGATCTTCAACTAAGGCCCGGATCGGCAGGTCAATTTGAAGCTCTGAGCGGATCGCGGTGGTTAATTCAACAGCCATTAGGGAATCTAGCCCTAGTTCATGGAGCGATCGCGCCGGGTTGAGATCCGCCTCTGATAAGCCTAAAACCCTGGCGGCTTTGCCCTGCAAGTAAGTCATCAGCAGGGACGAACGCTGGGCTGAAGTAGCGGCCTGGAGGCGCTGAAGCAGGTCGCTGGCAGGTGGGTTAGAGGGTACTGCCTTCGCTGGGTCAGGAGTGAATAGCGCAGTGAGTAAGGGAGGCTCCTGGCCAGTGAGCCACTGCCGTTTGAATACAGACCAGTCGAAGGGCAGCACCCCTAGCTGAGCGGTGTTCTGTCCTAAGACCTGGGCCAAAACCCGTAAGCCTTGATCGGTTGCGATCGCATGAATTCCCTGGGCAGCCAGACGAGCCTGATGGCGGGGGTCAAGGGTGGCCGCCATGCCCGTGCGCCAAATCCCCCAGTTGAGGCTGAGAGCGGGTAGCCCCAGGGCGCGTCGGTAGTGAGCTAAGCCGTCCATAAAACTGTTGGCTGCTGCGTAACTGCCTTGTCCTGGCGAGCCTAAAAGTGCCGCTGCTGAGGAGAACAGCACGAAGAACTCCAAAGGCTGATCCTGGGTCAGGCAATGCAGATTCCAGGCTCCTCGTACTTTAGCTGCCATTACCCGCTGAAACCGTTCCCAGGTTTGCTGGAGCAGAATGCCATCATCGAGAACGCCTGCTGCATGGATCACTCCCCGTAGCGGTGGCAGTGTTGTCCCGATGGTCTCTATCACCTGGGCTACATCAGCTTCACAGGCCACATCGGCCTGGGCAACGGTGATGCTAGCACCTGCCTGCTCCAACTGCGCGATTGTCTGCCGGATGGTCTGAGCAGGTGCCTGTCGTCCAGTCAACACGAGGTGGCGAGCCCCTTGCTCCACTAGCCAGCGGGCCACCTGTAGCCCTAGCGCTCCCAGTCCTCCTGTGATTAGGTACGTAGCCTGGGGCTTAATTGTTGTCGTTGCTGATTGCTGTGAGCCGTTGCTAGAGGGCGACGCCGAGGGGACTAGCCGCGCCACATACCGCTGCCCATTGTGAAAGGCCAGATGATCCTCTCGATCAGGAGCCTGGATTTCCGCCTGTAAGAGTGCAGCAACTTCGGCTGGGGTTCCCTTTGGCAAGTCAATCAGGCCGCCCCACAGGTCTGGGTGTTCTAGGGCAATCACCCGCCCGAGACCCCACACCGCTGACTGAGCTACGGACGTTGTAGACGAATCAATTGCGATCGCAGTTTGGGTTCCCAACCACAACTGGGGCAGTGTCGACTGCTCAGTGGCACGGCTGACCAGTGCTTGGAGCAGGTGCAGCACACTCGCAAGGCCCACCGTCTGGAACTGCTCCAAATCCCCGACAGTCAGCTCCTCTGGAGCAGCTAAATTCCACAGGTGAATGACCCCTCGGAGCGGTTGGTCAAGCCTATCGGCCAGATCTGACAGGATGCGATCGCAGTCTGTTCGCTGATCGGGCGCAATTGTCCAAACAGTATCCTGCTGACGGGCAAATTGGTCTGCTGCATACACCCGATAGGTGCGATGGCCCTGCGCTTCTAGCTGTTGCGCTAGGGCTTCTCCAACCCCCAGCGGATCGGCGAAAATCAGCCAGCTAGCGGGCGAATTTGCTTCATTGGTCTCTAGCTGGCGCGGCTGATGCTGCCACTGGATCTCGTACAGCCAGTCTTTGATGGTTGCCAACTCTGGAGCCGCATCGGCTGGGGGCAGGGTGGTTTGGGTTTGAGACTGTGCCACAAGATTCAACAGCTTGGGCAGCAGGTTAAGTTCCGCTGCGGAGAGTTCTCCCGTTGCCGCCAGCCGATCAGAGAGTTGGTCAATCGCGGCTGGTGTCGAGAGTTGCATCCGCGCAGGGATAGACCCGTTGCCGTTAAATCCGAACGTCTCTGGAATCGTTGCCCAATAGCGCTGCCGCTGAAACGGATAAGTTGGCAGCGATAGCCGCTGTCGCTGATAGCCCCGATCCAAGCCAGCCCAGTCCACAGCAGCACCATGTCCATAAAGGGTCGCTAATGCCTTTAGCATTGTTCGCCAATTGTCCTGATTGGGGTGCAGGCTCGGTAGCCAGACTCCCGCATCCTGGGGCCAGCAGTAGCGCCCCATGCCCAGCAGAATTGGCTTCGGCCCAATTTCCACCAGCAGCTCATAGCCCTGTTCATACAGTCGTTCCATACTGGAGGCAAACTGGACGGGCTGACGAATATGACGGCACCAGTAGTCTGCGATCGCAATTTCCGTCGTTACCAGGTCTCCGGTCAGACCCGAAATCAGCTTCAGGCACGGTGTGGCGTAGGTAATCTCTGATGCCACCTGCTCAAACTCCGCCAGCATCGGCTCCATCAGCGGCGAGTGAAAGGCGTGAAACACCTTGAGGGGCCGAGTTTTAATCCTGTCCTGCTGTAGCGTAGTCACCACAGCATCTACGATCGCCTTCTCTCCCGAAATCACAATGCTGTGAGAACCATTCACAGCTGCGATCGCCACCCGCTTTCCATAGGGCTGAATTGCCGCCTGTACCCGCTCCCGGTGGGTAAATACGGCTACCATTGCCCCATTCATCGGTAGCGCCTGCATCAGCCGTGCCCGGGCGGCGATCAGCTTTAGGCCATCCTCCAGACTAAACACCCCCGCCGCGCAGGCCGCTGCATACTCGCCAATGCTGTGACCAACTACTAGGCTCGGCTCTATCCCCCAAGACTGCCAAAGCCGTACCAGTGCCATCTCTAGGGCAAAAATTGCTGGCTGAGCATAGGCTGTAGTGTCGATCGCCGCAGTATCAATCGCCGTAGGGTTAATCTCTGCCGTTTCGACAGCGGACGGATTCGGATACAGCACCGTTAGGAGTGACTGATCTAGCTCATTACGCAGAATGAGATCGCAATAATCCAGCGTTTCCCGAAAGATCGGCTGCGTCTCGTATAGCTGCCGTCCCATATTGATGTATTGCGATCCCTGTCCCGTAAACAGAAAAGCAACTTTAGGCTGCCTGCGGCTGGTCATTGTACCTCTAACCCAGTCCTCAGGAGAGCCACCCGCTAAAAATGCCGTCAGCCGCTTCTGCATTTGGGGCAGCGAATCGGCAACAATTGCCAACCGCTGATCAAAATGCGATCGCCCCGTATTCGCCGTGAAGCAAACATCCGCCAAGTCAACCTCGCTATGGCTTTCCAAGAAAGACTGGTAGGCCAGGATCAAGTCCCGCAGAGCTGGTTCAGTCTTTGCCGAGAGGGCCAGCAGATGTCGCGGGCGGGGATCTATTGGGGGCGAGGCTGGTGCTACAGACATAAGATGCTGCGCTGATGCTGGAGCAGTTGATCTGCCAAATTCAGGATGTGCTTCTTCTAAGACCAGATGGCAGTTGGTGCCGCCAAAACCAAAAGCGCTGATGCCTGCAAAGCGGTTGTTCACAATATCCCAGGGCTGTAGCTTGGTCGGAATCGCGAATGAAGTTCCTGCTAGCGAAATGTAGGGATTTAACTCCTGAAGATGCAGATGGGGCGGAATTTTCTGGTGCTGTAGCGCCAGCGCCACTTTAATCAGGCTGGCAACGCCCGATGCCGCTTCCAAATGTCCAATATTTGTTTTCACCGATCCCACCCAGCAAGGGTTATCGGGCTGCCGATCCGCCATGAACACCGACTTTAGAGATCTAAATTCAATTGGATCTCCCAGAGACGTTCCTGTGCCGTGGGCTTCTACATAGCTAACCTGGTCTGACCGCACTCCCGCAGCCTTAAGCGCACTGCGAATCACCGCCTGCTGCGATGGCCCATTGGGTGCTGTCAGGCCATTGCTCAAGCCATCTTGGTTAATGGCGCTGCCGCGAATCACTGCCTGCACGCGGTCGCCCTGCCTTAAGGCATCGCTGAGCCGCTTCAGTACGACCATTCCACAGCCCTCGCCCCGCACATAGCCATCAGCACGGGCATCAAAGGTTTTGCAGCGACCATCAGCAGCCATCATCCGGGCGTGAGAATAGGTAATGAATGGTTCCGGTGACAGCATCAGGCTGACGCCCCCCACCAGGCAGAGATCAGACTCTCCACTTTGCAAACTGCGGCAGGCAAAGTGAGCTGCCACCAGCGAAGACGAACAGGCCGTCTCCACGATGACGCTGGGGCCGCGCAAATTCAGGGTGTAGGAGAGGCGATTCGCGGCAATCGATAGAGTATTGCCTGTGCCGTCGTAGGCATTAACCTGATGAATATCCCTGGCCAGCAGGCGGCAGTAGTCATAGTTACCAATGCCAATAAATACTCCAGACTGGCTACCGCTCAACGCATTAGGGGCAATCCCAGCATTCTCGATTGCCTCCCAGGCCACTTCCAGCACCAGTCGCTGCTGCGGATCCATCCGCTCCGCTTCACGGGGAGAAATGCCGAAAAACGCCGGATCAAACCGATCTACCTGATCCAAAAAGCCTCCCCAGCGGGTACTGATTTTTCCCGGTTTTCCTGGCTCTGGATCATAAAACTGATTGATATCCCAGCGCTCAGCCGGGACTTCCGAAATGGCATCTCCACCCCCCTGCAAAAGCTGCCAAAAGGCTTCAGGATTGCTAGCGCCGGGAAAACGGCAACCAAGACCGATAATTGCAATGGGTTCCATGACCAGACCTCTTTCCTACAAAATGTCCGCAGATGGCAAAACGAGAATTTATCTGCTTTGGGGGTTAAGTTCTGAGGGTTGAGTTCATGGCCGCTCAAAACTAAAGTCAAGACCTTAAACCTCAGATCTCCTGAGCTAACGACCTAGAAAACTGTTTTAAGGCTTTCGTATTCGCTGCGATCGCATTCTCCATTGAGTTGCCAGCAGCCATCACGCGCACCTCCCGATTCACAGGCCAGAGATAATCCAGCGGTTCAAAGTGACGACGTAGATCAGACAGTAGACGCTGATGGTAATAAAGGTTTTGGTGAAAACCTTCATGCTCTTGACATAGGCAGGTTTCCAGCCAGTGCAAAGCGTCCGTGCTAGACATAGCAAACACTGGAGACTGCAGCAAACGATACAGCGGCAGCAGAAAATCGGCGTCTTTGCGGAAGATGGCTGGCATCCCCCCAGAAAGTCCACTCAGCCCCACCTGCTGCGCTCGATAGATCGTCACATTGGCAGTCAGCGTTTCGTAGACCGAGGGCTTTGGAAAATCCTTGTACAAATCTTGGGCAATAAGCTGTGAAGTGGTGGTGTGAAACGCTTCGTCCAGCAGATGGTTAAAGGAAACCGCTGTTGGTGCGGGGATAAATTCGCCCCGTTTCTCCAAGTCTCGGTAGTGCTGGACATAGCCATACTCATAATTCTTTAGCAGCATATTCGCCATAAATCGCGTGGCGTAAAACACACAAGCGATGAAGGGTGAACTACCACAGTTCAGCGTAAAGAATTGCAGTAGCGATCGCGGCGCAACCTGTCCCAGTAAACCCGTCGTTTGGGCTGGAATAGCTTCTCCCTTTCGATCCAGATTTTGCAGATAGCCAGAATAAAACTGTGCCTGATCCTTCAGGAACAGTTGATGGGTTGCAAACCGAAATGCTGAATCCTGAAGCGTCGGCCACGACACTCCTGACGGTTTGAATGAAGCCAAGGATGATTGCGGCCT
Source organism: uncultured bacterium (assembly GCA_966674685.1). Lineage (GTDB taxonomy): Bacteria > Cyanobacteriota > Cyanobacteriia > Phormidesmidales > Phormidesmidaceae > Thainema. Next base: position 26,682 of record CBKWJC010000044.1, read on the forward strand.
TGGTTGCGCTAACTGAGCTGAACCGTGAGCAGATCTAGTCCGACTTGCCGACTTGCCAGATACACTTTGACTAGTCTTACCGCGATGAATCTTGCCCTGAATAGACGCACCAAATCCACTCGGCCCTAGCAGCGCCTTCTTAATCTTGTAACCAATGCTGTGAAATGCGTGAATATGGTGCCGTTCCTGAGCAGTTTCTAGATCTAACTCATCGCACAACGTGCTGTAGCCACCCATTGCCGCAAATACGCCCGCCGTGACTTGGTTATAGAGCACAGCATTCGCTTCAGTTGCAGCCGTTTGGTTATACTGAATCGCCCAATATAGATGATTAAGCGCTTGGCGCTGAACCAGCGATGCCTCCTCATAAAGAGGCGTTCCATATAGAAGGGAGAGCTTAGGCTCGCTCCACCAGTAGTTGCGGTTACTGTCATAGTCAAACGCCCGATCTAACGCCTCAATTTTTTCGGTGTAATCTGACTCAGCATTGCGCCGATAGTTAACTTCAGTAATCTTGATATGTTTCTTGCCCCTGTGATTTTGAGAATTTGACCACTGGCTTGAACCAGCCCGCTCTACATCTGAGGACTGATTCAAGGTAGTCGATTGACGGACAGAGGCAGATTTAATATTGTCAAGCATCATACAGCCCTAAACAATGAACTAGTTGCCAAAAAGTGGAAAAATAAATCCAGCAAACGACGCTGTACAGCCTATGTAAGCGATTGAATCTGTTCTGCTAAATGACGAGAAAATGACTCTACAGTGGGATAGTCATACAGCAAAGTTGGATCGAGTCTTCTATCCAGCCAATTTTCCAAATCTCCCGTCATACCAACAGCAACAGCAGAATCTAAACCGTAAGAATCAAAAGGTGCTTTAACGTCTATCTCAGCAGCATCAAGCTCAAGTAATTCAGCTAAATAGGCAATAATCCACGCTTGAATATTTTCTGCCATAACCAACTCATCACGCGTCTTTCTATCAAAATCAGAAATAGTTTTAGTCATTGCGTTCCTTTATATTTTCAACTAAATTGCTGAAGAAACTTTCATCACTATTTGTCATAAAAGCTTCAAGAAGACGTTCATCCGAGTTTTAGCAAATAGCTTAAAAGAACAGAGTCGCAGCACGTTCGCCACAGATTTCTCAACTCGCTACACGGCGTAGTGAAAGTAGTAGATTGACAACTCTGTAATTTTTGGCTCCATAGAAACAGCAACGGTAGGCACTTGCTCCGTAGCCAACTAGCGATAGAAGACTCGAAAAGCCCCTGTACGCTAGCGTCCTGGTTCCCTATGACTCATAAACAGCCCATGCACACAAATAGTCTGACTGCTATTTCTGATCCAAAAATCTTTTCCGGATTGCAAGACCACGGACAAGCTTGATGTAAAAGCTACTACTTACAAAACAATCTTGAGGTAACCGCGAAAAACTATTTCTTGTTGAGAATGAGATAAGACATACCTCTATTCTGACTATTGCGATTCTTAATAACGTCTAAATTTCTCGGGGTGTCTTGCCTAGAAGCGTAAAGCTAAGTCAGGCAATTGCACAATAAACTTTTTTTAGATTCAACTAACTTATTTTTGGTTTTGCTGGATTTACTATGTGCGAAATCGTACATAAACCCAAATGGTTAGCCAAACAGATAGGATTTCTTGAGGCACTATAGTTTTTTGTTTCTTTTTTCTACCTCTCTAGATAGAGATATAGTTAAAGCGCCTAGTGCAATATATAGCCAAATAAGTTTTTTCTAATCAAAGAATTACGCTTAATTCATCAGTTTTTAAGCAAATTGGGAAGAGGATTTATTATGAAAATCTGCCATTTTCTATTGATTTCTGTCTAAACAGGCAGCTATATATTTATAAATTTGCATCTTGTAATACAGCGTTTTCATGTTGGCGAAATATAGGAATATTTTTGCTGAAGATGGAGAAACATTGCTCTGAACCCCACTAGGATAAAAAGTGCTGTAAGACCCAGAAGAGTCATTTTGCTATCAAAATGTAGCGGCAAAATTTCTCCCCTGGCTCTTTGGCCGTATCTATTTATACTAACTGGCCTGTCAAAAAATAGAGCATATTCTCCTTGATAGGTTTAGTTGGAATATGTTGCGCCAATTAACAAATAATCTTCTATGTGGTCATTTTGGGAGGAGAACTATGATTGCTGATTGCACCCGCTCCGTTGAAGCTAAACACGATATTTTGACACCCATACATCTACTTCGATATCGAGCTGATCATCAGCCTGATCGCTTGGCATATACCTTTCTTCAGGATGGCGAAACGGAAACTAACCAATTTACCTATCAAGATTTAGATCGACAGGCTCGTGCGATCGCAGCTCAATTGCAAAACCTCAATGCAGTCGGTCGTCGGGTTCTACTGGTATATCCCCCGAGCCTGGACTTTATTGCAGCCTTCTTCGGCTGTCTGTACGCAGGCGCGATCGCAGTTCCGGCCTATCCTCCTCGACCCAACCGAAGCATGACAAGGCTCCGGTCGATCCTCTTGTCATCCCAAACGACACTTGCTCTAACCACAGCCAACTTAAAGGCTGCGATCGCAAATCGATGTTTAGAGGACGCAGAACTGGCAACCCTGCAATGGCTCGCCACTGATACGATTGACGACCACCGAGCCAATGACTGGCAAGCACTTCCAGTCGATCCAAACGCCTTAGCATTTTTGCAATATACCTCTGGCTCAACCGGAGAGCCTAAAGGCGTCATGGTGAGCCATCATAATCTGATGCACAACTCCGCCCTCATTCAACAATGTTTTGCCAACACACCCGATAGCATTGGAGTCAGTTGGCTCCCGCCTTATCACGATATGGGATTAATCGGCGGCATTCTACAGCCGCTATACGTTGGTGCGCCGATGATTCTGATGCCTCCTTTAGCATTTCTACAAAAGCCCATCCGCTGGCTACAAGCCATTTCAAAATTTCAGGCGACGACCAGCGGTGGCCCCAATTTTGCCTTTGATCTATGCGTTAGCAAAGTCAAACCAGACCACCTAAAAACACTAGATCTCAGTAGTTGGCAAGTTGCCTTTACTGGAGCAGAGCCTGTTCGTGCTGAAACCTTAGCCAAATTTGCCGAAACCTTTTCACCCACTGGCTTCAAAGAGAGCGCTTTTTATCCTTCGTATGGTATGGCCGAAACGACATTACTGGTTTCTGGTGGCACACCGGGCATCTCCCCCAAGCACTGCTCGGTTAATGCCGCTGCACTAGAGCAAAACCAGATTCGCATTGAGACAGGGCACCAAACCGAAACTCGGACTCTGGTAAGCTGCGGACGCAGTGCTCAAGATCTGCAAATTGAGATCGTTCATCCCGAAACCTCAACCCGTTGCTCTGACCATGAAGTTGGCGAAATTTGGGTGGCTGGTCCCAGTGTGGCCCAGGGCTATTGGAATCAGGTAGAGCAAACAGAACAAACCTTTCGCGCCTATATTGCTGATACCCAAGAAGGCCCCTTTCTTCGTACCGGAGATTTAGGGTTCTTATCAGATGGTGAATTGTACATCACTGGTCGTCTCAAAGATTTGATGATTATTAGAGGCCAAAATCACTATCCCCAAGATATTGAATTAACCGTAGAAAACAGTCATCCAGCATTACGACCCGGTGCGGGTGCCGCATTTATAGTTGAGGTGAAAAATAAAGAAAAACTCGTTGTTGTTCAAGAAGTTAAACGGCAATATTTACGCAAATTAAATTCTAAAGAGGTTATGGACAAAATTCGCCAAGTGGTGGCCGCACAGCATGGCTTACAAGTTTATGCAGTCGTACTCGTCAAGACGGGCAGTATTCTCAAAACATCCAGCGGTAAAATTCAGCGCCATGCTTGTCGATCGCATTTTCTCAACGGCACTTTACATGTAGTCGAAGACTGGAGCGAAAATTTGCAGAGCAGAGTTAAATTTTTAACACTGAAAGCTGAAGTTGATTCCCTCTTTCAGAAATTGACCTAGATAGGTTGGCATAAATAAAACGTATCTAAAAACCAGAGAGACGGTTCTAGGAGGTGCTCCTTCAGTTTTTTATCTCAGTTTGTTGAAAACCCATCGTTTATTTTTTGTGAAACGTTTGCAGAACCAACGCTTCACAAAAAATAAACTGGGTTCCTATACACAGACTTGATATTAGATATGCATGTATTGATGTGCAGCAACTTAATACCCGGCAACAGATCTCGCAATAGCATCTGGCTAATAATATCTGGCAATATTATCTAGCAATAGCATCTGGCAATAGCATGAAGACTTATCCCTAAGTCTATTCGTTCTCCCCAAAGATGTAGATGAAATCAACGCATAACGTTCCTGATTCAGCTGAAGGACAAAGGCAATCATTCACCCATCCCGGAGAGAGACATGAAGAATCCAGCAACGATTCTCATAATTGAAGAGCAAGCTTTAGAACGCAATACACTGCTAAAAGGCTTAAGTACTGAGGGATTTAATCTAATTGGCGCTGAAAGCGGACGAGTTGGTATTCAATATGCAATAGAACGATCGCCTGATCTAATTATGTGCGGTATTGGTTTGTCAGAACTAGATGGCTTTGAAATTCTGAAGATGCTGCGTCAAAATCCTATAACGGCAATTATTCCCTTAATATTTGTTACTGATAAAACAACCTTTTCAGATCTTTATAAGGCTATGGAGCTAGGGGCTGATGGTTATTTAATTAAACCTTGCACAGTTGAAAAACTGATACAAACCGTGATGGCTCAGTTAGAAAAGCAAGCATTTTTGCATCAGTATTACAAAACTCAGTCAGCTCTTATCGGAGAAAAACCTACTTCTCGAATGGCAAAACCGCCTCTGCCGCCCGCCCTGCTGATTGATTCGCTTCCCTTGCCACTCAGAGAAGCCATGTATTTTATCAAAGCCAACCATCATCGACCTATTTCTTTAAGTGATGTCGCTCAAGCCGTTGGGTATTCTCCGGCATATTTGACCAGCTTTATGGGGCAGCAGACTGGCAAAACAGTGCAGCAGTGGATTATTCAACATCGTATGGTGGCAGCCTGTTCCTTATTACTGGAAACTAATGATTCGGTTGAACAGATTGCAGAAACAGTGGGCTATCACAATGTAATACATTTCTTTCGCCATTTTCGTCGTTTTTTTGGAACAACTCCTCAAACCTGGAGAAGAGAACGGCGCTTAAATGCATTGAACTTGTCAAAGACTTATGAAGCTTATCGTAAATAAGCTTGGGTACCTGCGTGAAACCTAATTTTGCCTTTAAAAATAAACTGTCCTTACAGTCCTCTTCTAGGCGAATTGTTCTAGGAGCCGTGGTGGCAGCACTAGCTATCAGCGGAACGATGCTACACTATGCTGCTCGCTTTAGTCAGCGTTCAGCAATCTCTGATCCCGCACCTGTTCAGTCGGAGCAGACTGCTGTTTCAGCCCTTGGCTACTTACAACCTGAGGGTGACGTCATCCATCTATCGGCTCCAGCTTCTGCGACAGGCTTAGGTAGTCGAGTCGCAAAACTACTGGTAGATGAAGGCGAATGGGTTGAGGCTGGAGATATCATTGCTGTTTTAGATAACTACGAGACTTTGCAAGCCTCTGTAAAGCAGGCTGAGCAAAGTGTTGCAGTGGCCAAAGCTCACCTAGCTCAGGTTCAGGCCGGAGCCAAAACTGGTGAACTGGAAGCCCAAAAAGCTGCGATCGCACAACTGCAAGCTGACTTAGAAGGACAGTTGAGTGCTCAAAATCAAACCCTGGCTCGTCTAGAAGCAGAATTGGCAAATGCTCGTACCGAATATGATCGCTACCAGTTGCTCTTTCAGGAGGGAGCAATCACGGCCTCGCAACGAGAAAGCAGGTACTTGGAGATGATCAATGCTCAAGAACAGCGGGACAACGCCCAGGTCAATCTTGACCGCCTCAAAGCGACTTATCAGGAACAGATCAATGCCGCTCAAGCCACCCTAAATCAAATTGCTGAGGTACGCCCGACCGATGTTCAAGCCGCCAACACTCAAGTGGAAAGCTCGTTAGCTGATGTTGCCAAAGCCAAGGCCAATTTAGACCTTGCTTCTGTTCGGGCACCTATCTCTGGCCAGATTTTAGACATCTATTCCCGCCCTGGAGAAATGATTGGTGACCAGGGAATTGCAGCCATTGGGCATACCGAACAAATGAATGTCATTGCCGAAGTGTATGAACTAGACGTTGACGATATTCAGATTGGACAAACTGCCACCGTTACTAGCAACGCCTTTCCAGCAGCTCTACAGGGTGAAGTTGTGCAAATTGGCTCTCAAGTGAATGCTCAAAATACATTGAGTACTGATCCAGTAGCTGATATCGACAGGCGAGTAATTGAGATTAAAATTCGTCTACAACCTAGTGATAGTCAAAGAGTTTCTTCATTCACAAACTTGCAGGTTAGTGTCGTGATTGATACAAATTAAAGCCTTAATAAGGAAGTCAAATAAGCAGTATTAGGTAGTTCTCAAGCCTTAATGATTTTTGGTGGTGTGGGCGCTGCCCACACCACTAAAAATCATTACCTACATACCACTACCCAGTATTATTCTTATCAATTTTTGATGTTGAAAAGCGATGTGGTCTAATATTCCTTTAGCGTGGTTACAGCTTAGCCGGGAAAAAAGTCGCTTAGCGATCGCCCTAGCAGGCATCGCATTCGCTGTGATTTTGATGTTTATGCAATTAGGGTTTCAGGCAGCCCTTTATGACAGTACCTCCCGCTTTCACCAAAACTTAAAAGGTGATCTGGTTCTCATCAGTACTCGCTCGAAGTCATTGAGCTATATGATGCCTTTTTCCCGACGGCGACTTTATCAAGTTTTAGGTATAGAGGGAGTCGAATCTGTTAGTCCTGTTTATGTTGGATTCGGTGATTGGAAAAATCCTGATCTGGGCACCTTTCGTACTATTTATGTCTATGGCTTTGATATTGGAACTGAGGCAACCTATCTAGATGACGTTAATCAAGCTGCAAATCTGATCAAAGTAGAACAAAATATTCTATTCGATCAAGCATCGCGCTCAGAATATGGTGCGATCGCAACGGCTTTTGAGCAGGGTAAATCAGTCTCAACTGAACTGAACGGTAAGCGAGTCAATGTTGTTGGACTGTTCACACTGGGGCCATCCTTCGGAGCCGATGGCAATATTATGACCAGCACCGCTAACTTTTTGCGGCTATTCCCCGATCGCACAGCCAACGAAATAACGATTGGACTGATTCAGCTTCAGCCAGACAGCGATTCGGCAACTGTTCAGGCTCAAATCGCCGCCCATCTACCTGAAGATGTCAAAATTTTGACTCATCAAGCGTTCATTGACTTCGAGAAAAAATACTGGCAAACCAGTACCGCAATCGGCTTTATTTTTACCTTGGGAGTTGGCATGGGCTTCATTGTGGGAACCGTAATTGTGTATCAAATTTTATATGCTGATGTGTCTTCTCACTTGATAGAATATGCCACTCTTAAAGCTATGGGCTATCGCAATAGCTATTTGCTAATGGTCGTTTTCCAGGAAGCTATGTTTTTGTCTATATTGGGATATATCCCTGGATTGCTGTTGTCTATTCTTCTGTATGACGTAACTCAGGCTGCAACTTTTTTACCCTTAAGTATGGGTTTCCAACGAGCAACTTTGGTGCTGTTACTATCAATAATAATGTGTGTCATATCAGGTGCGATCGCAATGGGCAAGCTACGCCGAGCAGACCCCGCTGAAATCTTTTGATATATTTTAGAGCTTACCCAACAGGCATTTTCAGGAAAGTGCTTGTTGCTCTTCAAGCTTTGTATAAGTCTTAGTCTTATCAACACAGCTTTAAATTCAAAATGGATTCATCTTCCCTCGTTTCTATCACTCATCTCAACCATTTCTGGGGTCAAGGAACCTTGTGTCGTCAGGTACTAACCGACATTAACTTAACGATCGAGGCAGGAGAAATCGTCATTCTGTCAGGCCCTTCTGGATCTGGAAAAACAACATTACTAACATTAATCGGCGGACTGCGATCGGTACAAGCAGGTAGCCTAACCGTATTTGGCAATGAGCTACGTGGGGCAACCGAACCACAGCTTGTACAGATTCGTCGTCAAATTGGCTACATCTTCCAGGCTCACAATCTACTACAGTCACTGACGGCTCTCCAAAACGTGCAAATGTCAATTCAGCTTCATCATGTTCTTTCTCCTCAAGACGCGCGCCGCCAATCCAAACTTGCGCTTGAAGCCGTTGGCTTAGGGGATCGGGTTCACGCTTATCCCAGCAATTTGTCGGGCGGACAAAAGCAGCGGGTTGCGATCGCTCGTGCGCTTGTCGGCCATCCTCTACTCTTACTAGCTGATGAACCCACCGCTGCCCTCGACCGTCAATCGGGCCGAGACGTAGTCAACCTCATGCAGCAACTAGTGAAAGAGCAGGGGTGCGCCGTCCTCATGGTGACCCACGATAATCGGATTTTGGATATCGCTGATCGCACTGTCTACATGGAAGATGGGCGATTAATATCGAATCAACATTCAGGAATGTTTAAAGCTACGGCAAAAACGATAGCAGGGCACGCTGATCAAAACACTGACGACTTCTTGGATCTAAAACCACAAAGAAACTAAATCGCCCCAAATCATAGTCTCATACGGAATCCGTCTAGAAAGTAGCAGTATGTTTTGGGTTAAAAAGCACGCTGCGCGTGCTTTTTAACCCAAAACATACCGTTTCTATACAAAGCGGATTCCGTATCACTACTGTTCTGCCCAATCTAGCCACAAAAATGCTCGTGTCCTAACAAAGCTGACTACAGCTATCAATTTTGATGGTTGATGCGCCGGGTGAAGCGCGACATATCAACCATCAAAATTGATCAAAATAAAATCAATCAGAGCAAGCAACAAAACAGATAATTCCGATTCTTTAATTTAATCTATGGCTACATATCAATACTCAGTCCTCATCCCTCGAAAAAGTAAGGCGAGAGGCATGAGAAGTAAGGCGTATTTCAGTCATTCAGCACTGATCTCATCTGTAGCGCTGATTTGTAGAACTTATACGATCAGGTATTTCGAATTGTGGGCAACAGGATGGTAAAGGTGCTACCTCGTTTTAACGCGCTCTGCACCTGAATTTCACCACCATGAGCCTGCGCGATCGCAAGCGCAATTGATAACCCTAATCCAGAGCCGCCACTGTGCCGAGCGCGGGCTTTATCGACGCGATAAAACCGCTCAAAAATCCGCCGCTGATCGGCTGGAGCAATGCCGATGCCTGTGTCGGTGATGGTGATCAGCGCCTGCCGTTTTTCACCATCTGGAAATGTGGTGCGGATACTGTACTGTAACCGGATCGTCACTTTGCCTCCCGGTGGCGTGTGCTGGAGGGCATTGCTAACCACGTTTAGCACTAGTCGATAGAGATGTTCTTCGTTGCCCATGACGATGATCGGCGGTGCGGCAGGTTGGTCAAGCACCAGTTGAATGTCTGTTGCGATCGCAAGTGCGGCTAGTTCCTCTGCAATATCGCTCAGTACATCCTGCAAGCAGCAGGGAGTTTGGACGGTTGAACTTTGAATGTCTAAACGAGACAGTAACAGCAGATCGCTGACAAGTGTTGTCAGCCGCTGGTTTTGGCGGGTGATCACCTGGAGCGTTTCCCGCGCTTCTGCATCTGAAATATAAGGTAGCCGGATCACCGATTCCGCTGTGGCCTGTGTCGCCGTCAGAGGTGTACGCAGTTCATGGGCAGCATCAGCCGTGAACTGCTGAATATTGCGATATGAGGCGCGGACGGGCTTCAAGGCAACTCCCGCCAGCCACCAGCTTGCGATCGCAATCAGTCCCATCGTGAGCGGTAAGCTGAGAACAATAATCCAGCGAATCATGTCGAGGTAAGCGGCAAAATCGCTAAAGGATCGTCCGACCAGCAGCGTACCCAGACGGCTTTGGTCATCGAGACTGTAGAGCGGCAGGGCAATCTGGCGATACTGGTTGTTGGCCTCATCCCGCAGCGTATCCCAGGAGGCTTCGGTGTCTGTAATCGGCAAGCCTTCGGGCAGGATGCCTGCTGTGGCCAGTAGAGTTTGATCGGGAGAGAGGACGCGAAAGTAGTAGCTGCCGCGATAGGGCGATCCGCCATGATGCCCCCGCGATGTCTCGAAGGGCACCTGGCAAGGCTCCCCGGCTACGCACAGATTGGGCAGCAGATTGGGCGACAGGCCGTTGATCTGACCGCTGGCCGTGAGGGTGGTTTCTAGGGCATCGTGTACCGTTTCGGCCACAGACTTCAGTTCGCGATCAGCGGTGACTCGATGGGCATGGGCAATCGCTTCATACACCCCAAATCCGCTCAGCCCAAGTACCACCGTCATTACCCCGGTGTACCAGACAGTTAGCTGCCAGCGGCTGCGTCGAAACAGCTTATTCGGCGTTGAAGCGGTATCCCATGCCATAGACAGTTTCAATTAGATCATCACAGTGATATTTGGCCAGCTTCCGCCGCAGGAGCCGCATCTGGGCAGCAACGACGTTGCTGTTGGGTTCAGCGCCAATTTCCCAGAGCTGATTCAGTACCTGATCGCGGGTCAGAATCCGGTTCGGGTGCTCCATCAGATACTGAAGCAACTGAAACTCTTTCTGGGTCAGCTCGATGGGCTGCTCGGTTGGTTCACCGAAATTAAAAAAGGCCATTCTGCGATCGCAATCCAGCGTCAGTGGCTCCACCTGGATTTGACTCGGCTTAATCTCCGGCGAGCGCCGCCGCAAGGCTCTGAGACGCGCCAGCAATTCGGCCATGCTGAAGGGTTTGACTAAATAGTCATCGGCTCCAGCATCCAGCCCCATAATTCGATCCTCGATCTGATCCTTGGCGGTCAGGATTAAAACGGGCAGAGCATGATGGTGCGATCGCAACCACTGACACAGATCAATCCCCGATAGTCCCGGCAGCATCCAGTCAAACACGCCAATTGTGTAAAGCGGCAGATCAGTTTCCAAATAGGCCAGTGCTTCATCCCCCGACTGCACCCAGTCCACCACATAGGCTTCCTGGGTCAGGGTACGCTTAATTGCTTTGCCCAAATCCGGCTCATCTTCAACTAAGAGAATACGCATAGCGTCAGGTGCTCATATCTTCAAAAAACCAAGCTGTTTGGAATTCATCGTGATTTCATATTTGACTGATACTATTCCGTCCAGCCAGTGTTCAGCCAATATTCGCGTTCATTTGTCCTGTTTGCCTTCTGGAAGAATCAATATGCATGTTCAGTATCGGCTAGCGGCTTGGGTCGGATCAGTATTGGGAGTTGCGTTAATCACTTTACCAGTTGCGGTTGTTGCTCACACGGGGCATGACCACGGTGCCGAGTTTCAATCTGGCACGAGCCAACCTGTGAGCGGTATTCGAGTTGATCCGACCACAGCGGAGCGGTTGGGGATTAAGCTGGCACCCGTTCAATCCCAGTTTTTGAGCATTGGCATTGAAACGACTGGAGAACTGGTGGCGCAGCCCGATCAGGCGGTGATGGTGAATGCGCCGATTAATGGCACGGTGATCGAGCTGTTGGTGGAACCGGGGGCAACGGTTACAGCCGGACAGCCTTTAGCCAAGGTGATTGCCCCCGATTTGATTGAGCTACGGGTTGCCTCCCAAGAAGATCGGGTCGGGGCAGAGGCCGACTTGCGATCGGCAGAGGCCAATCTGACGCTCGCTCAACGCAATTATGAGCGCCAAGTTGAGATCGCAGATACAGAGGTGAAGGCGGCTCAGCAGCAGCTCGCCCTTGCCCAGGAACGGTTTGAGCAAGACCAAGTACTCCTCAAAGCAGGTGCGATCGCGCGTCAGCAGTTTTTAGAAACCCAATCCGAACTGGCCGCTGCCCAGAGTGAAATGGCCCGTGCTGAGAGCCAACAACCCGTTTTGGAAGCCCAGGCGGAACTCGAGCGGGCGCAGGCCGCACTGGATGCGGCTCGTTCCCATGTCCAGCTCAGCACGACAGCCTATGAAACGCGCCTCCAGCAGTTGAACAGCTCGGCAACAGAGCAGGGAGTCGTCACAGTAAAAGCCCCGATCGCAGGCAAAGTCGCAGACCGTCCTGTCACCCTGGGCGAAGCGGTGGAAGAAGCCGTGACGCCGCTGATGCGGATTGTCAACGGCGATGCGCTCCAGGTGACAGCCAATGTTTATGAAAAAGATTTAGATCAGGTAGCCGAAGGCCAGTCAGTGCGCGTGACGATTGCTAGCTTGCCTGGCCAGTTCTTCCAAGGGCGCGTGATCCGGGTTGGCGCGGTGGTAGACGGCACGACTCGCATTGTGCCCGTGACAGCCGCCCTAGAAAATGCTGGAGCCGTCCTCAAACCGGGCATGTTTGCCGAATTAGAGATCTTGACCGACCGCACCCCCACAGCCGTCTTGACCATTCCCGCCAGTGCCGTGGTAGATGCCGAGGGCCAATCCCTAGTATTTGTGCAAAACGGTGATGCCTTTGAACCCGTTGAAGTAACCATCGGGCGCACGGCTGGCGATCAAGTAGAAGTACAGTCAGGACTGTTTGAAGGCGACCAGGTTGTCACCCAAGGCGCATTGCAGCTCTATGCTCAATCCCTCCGAGGCGACAGCGCTACAGCCGATGCCGATGCCGAGATAGAAGCCACACCCTCCGGTCGCGCCGTTCCTCGATGGTTATTCATTGTCGGAGGCATAGGTGCGATCGCAACAACCACCAGCACCGCCTATCTCATCGGACGCCGCACCCGCCCCACACCCCACACCCCATTCAATCAACACCCTCCTGAACCCACCCCTCCCTACGCCCTCACCACCACCTCCCCAGAAACCACCACCCTAGACAAAAAGTAACCCCCCCTCTCTCCCCTGCTCCTACTAAGTACACACATCTTGAATAGGTCTTTGAAATCCCGCACTGATCCCCCTAAATCCCCCTTAATAAGGGTAATGACATACTTGAGACATCAACCGCTTGCCCTCATCCCCCAGCCCCTTCTCCCACGGGAGAAGAGGAGCCGGATCGGAAGTCCCTCGCCCTGTGGGAGAGGGATTTAGGGTGAGGGCAATCAGTTGTTTCACTGGATGCGTCAAGTATATGAATGCCTTAATAAGGGGGAACTTTGAACCAATTCCCCCCTTATTAAGGGGGGCTAGGGGGGATCTCAACGTTGAAACGAAGTCGAAGAGACCTGATATTAGTAGCCCCCTGCTCCCTTACTCACCCCCCTCATTCACCCATTCACCCATCCACTCCTTTCTCACTCCTCACTCCTCACTCCCCCCATGCTCAACTCAATCCTCAAATGGTCAATCGCCCAACGCTGGATCGTCGTCATTGGAGCCGTCCTGGTTACCCTCTACGGACTACGTGCCCTCAACCACATGTCCCTGGACGTATTTCCCAGCTTCGCTCCGCCCCAAGTGGAAATTCAAGTCGAAGCGCCCGGTCTTGCCCCAGAGGAAGTGGAATCCTTAGTCACGCTGCCGATTGAAAGCGCCGTGAACGGTACACCGGGGGTAACAGCGGTACGATCGACCTCAGTGGCAGGTGCTTCTGCCGTGCGGGTGGTATTTGGCTGGGATACCGACATCTATCAGGCGCGACAGCTAATTACCGAACGCATTCAGCAAGCCCAATCCCGCTTACCGGAAGGAGTGGAAGCGCCCCAACTGGCTCCGCTCAATTCACCGCTAGGCATTGTGCTGGAATATGCCTTTACAGCTGAATCCACACCGCTGATGGACATACGACAACTGATCGACCGACAGGTAACCAATCGGCTGTTAGCGGTGCCCGGTATCACCCAAATTACCGTTTTTGGTGGCGAGGAACGGCAGTACCAAGTGCTGGTAGATCCCGCTAAACTTAATGCCTTTGGGGTGACGCTAGCGGAAGTCAGCCAAGCGGCGGCGGCAGCGAATCAGAATGGGGCGGGTGGCTATCTAATTGATGCCGATCAGGAACTACTGATCCGTGGAATTGGCCGCATTGAGTCGATTCAAGATTTGCAGCAGGCGGTAGTAACGGCACGAGATGGAAAACCTGTACTCCTGCAAGATGTGGCAGAGGTGATAGTCGGCCCAGCCCTAAAGCGGGGTGATGCGAGCCTTAACGGTCAATCAGCCTTGGTAATGCTGATCAATAAGCAGCCCTTGGCGGATACGTTAACGGTGACGGAGCAGGTAGAGACGGCGCTGGAGGAAGTAGGGCCAAGCTTGCCAGCGGATGTCACGATCCATCGCACCTTCCGTCAGGCTGACTTCATTGAAGCCTCGATTCATAACGTGCGGGATTCTCTGCGGGACGGCATCATCATTGTGTCGGTCATCCTGCTGCTGTTTTTGATGAACTGGCGCACGGCGGCAATTACACTCAGCGCCATTCCGATGTCGCTCCTGATCTGTCTGATTCTGCTGGATTGGTTTGGTTTGAGCGTCAACACGATGACGTTGGGCGGATTAGCCGTTGCCATTGGCTCCGTGGTGGATGACTCGATTGTGGATATGGAAAACTGCTATCGAGGTCTCCGCCAAAATCGGCAGTTGGGTAGTCCAAAGCACCCATTTCAGGTCGTCTACGACACTTCGGTGGAGGTTCGCACCAGCGTTCTCTTTTCCACTGTGATTATTGCCGTCGTCTTTGCCCCCATTTTTTCGCTGACGGGGGTAGAAGGCCGCATCTTTGCGCCCATGGGCATTGCCTATCTGGTGGCCATTTTTGCCTCGACCTTGGTGGCGCTCACCCTCTCTCCTGCGCTCTGTGCGTTTTTGTTGGCCTATGCGCCCTTGCCAGAAGAAGAGACTTGGGTATCCCGCTGGAGTCAACGCCTCTATCAACCGGGATTGCGGCTGGCTCTGGAGCGTCCTCGGCTGATTCTGCTGGTGGCTGTGGGGGCACTGGTCGCTTCGCTGACCCTGTTACCCGTTTTAGGACGAGTCTTTTTACCGGAGTTTCAGGAGCGATCGCTGGTTGCATCCATGAACCTATTTCCCGGTAGCTCTTTGGCTGCCACGAATCGGGCGGGATTGGCTGTGCAAGATGCTTTCAACGATGATCCTCGATTTGCCAGTCTGCAAATGCGATCGGGCCGCGCACCAGGCGATCCGCATGTGGTCGGCTCCAACTTTGCGGAACTGGATATTGAACTAAGTGATGTCGGCATGAAAGACCGCGAAGCAACGCTGGCAGATTTGCGGGCTGAATTTGAGAAAATTCCAGGTGCTCCGGCCAGTGTAGGTGGCTTTATCTCGCACCGGATGGATGAGGTGTTGTCGGGTGTCCGAAGTGCGATCGCAGTTAAAATTTTTGGCCCCGATCTGGCTGAACTCCGACGGCTGGGCACCGAAGTGACGCAGGTAATGAGCGCTGTAGAGGGCGTGGTCGATTTGCAACTGGCTCCTCAATTACCCGTGCGTCAGGTTCAGATCCGCTTCAACCGTGCTGCTGCCGCTCGCTATGGCCTGAGTATGCAGGCGCTGGCCGAAACCATCGAAACTGCCCTCAATGGTCGCGTCGTCTCCCAGGTGCTGGAAAATCAGCAGTTATTTGACCTAGTGGTGTGGTTTGAGTCTGCCGCCCGCAGCGATCCCAATACCCTGCGCGCCATGCTGATTGATACGCCCGACGGACAGCGCATTCCGCTGGAGCAGCTTGCCCAGGTCGATTATGGCACTGGCCCCAATTCCATTAGTCGAGAAAACGTGTCGCGCCTGATCATTGTGTCCTCCAACGTGGCCGATCGCGATTTGGGTTCCGTGATTGCCGAAATTCAAGCAAAAGTGCGATCGCAGGTTACGTTTCCTCCCGGCTACTTCATTCAGTACGGTGGCCAGTTTGAATCCGAGCAGCGAGCCACCCAAAACCTTTTGGTATTTGGCGCTCTAGCGCTGGTGGTGATTGCTGTTCTAATGTATTTCACGGTGAAATCCTTACCCGCGACGATCATGATCATGCTGAATCTGCCCTTAGCCGTTGTGGGCGGAATTTTCTCAGTTGCGATCGCAGGTGGCATCCTCTCGGTGGCGTCCCTCGTGGGTTTTATTACGCTGTTTGGCGTTGCCGTTCGCAATGGCTTACTGCTGGTAGACAACTACAACAGCAAGCTAGCGGCAGGAATGCCCCTGCCACAGGTCATTTTCGCGGGTTCAATGGAGCGGCTCGATGCCATTCTGATGACGGCTTTTACCTCCGCTCTGGGGATGCTGCCGCTGGTGATCAGCTCTGGCCCCGGTCGGGAGATTTTGCAGCCGCTAGCAGTAGTTGTACTTGGCGGACTGTTCACCTCTACCGCCCTAACGCTGATCGTTTTGCCCGCCCTCTACACTCAATTTGGCCGCTATCTCATACCCACATCCATCACCTCTGACATCCAGACCACTGAATCGAAAGCGGCTGTTTCAGACCAACCCATGAGTCGTGTGTGATACCGATTTTCTCACCTACAGCTACAGCTCCCTTGCCCCCTTACTCCCTAAGCCCCCCTGCTCCCTTGCCCCCTTGCTCCTCCCCCCCTTGCTCCCTTGCTCCCTTACCCCCAATATCCAAACCATAGCTCCACTCAGAAAATAGAAGGTTCATCCTATGCGTTCTCAAATTGCTCAAGCCCTACTGCTCACAAGTCTACTCACCCTAGTTGCCTGCGGTAACTCCGAAACGGCGACAACGTCTGCAACGGCTGATACCTCGACCGCAGAAAGCTCAACCACCGCTCCAGCAGACGATGCAACAGCGGAAACGGCTGCATCCGATCACAGCGCAGCAACGAAAGGTGGCCAGGTTGTTGAAACCGGAGCCTACCACATGGAGTTAGTACCCTTGCCCGAAGCGGATGGCATTCATCTGGATTTGTACTTGCAAACTGGCGACACCCACGAAACCGTTGCTGATGCCACTGCTGTCGCTCAAATTCAACTGCCCGATGGCTCACAGCAGGAAATTCCGATGGAGTATGATGCGGCAGGAGAACACTTCTTTGCGTTTATCCCTAGCCAAGTAACTGGAGAATATAAAACCGTCATTCAAACCGATATCCAAGGCGAAAAGGTCAATGGCCGCTTTAGCTTCTCCAAGTAGAACATCTCCGATATTGCACATTTACGTACAGCAGCCCTGCTTTTGGGCTGGAACCTCGTTTACAGTTGCTCCAGAGAAGTTGATTTCAGGACTGGTATCTGCAACCTTGAGTACAAAAATTTCCCATCGATTCTGATCCGGATCAGTTACCCAAACCTTGTCCTGAAGGGCATAGCAGCAGTCCGTATTTTTCTCCTCAAATGTCGCTAGTCCAGCAGCCTGGAAACGCGCGATCGCAACCTGCACGGCTTCCGAGCTATCGACCTGAATACCAAAGTGGGACAGCGATCCGGGGTTCGTATTGTCGCCAACGTTGAGCGTCAGGTTCAAGCCTGGATTGTCCAGATCAAATTTGGCATAATCGGCCTTATGCTTGACGGGCTTGGTATTGAATAGAACCTGATAAAACGCAATTGACCGATTGAGATCGGTAACCTTCAAGGCGATGTGGGTTTTGAATGAGGTCATGGTTTTCTCCTTTGGTATTTTGAAAAGGCGGCTTTCTCTGGCTGACGCGGAAACCAAAAGGCCGTCCGTTTGCACACTTCCACTAGCATCAGCATGACGGGAACTTCAATGAGAACGCCAACCACGGTGGCTAGCGCGGCACCGGAGTTGAGGCCAAAAAGCGTGACTGCTGTTGCGATCGCAACTTCAAAGTGGTTACTGGCTCCAATCAGTGCAGCAGGTGCGGCATCTTCATAGACCAGCTTCAGCTTCTGGGCGGCGACATAGGTAATCAGGAAAATAAAGTTGGTCTGGATAAACAGGGGAACGGCAATCAGCAGAATATGCAGCGGATTATTGACGATCAGTTCGCCTTTGAAGGCAAAGAGCAAAACTAAGGTGATCAGCAGAGCTGCGATCGCAACTGGACTGAGGTACTTGAGAAAGACCTGATCAAACCAGGCTTTGCCTTTGTGGCGCAGAATCCAGGTGCGCGAGATCGCGCCTGCGAGTAGCGGTAGTCCGACGTAGACCAGCACCGACAGCACAATCGTTTCCCACGGCACCGTCAGGTCGTTAGCAGAGAGTAACCAGCCGCCCAGCGGCGCATACAGAAACAGCATTGCCAGCGAGTTAATCGCCACCATCACCAGTGTGTGTCCCTGATTGCCGTAGGAGAGATAGCCCCACATCAGCACCATTGCCGTACAGGGGGCAATGCCGAGCAGGATTGCTCCAGCGATGTACGAGTTTGCCAGCGAGATTTCAAGATTGCGAATGATCTCCGTCCCCTCCAGCAGGGGACGAAACAGCCAGCCTAGAAAAAACTGGGCAAAAGCCACCATTGTAAACGGCTTGATCAGCCAGTTGACCACCAGCGTGAGTATCACAGGTTTGGGAGTGCGAGCTGCCTGCTTGGCCTGAGAAAAATCAATCTTGACCATGATGGGATACATCATAAAGAAAAGGCAGATGGCAATCGGCACAGACACCTGATAGATGCTCATGGCGTCTAAGGTTTCTGCCAGAGTCGGAAAGGTGCGACCCAAACCAATTCCGCCTAGAATGCACAGGATTACCCAAAGGGTTAGATATCGCTCGAAAAAACTCAGCGTTCCTCCTGCCTGCACCGCCCCAGATGGCCTATCCCGATACTCGTCTGTCATACGTCCCCCGATTCTCTACACTACGACTACAGCGCTAGGCGCGTTGGTCAAGTCTGGTGATGTTGGGCGCGGCGCGCCCAACATCACCGTTTTTATAAAAAATTAGCTCCCTTGCTCCCCTGCACCATTGCTCATATCAAGTCTGGTTGAAAACCCATAATTTATTTTTTGTAAAACGTTTGCAGATACTTGTTTAGCGAAACACTTTGATAGATCCCCCTAAATCCCCCTATAGCCCTTCGGGCATGGCTGCGCCTAAAACAAGGGAGACTTTGAGCTAGCGGTGGTATAGCCCCTTTTTCAAGGGGGCGGCGACAGCGGGGGATCGTACAACTACGCTAAACACATACGTTTGCTCCACAAACGTTTCACAAAAAATAAATTGGGTTCTTTACACAGACTTAATATCACAACCGGGATCAGTCGCCTCCTGTCGCTTTCCAAGCCAGGTCTCGTCCGGGCTTTGGATTGGGTAGTTTCAACGTAATCAGTTCGGCCAGCAGGACAAACAGCGCCGATATCCACAGACAGCCGACTAATCCGTAGAGCTGGAAGATTAGTCCTGACAGCACCGTTCCGGCTAATCGCCCGCCCGAATTTGCCATGTAGTAGAAGCCAACATTCAGCGCTACCTTATCGTCTTCCGTAAAAGCCAACACTAGATAAGAATGCACCGCTGAGTTAAATGCAAACACAATGCCAAACGCCATCAGGCCAATCACAATCGTTTGTCCAGGCGGACGACCTGTTTGCAGAGCAAGTGCGATCGCAACGGGCATCGCAGTTAAGAATCCGGTCCAGAAGCGAATTGTCTTGGCGGTTGGCGGTTGGCCAGACCCCCATCGCTTTAAGATCGTCGGGGCCAGGGATTGCACAATGCCGTAACCAATCACCCAGATGGCCAGAAAGCCACCCACCTGTTCAAACGTCCAGTTCAGCTCACTGTAGAGAAAGACGGGCAGACCGACGACAAACCAAACGTCTCTTGCGCCAAATAAGAAGAATCGAGCGGCTGACAGAATGTTGATCTCTCGACTTTTGGAAAAAAGCTGGCGAAACTTGACTTTTGCTTTGATCTTGCCCATGCCAGACGGCAGCCACCGACTTGAAAGCAGCACCAGGAAAAGCCCCCCAGCCATGACCAGCAGTGCATTTACATAGCCAAATGCCGCCAGCAAAACACTACCAATAAAAAAGCCAACTCCCTTCAGAGCATTCTTTGATCCGGTCAGGATGGCCACCCACTTAAATAGCGATGACTGAGCATCTTGCGGAATCACCAGGCGGATAGCGCTTTTAGAACTCATCTTGGTCAGGTCTTTGGCAATGCCCGATAGCGCCTGCGCCATCATCACATAGGGAATTGCCAATGCCAGCGCCCAAGATTCATTCACTGGGGTCATCATCAGCAATGCACCAATTTGCAGCGCAATGCCGCCATAGAGCGTCAGCTTGACGCCGAACTGTGAGCCAATCCAGCCGCCGAACAGGTTTGTCACAATGCCAAAGATTTCGTAAAACAGAAACAGCATCGCCACTTCAAAGGGCGAGTAGCCAATCGTATAAAAGTAGAGCAGCACCAGCATCCGCAGCGCCCCGTCGGTGAGGGTGAAGCCCCAGTAAGCGGCTGTCACGAGGGCATAGTTGCGTACCCCAGCTTTATCAAATGTGGTAGAGGATTCCATAGGTTCATCGGATGATGTGAATAATTGCACGCCGGATCAGTAACTACGCCAATGAAATCGCGACCTTGCGCGCCAATTCCGCCATCCGATTGGCATAGCCCCATTCGTTGTCATACCAGGCCAGAATTTTCACCTGGGTTTCGTCCACCACCATCGTTGACAGAGCATCAATAATGGATGAACGCGGATCATCTTTGTAGTCAATCGAGACTAGGGGGCGCTCCTCATAGCCGAGAATGCCCTGCAGCTCTCCCTCAGAGGCAGTTTGCAGGAGCTGATTCACCTCTTCGACAGTGGTGGGACGCTCAACCTCAAATACGCAGTCGGTCAGCGAGGCATTTAGCAACGGCACCCGCACCGCCAACCCATTCAGCTTGCCGTTCAACTCTGGATATATCAGGCCGATTGCGGTTGCCGATCCGGTTGTCGTCGGAATCAAGGACAGACTGGTAGCCCGCGCCCGCCGCAGATCCTTGTGCGGCGCATCCACAATCGTTTGGGTGTTGGTGTTGTCATGAATGGTCGTAATCACGCCATGCTTAATGCCCAGTCCTTCATGAATCACCTTCACCACTGGAGCGAGACAGTTCGTGGTGCAGGATGCAGCGGTTAGCAGATGATGTTGTGAGGAATCGTAGAGGTGATCGTTAATGCCGTAGACGATATTGAGTGCGCCTTGCTTCACCGGAGCGGCCACAATCACCTTTTTGACCCCGCGTTTGAGGTAGGGATCGAGCAATTCCGGCGTGCGGAACTTACCAGAAGATTCCAGTACGATATCGACCCCTAGCTCATCCCAGGGCACATCACCGGGAGCTTGGTACTCACTAAAGCTGATCGGTTGCCCATCGATGAGAATGCGATCGCAACTCGCGGCTTCGACTTCCGGTGCCCAGCGGCCATGCACAGAATCAAACTTGAGCAGGTGAGCCGCCGCAGCGGTTCCCCCTTTGACCTCATTGATATGGACGAAATTCAACTCTGGCCAGTGCCAAGCAGCCCGCACCAGCAAGCGGCCAATCCGACCAAAGCCGTTAATTGCAACTCTTGTCATACAACCTCTCATTTCCGCAACGAGTTTTTCAGATAATTGCCCATTGCAGAGTAGGCAACTGTGGCGCAGGTGTGAGCATAGCCACCATGATTCCATCAAATCAAATATTTTTGATTTGTCAAGTCATGCAGAATACGTTATCAAACTACTTCATCAAGCTTAATTATTGGATTCATCATCACAGCAAACCCGCGATGGCAGCATCGGACTGAAGCGCCGAAAGTCGGAAAGGTACTGCTCCAGCACCGCAAACTGCGGTAAATTCAAGCTGTAGTAAACCCATTTGCCCTGCTGCCGCGCCCTTAGCAGTTTCGCATCTTTCAGCGTTTTGAGATGAAACGAAAGTTTTGACTGCTGAACATTTAAGCGATCGCACAAGTCGCAGACACACAGCTCCTGCTCCCTCAGCAGTTCAATGATCTGGAGCCGGAGAGAATCAGATAGTGCTTTAAATCCTGATTCAATTAAAGTTGATTTGTTAGTTGAGGACTTGACCATCAAGTTTATTTGGATCGATACACTTATGATATTCACATCTTGCACCTCGTACATTGAAAACCCAGAAGGGTTGTTTGCTTCGCACGTTTAAAACCCGAAAGAGCTATTTTGCCGCCGCGATGCGGCGGCAAAATAGCTCTTTCGGGTTTTTAGGGCAAAATGTAAGGCTGTCCGAGTACTAGGAGTGTACTAGGCTAAATAACGTTTGACGGTTGCTGCGCCGCCTGGAACATGGCACAGCAATCCAATCATCAAAAGCGATGCCTGTGCAAAACCACTGCATCAAGCCAATAGGAGTCTCTTATAAGAGTCTTATTTTGATAGCCTACGATAGGCTTACCTAATTAATTCACGAAATTTTTAAGCTATAGCCGTCGCCGTTTGGGTGGAGACACTAGCTTTCTGTTCTATTGCTTTTGTTCTGGCCCTTAGCTATGTCGCAAAAACTGATTTTGCTGATTGATCACGAGTCTTCAGTGCGGACAGTACTTCAAGTTTGCTTGAGTCAACTGGGAGGGTGGGATGTACTGTCTGTTTCATCATTAGAATCTGGCTTGGCAACGCTGGATAGTCGGCAACCTGATGCCATTTTGCTCGATTCACCCGTTTTGGAAATAAACGCTGTGCCGTTTATCTGGAGGCTGAGACAGCATGTCGCACAATCTGTCCCAATTCTACTGATTACGGCCAGAGCCAAGTGGTTTAGTCCCCAGCAGCTCCAGGAAATGGGCGTAGAAGGCGCAATCCTGAAGCCATTTAATCCAATTACGCTACCTGCCCAGGTGGCAGCACTGCTGAACTGGGATGCCGATCCTGCTCATTTGGATATGGCGAATACTCATCCTCTGTAAACCTACACTGCACAAATTAAACCAAAGGGCGTTGCTCAATCTGGGCTGAATTGTGACGTGGGGGCGCTGCCCTACATCACAATTCAGACTTAGTGTCACGTCTAGTTGAAAACTTATAATTTATTGTTAAACCAGTTCTTTCGCACGCTCCTCTTCATGTAGAGGGGCTTCAAACACCGCAGAGTAGAGGAAGCCCGCTAGAATTGCCCCAAGAATAGGAGCCAGCCAGAACAGCCAAACCTGACTAAATAATTCAACACCTGCGAAGATAGCAGGCCCCGTGCTCCGAGCTGGGTTTACAGATGTGTTGGTTACGGGAATACTAATGAGGTGAATCAGGGTCAGTCCCATGCCAATCGCAAGTGGCGCTAGCCCTGCGGGCGCACGCCGATCTGTGGCACCCAAAATGATAAACAAAAACATGAAGGTCATCACGACTTCTGTGATGAAGCAGGCAACCAAGGAGTAACCCCCTGGAGAGTGTGCTCCATAACCATTTGTAGCTAAGGGATTTGCACCTTCTAGTACAAAGTCAGGCTGGCCACTAGCGATTAGATAAATTACACCTGCACCCACAATTGCGCCAATCACTTGTGCTGCAATGTACGGCAGCAGCTCTGAAGATGGGAAGCGCTTACAAGCCCAGAGACCAAAGGATACTGCCGGGTTGAGATGACAGCCAGAGATATGGCCAATTGCATAGGCCATTGTGAGAACGGTTAAACCAAAGGCTAAAGAGACGCCGATAAATCCTAAGCCAAGTGGGTAGAGAGTACTCTGACTAATTTGCACGTTAACTGAAGTAAATGTGGCAGCTAGGACAGCACTGCCACAACCACCTAAAACCAGCCAAAAGGTACCAATGCTTTCGGCTAGACAACGCTTGAAAAGTGTCATTGTTGTATTCTCCTTTTTGAAGTGCTAATGACTTAAGGAAACGAAAGATAAGTACTTGGACGTAATTAAAAACTAGATCTCAAACCCTGTGCTGCCTACGCAGCGGGCGACGCAGGACTTGAGTTTTTATATTTGATTATGCTCAGCCACTTAAGCGATTTGTGAATTTGTTTACCGTTGATATCAATTCAGATTGAGGATGAACAAAATCCGCTCTTCTATCAAGTCCGTGTATAAGAACTCTGCTTATTTTTTATGAGATGCTTGCGGCGCAAGCGTTTCATAAAAAATAAACAATGGGTTTTTAACCGGATTTTGTACAGCGTTTCCCATGCTGGTGGAGTACGAAAATGTTTCTCTACCTCCAACAGGGAGACACTTCCATATACCTCACGAGGCCGAAAAATGCTGTATCACCAGGCAAAGGACTCAAGCTCCCTTGTCTGGTGCAGCCTCATAAAGCCTTGCTATGAGCTTCGATATTTTCTTAAACAGACGAGCATGGCACACCACAGTTTAGACTGAGATTATAAGGAGAATATATGGAAATATTAGAATGGAGTAAGGCTGATTCAACGGGAGGATGAATCGAGGATAAATGCAATGTTTTTCTTGCGAGATAAGGGGTTTAGCATCAAGTCTGTGTATAAAAACATAAATTATGAGTTTCCAACCCGACCTGATATAAGCCCTTTGCCCAGTGCAGCTATACAAGATGCAAGATAGGCGTCTACTCACAGCTTGCATCCAAATCCAGCAGAATTATTTTGCTGCTACGATACGGCGGTAGAATAACTCCCTTCGGATTCTGGTAGTGGTATGTAGGTAATGATTTTTGGTGGTGTGGGCGCTGCCCACACCACCAAAAATCATTAAGGCTTGAGAACTACCCGGATTCTCAACGTCAAGATGCAAGATGTAAGTCGAAGAACTCTCGATAAGCACGGTTATATTTTCTAATAGATGCGAAAGATTGTTCTATATCTCAGTCAACATGTAACTTAATAATGCCAACAACTAATGCCAACAACCATTGCTTTCACGGCTCAGTCTGGTCACAATGAAGAACTAGCAGATTTTATCTATCAGTATCGAGCGGTATTTTCTCGCTTTCGGCTGATTGCCACGGCAACGACTGCCCAGTCTATTCGCAACAGGGGTCTGGATGTTGAGTCGTTGCTATCTGGTACAGAAGGAGGCTATGTGCAGATTGCGGCCCAGGTCATTGCTGAAGAGGTGGCAAGCCTCATTTGCCTACGTAACTTCGATGCGCCTCAGACTCCCGACATGGAAACGCTGCTGCACACCTGTGAAACTCGCGATATCGCCTTTGCCACGAATCTAGCAACAGCACGACTTTTAGTGCGGGCACTGATCAAATCTCGGACGGCTTACCTGATTTTTAATCCCGTTTCTGGTCAGGGCAACCCTCAAGCCGATCTAGCGCTGATCCGCAAGCTGCTGCAAGCGCAATTGAACCTAGAAATTGTTCAGACCCAACCAGATGTCAGTCCGGCTGATCTCGTTGCCAAAATTTTGGAATCGGTTAAAGCTGATGATCCTGAAGAAGCGGCGGTAAGCATGGTGATTGCTTCCGGTGGCGATGGCACTGTATCTGAAGTTGCGGGTGCTCTGATTGGTACCGATATTCCTCTGGGTGTGATTCCTAGAGGAACGGCTAATGCGTTTTCAGTTGGTCTGGGTATTCCAACTAACATCAATGGTGCCTGCGAAACAATTTTAATGGGCAATACCCAAAAAGTTGATGCTGCCTTCTGTAACCAAACACCGATGATTTTGCTAGCGGGAATTGGCTTTGAAGCGGAAACCATTGATCGAGCCAGCCGTGAACTCAAAGATCGCTTTGGGCCTCTAGCCTATCTCTGGGCAGGTGTGCAGCAGTTTCGGGAGCAAGAAGCGTTTGATGCTGAAATTGAAATCGACGGTAAAACCACTGAAGTGCAAGCTGCCGCCATTACGATCGCAAATGTTGCACCTCCGACCTCCGTTTTGGCACAGGGGTTTGGTGAGGTTATCCCGAATGATGGTCTGTTGGAGGTAACAGTAACGGCTTCGACATCACGATTGCAGGGGCTGGGAGCGATGGCGAGCCTGTTTGCTTCGGCACTGGTAAAACAGAAATTTGAGCGGGACGATGTCCTTTGCCTGCGGGCGGCTCAAATTAAGGTGAAAACTAATCCATCACAAAAGATAGTTTTAGATGGCGAGATGATTGGCACAACGCCAGTAGAATTCAACTGCTCGCCGGATAGCCTGACTGTCTTTGTCCCACCTAGTTAAGGTGTTTATAAATTTGAGCTGGCATGAGGATCCCAAAGAGGCTGTTGTGGGGGGGGGAGGGGGGGGGACAAAAACCCACCCCCAGTTCCCCCGGGAAAGGGGGAAACGGGAGAACTCCAAAAAGGACAACACCTTCCAAAAA